>NZ_CAKZLP010000079.1 GCF_937127095.1 uncultured Amphritea sp.
GCACCGGAGATACCAACTGCAATATACAGTTCAGGTGCCACGATCTTACCAGTCTGACCCACCTGCATATCATTTGGTACAAAACCAGCATCAACAGCTGCACGGGATGCACCAACTGCTGCACCCAGCTTGTCAGCAACCTTGTTCAGCAGCTCGAAGTTTTCACCATTGCCCATACCGCGACCACCGGAGATCACAACTTTTGCTGCAGTCAGCTCAGGACGGTCAGATTTCGCCAGCTCTTCACCAACGAATGCAGACTTGCCGGCATCCTGTGTGTTATCCAGAGACTCAACCGAAGCAGAACCGTCAGTTGCAACCGCATCAAAACCAGTACCACGGACAGTGATCACTTTGATCGCATCTTCAGACTGAACAGTAGCGATCGCGTTACCTGCGTAGATAGGACGCTTAAAGGTATCAGCAGACTCAACCGCGACGATGTCAGAGATCTGAGCAACATCTAGCAGCGCTGCAACGCGAGGCATGATGTTTTTGCCGTTAGAAGTCGCAGGTGCCAAGATGTGAGAAAAGTCTTTACCCAATTCTGCTATCAGCAGCGATACGTTTTCAGCCAGCAGGTGCTCATAAGCAGCGTTGTCAGCAACAACAACTTTTGCAACGCCGCTCAGTTTTGCAGCTTCTTCAGCCGCCGTACCACAGTTGCTGCCTGCAACCAGTACAGTAATATCGCCATCGATCTGCTGTGCAGCTGCAACTGTGTTTGCAGTCGCACCAACCAGAGCGGCATTGTTGTGATCAGCTACAACTAAGATACTCATGATCAGATCACCTTCGCTTCGTTTTTCAGTTTTTCTACCAGCTCGTCTACGCTGCCCACTTTGATACCTGCACTACGCTCTGCAGGCGGCTCAACTTTCAGGGTCTTTACTTTAGACGCCACATCAACACCCAGATCAGTAGGGGTCTTAACATCCAGCGGTTTACGCTTAGCTTTCATGATATTTGGCAGAGAAGCATAACGCGGCTCGTTCAGACGCAGGTCGGTGGTCACAATCGCTGGCAGGGTCAGCGCAACAGTCTGCAGACCGCCATCGATTTCACGGGTTACATTCACTTTTTCACCATCAACAACCACTTCAGACGCGAAAGTACCCTGAGGCATGCCAGTCAGTGCCCCCAGCATCTGACCTGTCTGGTTGTTATCAGAATCAATAGACTGTTTACCCAGAACAACCAGACCTGGCTGCTCTTCTTCCACCAACTTGGCCAGCAGTTTGGCAACGCCCAGCGAGTCTACTTTTTCGTCAGTCTCAATCTGAATCGCACGATCGGCACCCAGTGCCAGTGCCGTACGCAGTTGCTCCTGAGCCTCTTTAGGGCCAACCGATACAACAACGATTTCAGTCGCGATACCTTTCTCTTTCAGACGAACCGCTTCTTCCACTGCGATTTCGCAGAATGGATTCATCGCCATTTTCACATTGGTCAGATCAACGTCAGAGTTGTCCGCTTTAACACGAATTTTGACGTTGTAATCGATCACGCGTTTAACCGCTACAAGGATCTTCATATGCTCTTCCTGCTATGAAAGGTTCAAATTCAACCGTGTTAAACACGCTCAATAACAATTGCCAAGCCTTGGCCTACGCCGATACACAGGCTGATCACGGCATAACGTTTACTACGGCGCTGCAACTCTCGAGCCGTGGACAATGCCAAACGCGCCCCAGACGCTCCCAAGGGATGGCCCACAGCAATAGCACCCCCGTTCGGGTTTACTCGCGGATCGTCAAAGGACACATTCAAACCTTTCAGGCAGCCCAGTACCTGAGATGCGAAGGCTTCATTGATTTCAATGATGTCCATATCATCCAGCGTCAGGTTGGCACGCTTCACGGCCTTTTTGATGGCCTCAATAGGCCCCTCACCCATCACTGCCGGCTCGACACCACTTGCCGCGCTGGACAGAATCCGCGCCATCGGTTGCAAGCCATATTTTTCGCCAGCTTCCCGCGAACCAATCAGCAATGCAGCAGCACCGTCGTTTACGCCGGACGCGTTGCCCGCTGTTACCACACCACCTTCAAACAAAGCCTTCAGCCGTGACAGGGTAGCCATGTCTGACGACGGGCGTGGATGCTCATCAGCCACAACCTCCCGCGGTGGAGTTTTGCGCCCGGTTGGTACCGACACCGGCACAATTTCATCTTCAAAGAAACCTTCCGCCCGGGCTTTTTCAAATTTTGCCTGAGAGGCTGCGGCAAAGGCATCGGCCTCTTCCCGGCTGATACCATATTTCTTGGCTACGTTATCGCCTGTCTGAGGCATGCTATCGTTGCCGAACTGCTCGACAATTTTGGGGTTTGGAAAACGCGCCCCGATCGTGCTGTCAAACACAGTAAAATCACGACTAAAGGGGTGTTCTGTCTTTGCAAAAACAAAGGGTGCACGCGACATGCTTTCAGCACCACCCGCCACATACAGTTCGCCTTCTGCGCACGTGACGGCACGTGCAGCATCAATCACGGCCGCCAAGCCGCTGGCACACAAACGGTTTACGGTCTGCGCAGGAACAGTGACGGGCAGGCCCGCCAACAGCGAGGCATGACGCGCCATATTACGGCTGTCTTCTCCCGCCTGGTTGGTATTACCCAGAATCACATCCTCGATTGCATCGCCAGGCACGCCACTACGACTCAACAGCTCACGTATCACATGTGCCGCGAGATCGTCCGGACGAACAGGTGACAACGCGCCGGCATGACGACCAAATGGGGTACGCACCCCTGCAAAAATATAAGCATCAAGCATATAAAACTCCTCTCACAAACATGTGTTTTATCAGTTCAGAGCGTGTTCTGGATGGCATAACGAAAGCCCCAGCATTGCCCTCCGGCGCAACCAAGGCCCAGGCCGATATCTCGGATCACCTGTGATGCCTTCAATACGAGATAGAATTTTCATCAAACGCTCACCACCAACCAGGTCCCCCCACTGCAGCGGACCATGTGGGTATCCAAGCCCACGACTGACACCTTCATTGAGGTCATCGATACTGGTGATTTGCTGCTGCACGATATCGCCGGCCAGATTGACGATCATGCCCAGCATCCGCTGCGCGACAAATCCAACACTGTCGTTAATCAGGGTCACGCCAACACCATCTCGCGCCAGCAGCGCATGTGCAGCCATGCGCATTTCCGGCAGCGTGGCCGGCGTTTGCATCAGCGTACGGTGGCGTTTCACATCAATTAGCATATCGATGCACAGCGTACGTGTAGCATCTGTCCCAAACTGGACTGCCGCTGTCGTCGCATCTACCCCATAGGGCGCCAGCAAACAGAGTGCGGAGTCAGACGGTTTTTTCGCCTGTTCGACTTCTGCCCCCAGCTCCTGTAACAGCGCAATCAAAGCAGCACGATCACCTTCGTCCTCAGCGCCGACCCAGACTGGTGGGAACGAATCAACGACCGGTACCGGCTGGGGCTGCGGCGGGTTGATCATCCGGCCATCTTCATAGCGATAAAAACCACGCCCGACCTTACGTCCTACATAGCCCGCATCCAGCATTTGCTGACTCAGATGGGAAGGCCGATAACGGGGATCCTGATAGAACTGGTTGTAAATGGACTCAATGACAGGATGTGATACATCCAGCGCTGTCAGATCGAACAGTTCCAACGGCCCCATCCGAAAGCCAAGTCCTTCACGCAGAATACGGTCAATATCGGCAGGGGCAGCCACGCACTCTTTCAACATCTGCAGAGCTTCGGTGCTGTATGCTCGACCGGCATGATTGATGATAAATCCGGGGGTGTCCTTGGCCCTGATACCACGATGTCCCATCCGGGCAGCCAACACCTGCAGGGTATCGCCGACAGCTGGATCGGTTGCTAGCCCATCGATCACTTCTACCACCTTCATCAGCGGAACCGGGTTAAAAAAGTGGAAACCCGCCACCCGCTCCGGATGCTTGGCCTGGCTGGCAATACTGGTCACAGATAGTGAAGATGTATTCGTCGCCAGAATGCAGTCTTCGGGCACCACCTCTTCCAGCTGCTTGATCAAACTCTGCTTGATATCCAGCCGTTCAATGATCGCTTCGACAACCACTTGAACATCAGCCAACTCATCCAGCGAGTCCGCAACATACAACCGTGCCAACGCAGACTTGGCTTCTTCTGCACAGATCTTGCCCTTGCCCACTAGCTTGTCCAGCGTAGCCTGCAGGTTGTCATAGGCCACCTGTGCACCACCTTCACGGGCGTCGTATAACTTCACTTGGATACCAGCCTGAGCAGCAATTTGTGCGATACCAGTACCCATAATGCCGGTACCTACCACCGCCATCCGTTCAATCGTTGCTGTCATACTTCACTCCCCACAATAATTGGCTTGGCGTTTCTCGAAAAAGGCAGCAACCCCTTCCTGCTTGTCCTTGGTATCAAACAGCAGCTGAAACGCCTTGCGCTCAAGCATGAGTGCAGCTTCCAGCGGGAGGTCAGCACCGGCCAGAGCCACTTCCTTGATTTGCTCCAGCGCCAGTGGTGGCAGCAGCGCCATTTCTCCAGCCAACTCAAGAGCGCGACTCAGGGTTTGCGAGTCTTCAACCATCTCGCTGACAAGCCCCATGGCCAGGGCTTCTTGCGCATTCACCAAACACCCCGTCATGAGCATCCGCAAGGCCTGGAACTTACCGACAGCACGCATCAGCCGCTGAGTACCGCCCGCACCGGGCATAATGCCCAGTTTGACTTCAGGCTGACCAAACCGAGCCTTATTACTGGCGATGATCAGGTCACAGTGCATGGCGAGCTCACAACCACCACCCAAGGCATAACCCTGAACGGCTGCAATAACCGGCTTCGGACAACGACCGATGGCCTCCCACAACCGTTCGTTATGACGCAAGTGCATTTCAGTGGGGCCAGCCTCAGCCAATTCACGTATATCAGCCCCAGCGACAAAGTATTTTTCATTGCCGGTCAATACGATGACACGCACCCGGACATCCTCAGCCAATGCTTGGAATGTTTCAGCCAAGCATTGGCGAACCTCTGTGTTGAGTGCGTTTTTAGCCTCGGGACGATGTATACGAACAACAGCGACACCATTGCTTCTAATCTCCGACCGTGTAACCAGAGTGTCTTCGGCAGTCATCTCATAATCCACCATTATATGTTTCGCTATACGAAACTTGATTCCGATATAACTAACATCTTAGACGGCATGTCTGTAACATGTAAACAACGAGATAAAAATAATTTAATAACCCATTTATTTTCATATAGATAAATAAAATCACTAACACCTATTGATCACAACGGCCATCGGTGAGATATTCCGCATAGTGAAACATGATTTTATTATTGTTGACTTCTCAAATCAGTGGGTCTTACTATGAATAAAGAATCAGCCGGAAATGGTCCCGGCAAGAGGGCTCTATCAAGCCTAGAGAGCGGTAAAGCCGAGCGCTTTTCTTCGTCGCCTTTAATGCCTAATAGCAATGAAGATGAGAAGGGAGGACAAATCGTAACGGCCTTGGCGCGAGGATTAGAGTTGCTGCGGTGTTTTACACCTAGCGAAAGCGTGCTGGGAAATCAGGAGCTAGCAAAGAGAACGGGTCTGCCTAAACCGACCGTTACACGTTTGACCAAAACCTTAATGCACATGGGCTGCCTCAAACAGGAAGTCCACTCAGGTAAATATCAGCTTGATGTTGGCGTTTTAGGCTTTGGTTACGCCATGTTGGCTAACTTGTCCATTCGCAGTATTGCTCATCCTTTTATGGAAGAGCTCGCTGATTATGCCCAAGCGGCCGTGGCGATGGCGGCCCGGGATCGCCTGCAGATGGTCTACCTGGATGTAGTGCAAGGTAAAGGAAATATGACCATGCGAAGGCAGGTCGGCTCTTATCTGTCGATTACGGAGAGTTCGGCCGGCAGGGCCTGCTTAGCCGCGATGCCTGTAAGTGAACGCGAGTTTCTGCTGGATCATATACGCGAGCGAAACCCCGACGACTGGCAAAAAATTCGACGCGGGCTTGAGCGAGCATTTCGAGACTACGAGGACTATGGGTACTGCCTATCAGTCGGCGAATGGCAAAGTGGCGTCAACTCAGTGGCAGTGCCTCTGGTTCATGCGCAATACGGCATTCTGACATTTAATTGTGGAGGCCCGAGCTTCCAGCTTTCTCGGGAAAAACTGGAGGACGATATCGGTCCTCGCTTGATCAACATGGTTAACAATATTGGCTCAGCCACCCGCTGACCCCAGTCAGGGTGACGGGCCATACAAAGCAAGGCCGTTAAACAGCCGAGGAGAATCTATGATCCGTGACCCGGAAACCCTGAACATTCTTACCGATACCCTCAGCCAGTTTGTTGACGAGGTGCTAATTCCTCGGGAGCAAGAAGTCGCTGAGACCGACGCCATTCCTCAGGACGTCATCGATCAGATGAAAGAGCTGGGCATGTTCGGTCTGACCATTCCGGAAGAGTATGACGGCCTGGGCCTGACCATGGAAGAAGAGGTCAACATCGTCTTTCAGCTGGGCCGCACCTCTCCGGCGTTCCGTTCCTACATCGGTACTAACAACGGCATCGGCTCTATTGGTATTCTGCTGGACGGTACCGAGGAGCAGAAGCAGCACTACCTGCCGAAACTGGCCAGTGGTGAACTGCTGAGTTCATTCTGCCTGACCGAACCCGATTCAGGGTCCGACGCAGCCTCCCTGAAAACCACCGCGGTTCGCGATGGCGACCACTACGTTCTGAACGGCACCAAACGCTTCATCACCAACGCGCCAGAAGCCGGTGTCTACACCGTGATGGCCCGCACTAACCCCGAGATCAAAGGGTCCGGTGGTATCAGCGCATTCATTGTAGACCGTTCAACACCGGGTATTACGCTAGGCAAGCCGGATCAGAAGATGGGACAAAAAGGGGCCCACACCTGTGACGTCATCTTCGAGAATGTCCGTGTTCCAGCTGATCACATTATCGGTGGCGTTGAAGGCGTCGGTTTCAAAACAGCGATGAAAGTGCTCGACAAAGGTCGCCTGCATATTGCAGCGTTAAGTGTGGGTGCGGCCGAGCGAATGCTTGACGATACACTGAAGTACGCGATGGAACGCAAGCAGTTCGGCCAACCCATTGCCAACTTCCAGCTCGTACAGGCCATGCTGGCTGACAGCAAAGCAGAAATTTACGCTTCCCGCTGCATGGTACTGGATGCTGCTCGCAAGCGTGATGAAGGCCTGAATGTCAGCACCGAAGCCTCTTGCGCCAAAATGTTCGCAACTGAAATGTGTAGCCGCGTTGCCGATCGCTGCGTCCAAATCCATGGCGGGGCTGGCTATGTGAGCGAGTATGCCATTGAGCGCTTTTACCGCGATGTGCGCCTGTTCCGTATTTACGAAGGCACAACACAGATTCAACAGATTGTAATCGCACGAAACATGATTCGCGACGCTGAGTGATTGCGCTAGTAAATTGATGTCCGCTTGCCGCTTTCTACCTCTAGCCGGGTTTAAAGCTGAATGCATCATCAAGTATTAGCGTGAATACAGACACGAGGTGCCTTGCTATGTACCTCAGTCTCAGCAGATTTACATCTGAGCTAAAGCACTTTAGGTAGTTACATATGCAACGCGAATCGATGGAATTCGATGTAGTCATCGTTGGAGCTGGCCCCGCCGGTCTGTCTACTGCCTGCCGTCTGATGCAGCAGGCATGGGAAAACGAGCAAGAACTGACTGTTTGTGTCGTGGAGAAGGGTTCTGAAGTGGGCGCCCATATTCTGTCCGGCGCTGTACTGGAAACGCGGGCGCTGGATGAGCTCTTTCCGAATTGGAAAGAAAAAGGAGCACCACTTAATACAGCAGTGACAGAAGATGAAGTCTACCTGCTTAACGATGATAAGAAAGGCACCAAAATCCCCAATGCCTTTGTGCCCAAAACCATGCACAACCAGGGCAACTACATCATCAGCCTGGGCAACCTGTGCCGCTGGCTGGCGGAGCAGGCTGAAGCGCTGGGCGTCGAGGTATTCCCGGGGTTTGCCGCGGCGGAAGTACTGTTCAACGAGGATGGCAGCGTCAAGGGTGTCGCCACCGGTGACATGGGCGTGACTGCCAAAGGCGAGCAGGGACCCAACTACATGCCGGGCATGGAGCTGCACGCCAAATACACCGTCTTCTCCGAAGGCTGCCGCGGTCATCTGGGCAAACAGCTGATCAGCCAGTACAGCTTGTACAAGGGTGCCGATACCCAGCACTACGGCCTGGGTATCAAGGAACTTTGGGATATTCCGGCCGAGCAGCACAAACCCGGTCTGGTGGTACATGGCTCCGGCTGGCCGCTGGACAAGGAGACCAGTGGTGGTTTCTTCCTCTACCATACCGACAACCACCAGGTGGTGGTGGGCCTGATCATCGACCTGAACTACCAGAACCCGTACCTGAGTCCGTTCGACGAGTTCCAGCGGCTGAAGCATCATCCGGTGCTCAAGCGTCATCTGGACGGCGGCAAGCGGGTGTCCTATGGTGCCCGTGCCATCGCCAAGGGCGGCTACAACTCGCTGCCAAAGATGACCTTTCCCGGCGGCCTGCTGGTCGGCTGTGATGCAGGTACGCTGAACGTTAGCAAGATCAAGGGCACTCACACAGCAATGAAGTCGGGCATGCTGGCGGCTGAGGCGATCTTCGACGCGCTTAGCAAGGACGACGAAGGCGGCAAGGACCTGAGCGGCTTTACCGATGCCTATAAATCCTCCTGGCTGTTCGACGAGTTGTACAGCTCTCGCAACTTCGGTCCGGCGATGCACAAGTTCGGTAAGCTGATGGGCGGTGCATTCAACTACATCAATCAGAACTGGTTCGCTGGTCGCATTCCGGTGACCCTGCACGACAACCACCCAGATCACGCACAACTTCGGCCGGTAGAGCACTATGAGCCGATCAGGTATCCAAAACCGGATGGCGTACTTAGTTTTGACAAGTTGTCCTCGGTGTTCCTGTCCAACACCAATCACGAGGAGGATCAGCCCTGTCACCTGAAGCTCGCGGATGCCAATATCCCGCTGCAGAAGAACCTCAAACTGTTTGCCGAACCGGCACAGCGCTACTGCCCGGCAGGCGTGTACGAGATCATTGAGGACAAAGGTGGTCAGCGCTTCCAGATCAATGGTCAGAACTGTCTGCACTGCAAAACCTGCGACATCAAAGACCCGGCCCAGAACATCACCTGGGTTACCCCTGAAGGCTTGGGCGGGCCCAATTACCCGAACATGTAAGAAATTTCTATCCGTTGTTACACGCTCTATCCTGAGCCCCTCATTTAGCCCGGTTCTCCGGGCCTTTTTTTAGGAAAAAGTAGTCATATTATTAACCCGGCGGCAGTTTCTGTCGAGAAGAGGTCTGCAACCATGCGGCTTTCAGCCGGATCTGTACAGACTGTTTTTGTACAGTCATACCTAAATTGCCAACGGTTTAATACTATTTTATGCGTGACTCATAGAGATCGCCCTTCTACTCGTTGAGACGAACCAACTTCAGTGTGTTGCGTCGATCAGTTGAATCCACAACTGTTTCTGTACACTCAGCCTTTGTCGGACTTATCTTCTCATAGCATCATAGAGAAAGAATCTCTATGAACGAGAGAATATGAAAACACATATTGAGTTTTTATAAGTTATTTGAATCACTTTTTTCTTTCAGTAGCATGTGCTCTTTCTTCTTGTCAGGCATAAATAGAACACGATTGTCTTTTAAAGTTTCAGGATATTTGTTCAAACCTGTTGAAATAACAACTTGGAAATCTACTCCATAACTTTCCAATTTCTTTAACTGACTAATACAGTTTTTAAGGTGCTCCAATTCAATCCCAGCAGTTTCTGGAGTATCAATTAGCAAAAATTTTGGAAACATTACTGTTTTATCAGAAAGTGCCAAGTGCATGAGTGTAATGAAATACATAAGCCTAATAGAAACCAACGAGCTAGTTTCCCGATACAAACCATCGTTGATAGAAGGTAAATAATTCTCAAGATTGATTTTAGCTGATCGGCAATCAGGCAATGTATCTTTCATCAGCTCATTATACTTCTTACTGAATGCGTTAACTTTTGAAGTAACATCTTGCTGAGCTTTAATTTCGAGTCCCTTTCTTTTAAGCTCCGCTTCCTTAGACCTAGAGCTTATTCTATCGAAATCTTTCTGGAAGCGCTCTAGCTTCGACTCTATTTCAAGTAACCGATTAAGATTGGCAACATCCTCACGGAGCTGCAAAATCTTATCATCAATATCATTCAAACTCTCTATATCAACAACTTCATCCACGCGATCTAACATCTGCTTTAGTTTTTCACGCAGATTCATCGCTTTCTTTTCAAACTGCTCTATTTCAGCTTTAGTCTTTTGAACTTCGGCATCACAATCATCATACGCAGTCTTAATAGTAGCTAGTGTCTTTAGCTTTGACTTTAGTATATCTTTGTATTCTTTTGACGTATAAAAGAATCTCTCGTACTGAGCTTCATCAATAGAAGCACCACAGACGCAATGCCCTTCAACACGATCAACATGACTTAGGCAGTAGGGACAAGTGTCTGACGTAAATAGATTAAGCTGATCATGAGAAAATATGACCTTTTCTATCCTGCCAATCTCAGATGCAGATTCGCTCCTAACCACACTCAATTTATATCTCTCATCAAGAGCGGCCACAAGAACTTCTTTAAGACGACTAAGATTAAGCTCACATTCAATCAAATCAGATTTACATGATTCAATATCCTGATTAATTGTATTAGTTCCAGATCTATTACGCTTGAAAGCCAGTCTTGCTTCATGCAATTTTTCAATCTGCTGTTCTTTTTCTAAAATTTCTTTCTGTAAAAAACTAACATTTTTTGCTTCGCCATTTTTCCGCATTTTATCGGCCAATAGTGTATATTCACTAACGACCTCTTTAGCAATAACTTTTTCTCTTGCTAGTTTTTTCTCTTCTACTATAGAGTCATAGTATTCTGAGTATGCTTTACCAACCAAAAGCTCAAATATTGCCTTCCTAACCAACTCAGAATCAGAAACATAAGTTGAATTCGTATCAGGCTTTTTATAAATTCCTTCAGGATTTGGCTGTTGATCGTGATAAATCAGTCGCATCAAGTCGGATATGTTAATTTTAAACGTATTGTAGCCATGAAAAAGCTCGACTACCGAAATATCCAACTTTCCAAGAATCCAATCAGAAAAAACAACGCTATCCTTACTTCTATTTACAGAATAAATTTCAGCATTGTCTTCAGAGAGTAAAAATTTTACATTCTCTGCAACTAATGTTTTTCCATCTTCAGCATATTTTCTATCCACGACCCTTTTATAAGGAATGACAGTGATCTCATTATCTCCGAAGTAACGTCTAAGTAGAAAATCACCATCATTTAGGCTCAAATAAAGATCAACATAATTGTCACTATCTGAAGTTATTTCGTCATGCCGTTTATCATTATTTTTACGAAAAATCGGCACCTCACCACCCAATGCGAAGTAAATAAGATTACAGAACGTACTTTTACCCGTTCCATTATCGCCTTCAATAAGAACAATTCTCTTATCGAACTCCTTAGATTCGAAGCTATATTTATTTCCTTTATAAATAAGCTTATTAATTCGCATCAGCCCCATGTGCGGACTCCATTCTCTACGTATATTTTGCCTAACATTGTGTCTAATGTAAGTGCCGCTAACCTACGAACCTTTTTGGAGACATCCGATATATTCTTAGACTCCATCTCAAAAACAGAATTATCTAAAAACTCATCCGGCAAATTTTCCTTCTTCAAGGATACATCTATTTCTTGTGCCTTACCTTTATTGAGGCTGACATATCCTTTTTTCTCAAGGGCAAACAAAAGTTTTAATATTTCACTTCTTCGCATTAGGCCGCTTGAATAGCTATCTAGCAAACATTCACAGTCTTTTGGATTCAACTTACGACCTGAAGAATGCAAAATAATATAAACAACTTTACTATTGTTGATAATATCAGTCAAAAAGGCAAGTTTGCGGTAATCTCGGAAATATTTTCCATCAACACAACCAAGAACATTCAAAATAATAAGAATAGAGTAACAATAAAGATAGAAATCGTCTCCACTCAGATACATCAGCCTTTTTTTGGCACTTTTATCACTCATCATCACACTCTTCAAAAGCTAGGAAACAGCCATCAAATAGATTCCAAATCACACCTTCGATGGTCTTATCATTTGATACTGTGTACCTATAATCTTCTTTTAATTTCGAAATATCTGACATTGCCTTAGAGACAAGAGATCGAAGAACGCCATCTATATCTTCTCCATTTTTCGGAGATATATATCTCTCATCTAGAAAATATTCTTCGCAGGCTTCATATACACGATATTTCAAAGACAAAAAGGACTTATCGGCCTCGCGCTCTTCATACTTCGAGCTACTAGCTTTTCTGGAATACTGCCTAATTCTACGTTCTGAAACATTTCTTACTACTGATAAAACTTTTTCTTTTAAATTCCTCTTATCAGTAACTTCGTTCTCTAACTCCGCAATATACCGCCAAGTTGGATCGATACTCTCATCAGGAAGCTGTGATTCTGCGTCCTTGAATATTAGTTTTACATCGGAACTATGAACCAACTTATCAACTAGATTTATACTATTCTGCCTTTCACTTAGCTTGTCCATCAGCAGAGCGAAAATTATTTGTTCTTTACCTATATGAGCATTATTATGCAAAGGAGAATTTTGAATATCAGTCAAGACAGTTCTTTTTAGTTTGCCTTCATCTTCTTGACCAAAATACCATCTAATTCTAGATAAAAAAGACCTAAATTGAGGAACAGACTGATTTCTTAACGTTCCAATATTTCCAGAACTCGACTTATCTTTGTATTGCCTCTCATATTCCTCAAGCAGTACTTGTCTAACTAAATTTATCGTTTCATCTGGCGCATCATCAATAGACACCAAATATTCAAGAACCGGCTTTTCAGGTAAGGATAGGGTTACCCCATTCTCAAGATTCTTCTTTCGTTCTTTGCCAAAATTCCTAGTAGTATAAAACCCAAGAAAAACATTATTACTAGTTCGAAATTGATCTATGTATATGTCAAAGAAGCTGACAATAGTATTTATAACTGGCGGACTAAAAATGGTGAAATTACCACTTAAATCGTAGTTCTTATCTTCTTCAAAATAGTTGTATACTTCGCCATCTTGAATGATCTGATGGGAGACATCTTCTAGATTTTCAACTGCCGTGAAGAAAACAGCATTGGCATCCTGCTCAATGGTATCAAGCATGAGTTTTATAGCTCTTATGAGCTGCAATCTAAAGCCTTTGCCGGAGTCCCCAGCTTCCCTATCTATAGTCTCCGCCGCCATATGCAAATGTCGCCACTTCTAGTTCAAGTTAATTTTTGCCAAGGTGATTAGGCTGCCCTTTCAGTGTACACACTCCAGTCTTGGCACATCACGTAGCACTCGTCATTCACCCAGTCTTAGCCTACGACTAGCAAACGTTCCTTGGCACCACCCTCGTGAGATTACCGGACAAAACCAGTTTTCACCAACAGCACCTCTTAAGAGGTAAGGCCACTGGAAATTATTCAAAAGATAGAATCGAGCACAAAAAATCACTAACACATTGATATTTAAACGATTTAACATGGAACCAAATTTGGTCTTTTTGATTCCCCTACATTGCTGCTAAGGATCAATTTTTGCCTAGTGCCGCCTTGATTGCCAAAAACCTTGTTCTGCTCGGCCAACGACAACCGCCCGTACAACGGCAAGATCTCTATGTCGCGCAAGTTCGCTTTACGCAGGGTATCAGCCGTTTCTCGAATCTCTCGTTCACCGGGCAGGAAGATCAGAATGTCGGTCGGTCCACCGTCCATCTGCTTCATACCAAGCTCTCTCAACTCCTCAACAGCCGAAAGAATGCCCTCTTGCAGGTCGATACTCTTCTCATCCTCACTTTCCAGCTCGTGGAGAGGGCGATAAACAATATCGACAGGATAGGTTCGACCAGACACCTCAATGATCGGTGCATTGTCGAAGTGCTTTGAGAATCGCTCAACGTCGATTGTGGCTGAAGTAATGATCAGCTTCAGGTCAGGACGCTTAGGAAGGAGCTTCTTGATATAGCCCAGCAGGAAGTCAATGTTGAGGCTTCGCTCGTGAGCCTCATCAATAATTATCACTTCATACTTTTCAAGGAATCGGTCGTTCTGTGTCTCGGCAAGCAGGATACCGTCCGTCATCACCTTGATTTGAGTCTGATCACTCACCTGATCATGGAAGCGAACTTGAAAGCCTACCCTTTCGCCCAAGCTGGTATTCAGTTCTTCCGCTATACGGGACGCTACCGCTCTGGCAGCAAGACGACGTGGCTGGGTGTGACCGATCATGCCGGCACAGCCCAATCCCAGCTCAAGACAGATTTTAGGAATCTGAGTCGTTTTACCTGAACCTGTCTCACCCGCGATCACCACCACTTGGTTGTCACGGATCGCTTCAAGAATTTCCTCTCGCCGTGCAGAGACTGGCAGATCAGGGTAATTGATGGCGTTAGTGAGAGCCTTTCTCGACTCCACCCCGGCTACCGAAGCCTCTATCTCTTCAGCCAAGAGTTGCAGCTTTGCGCCATCGGGATCTGCCTTGAGCTGGTTCAGCTTCCTCTGGAGCTTGAAACGGTCCGCGATACGGCAGTCAGCGATGCGTCTGCGAAGTTCGGTGATATCGATCAAAACAGTAGAAGTCCGAACACAAATTAAAAGGCGATTCTACCGCATCAGTAGCGGGAGTTGCGAGGCAAGGAACCTATCCGCACATGCTCAATAGCAATTCGAACGGGAAGCGCCTTTTCTCTTATACTTATTTGAGTTCTTCCAGAAGATATGTAGCTATCGAGTCTGCTTGCTCTTTCGTTAGCTTTCCGAGTTACCCACGAACAGTAGACACCTTCTATAGTTAGGTTTACGCCTGACGAGGAGGTGTAAGATGGCCCGGAAAAAGTATCAGCACTATACGGAAGAGTTCCGTCGCGAAGCGGTCAAACGTGCGGATCAACCTGGAAATACAGCGTCTTCAGTAGCTAAAGAACTGGGGATTCATCCCGGTCAGATCTACAACTGGAGGCGTCAGTTCAGCCGATTATCGGAGAAGCAGTTCAATAGCTTGAACGGTGTTGATTATTCCAAATCAGCGAGGAGGTTCGGCGGCTCAAGCGCGAGCGCGATGCACTGAAGAAGGAGCTTGAGTTCGTAAAAAAGGCTGCGTACTTTGCGAGCCAGCACGAGTGAAGTACGCTCTGATACAGGAGTATCGAGGGCAGTATGCGATACGCCTGATGTGTCGAATGTTAAACGTATCGGCATCAGGATATTACCGCTTGTTGAGCCGTGACATCAGTACACGGGTGCTCAGGCGGCAGGTCATGGACGAGCAGGTCATGGACACCTTTGCTACCTACAAAGCCCGTTATGGGGCACCGAGAATCGCCAGGGAACTCAATGTTCTGGGTGTCGACTGCTCTTTAACTATGTCGCCAATATCCTGAAACATAACGGCATCAGGGCGCGTAATGGTAAGGCTTTCAAGTATTCGCCGAACACCGAAGCGATGACCGGCGTCGCCGATAATCTCCTCAAGCGTCAATTCAATGCTGAACGTCCGAACGAGAAGTGGACGACGGATATCACCTATATCTGGGTCAGGGATCGCTGGCTGTATCTGGCCACGGTAATGGACCTGTATTCTCGCAGTATCGTCGGCTGGGCGCTGGATACCAGCATGACCGAACAACTGATTACTGACGCACTGCAAATGGCATTTAAGCGACGGGATATCGAGCCGGGCCTCATCATCCACTCGGACAGGGGAGTCCAGTACCGCTCCAACCGTTACCAGGAGTTGATGGAACGCCATGGCTGTCGGCCGAGTATGAGCCGCAAAGGGAACTGTTGGGATACTTAGTCCATTATGCTTTTGAACGGTAGTGTTCAGAAATCTGTGTCATTTCAGTAGCATATGCGAAACAGGAATGACACATGACCGACAAATTCGATTTCGACAAAGCACTTGAAGCGCTTCGTTCCGGCAAGGACCTGACCGGCAAGGACGGCGTTCTGACCCCGTTGATCAAACAGCTGACCGAAGCGGCGCTGAGTGCAGAGCTTGATCAGCATCTTGCCGACGATACACAGCCCAACCGGCGCAATGGCCGTAGCCGCAAGACCGTCAAAGCCGCTACCGGCAGCTTTGAACTGGAGACACCGCGTGACCGCGCCGGGACGTTTGAGCCCGAACTGGTGAAGAAGAACCAGACCAAACTCACCGACGAAATCGACCGGAAGATACTGAACTGGTGATCAGGCTCATGCTGCGGACACTTGGGTAACTGCGAATAAGTCCCTCGGCATGAGACAATCTAAGCTCTGATGTGCTGAGGGCTTCCCATGGATCACCAACTCTCCTTCGCTGATTGCGAGTTCAACAACAAGCGCCGCCAAACTCGCAAAGAGAAGTTTCTTGGCCGCATGGAGAACCTGATTCCTTGGCCCCGTCTGGTTGCCGTAATCGAACCATACTATCCGAAGGCTGGAAATGGCCGCCGTCCTTATCCGTTAGAGACGATGCTGCGCATTCACTGCATGCAACACTGGTACAACCTGAGCGATCCAGCCATGGAGGATGCGCTCACCGAGATTACATCGATGCGGATGTTTGCAGGCTTATCTTCCACAAGCTCTATTCCCGATCACACCACGATCATGAACTTTCGGCACCTACTGGAACGGCATAGCTTGGCCCGCCAGATATTCAAAGAGGTCAGCACTTGGCTCAGCGAAGCTGGTGTCCTGATTAAAGAAGGCACGTTGATGGATGCAACCATCATTGAAGCCCCCAGTTCCACCGATAACAAAGCGGGGGAGCGTGATCCAGAAATGCATCAAACAAAGAAAGGCAATCAGTGGCATTTCGGGATGAAGGCCCATATCGGTGTAGACGCCAACTCTGGCCTGACACACAGCTTCACGACGACGGCAGCCAATGAGCACGATCTTAACCAGGCTGAAAACTTACTTCACGGAGACGAAGCGTTCGTCTTTGCTGACAATGGTTATCGTGGAGCAGAGAAGCGTGACGAACTCAAAGATGTACCGGTCGACTGGCATATCGCCGAAGCGCCCAGCAGGATCAAAGAGCTGAGGAAGCATCCCAGGATCAACAAAACAGTGCTGAGCATCGAATACATGAAGGCCAGTATCCGAGCCAAGGTAGAGCATCCGTTCCGGATCATAAAATGTCAGTTTGGCTTCACCAAAACCCGCTATCGTGGGTTGATGAAGAATGACAGCAAGTTGGCGATGCTGTTTGCCCTGGCGAACATAGCTCGCGTGGATCAGATGATGCGAGCATAGGAGTAGTCCGTCTGCCAGCGGGGAAATCAGCGCGCAGATGGATAAAGCCGAGCAATATTTGGGCGATTAGGCCGCCTTTGCGGCTTGGTCGGCAGAGTGGAACGAAAAGCGGCACTTATTCGCAGTTACCCTTGTTCACAGGCTCCCTAACTCTGGCAAGAGTCCCATGGTGCGCTTCTTCGAATTGATAAACGACACACTATTCTCTGATGAGGTGTGCAGTCTCTGCGACCCCCAACAAGAACGAATATGAGAATCCAACTACAAGGTAGTTTTACGGTTGGTCAAATTCAAACGGTATTTATGAAACACACCCGTAAAAGCCGACAACTTTCAGACCAACCCTTAATTAATAAATTTCATACAAAAAACTTTAATACATTACCTTATTTTTTGCCACCGAGGAGACCTCGGCGGCAAAAAATAATGGATATCCAAATTGAATTTCAAGTCCTACGAGAACTCAACTCCATGAATGGATTATAGTTTTTAACTCAATATTAAATCGCTAACAGCTTCTGTGCTGATGAATGTCATTATTTCTATTGACTTTCAGTCGGATATGCCAGAAAAAATCTATTACCGAAATAATATTTTTTTTGCGAATGCCTAAACGCCATCAGAAAACATGAAGCAGACGAAAGTTAAAACGCGACCCTTCTTTTAAACCATTTTCTACACTCAAATCCTTTCCGTACGAAAACAAAATCTGGTTTCTTTGACCAATAAATTTAGAAAAAGTCAAAATTGATTTGGTTGTTTTTACTTCATCATCTTGATCCACGCCTTTAATTGATGTCTCGCCTCCGAATGTGTGAGATAATCCTGCAGCTAATCTTATAGTTGGGTCCAACTGATAGCTTAAATGCCCTTGCACTTGATATAGTGGATCCTGGCTAAGTGACGTATCATGATTTTTTCCAAAGAACATGACATCACCCGCAAGTTCAATATTGAATGCGTCCCCAATCCCGTGGGTGTAACCAAGCTGTAAGTCATACTTAAAACGATTTTCACCTAGGTTCAACGGCTTGTCCTTATTGTAGGACCCTGTCGGAACGAAGACGTATGGTACCACTGCGAAAGAATTTCTCTTGGCCTTATTATCAACGAGCCAAATTGGAGCAAGAAGTATTGCATCACCAACACCAGATGCATTGCCAAGAGAAGATAGAGCACCTTCAGTTTCTAACCTTCCCATTGGAAGCAGAGCTTCTAATGCAAATGGATGGCCACCAAGTGATGTCCAATGTACGTAGCGCAGGATAGAAACATCTGAAGTTAGCTTAGCATTATCCGCTACAACATTTCCGTTCTCATAAAGCTTATCTCTCTTCACGTGCTGCGCATAAAGTATGGCAACATTCGTGCCGGCTGGAGCCGTCTCCCAATCGCCTGCGTCAATATCAATTGCATAACTTGGCACAGAAGTCAGCACTGAAGCTGTCAGAGTTATTTTTAAAGCAACACCATAAACCCCTGTATTAATTTTTGACATTAAACTAGTTTTATGATCAAAAATTTTATTGGATTTCATGATATTTTCTCCTTTTATTTTTTATTTTTAATAATGGTGATTTTAGGTTGCTAAGTTATTTATAAGACTTACATTTAATTTTTACTTTAAGGTCCCCCCCCTCCACCTACTGCCTATTGAAATAAATGTCAAAGTCAAAAAATTAATATTTTTTCATTTAACCGCCATCTCAAAAAATAGAAAAACACTTATAATGATAAAAAATCACACTAAAAGACACTGCTGTCCCACAGTTTCGGGATCATATAACGAGCCTCATCTGAGGCTCGTTTTTGTTTGGGTCGGGCGGTGACGGATTAAGCACCTCCTGAAGCGTCTTTCGTTCAAACAGATTCATCTGCAACACCCTTAACATCCTTAGTACGGTCCAGCCTGAACGTGCGGCATATCGAGCGTACGCAACCAAGAGATAGACTGTCATCGCTATCCATATCTGGGTCATTACTGCATTTCGGGATCGCCCTAAAAACGTCTTGATAGACAGGCTCTGTTTGATGGCTTTAAAGAAGAGTTCAACCTGCCAGCGATCCTTGTAGATCCCAGCAATGGTTCGGGCTGAAAGGTCAAAATGATTGGTTAAAAACTCATAGGTTTTGTCTGTTTCTGAGCAATGATAGACCACTCGCCTCATGGGAGGTGCGCCTCGCTTCCGTGCATGTGCGCTGCTTGGCTGTATGTCCTGATCCGCTATTACGCCAGTGCCTGACCTTACCGGATAGTCGGCGTGAATCTTATAAACAGCATTAGTACGTAGCCGTGTGACAAAGAAAATTCCTTTATCTGTCAGTGTCTTATACCACTCATAGTCAAAATAGCCTTTATCGAAAGCAACGATACTTCCCTTAGGAAAATCAAATTTTCGTCCTTCTATCATGTCGTTTTCATTGCCATCACTAAGCGCCACGAACTCTGGAATCAGAGTGCCATGATTGAGGCCGACACTAAGTTTCACGTTCGCGGTGTCATCCCGATGTGCGGCCCAGGGAAACAGATTCAAAGCCAGATCAATGGCGCTGGCATCCAGCGAATAGAGAGGATTTTTGAACCGGAACTTGTGTTTTCCCGGCGTATTTTTACAGCGGGCAAGCAACTTTCCGAACAGCCCCTGATAAAGCTCTGCAGGCTGCTTTTCATTCAGCCGGGCGAGTGTAGAGCGAGCAATTGGCTTAGCTCCAAGGTGGTAAAGCTTGTGGCGTTGAGCTTCCAGGTTGGAGTGTATGTCCCTCAAGCTCTGCCGATCAGAAACCTGAGATATGAACATGCCAATGAACTGATCCCACCGCGTAGCAGAGCGCAGCTTCTGGCCGGAATGATGTATTTTTGCGAGGGACTCAAATTCATGTCTCGAAACAGGTTTGAGCAACTGATGAAAAGCGGTGTTATGATGTGACAAAGCCTGGTTCCTTGTTTTTTCTATTGTGTGGTAACAACAGAATAACACTTGGAATCAGGCTTTTTCATTTGCTGCCCCAAACTGTGGGACAGCAGTGCACTAAAAGATGCATTTGTTACAATGCAGCTCCTCAATACCAAATACTTTGGAATAGAAAATATTTAAATTATTTCTTATTTGGTCGACCTGAGTGCGATGAGACACGCTTTATTGCTGTATTACCTTCACAAACGAGTTAATTTAATTGAGTTGGGTTACGAATTTGGTCGTAAGGTATCCATCGAAGGTTTCGCTACCACCCTCGCTACCGTAACCACTTTCCTTGATGCCACCGAACGGCGTCTCTGCGATAGCTAGTCCCAGATGATTGATCGATACCATTCCCGCCTCTAACCCTCGAGAAATTGCATGCGCGTTCTTACTGGACGTTGTGAAGGCATATGACGCCAGACCAAACGGTAACCGATTAGCACGATGCAAGGCCTCCTCCAATGTTTTGAAACGCACAATACCGGCAAGTGGCCCAAACGGCTCATCATTCATGAATCGGGAATCTTCCGGAATATCTGCCATTACAGTGGGCGCAAAAAAATTGCCTTCCCCGGGCAACGCATATCCGCCAGCCAGAATACTGGCTCCTCGCTGCCGCGCATCATCGACAAACCCCTCCATGGCAGTGACCCGGCGACGTTGCGCTAGTGGCCCCATCTGGGTACTGGAGTCTAGGCCATCACCCACCTTCAAAGACTGAGCTTTGGAAACGAAACACTCAACAAACCGCTCATAAGCGCCTTCCTGAACGAAAAAGCGGGTTGGGGAAATACAAACCTGTCCCGCATTCCGAAATTTGAATCCGGCCAAAATATCCGCTGCGCTTTCTATATCAGCGTCGTCACAAACGATAACAGGGGCGTGCCCACCCAACTCCATGGTACAACGCTTCATCAGAGAACCTGATAACGCAGCCAGCTGCTGGCCTACCGGAGCCGAGCCAGTGAACGAGACCTTACGCACAACGGGCGACCTGATAAGGTGATCTGAAATCATCCCAGAGTCGCCTGAGACAACATTCAATACACCCGGTGGCAAACCGGCATCGTGGAACAGCTTGGCAATGGCAACCACTGCGCTAGGTGTATCACTTGAACCTTTGAGAATGACTGAACATCCCGCGCCTACTGCAGCAACCACCTTGCGGAAGGCTTGGCTAAAAGGGAAATTCCATGGAGAAAACGCGACACACACTCCAATTGGTTCACGCAAGACTGTCTGTTGGACCTGACTATTGCGTGCCGGGATTACCCGACCGTAGATTCGGCGGCACTCTTCGGCATGCCAGTCGGCATGTTCAGCGCAGACGCTAACTTCAGCTACAGCCTCGGCTAGGGGTTTGCCTTGTTCCAACGTTATGCAATGACCGATGATTTGTGCACGTTCACGCAGCAACTCACCTACCTTGCGCAGTATCTGGCTGCGCTGAAACGCTGAGCTAAGACGCCAAGAGTCAAATGCTCGTTTTGCGCTCGACAAAGCCAAATCAAGATCAGCGCGCGTCGCATGAGGCAATTTTCCGATCGTAAGATTTGTGGCAGGATTTAGTACATCCTGTTCATGGCGACCAGCTCCTTGAAGGAACTGGCCATCAATATAAAGACTAAGCTCTGTATACATAAGGATCTCAGCAAATTCAGGGGATAAGGACTGTACGGCCGATTATTTTGCCGTTATGTAAATCCTGCATGGCAGCATTGATTTCCGACATTGGCCGACGCGTAACGGGGATTGCAGTCATTCCTGTACACTTAACCAACTCCACTAACTCACGCAATTCAGCCAATGAACCGACATAGCTGCCTTCAATCGTCAAAGGCCGCATCGGGATTACTGGCAGTGAGAGGGTAATCTCGCCTCCCATTAGGCCACAGATGACTATGTGTCCACCGCGTGTACAACTCTCAACAGCCAGAGTCACCGTCGGTGTAGCACCCACCAAATCAAGAACTGCACGAGCCCCACCGTCAGTCGCTTGCATAACCTGTTGTGCTACATCAGTGCTTTTGGCATCGATGGCAGCCAGCGCGCCAGCAGCAAGTGCCGCTTCACGTTTGCCCGCGTCGATATCAACCACAACCGCACCTTTTGCACCCATTGCTTTGAGTACTTCAATGGCCATTAGCCCCAAGCCACCAGCACCAATGATGACCACCGGACTTTCATGAATACGATTACCAAACTTGGAAATAGCACTGAACGTGGTCACACCAGCGCAAGCCAACGGTGCTGCTTCGGCGTAGTCGAGCCCTTGAATATTCACCAAGTAACGAGGATGTGGGACGATAACGTACTCAGCAAATCCACCGTCGC
>NZ_CAKZLP010000080.1 GCF_937127095.1 uncultured Amphritea sp.
TGGATTGCCAGTGAGGAGAGGAAAAACCTCTGCCGTTAAACAGTATGATCACAATTCAACCGGTTTGGTTTCAATTGTGTCAGGCTGTTTTGCAACTGCTGTAATGCCTGGCCCGGCTTGTTTTCAAACAAATGCTCAGATTTTTGCCAGTCTTCCGTGAATGACCTGGGTGAATAGGCTATGCCGCTCGTGGCGCGTAATACTCTCTTGCTCGAATAGCGTGTATTCGAGCCGATAAACTGAGAACAAGGTGAGGTAGTCGAAAGCTACCGATCCAGTATATCCGAGGGACGGTCCGTGTGAGCGTGAGCCTAAACCAACTGTGCAACAATGTCGGCCAAGAAAAATTAAAGTTAGCCAACCATTATAACTGAAAAAAAATAAAAACGGCAGTGTGTTAGCGGTTTTTGCGCTAAATATTGGCTGAGAGCATTAGGGAGCACTTACTTTTTATGCAAATGTTGCTTGGGGGAAAATAGTTGGAAAAACAGCAGGATAGAGATGGTGGCGAGTGCTTGTTAGTGTTTTTGCTCATCACGTCCAATATTACGCAGCATGGCTTTTTCCTGCTCAGAGAGTTTTGTGGGTGATGATTTACTGGTTAAATTTTCTATAAAACTTTGCAGTGGTTTATTTTGCTGCCTTTTTTCGAGGTTTGACAGCGCATCTTCAAGTTGTTGTTGGGCAATACTGAGGTTGTCGGGCTCTATATATACAGTGGCGCAGCGTGCGAGTAATTGGCCGATTTCGGTGCCGTGCCAGTGACCAAAAATTTTGTAGCTAGTGGGAGGTGTGCCTGATTGTGCTTCGGTCTGTCGGATAAAATCGGTCAGTGTCTCGAAATGTGCCATCGTGCTGCCTGGTAAGGAGAAAACGAAGGCTATTTTAACAGTGCAGGGGGGACAGATACAGCGACTGTTGAATCAGGATGTTCGGCAATCAGGATGAAAACCAGATTGAGTGTTAAAGTGCTGTAGCTTAACGGTTATTTTTTATATGATCTGGGCATAGATAACGGTTTTTATACCGTTTTATCTGATAGCAGAGAGTCGCTGTTACAGATAGGGTTTGTCAGCAAAAGGGAGCTCAATTGAGTAACGTTGTTATCGCCCTCGGGCGCTCTATGGCCGGTAGTTTACGAGATCTTTTGCCGATAGTACTGGTGATCGCTTTTTTTCAGCTGGTGGTATTGCAGCAACCGGTGCCTGATCTGCTGGGTTTGCTTACCGGCCTGTTGTGTGTGGTGGCGGGTCTGACCTTTTTTATTTACGGCCTGGAGATGGGCTTGTTCCCCATTGGCCAGGTATTGGCCAACGCGTTTGCCCGCAAGGGTAGTCTGTTCTGGTTGCTGCTGTTTTCTTTCTCATTGGGGTTTGGCACTACCGTGGCCGAACCCGCGCTCATCGCTGTTGCCGCAGAAGCCGCCAGTGTTGCGGCAGAGGGGGGGATGATTGAAGCTACCGATGCTGCCAAATCCAGCTATGCCTCAGGGCTTCGCTATACGGTAGCGTTTTCCGTCGGACTCGCCATTGTGGTGGGGGTTATCCGTATTCTGAAGGGCTGGCCGATCCACTATATGATCGCCGTGGGCTATATGCTTGTTATTATTATGACGGGTTTTGCCCCCCGCGAAATTATCGGCATTGCGTACGACTCCGGAGGGGTAACCACCTCGACGATTACTGTGCCTCTGGTAACCGCGTTGGGTGTTGGGCTGGCCTCGGCCATTGAGGGGCGTAACCCGATGATCGATGGCTTTGGCCTGATCGCTTTTGCCTCTCTGACACCGATGATCTTTGTCATGGCTTATGGAATGGTGATCTGATGGAAACCCTGTCCCAGCTGTTGACTATTTTATTGTCCACGATCAAAGATGTGATCCCCATTATCGCTATTATCTTTGGCTTTCAGTTACTGGTGATACGTCGTCCCATCCCCCATCTTAAACGGGTTTTGTTTGGCTTTGCCTATGTGATCCTGGGGTTAGCTCTGTTCTTGTTGGGGCTGGATAAAGCGTTGTTTCCCATCGGTGAGTTGATGGCGCAGCAGTTAACCAATCCTGAGTTTATTCGTGGCAGTGTTGAGACCTCCGGGGAGGCCCTGCACTGGTCTGATTATTACTGGGTGTATATTTTTGCCTTCGCTATTGGTGCCAGCACTACCATTGCGGAGCCTTCGTTGATCGCTGTGGCGATTAAGGCAAATGAGGTGTCGGGTGGCGCCATCGGCGTGTGGGGCCTGCGGCTTGCGGTGGCGCTGGGCGTTGCCATCGGCATTAGTCTGGGGACCTGGCGGATTGTCACCGGCTATCCGATTCACTGGTTTATTATCAGCGGTTATATTTTTGTTGTTATACAGACTTTTTTTGCACCAAAACTGATTGTGCCGCTGGCGTATGATTCCGGCGGGGTGACCACCTCAACGGTAACCGTGCCGCTAGTGGCAGCGCTGGGATTGGGGCTCGCCAGTACCGTACCGGGTCGCAGCGCCCTGATTGATGGTTTTGGTTTGATAGCTTTTGCCAGCCTGTTTCCGATGATAACGGTGATGGGCTATGCGCAGATTACAGAGGTTGTTGCCCGTCGGGACAGACGTCGCCGGGAACGTGAAGAGATGGTTAATCAGGAGTAGGGCGGGATTATGCACTTCAAGTTGTTGTTAGTATTTGTTGAAGACTCTAAAACCGATAAGGTGATGAAAGCTGCCCGTGAGGCTGGAGCGACCGGTGCCACTGTGATTAATAACGCTCGGGGGGAAGGCGTCACTAAGACGAAGACCTTCTTTGGTCTGTCGTTGGAAACTCAGCGGGACGTGGTGTTGTTTATTGTAGAAGAGCACCTGAGCCGAAAAATTCTGGAGACGATTTCTGAAGTAGCGGAGTTTGATGAAGAACCCGGGCAGGGGATCGCGATTCAGCTGGATGTGGAGGATGCTGTGGGGGTTGCCCACCAGATTAAAACCCTGACAAATGTCGTCGAGGATGAGATATGAGAGAGCGCAACGTAATCCGGGTACAGGATGTGATGGCCAATGATTTTGCCATGGTCGATGGACTGATCACAATAAAGGCAGCGATTGAGATCTATAAAGAAAAGAAAGTCGCCGCCTTGCTGGTGAATAAGCGCCATGATGATGATGAGTACGGCATCCTGCTGCTTTCAGATATCGCGAAGAAAGTTCTGGCGCAGGATCGTGCTCCGGAACGGATTAATGTCTATGAGGTGATGACCAAACCGGTGATTGGCGTCGATCCACAGATGGATGTGCGTTACTGCGCCCGCCTGTTTGATAATTTTGGTCTGTCGATGGCCCCGGTGCTGAAAAATGGCGAAGTGATGGGCGTGGTCGGTTATAATCAGATTGTGCTGGATGGTCTGTTGACCGACTGAATGTGCTGCTATTGAAAGAAGTGGGATAACAGTCTGTGCAAACCGTTAGTGACGGGCTGAGAGAAGCTGGTCGAGTGCGCTGAAATAGTCGATCAGCTTACTGCTTTTTATACCGCTTGCGACGACCGCTTCTGACGCCATCGGAGTCATATCGCTGTTCTGTGGTAGCGGTTGGGCGAGGGCAATCATCTGCCGAAAGCGCGGCACCATGATCCACTGCACCCACTGCCAGAAGCTCAGGGTGTCAATGCAGAACGGTTGCAGGCTTTGCAGTGCTGAGTCTGCAGGCGGTGTTGCGGACCAGAGTGACCAGGCCCGCATCTCCGCTTCTATTTTGACTAATAGCTGATCCAGCTCTGCATGCTGTTGCATTAACGTTGACGCGCCTGCTTTAGCGTATCGGCGATCAGGAACGCCAGTTCCAGCGCCTGATCGGCGTTGAGACGTGGGTCACAGTGGGTGTGATAACGATCGGCCAGACCCTCTTCGGTGATCTGGAAAGCCCCGCCGACACACTCAGTCACGTTCTGCCCCGTCATCTCAAAGTGTACCCCACCGGCATAGGTGCCTTCGGCGCGATGGACTTCGAAGAAGCCCTTCATCTCTTGCAGAATGCTGTTGACGCTGCGGGTCTTATAGCCGCTGCTGGCTTTGATGGTGTTGCCATGCATCGGGTCTGAACTCCAGACAACATCGCGCCCTTCTTCTTTCACCTTGCGTACCAGTGCCGGCAGAATCTCGGTGATATTGTCAGCGCCCATACGGCTGATCAGGGTCAGTCGGCCTGGCAGATTGTCCGGGTTAAGGGCGTCGATCAGGCTGATCAGTTCATCCGGCTTCATGCTCGGCCCAACTTTTACGCCGACCGGGTTTTCAACCCCACGCAGGAATTCTATATGCGCACCGTCCAGTTGTCGGGTTCGGTCGCCGATCCACAGCATATGCGCAGAACAGTCGTACCAGCGATTGGTCAGGCTGTCCTGACGGGTGAGTGCCTGTTCGTAGTTCAGCAGCAACGCTTCATGGGAGGTATAAACCGTGGTTTCTCTTAACTGCGGGACACTGTCACTGCTGATACCACAGGCTTCCATAAATGCCAGGGTATCGTCGATCTGATCAGCCAGATGCTGATACTTCTCACCTAATGGGCTTTGCTGAACGAAGCCAAGGTTCCATTGATGTACCTTGTGCAGATCGGCAAAACCACCCTGCGCAAACGCGCGCATCAGGTTAAGCGTTGAGGTGGCCTGATGGTAGGCACGGATAAGCCGTTGCGGATCAGGTTCTCGAGATGCCGCATTAAAGGCGATATCGTTGATGATATCGCCACGGTAACTCGGTAGTTCTACGCCATCGATCACTTCAGTACCGGTGGAGCGGGGTTTGGCATACTGACCCGCGATGCGGGCAACCTTGACCACCGGACAGCTGCCGGCAAAGGTCATCACCACCGCCATCTGTAGTAGCACCTTGAAGGTGTCACGGATATTGGTGGCACTGAACTCGGCAAAACTTTCAGCACAGTCGCCGCCCTGCAGTAGAAATGCTTTTCCTGCGGTCACCTCAGCCAGTTGCTGGTGCAGGGAACGCACTTCACCGGCAAATACCAGCGGTGGCATCTTCGCCAGTTCAGTTTCTACCTGACGGACCGCTGCACTATCCGGGTATACAGGTTGCTGTAGAATAGGGTTGTTTTTCCAGCTGTCTGGAGACCAGTTTTCCATCAATACATACCGCTTTGCAAGGAGGCTATTTTAAGGGCGTCTATAAAAAGAGGCATAGTTTAACGTTGTTCGTCTTTTCAGGTAAGGCCTGAGGGTTGAATTAGCGCTTATTGTGTCTTCTGAGTAAGATAACCCCAGCCATCCTATTGAGGTGTGCCGATGGTTTGATAGTGCAGCCATAGTAAACAAGAACAACAGTAAGGTAGATTGAAATTATGTCAGAGCAGGATAAACAGAACGGTTTGAAGGTGCGCACTGAGGTGATGGGCGAGTCATTTGTCGCCCGGGCGCAGGCGAATACAACGGAGCTGACCGAACCCTTACAGGATTGGATCAATGAGCATGCCTGGGGCTCAACCTGGCAACGAGACGGGTTACCGCGCGCTACCCGCAGTTTGGTCACCATCGCCATGCTGGCAGCACTGAAGGCGCCTGCTGAGCTGAAAGGGCATGTGCGCGGGGCGCTCAATAATGGTTGTACTCCCCGGGAGATTCAGGAGGTGCTGCTGCACTCTATCGTTTACTGCGGTGCTCCTGCGGCTCAGGAAGCGTTTCGGGCTGCGCAGGAGGTGCTGGATGAGTGGCAGCAGACTACCGCAAAGCCGGATCAGGTCTAACCAAATGCCTGAATAATCGGTCTTAACTGTTCGATCAGCTGGTTGGGAAACTGTCGATAATCGGGGTAGGGGGTGAGGATAATATTGTCACGCCGAAACACTCTGCCGCTTGCTTCCAGTGGTGAGAATGTCTGCGGGTCTAATCCCAGCCGCTGCCAGCTGGCTTTGCCCGCAACAATATGTAGCTTAGTTCCGGGTAGCAGGTGATCGGTGAAAATGATCGCTTCATGTTGCGTCAGCAGTTGTTGGTCACGATAGTCTCGCCATGCGGATTCTGTGGATTGCAGTTTCGCCAGAATGATCAGTATTTTGCGCCAGTGGTTGCCGTTTAACTCACAGAGTCTGGCGTAATTCAGAGGGGTCTCTGTATCAACAATGGGTGGTGAAGGCAGATAGAGCAGCGTCGATGCGCTGTCAGGATTACCGAGCACATCCATCAGGCAGACTTAATACCACTCAGATTGCGGAAGGTGATCTCTTTTGCGGTATTGAGGAAGTCCACCATAAAGTCTGAATCTTTCTGGTCTTCGCGAATGGCCGCATAGAGGGTGCACCAGACCCCTTTGTCGCCGAGTGGGCGGGAGGTGATATATTCCTGTTCGATATACTGGTGAATCGCCCAGTTTGGCAACGCCGATACTCCGCGGCCACTGGCAACCAACTGCATTATCATCACCGTCAGCTCCGAGGTGCGAACTTCATCGGGTTCAATGCCAGCAGGGTCAAGGAAGTGTTTGAAGACATCCAGACGATGCTGTTCAACCGGGTAGGTGATCAGGGTCTGGTGTTCAAGGTCCTGCGGCTGAATTGCCCGGCGGGCAACCAGTTGATGCTGCTTACTCATCGCTAACACCGACTCATAACTGAACAGCGGTATATAGGCGATGCCGGTGCGCACTTCCGGGTCGGCGGTAATCACCAGGTCGATATCCCCGCGCGCCAGAGCCGGCAGGGGTTGGAAACTGAAGCCGGTGGTCAGATCCATCTCCACTTCCGGCCAGTTTTGGCGGAAATGGTCAATGGTGGGCATTAGCCAGTCAAAGCAGCTGTGGCACTCGATGCAGATGTTAAGACGTCCCGCTTCACCGCCTGCCAGTCGGGCGATATCCCGTTCCGCACTGCGGATCATCGGCAGCACTTCATCGGCGAGGGTGAGGATGCGCTGACCGGCACTGGTAAAGCAGATCGGTTTGGTCTTACGGATAAACAGTGAGCAGTCGAGGCGATCTTCGAGATCTTTGATCTGATGAGACAGTGCCGATTGAGTCAGATGAATACGTTCGGCAGCCTCAACCAGACTGCCAGCATCCCTTAGCGCAGAAAGCGTTTTCAGGTGTCGAAGTTCGATCATGCTGGAATGCCTCAGTTATTGTTGTATGAAGCTGAGTATAGTATGAATCTGACTCATGCGGCATATTTGAATGAGATAAGGCCCGCATTGCTGCGGGCCTGAGAGGAATTCTAACGATACGGGCCGTGAAAAGGCGTTAACGGCCGTTTCAGACGCCGGGTTTAACCAGCAGAAATTCCAATAGCGCTTTCTGCGCGTGCAAACGGTTTTCCGCTTCGTCAAATACCACCGAGCGTGGATCGTCCATCATTTCGGCGCTGACCTCCTCACCCCGGTGTGCCGGCAGGCAGTGCATAAACAGTGCGTCCGGGTTTGCCAGATCCATCAGTTCAGTGGTTACCTGATAGCCTTTGAACTCGCGTTCACGCTGTTTCTGCTCATCTTCCTGGCCCATCGAAGCCCAGACATCGGTGACCACCAGATCACTGCCATGCACCGCCTCTTCTGGTGTGCGGAAGAGGGTTACCCGGTCGCTGTTGGCGGCAACCAGTTCTGGATTGGGGTCAAACCCTTCCGGACAGGCGACCTGCAGTTTAAAATCGAACTGGCGGGCGGCATTAATATAGGAGTTGCACATATTGTTGCCATCGCCGATCCAACTAACGGTTTTACCTTTGATATCGCCCCGGTGTTCGAGGAAGGTCTGCATATCAGCCAGTAGCTGACAGGGATGGTAATCATCGGTCAGGGCGTTGATGACAGGCACCCGGGAGTGGGCTGCAAAGGTTTCGACGATCTCGTGTTCAAAGGTACGGATCATCACCACATCGCACATGCTGGAGATCACTTTGGCACTGTCCTCGGTAGGTTCACCGCGACCCAGTTGGGTGTCCCGTGAAGAAAGGAACAGTGCATGACCGCCCAGTTGCGCCATGCCTGCTTCAAAGGAGACCCGGGTGCGGGTTGATGATTTTTCAAAAATCATCGCCATTACCTGGTTTGACAGCGGTTCGTAAACTTCGCCATTGTTACGGATCTGTTTGAGTTCTACCGCACGTCGAATCAGCTTTTTCAGCTCGTCGGGTGTCAGATCCAGCAGTGTCAGAAAGTGTCTTGTTGTCATAGTTAAGAAGGCCTGTAATATCAGGCCTTAGCTCAGGTTTAGTTATTCGTCAGCCATATAGACTTTTATAATGCGGGATACAGTGTTCACCAGCAGCTCGGCTTCGGTATCACTCATGATCAGGGGTGGCAGCATACGTACAACTTTACCACCACCGGTCACATTCAGGAGTACACCTTTAACCTTTGAGAGAACCGCCAGCTCTGTACCGGCTTCGGTCAGTTCGATTGCCAGCATCAGACCTTTGTTGCGAATCTCTTTAACATAGGATGCATTACCGATCTGATCACGAAAGCCATTGGCAATCTTGTTGCCCAGCTCTGCGGCACGCTGATCCAACTTTTCTTCAGTAATGGTATTCACCACTGCCAGCGCTGCGGCACAACAGAGAGGGTTGCCGCCGTAGGTTGAACCATGGTTACCCGGCCCGAATACCGTCGCCGCTTTGCCGCTGGCAAGGCAGGCACCAATCGGTACGCCGTTGCCCAGACCTTTTGCGGTGGTGACTACGTCCGGCAGGATACCATTCTGCTGGTAAGCGAAATAGGTGCCAGTCCGGCCGTTACCGGTTTGCACTTCGTCCAGCATTAACAGCAGATCATTAGCATCGCAGATATCCCGCAATTGATTCAGGTAATCATCGGCAGGAATAACAATGCCACCTTCGCCCTGGATCGGCTCAACCAGAATAGCAACGACATTGGCGTTGTTAGCGATGATGTTCTTAACCGCAGCAGCGTCATTATAGGGTGCACGTACAAAACCGCCGACCAGGGGTTCGAAACCCGCCTGTGCAGAACGGTTACCCGTGGCGCTCAGTGTTGCCATGGTACGGCCATGGAATGAGCCTTCCATAACAATGATAGTCGGGGTATCAATCCCTTTGCTATGGCCGAATTTACGCGCTATTTTGATAGCGGCCTCATTCGCTTCAGCACCTGAATTACCGAAAAAGACGTTGTCCATCCCGGATATCTGGGTCAGACGTTCAGCCAGACGTTCCTGATTGGTGATGGTATACAGGTTAGACGTGTGGATCAGTTGACTCGCTTGCTCGCTGATGGCCGTGGTGACGGCGGGGTGAGCATGGCCAAGACCGCATACAGCAATACCGCTGAGAGCATCCAGATATTTGTTGCCATCTGTATCAAACAGCCAGCAGCCTTGTCCGTGATCAAATGCCACAGAAAGACGCGAGTAAGTATTCATAACGGGCTGTGTAGACATCTAAGTCCCTCTGTTAATCCCTCTATGTAACGCAAAACGGCAGCGATAATAAGGCTGCCGAACGGAAAACCAGCCATTCTATGTACTTGCCGGGCAATAAGCAAGATAGCGCATAGAACTTGAGATTGAGTAGTGTTGTCCCCATATAGTTTCGAATGCAGTTTTTATCATCAGCGTTTATTATAGTAGTGATATCAGGGCTGATTATTTTCCGGCTATACCCGAGTAAATCGCTCGGGTTTATGTTAGGATTTCTTCATCAATATAGATTAACGCCAGAGATCTGGCGGCCAGTTAAAGCATAGGTATATTTATGAGCGTTATAGACACGATTAAAGAGCAGATTGAATCCAACGATATCCTCTTGTATATGAAGGGTACACCACGTTTTCCACAGTGCGGGTTCTCTTCCCGTGCGTCTGAAGCGATCATGTCCTGTGGAGCTCGTTTTGCATTTGTAAATATTCTGGAGAGTCCTGAGATTCGTGCCGAGCTGCCTAAATATGCAAACTGGCCAACCTTTCCACAACTGTGGATTAAAGGTGAGCTGATCGGTGGTTGTGACATTATCGCTGAGATGGCTGCCAACGGTGAGCTGAAAGAGCTGATCGACTCAATTGCGGTTGCCGACGATTCAGCTGAAGGCTGATACCGTGATTGTATGTCGCTACGATGCTCTTACCGCTGATGTCGGAAAGAGCGATCTGCCGTCATACATCATTAGCTAATTGATTGATAAAGTTTGATAGGCATAGTTTATCGGTTGCATAGTTGTCTTTAATTAGTGTTATAAAGCCACTGCAACTAAGCTATCAGCACTTGTTTTTACACGTTGTGTAAATTGTATTATTTGCATAATCGTTTAACGCTTAACTTAACAATGGAGATATAAAATGGGCGTATTAGTAGGTAAGCAGGCTCCTGATTTCACCGCACCAGCGGTACTGGGTAACGGTGATATCGTAGATGCTTTCACGCTGTCTGAAGCGACTAAAGGTAAGAAGGCTGTTGTTTTCTTCTACCCACTTGATTTCACATTTGTTTGTCCGTCTGAGCTGCTGGCATTCGATCACCGTATTGAAGAGTTTGCCAAGCGTAACGTTGAAGTGATCGGTGTGTCTATCGACTCTCACTTCTCCCACAACGCGTGGCGTAACACCCCTGTTGATCAGGGCGGTATTGGTCCGGTTAAGTACACTCTGGTTGCCGATATGACTCACAGCATCTGTAAGTCTTACGATGTTGAGTCTGAAGGCGGTGTTGCTTTCCGTGGTTCTTTCCTGATCGACGAAGATGGTCTGGTACGTCACCAGGTTGTTAACGATCTGCCACTGGGTCGTAACGTAGACGAAATGCTGCGTATGGTTGATGCTCTGGCATTCCACCAGACTCACGGCGAAGTATGTCCAGCAGGCTGGACTGAAGGCGACAAAGGTATGGATGCTTCTCCTGCAGGCGTAGCTGCATACCTGAGTGAGAACGCTGACAAGCTGTAATTCTATTAACGCGCAGCGTTGATAGAGCAGTTGCCAGACGTATCGCGACGCCATACTTGCTAGTCGCTGGAATAAAAAAAACCGCCATCTGGCGGTTTTTTTATTCTGAAAGTGAGCTGCAGATAAACGCTCTTTTAGCTTTTTCTAGCAAGCGACGCAGTCGCGTCTAACAACTAGTCACTGCTTTGCTCATTCGTAGCGGTGTTCGATCATCTGCCAGCCACCCAGATCCTTCCAGCGGTTAACGATGGTGCAGAACAGTTCTGCTGTTTTCATCGTGTCGTAGAGGGCGGAGTGGGCCTGTTTTCCATCAAAATCGATATCTGCCAGATCGCAGGATTTGGCCAGCACTGTATGGCCGAAGGCCAGGCCAGCAAGCGTTGCAGTGTCGAAGGTTGAGAAAGGGTGAAAGGGGTTGCGTTTAATATCGCAGCGTTCAGAGGCGGCGGTGACAAAGCCATGATCAAATGAGGCGTTGTGGCCTACCAGAATAGCCCGTTTGCAGTTGTGGGACTTGACTGCCTTGCGGATCGGCTTAAAGATTTTTTCCAGCGCTTCCTCTTCAGGGATTGCGCCACGCAATGGGTTAAACGGATCGATACCGGTGAAATCGAGCGCGGCTTTCTCAAGATTCGCGCCTGCAAACGGTTCTACGTTAAATTCATAGCTTTCATCAATCAGCAGGTTGCCATCATCGTCCATCGTCAGCGTCACCGCTGCAATCTCCAGCAGGGCATCGGTCTGTGCATTAAAACCTGCGGTTTCCACGTCGATTACTACGGGAAGATAGCCCCTGAAACGGTTAGACATCGGGTGCTGGTACTGAGCGCTTCTGTTCAATGCATATCCTTAATGGCCATTTCGATAGCCAAGCTTTGGTAATTACCTGAGGCTAAGTGTAAAGAGTTGACCTGAATTACACAAATAACTCTGCACTACTCTGTTGGGTGGATGGCGGCATGTTAGAATCTAAAGGTTTTAAAGCATGTGCCGATAAAGGAGTGGCAAATTAGTCCCTTACTTTCTGTTGGATTCCGGTTGTTTATGCGTATTGCCGTAGTGTTGCTTTTATCTGTCTGTTCTCTTCCGGTGTTCGCGGTAGGTTATTCTGCATCCCTCGAACAGTCGCGATGGGAGCTGGAAGCCTCTAAGTTCAGCTGCCGTTTGTCGCAGAAGATCCCCCTGTTTGGAGAGGGGGAGTTTAACCAAGAAGCGGGTGAAACGGTGCGTTTTACCCTTAAGCCTCTGCAGGGGCACGGCCTGACCGGTCAGGTGCAGATTATGGAAGCTGCGTCGCCCTGGCAGCCGGGTGCTGGCACACGCGAGATCGGTGAGGTTAAGTTTTCGACGGATGGCACAATCGCGGTACCCACCCGTTACTCGCAGCAGATGCTGGCGAGTCTGTTCCGTGGACGCATGCCGACCTTTTTAGCTCAGAACTGGGCGGAAACCGGGGAGTCGGTGCGCATCGGTCTGTCTGCCGCTAACTTTCCGCCCGCCTATCAGGCGTATGCGGATTGTATTTCTGACTTGTTGCCGGTTAACTATCGCCAGATCGCCCGAACCGCGGTGTTATTCCCCTCGGCGCAGTGGCAGTTGTCAGACTCCACCAAAGCACGTCTCGATCTGATTGCGATCTATGTTAATAATGATGATTCGGTGAAGTCCGTATTTGTGGATGGTCACTCTGATGCCCAGGGTCGACGACTGGCCAACCGGGATCTGTCGAAGAAGCGGGCTGAAGCGGTGACTGCCTACCTGGAACAAAAGGGTGTCAGTCCGGACCGTATCACTACCCGCTATCATGGTGAGCGTTACCCGGTGGCACAGGGTAATGACCGCCAGACCCGCGACCGCAGCCGGCGGGTAACTATCCGTTTAGACCGAAATTAACAACGCCCGCAATCAACCGGTTACAGGTATCTATCCCCCCTGTTACTCTGGCGTAATCGTGCTACAATTACGCCCTTTCCTATTTTGGGTATCCGCTAGAGACGATAGTGCTCTCTACGGGCTGATTTTGCGTTTGGAGCCTCTCTATGTCCGACATTAAAAAGGTTGTGCTGGCCTATTCCGGCGGCCTTGATACATCTGTAATCGTGCGTTGGTTACAGGAAACTTATAATTGTGAAGTGGTAACCTTTACGGCTGACCTGGGTCAGGGTGAAGAGGTTGAACCTGCTCGCGCCAAAGCTGAAGCGCTGGGCGTGAAAGAGATCTACATTGAAGATCTGCGCGAAGAGTTTGTCCGTGACTTCGTTTTCCCGATGTTCCGCGCCAATACCATTTACGAAGGCGAGTACCTGCTGGGTACCTCAATTGCCCGTCCTCTGATTGCCAAACGACTGATCGAAATCGCCAACGAAACCGGTGCTGATGCGATCTCTCATGGTGCAACCGGCAAGGGTAACGACCAGGTGCGTTTCGAACTGGGTGCTTATGCACTGAAGCCGGGTGTAAAAGTTATCGCGCCATGGCGTGAGTGGGATCTGACATCCCGCGAAACCCTGATGAACTACTGTAAAGAACGTAATATTCCGGTAGATTTCTCCAGCAATAAGAAGAAATCTCCGTACTCTATGGATGCCAACCTGCTGCACATCTCCTATGAGGGTGACATTCTGGAAGATCCGTGGGCTGAGGCTGAGGCTGATATGTGGCGTTGGTCTGTTTCCCCTGAGGAAGCACCGGATCAGGCGACCTATCTTGAACTGAGCTACGAGAAGGGCGACATCGTTGCCATCGATGGTAAGCCGATGAGCCCTGCAACCGTACTTGAGTACCTCAACAAGGTCGGTGGTGAAAACGGTGTGGGTCGTCTGGATATCGTTGAAAACCGTTTTGTTGGTATGAAGTCTCGTGGCTGTTATGAAACCCCTGGGGGCACTATCATGATGCGTGCGCACCGGGCGATTGAGTCCATCACCCTGGATCGTGAAGTGGCACATATGAAAGATGAGCTGATGCCACGTTATGCTAAGACTATCTATAATGGTTTCTGGTGGTCAGAAGAGCGCAAGATGATGCAGCAGATGATTGACTTCTCTCAGCGCAATGTGAATGGCGATGTTCGCCTGAAGCTTTATAAAGGCAATGTTATTGTTGTCGGTCGTCGCTCTGAAAACAGCCTTTTCGATGAGAGTATCGCGACGTTTGAAGACGATGCAGGCTCTTACGATCAGAAAGATGCGGCGGGCTTTATTAAGCTGAATGCGTTACGCATGCGTATCGCCGCCAGCAAAGGTCGTGATCTGCTCAACGGCTGATTTTGGAATATTTGAAAGAGCCCTGATATGTACCCATATCGGGGCTTTTTTGTCTCTATCCTGCTTTGATAATTGCCTGATTTATATGATACTTTGATAAATTCCATCCTGATGTAGAGCCTATGGAAATCAGCTACTCGGATAAAAAAGTTCTGATTGTTGATAACCGCCTGGAAGATCTTGGAGAACTCAAGATGATTCTGGGCAGCATGGGTGTGGCTGAAATTCAGGTTGCCTCCTCTGTAAATATGGCGCTGGTGCTGTTGCGTGAGAAACATTACGACATCTGTTTTGTGCTGTTTGATCTGGGCAAGGATCATAAAAATGGTTTGCAGCTGATTCAGGAAGCAACCGCTGAAGGGATTCGTCAGTACTCCACTATTTTTACCCTGATTGTCGATCCTGAGCGATCTAAATTACTATTTGGATCGCTGGATAGCTCTCCTGACACCTATATCTCTAAACCCTATTCAGAACCGAAAGTGCGTTTTCGCTTAGAAAAAATTATGCGCGTTAAGCAGGTTGTACGGCCGCTTGATGAGTTACTGGATCAGGGGCGGATGCCAGAGGCTCTGCAGATGTGTGATCAGCTGACTCAGAGTTACCCCGCACTAAAGCTCTATATTCATCGGTTACGGGGGATTGTTCTGCTTGAAGAGGGGTGTTATGCCCAGGCGGAACAGTTGTTTGATTCGATTGTGGCTCAGCGAGTTCAGCCCTGGGCCAGAGTTGGTCAGGGGGTGGCGTTGTGCCGTCTGGGTGATTATCTGAATGCCCGGCAGGTTTTGCAGCAAGTGATCGATGAGTCCCATTTTTGTGTAGAGGCCTATACCTGGCTGGCCCGGACATTTCGCGCACTGGGTGAGCGGGGCGAGGCGATCGGCCTGCTACGTAAAGCGGTTATGTTGCAGCCTACGGTGCCTGAACTATTGGGTGCGCTTGGCAGTCTGGCAGCGCAGAATCAGGAATGGAATGTAGCGGTAGAAGCTTACAGCAATGCCATTCGACACGCCCGGCAGAGCTGTTTTCAGTCTGATGATTACTATTTTAGTCTGGTATCTGCGCTGCTGGCGCGGGACCAATTTGACCGGGATATTGAAGAACATGCGATTCGCACGCTTGAAGACGCAGTGCTGGCGTTTCCGGGGGAGCCGATTGTACAGTTTAAATCCCGCCTGATGGTGGCCCAGGTGTATCGCCGTGCAGGGGTTCAGGCGCGGGCTAACCTGGCTGCCCGTAATGCGTTTGATCTGTTCTGTGAGCTGGAGCTGACCGAAAAGGCTGAATGGGTGGAGCCTTTTCTGGAGGGGATGGAAGGTACGTCTGTAGAAGCCGATGCCCAGTCGATGAAGCAGCATGTCAACCGTGACAGTGCCGCGCTGGAATGGGGTAAATTGAACATTCAGGGGATGCTCTCCTACCGCAAGAAGGACTACCAGAAAGCGCTGGGTTTCTTTGTCCGTGCCGATAGTATTCTGCCAAATAATCCCAGTCTGACGCTTAATCTGGTGCAGGCGGCCCTGGAACAGGCCCGTCATCCTGGAGAACAGCGGTCCGAGCTGTTGCTGCAGAGTGATAATGCGCTTTACGGTATTAACTATGGGGCGCTGAGCCTGCGGCAGCAGAAACGCTATTTGTCACTTTCAGATCGCTGTGCCGATATGGTCAGGACGATGGCAGAGGGTAAGCGCGAAGCGGAAGAAAATATCTAGCATCGTCCTTTTGGGGCTGTTGCGTAAATGCCGCTATTCTATCGTCGTATGTCAAGTCATTCTAAATCAGTGTTTTCTTTTGCATCGCGTCCGTCGCTTGTGCCTGATTTCACTCAGTCGAGCTTAGAATAAAATAGAATCATCATCACCGAGTATAGAGTTGTTCATGACCGTTTGATTGTTATCATCGACTTTATAGGCCGAACGGGCCAGCTTCCGCGTCAGTAGTTTCTGTTGAGCGGCTTCAGGCAGATCGGTAAACAGTATGGTTTGTTTTGATATCAACAAGTCGATCAGGTCTTCTATGATACGACTGACCTCTGTGTCAGTTTTATCCAGAAGTTCTTTCGGGCTGTCGGCTTCGCTGTTGCTGGAGAGAAAATGGATCACATCAGGGTCCGCAATGTCGGCTACCGTTGAGTTTTCAACCGGCTGTGCTGATAGTGAAGTTATCTGTCCCTGTTCATCTCTGATTGCATAGAGCATAGGCCTGAGTTCCGCGGGTGTCTGAAGTTGGGTTTTACTAAGCGTTTTGCCTAGTATTTGGTCAAGTATGGAGGGCATTATTCAGGTGGGTCAAGTCTGTACTGACAGATTGGGTACAAAATGGCGGCTGACCTGCATCATGGCCGACGGGGTTCCCGGTGGCCCTGTGATTGCATAATGGGGAGTGGCTATATAAAATCCCCACTCTAAACGAGCTTCCTGAAGGGTTGCAGTGCAGATCATCAAGATCGCGGCAGCCCTTTTTTATTGTACCGAGAGACTATGAAATC
>NZ_CAKZLP010000081.1 GCF_937127095.1 uncultured Amphritea sp.
TCCTTAAGCCATTTAAACACTGTTCCAACCCACGGCCAGCCACTCTGGTTGCTGGCTGAGCTGACCTATAAGTGTCCTCTGCAGTGTCCTTACTGCTCTAACCCCCTCGACTTTGCCGATTTTGATACCGAGCTGACCACCCAACAATGGCTTGACGTTTTCCAGCAGGGACGTGAATTAGGGGCGGTGCAGCTGGGCTTTTCAGGCGGTGAACCGCTGGTGCGGCAGGATCTGACCCAGCTGATTGGCGGGGCTAGTGAGATGGGGTATTACACTAACCTGATTACCTCAGGGGTGGGCCTGAATGAGCGAAAAATGGCAGAGTTTCAACAGGCAGGACTGGACCATATTCAGGTCAGTTTTCAGGCCAGTGATGAGTCGGTTAACACTATGCTGGCGGGTTCAAAGAAAGCGTTTCAGCAAAAACTGAAGATGGCTCGGGAGGTCAAGGCACAGGGTTATCCGATGGTGCTGAACTTTGTCACGCACCGGCATAATATTGATCGGATCGACCGTATTATAGAGCTCTGTGTCGAACTTGAAGCGGATTACGTTGAGCTGGCGACCTGCCAGTACTATGGCTGGGCTTTTGAAAATGTCAGACAGTTGCTGCCAACCCATGAACAGTTGAAAAGGGCTGAACGAATCACCAATGAATACCGCGAAAAACTGGCAGCGGCGGGCAATCCGATCAAACTGATTTTCGTGACGCCGGATTACTACGAAGAGCGGCCCAAAAAGTGCATGAACGGATGGGGCCAGATGTTTCTGACGGTAACGCCGGATGGTAAGGCGTTACCTTGTCACAGCGCACGTATGCTGCCAATCGAGTTTCCCAATGTTCTCGATATGCCGTTGCAAAAGATCTGGGATGAAAGTTCTGGGTTTAACTACTTTCGTGGCGTTGATTGGATGAAAGAGCCCTGTCGCAGCTGTGATGAAAAAGAGGATGATTTTGGTGGCTGCCATTGTCAGGCATATATGCTAACCGGCGATATGCACAATGCTGATCCTGTGTGTAGTAAGTCTGAACATCACGAACTGATTCTGAACGCCCGTGCTAAGGCGGAAACGGTTACTGATAATCCGGCTGAATTCGTCTACCGAAATGAGCGTAATTCGCGGATTATTGCGACCGATAGCTTTACTGATAGCCTTGTTAAATCCTCTGTGGACTAAAACAAAAAACCGTTCAGAGAACGGCGTTTTTAACTCTTTAATACGGCTCAGACCGGGAAGACCACATTGCACTGTCCGGTGCCGGAGCTTGGGAAGTACTCGGTCATGACTTCGGCACAACCTTCATATTTGTCCCAGCCCAACAGACCAAACAGCATCGCTGTATCATGCATACCGCCCTCACCGGAGCAGTCTTTGGCATATTTCGGCAGAAGCTCGAGAAACGCTTTGGTTTTGCCTGTTTTCCACATATCCATCACCATCAGGTCGATCTCCTGATTTAGTGGCTCGCTGATCTTGAACATGTAGTCGCCAACCACTTTATTGGGTGGAATCCGATGAGATAGCGATCCACTGGCGAGGAATGCCACCCGCTTATCAGATTTGTTGATCGCTTCAAGAATCGCTTCGCCAACCTGTTTTGACTCTTCCAGGTCAGCGTCATACATCCAGCCAGCGATAGAGACCACTTTGATATCGTTGCCGATGCCCAGATAACGCAGAGGTACCAGAGTACCGTATTGCAGCTGCAGGGTTTCAACTTCATGGTGGCACAGGGTGGTAACGCCGTTGTTAGTGGCGATCTCGGCAATCTGCTGTCCCAGCTCCGGATCACCGGTGTGGCTGTATTCCATATTATTGAGAAAGTGGGGGAATTCGGTACTGGTAAACACCCCGGCCATCTCCGGCTTTGCGTTAATATGAAAGCCCGCGTTGACCAGCCAGTGGGTGTCCGATATTACGATGGTATCTACTTTAAGTTCGCGGCACATATCGCCGATGCGGCGCAGCCCCTGAATCGCCGACTCGCGGATACCGTGCAGTGGTCCCTCTTTCTCGGAGATAAACATCGAAGGCACATGTGTCACTTTTGCTGCCAGAACCAGTTCGCCCATAACTCACCCCAATACGCTGTTGTTATTTGATTTAATCAACGGAAGTTATTTCCATGGGAGCCAGTATAGGGGGCAGCAGTGAATCGTCTTTGCCATTTAAAGCAAAGCTTTTACCATTTAAGACAGGGTGGATCTGTAGCGAGTATTTTTACCACAGAGGGAAAGGTTGAATTAGCTACCGATATTAGGAGGCGCGCCCTCGCGGCGATTAGTAAGATTGAAGCGACCTGAATCAGAGGGCATGCTAAGAGAACTGAGAAAAGCGATTAAGAAGGTCTGTCTCTGTGTCCTCTGTGGTTAGCTATCTTTTTGAGTATACCGGGTGCGGAAGGCGGTTGGGGTTTCTCCGGTCCAGCGTTTGAAGGCACGGTTCAGGTGAGCCGGGTCGGAGAAACCCAGTGAATAGGCAATCTGAGTGATATTCTGCCGGGAGTAACGCAGGTATTTACGCGCCAGCTCTTCGCGAATCTGATCCCGCAAGGTCTGGATGGTGGCGCCGGACTGGCTCAGTTTATACTGCAGCGTTCTGGGAACCATGTTCAGCTCAGTTGCCACCGCTTCCAGCGTGGTGAGCCCCAGCGGCATCAGATCGATCAGTGCGATGCGTACCCGGCCGCACAGGTCAGCCATCTGTAAACGCTGCAGATAGTCTTCAACCAGTTTATCGTTCTGCTCTGCCAGCAGGGTGTTTCCCGTTGGCAGCTCTTTATTCAGATCATCAGCACTCAGCCGTAAGCTGTTTTCAGACGCACCAAAAGAGATAGGACACTGGAAATAAGTTTCCCATAATGCCGGGTTAACCGGCGTCTCACGGGTGAAGCTGACAGCTAGGGGGGCGAAACGCTGATCCGACATATCCCGGAACATCTTTACCACCGCACTGAGAAAATAGTCGACCCCTTCGGCGGCAACCAGCGGTCGGTTTTCTGACTGGAGGACCTTCATCGTAAAGTGGAAGCTTAGCGGATCGGTTTTATCCAGTGAGAGGTTGCAGCCATCATTGAGCAATACCTCGAAGCGCACCATTCGTTTGAGTGCATCGAGCAGACTGTTACTGGCCCAGAGCGAGAAGCCCAGTGCATGAAACGTCGTTGGGCAAACATAGCGGCCAACCTGTAAACCGATATCCTCCTGTCCGGTTTCTGCTAACGCCAGCGTCCAGAGAGAACGGGTATGGTCAGCGCTGAAGCGCACATCGGTATAACCTTTTTGGGATAGTTCCACACCCGCCGCGCGCAGCAGTTCATCACCGTTATAGCCCAGAGAATCCAGCGCCCGCCCGACGGCCACAGACCAGCCCCCCACAACAGTGGATGACTGCTTGCTATTGATCGCTGGCTGTCGGTTCGGTTTGTCCATTTTCACTCTGTTAATGCGACTCAAAAATAAGCTTAGCAATAGAGTTTTAGTGTACCGCTAAGTTCAACTGAGCCGTTAAGTTTAACTGACTCCTGGCACTGAGAATCCGGCGTTAATTACTAAAAAAAGATGCATGTTGCTCCAGCTGCTGCGGGCCAAAGCGATAGATTGTCATCTCATCGACGCTGTACGCACCCAAATTCCGATAGAAGTCGATGGCGGGTTCGTTCCAGTCGAGACAGCCCCATTCAAGTCGCTGGCAACTGCGTTCGAGTGCCAGTTTAGAGATGTAGGCCAACATGATCTTTCCCAGCCCTTTTGACTGCTCCTGTTGATCGACAAAAAAACCATCGATGTAGAGTCCGGTCTGGCCGGTGAACGCCGATGAGTTTTGATAGAAATAGATAAAACCAACCGTCGCGCCAGCATATTCCCCGAAGATAACTTCCCCCTTTTTCTCGCTGAGTAAGCGGCGAATGTCAGCTTCGGTGGCGGTGATCTTATCCAGCATCTTCTGGTAGTCACCAAGTTTTCTCATATAGGCAACGACCAGTGCGGCGTCATCGGCAGTTCCGCGTCTGAGGGTAAATTGGGAGTTCCGGGTTTGAATAATATCCATAGAGTTTTCCACAAATATAAGAACGTTGTTTTTAAACATCCGTTTAAGTTGCTACAAATAGACACTGAAGGTTCGGCATGTGCCGGGCCTTTTGTTTTTTGTGCTGCATTGTGCAGCTGCTTTTTATCCCACAGGAGTACTTATACTATGGAAACGTCGGTCTCAAATAACCCTGTCAGGGTTTTTCCTCAACCTTATATTGCACCGCAGCCTGGTCATCAAACAATACCCTCTCCGGGGAGGTATTGGGATGATCGGGTATATGAAGAGATTAGTGCGGGCACCTGGAGCAGAACGGATGTGCATAACCGGATTGATCTGCAAGGCTGGTTGCCCTACCTGAAGCAGCTACCCCGGGACCCTTATGTGGATAGTCGGTGGAAGCGGATGTCCTGGTTCTATCTGAATCAGGCAGGTGAGCCGGTGGTGGTGCCGGATTGTCCAATGGCACAGGCTGGTGAGTTTAATGATGCGGCCACCATGGCAGATAAAGTGCGCCATTACGCCCCCCTGGAAGATGCCTTTATCCAGCGAACAGATGTCTCTGAGTTTATCAAAGGCTGGGCAGGGCTCTGGGATATTCAGCCCGGTGAGCCGATTCTGATGCAGATAAACGGTGTGCGGGGGAACGCCTTAACAGACCCACTGCAGGGCCAGGGGATTCACAAGGATGGCAGTCAGTTTTTGAGTGTCATGGTGATCAACCGGGAAAATGTCAGCGGCGGAACCAGCCTGCTCTCTTTTGATAAACTGGGTCAGCAGTCGATTATCTCCGGTGATTTGGCACCGGGAGAAATTCTGCATATCCGTGATGATCAGATCTACCACAGTGTCAGTGGTGTTAAATCCCTTGATGCCCGTCTGCCGTTTGAACGGTTTATTATCATTATTAACTGCCGTTTTAATGATCAGTTTCAGAACCGCATCCTCAGAGAGTACATCTCCGGGGCAGTGCTGAATGAGTGGTAAAAGGTTGAGCTGAAAGGCCGTAAAAAGGCGAACGGTGGGTTCGCCTTTTTAGTTAGGGTTATGCTGAGCTACTCAGCTGTTGCGATAGATATTCGGCAGTTTAAGATTAAACTGAATCGCCAGCGCCCGCAGCACAAAAGCCACCATAAAACCGCCCACCAGATCGTAGCTGTAGGGCAGGCTTAACGAATTTAGGGTGAGATAGGTGACGGACCCGGCCAGCATGGTGGTGATATACAGTTCTTCATTCATCAGGGTCAGGTTGCTGCCACAGAGCAGATCTCGTGCGATACCGCCAAAGCTGGCGGTCATCACCCCCATACACACCGCTATCAGCGGCGAGGTGCCGAAATCGAGGCCGATCTTGGTGCCCACCACCGCAAACAGTGCAATCCCAATCGCATCCATCCAGATCAATGCCCGCGACAGTGACGCCAGTTTAGGTGCGATAAAGTAGGTGATAGCGGAAGCCACCAGACAGACGATGATCCAGATCGGCTCGCGAATCCACAGCACCGGCAGATTGCCCAGCACCAGGTCGCGAAGAGTGCCGCCGCCCAGCCCCGTTGCCGTGCCGATCAGCATAAAACCGAGAATGTCCATCTTTTGGCGGGCGGCATCCAGCGCGCCGGATACGGCAAACACAGCGCCAGCTGACAGCCCCATGATGTTGACGACAGCGGTAATATCGAATGGCATTAATCTGTTTCCTGAGTCTGTTTCTTATTCTATCAATAAAGCTGATTGTATCATTTAACAGCGGGGTGTTTTTATTAAAGAAATCGATCTGGTGAGCGCGACCAGTGTGATAATCTATGGCTCTATTTTGATGGTTAAGGACGATCTGCATGAAGCTCCTGCACACCTCTGACTGGCATCTGGGTCAGAGTTTTTTTACCAAAAGCCGCAAAGCGGAACATCAGGCTTTTCTCAGTTGGTTGCTGGAACAGATTACCGCTCATGAGATTGATGCGGTGATTGTTGCCGGGGATATCTTCGATACCGGCACGCCGCCGAGCTATGCGCGGGAGATGTATAACCGCTTTATCGTGGCGATCAGTCAACTGAACTGCACTCTGGTGGTGTTAGGCGGTAATCATGATTCCGTCTCGACTCTGAATGAATCGAAACAGCTGGTGGCCTGCCTGAATACCTATGTGGTGGCTAATGTGACAGCCACGGACGATAGCGGCGATGATGCGTCGTTCGACAAGCAGATTATTGAGCTAAAAAACAGTGCCGGCACAACCGGTGCGATTCTCTGTGCCATCCCCTTTATCCGCCCCCGTGATGTGATTCAGAGTCGTGCCGGGGAGTCTGGTCTGGAAAAACGCCAGGCCCTGGGTGAGGCGATTAAACAGCACTATCATCAGCTGTACCGGGCCGCGCTGGCGCTCCGGGAGGAGAAACAGCTGGATCTACCCATTATCGCCACCGGTCATCTGACCGCGTTGGGTGTCAGTCAGTCGGACTCGGTGCGGGATATCTATATCGGCACCCTGGATGGCTTTGCCGCCGACGGTTTTCCTCCGGCGGACTATATCGCCCTGGGGCATATCCATCGCCCGCAGATCGTCGCTAAATCCGAGCATATCCGTTATAGCGGCTCGCCTATTCCGCTGAGTTTTGATGAATTGAAAACGGCTAAACAGGTGGTAATGGTGTCATTCAATGGCGCTGAAACGGCAGCGATCACCCCGCTTGAGGTGCCGCTGTTTCAGACCATGGCGGTGATTAAAGGGGATCTGAGCAGTATTCAGACACAGTTGGAAACATTAGCCATGGCCCCTCAGCCGGTATGGCTCTGCATAGAGGTTGAGACTCAGGATTATCTCTCGGATCTGCCGCAACGGATTCAGGCGATGACCGAAGAGCTTCCCGTCGAAGTGTTGCAGCTGCGCCGTTCACGCAATACCGCACGGCAAACACTCAACCAGATCGCACGTGAAACCCTGGCGGAGTTAACCCCCGAGGATGTTTTTGCCAAACGGCTGGAACTGGAGAACTTTGACAGTGACGCCGAACAGGCTCGCTTAGGCAGAATCAAGCAGCAGTTTCGTCAGATCGTCTCCGAGGTTGAAAACCCTGAACAGAACCGGGAGCTGAACCCATGAAGATTCTCAGTCTGCAGTTCAAAAATCTGAACTCGCTGAAAGGGGAGTGGAAGATCGACTTCACCCGGTCCCCCTTTGTCGATAACGGCCTGTTTGCCATTACCGGGCCAACCGGCGCGGGCAAAACCACTCTGCTGGATGCGATCTGTCTGGCGCTCTACCACCAGACCCCCCGTTTAGGCCAGATCACCACCTCCACCAATGAGATTATGACCCGGGGCACCGCCGAGTGCTCGGCTGAAGTACAGTTTGAGGTCAAAGGTAAAGCTTATCGTGCGCACTGGAGTATGCGCCGTTCCCGGGGCAAGGCCGATGGCAACCTGCAACAGGCGGATGTCGAACTGGCTGAGGTGGCAACGGGCACCGTGCTGGCGACCCAGATAAAGCAGAAAAGCGAGACCATTGAACAGATCACCGGTCTGGATTTTTCCCGTTTTACCAAATCGATGCTGCTCTCCCAGGGGGAGTTCGCCGCCTTTCTCAATGCCAGAGAAGCGGAGCGGGCCGAACTGTTAGAGGAGCTGACCGGCACCGAGATCTATGGACAGATCTCTGAGCGGGTGCATCTGCATTTTGCCGGGGCGAAGCAGACGCTGGCAGAGCTGAACTCTCAGGCGAAAGGGGTGCAGCTGCTGACGGAGGAACAGACGCAGTTACTACAGCAGGAGTTAACCCGGCTGCAGCAGCAACAGAGTGAACTGAAAGTCACGCTGGCAACCAGCAGCGCCCATCTGCACTGGTGGCTGCAGTATGAGCGGGCATTGCAGGATCAAACGACCAGTACCGAACGCCAGAAGATCGTCAGCGAGCAGTTTCATCAGGCACAGCCCGATCTGTTGCGCTTACAGCAGAGTGAACCGGCAGAACAGTTGCGAACCCCTTTCATACTGCTGCAGGATGCCCGCAAACAACTGGAAAACAGTCAGCAGGCATACATCGAAAAACAGCAGTCAGAACAGGCTCTGAAAACCCGGATGGAGAGCGCTGTTGCAACCTACGAGCAGCAAAGTGTTGTGCTGAACACCGCGAAACAGCAGCACGAACAGCAGGAGCAACTGATCAACGAGCAGGTGGTGCCGCTGGATCAGAAGATCAGCGCCGAACAAACTCAGCTCAGCGAGAAAGAGCGTGGCATTAAAGAGACGGTTGCAAAGCGGGATAGCGGCCAGCAGCAGCTAACCTCAGTCAACGGGCAGATCAGCACCCAGACTCAGGAACTTGAAACGGTTGAGCAGTATCTGCAACAACACAAAGCCGACGGGTCACTGAAACAGTATCTGGGTCAGTGGCAGGTGCAGGCGGAACAGATTTTAGCGCAAGAGGGTGTTGTCACTCAGCTGATCGAAAAACAGATCGGCGTACAGCAACAGCTGACTAAACTACAGAACACCCATGCCGCAGACGAGACACAGTATCAGACTGCGCTGGCGGATACGGCTAAGCTGGAACAGGTGTGGCAGCAGGCCAATAACGCTTCGGTTGCCGCCAGCGGGCAGGGCGATATTGATACCTTAGAGCAGCAACGGGAACGGCTCAATACCGACTACACTCTGTTACTCGAGCTGCAACAGCTAAGCCTCCGTTGGCAGCAGCTGGAAAAAGAACAACAGGAAAAACAGGTAAGCGAAAAGAGTGAACAGGCCGGTCAAACAAAGTTAATACAGACCCGTGAACAGCTTCTGGCGCAATATACAAAACAGAAGCAACTGGTAAGCGCGTTGAGCAAACTGGTCACTCAGGATGAACAGTTGGCCCAGTTCCGCAAAGACTTGAAATCGGGTGATGCCTGTCCGTTATGTGGTGCACTGGAACATCCAAAACTTGATGGTCAACTAACTGATCTGTCTCAGGCCGTTAAAGACCGGGATGACGCGATACAAGAGCTGACGGCGATAACAGATCAGGGTCAGGAGACCGCGACGGCACTGGCCTCAGTTGAGCGTCATCTGCAGGAGTTAGCCCAGCGGTTAAATGAGATCCAGACAGAACAGTCTGCGCTGGTACAGCAATGGCAGCAAACCGCCACCCCTCTGGCGCTTGATTTTCCGATTACCGATAGTGAGAGTCTGCAACAGTATCAGGCGGCTGAACAGGTCAAACGGCAACAGCTTGCAGATGCGATCCAGCAGCTGAAAAACCTCAACAAACAGCGCGATGATGCCCGCCAGCAGTGGGATAACGCCCAGCGCGCTACGGAAAAACTGAGCAATAAACTGCAGTTGAGTGAACAGGCGATAGCGAATCTGTCTAAGAGCCTGCTTGATATTCAACAGGATAAAAACACAGGATCAGAGCAACTCACCGCTCAGCGTGAGTCCTTTATCGCACAGTTAACCGAACAGGGCTACCAGCTACCAGAAGCGCAAGCCCTGCAGCAGTGGCTGGAGGCTAAGCGGCTGGATGCCCGGCAGTGGGATGAGTTTAGCACCCGGAAAGAGCAGCTCAGCAACCAGTTGAATCGACTCAGCATTGAGCAGACACACGGCCAGCAGCAGCTGAACGATCTTGAAAAACAGCTGACAGAGTTGCAGCAGCAACGGGATCAACTGAGCCAGTCGTTACAACAACTGCAAACCCAGCGCCGTGATCTGTTTGGCGACAGGGTGGTGAGCGAGGCGCGCAGAGAGCGTCAGCTTCAGCTGCAGTCAGCCGAGAACAGCTACAAAGCCGCGCAGGAAACCCGTCACCAGTTATCCAGTGAACATAACGCCCTACAGGCCGAACTGAACAGCCTGCAGCAAGCACTTAATGGATTACAAGCCCGTCTGGAACAGCTTCAGGCCGATTGGTTAACCGCCTTGTCCGCAAGCCCATTTAGCACCGAAGCCGACTTCCAGCAGGCGCTGCTGTCTGAGCCGGAACGCAAAGCACTGCTTGAAAAGAAACAGCAACTGGATAAAGAGCTGGAGCGTGCCACTGCGTTACTGGATCACGCCACGCAAGCGCTGCAAGCGATACAGGAAGACCCTCAGGCCACTCAATACCAGAAAACCCCGAAAGCGGATCTTGAGGTGCAGATCAGTGAACTCAATCATACCCTTGAACAGTTGGCGAAACGGGATGGTGAGATCGGTAATGAGTTAGCCTCAGACCAGACCCGGCGCAAAGATCAGCAGGCGCTGTTCGACAAGATCACCACCTACACCGAACACTACGACGATATTCAATACCTGCACTCACTGATCGGCTCGCAGAAAGGGGACAAGTTCCGTAAATTCGCTCAGGGCCTGACGCTGGATAATCTGGTGCACCTGGCTAACCAGCAGCTGGAACGACTGCATGGCCGCTATCTGCTGAAACGCAAACAGGATGCCGGGTTAGAGCTCAGCGTACTGGACACCTGGCAGGGGGATATCGAACGGGATACCAAAACCCTCTCCGGCGGCGAAAGCTTTCTGGTGAGTCTGGCGCTGGCACTGGCGCTGTCCGATCTGGTCAGTCACAAAACCAGCATCGACTCCCTGTTCCTCGATGAAGGTTTCGGCACCCTGGACAGCGAAACCCTAGATATCGCCCTCGACGCGCTGGACAACCTCAACGCCTCCGGCAAGATGATCGGTGTCATCAGCCATATCGAAGCGCTGAAAGAGCGTATTCCCGCACAGCTTCGAGTGATCAAAAAGAGTGGGTTAGGGGTCAGTGAGCTGGGGAGTGAGTATCGGGTGGAGTAGGAGCTGCATCTATTGAATCCAATGGTTAATGTCGTTGGAATTTACACTACCCTGAAGATGATTCACCACAGTACCCAAAGGGCATGCTAAGGACACCGAGAGCACAGAGAAATTATGAGCGGTAAGGGCTTGAACCCCTTTAGTCGGACCCCTTTAGTCGCTGGGGTTGGCATGGGACGGGAAGCACCCCTGTTTTTACTGGAACAGGGGGTGCGGGTTGTTGGAACTGATGCCTGGAGCTGGGATGCACCTTTCATTTTTATCGCGAAGCGGTTTAGCGAAGAAAAAAAATCCAGCTATCGTCTGGGAAGGTCATAAAGCGGGACGGGAGATAGCGTATGGACAGATGGAAAAACTCTCCAATCTAGAATCTCTACCTGCATACGGCTTTATTTGACTTTTTGTTTGGGTGATTTGTCTATTGATTTATCATCTGTTAGACACTTCAGTTCAGCGACGACATTGTATTTTTCAACTAAATAGGCGGCACAAAAATTAGCCGGCTGTTTAAAGAACCGCCAGCGTTTAATAATGCCGCCTATTTTTTCCACACATTTATCAAATTCTTGCTCAGTGTTTATTTGTTTATTCATAGTAAAACATAACGCCCGGCTTAGGGGCTGACTTGTAGCCGCGCAAGCCCCGAAGGGGCGACAACAGCCGTTTGTTATGTGACTTGATGGAAAGACTAAGCACCGGATTTAACCATATCTCTGATTTTTACTGCTTTCTCGAAATGATCCAGTTGGTGAGTTTCAATCCACCACCGTGCCGCTTCCATGAGAACTTCGGGCTGATCGTTTTTGTTTTTGAAAAATGCGTAAAACGATAACCCTACTCCTGATCCTTTCTGATCGATTTTTCGCTCGCATACTTCAATAATTGTTTCTCTAAGCTCTTTCCGCAAAGCAATATTCCTTTGGGTTGATCCATAACATTTTAATTCTGCCCATGCGCGTTTTGACGCCGCAAGACTGAGGATGAGAGAGTTGTATCTATCTGAAGTAAAAAAGAAATTATGAAGCACGCTATTGTTCATCCCCTGAAAAAACGCTAGCACGGTTTGCTGTTGTTAATGGCGCGCTTTGTCGCCTGTCATACTTCCTATCTGACTGATCATGCACCACATCTAAAGGTTATTCCAGTGCCAAACCGACGTTCAGCGACAAAGCGCTTTGATCCTTTTAGCTATGTGCCCTCTTTAGTTGAGAAGCAACTGTGGTCATAGGAAAGGCTGCTTTTTTCAAACAACTCTAAACTATCTGTTTTCTTATAAAGTACCATAATAGTTACTTTGTATGCACTAAATAGAGTTAATGTGACCAAATTCGGACTCTGTTTTATGGTTTGTTGACGGATGGAGGTTAATGTCCTAAATTCTATACATAAGTCTTTCTGATAACAGTTAATGTAACTGATAAGGTGCTTTGTATGGTGAATGGTAAGTCTGCCTTTGCACTGGCTGAAGAGCTGGGGGAGCGTTTAAAGCAAGCCCGATTAAATCGGGATCTGACTCAGTCTGAAGTGGCTGCCTTAGCCGGTGTTGCCCGTAAAACCGTCTTAAATGCCGAAAAAGGTAAAGCTCAGCTGGAAATATTTATCGCTATCATGATCGCGCTGGATCTGACGGAGCAGCTGAATCTGTTTCTGCCAAAGCAGGAAATATCCCCCCTGCAGCTGGTCAAACTGCAGGGTAAAAAACGGCAAAGAGCATCAGGCCGGCGTCGGGAACGTGAAGAGGATAAGGCTGAATGGTAATGGAAGTACTCAATATCCGCTATCAGGAGCATGATGTCGGCGCCGTTAGCTTTGATAGTGATACAGGGGTTGGTGCTTTTGAATACGACCCTGGCTTTATAAAAAAAGGGATTGAGCTTTCCCCTGTAAAGATGCCTTTATCAACACGAATATTTAGTTTTCCGGAACTGGATTTCAACACCTTCAAAGGCTTGCCCGGATTAATCGCCGACTCTTTGCCCGATGATTTCGGTAATACAGTACTGAACGCATGGGTCGCTGCCCAGGGTAAGTCGCCGAGTGAGATTACTCCCCTGCAGCGGCTTCAATATACGGGAAAAAGAGGGATGGGGGCGCTTGAGTATGCACCAGCAACAAAGTTGCGTAGTCTCAATGCCTCGCAACAGGTCGAGATTCAGTCTCTTGTCGCTATCGCCCAGGATATTCTGGACTCCCGTGGCCGCTTCACCATCGAACTCAATCAGGATCAGCAGGAAGATCGTGAAGCGATGCTCGCTTTACTTTCCGTTGGCACCAGTGCAGGCGGAGCAAGACCTAAAGCGGTACTGGCATTCAATGATGATTTTTCCCAGGTTCGCTCGGGGCAGGCGACGATTCCTGAAGGTTATACGCATTATCTGATGAAGTTCGACGGCGTCAGTGAGCACAATACCCATCAGGAAACCTTTGGTGATCCTCTGGGCTATGGCGCGATGGAGTTTGTTTATCATCTGATGGCCAAAAGCTGTGGTATTGAGATGATGCCCTGCCGGTTACTTCAGGAGGGTGACAGAAGGCATTTTATTACTCAGCGCTTTGACCGGATGGGCAACCAGAAAATCCATGTTCAGACACTCAACGGCCTGGCACATGTTGATTACAAAAAACCAGGCTCATTTTCCTATGCCGAAATATTCGGTATCGCCCGGCAACTAAAACTTCCAGCCACAGAGGCTGAACAGATACTCAGGCGTATGGTCTTTAATATCATTGCCCGCAACCATGATGATCATGCCAAAAACTTTGCGTTTATTTTGCAGAATGAAAAGTGGTCACTCGCACCGGCATACGATTTAGCTTATAGCTATAAGCCTGGCAGTAAATGGGTTAGCAGCCATTGGATGAGTCTGAACGGTAAACGAGATAACTTCACCCGTGCTGACTTTTACAGTCTGGAGACGTTAAGCCCTCTGTTCAACAGGCGTAAGATCGACACTATTATGGATGAAACAATCGAGCATCTGTCCAACTGGCCAGCCTTAGCCCGTGAGTGGAGTGTACCTCAGTCGCTCATCACGGAAATAAGCTCGAATTTGCGACTTAATCTGTAACCGCTGCAAGTGGCCAGGTAACAGACTGTGGAGTAGGGCTAGATCAAAGCCCGATCATTTCATTTGTCCGAACGCTGTTAGCCAGGTTCTTTGTGGGAGCGACGCCCTCGTCGCGATGAAGCTATCAGCAGGCAAAAGGCATAATCAATCGCCGCGAGGTACCCAAAGGGCATGCTAAGAGCACAGAGATAAAAACGACTCCTACACCCAGGCATCACCCCATTTACATACCAGCAAAATTTATTGTAAATCCGGTTTCTATTTGCCACGGTTTACCCGTAAAATAGCCCTGCGCTGGCGCATTATGATTGGATAGTTTTCCAACTACTGTCTGAAAATCAATATGTTACTTGTGGCTCTCAGTGGTCATTGATATTGTGGCTCAGGAATGCTGTGGACAGTCGCTATACACGGAGCCTCATGAAAGGGATTTTTTCAAAAGTGCTTTTAACTCAGATAGTTAGACTTTTTTACTCAGATCTGTTTTCTGTGCATAGCCGTACGCACGCAAGACCTGTTTCGGAGTAAACGATGGATAACATTGATGTTGCTCCAAACACGATAGTTTTTACCGATTTCATACAACAATGCCTGTCTCCATGCTGCTTGTTTATATGGATATTTACTAAAGCTTATTCCTTAAAATTTTAATCTGGATGAAAAATGAAGAAACGTATTATTGTTGGTCTGGTAGCCGTTGCCGCGGTAGCCGGTGGGCTGCCTTATGTCACAGGGTATGTTGCAGAGTCACAAGCTAAGCAGTCGATTGCTGACCTGAACTTACAATCACAGTCACGCTACGGACAGATTGAAATTGTAAAATATGAGCGTGGCTATAATGCGACTTATGCTGAATATAAATGGGTCACCAATCCCGAGCTGGAACAAGAGCTCCCCATCGGTGAGATAGTGATTAGCTGTGACGGTGTGCACAACATGCTCAGTTACGACTATTCATGCATTCTGAAAAATATGGGGCTTCAGGAAGAGCAGATCCGGGCAGCCTTTAAAGGGAAAGCCCCCATCACGATTGAAGGTACTATTGGCCTGACAGGTGACGAAACCTCTCAGGTGACCATTAATCCTCTCGAAATAATCACTGAGCAAGGTGCCAGAATTACATCAGACGGTGGCCGCATGAATTCCACTGCCAATGCTTCATTGTCAGAGATTAGCGGTGTTGGCACGTTCTCACCTATCACCGTGCTGGCGGCTTCCGGGGTGGAGGTTCGCATCAGCGAGTCCACTTTTACACTGGATGGCTCGATGTATGAAAAGAAATTTTTTATGGGTGACAGCGTGTTTAACGTTGATGACATAACAGTTGTTGCCCCAATGCTGGAAGCGCCTCTTTCGGTTAAAGGCGTCTCCATGGTGTCTAATAGCGATGTTAACGATGGTCTGTACAACGGTAAAGGCAGCTTGAATGTCGCTGAATTTACGCTGCCTGCGTCACTCAATAACAGAACAAACAAAGATGTTCTGGTCAAGAATGTGACCATAGGCACCAGCTTTGCTGATACCCCATTTGCACCGATAGCGAAGTTGACGGATTACACTCAGAAGCTGGCAGAGCAGATGTCAGAATCAGGGGCGGTTGATCCGGGTATGGTTGGGATGGATGAACAGTTTCTCAGAGAACAAGTGTTAGCGCTATTGAAGAAAGACCTGGCGATCAACCTCTGGGTGAATTCAGAAGTGAATGATGGGGCACTGAAATCTCACGTGAACACTGTGTTAACCAAAGATATCACTGAGGAATTCATCTCTGAACTGGAAACCGGTGGCGCGTTAGCTGCACTAAAACTATTGCAGCAGGTTGATCTGGATATCTTAGTCGCCATTCCTAATAGCGTCACCGAGCTCTCTCCGGAAGTGGCCATGATGGCCGCGATGAGCAACAAGTTTGTGGCGGATGCCTCAGGATTAACGGCAGCGCTGATGCTTAAAGAGGGTGCCATCACCCTCAATGGTGAACCCACTTCGATTGAAGCCCTGATGCGTAACTAAGGTGATTCACCACTGATCACGCCACAGGCGTTGCAGGTACTAAGACGGTTGTAGTGTCTGAGATCGATGGGTGAATCAATGTCTGAAAGGTATAACAAAAAGGCCGCTCATCACTGAGCGGCCTTTTCGGTTGTAGTTTTTTTATCTTGGCTCGGCAGCAAGCTTGTCTATTCAGAATAGCTATTTGCTTCGCTTCTCAGGGTGATTATGGTGGCTAAACTCGGTCACCATATAATCGACAAAAGCCCGAATCTGGTTCGGGATGAATCGGGATTGTGCATATTGCAGAATGACCTGTCCCTGATAGTTTCCTGAGACATGCCAGTCGGGTAAAACCTGAATCAATGCCCCCGATTGCATCTCTTGTTGCGCGGCAAAGTCTGGAAAAATAGTGATGCCCATACTGCGAAGTGCAGCGGCTTTTCGAATTTCGCTGTGATTTGCAGCGAACCTCTGATTGGTTTTGATGGTGACTTTCTGGTGAGCTTTGGTGAAAGTCCAGTCATCATCACAGGCTTCTTCACCTAATGTAATGCACTGATGATGAACTAAATCATGCGGGTGGGTGGGTGTTCCTGCATTTTCCAGGTAGGCAGGGCTGGCGCACATGACTAATGCTGAATGGGTTAACGTTTTCGATATTAGCCCTTCTAATGGCTGTTGAGTCAGTCGAAAAATCACATCGACGTCTTCACTGATTGGGTGAATAAAACGGTCTGTGACGTTTAGTTTTATCTTAATTCCGGGATATAACTCGCAAAAATCGAATATTAGCGGTGACAAAATCTGCTTTGCGAAGGCCTTCGGTGCAGCAATCGATAGTATGCCAGTGGTGACATCCTGTGTGCTTTCTGCGGCCTGTATGGCTGCTTTGGCAGATTCCAGCATGTGTTTACATTGTTGATAGACGTCTTGTCCTGCCATGCTCAGGCGAACTTGTCTGGTCGTTCGCTCGAGTAGTTTTATGTTCAGACTTTGTTCCAGTCTGTGTATTGAACGGCTGACTGAAGAAGTTGCCATTGCCAGTTTTTTCGCTGCTTTGGTAAAGTTTTGTTCCTCTGCCACTGCAACAAAAATAGCCATTTCCGTTAGCAGAGGAATTAGTTCATTGTTGTTCAAAGTGCAATTATCCTTTGCTTCTACGATGTATTGTACCAGAAATATAAGTAGCTATTATGCTTGGTGTCAACATAGCGCTCACCTTATATATTTTTAAGGATCAGGTTTTTAAGGAAGAAAACATGAAGAAAATTCGCAGTATTGAAGATGTTTCGATTATCACCGCCTATGTGCTTACTTTGCATGACGTAAGTGCAATAGATCAAATGGACTCAGGAAGAGGTGATATCCGAGATGTATTATTGGTCATCGCTTTCACTGAAATGGATGCTGAGTGATGACTTCAAGCACTCGATCACTTACTTGGTTCAGAGGAAAACTGAGTTTCCCGCTCACCGAGATGCTGCTGTTGTTGGTAGCCATCTTCTGGGGCTCCAGCTACGGCATCACTAAAAGTGCGCTGGTGTTTTCCAGTGTCTTTATGTTTATGGCAATCCGGTTTTTGCTGACCTTTGCTCTTTTGATTTTTCCTATGGTGAGGGATTTTCGTGCTAACCGAAACGCAGATTGGAAAGTTGCCATTCCTTCTGGGGTTATTCTGTTTGCGATATTTTGTTGTGAGATCGTAGGTATATCTAAAACGACGGCGACAAATGCAGCTTTCTTAATTAGCTTGTCGGTGATTCTCACAGCATTCATGGAGGTCGTGGTTAATAGAAAACGACTGGACAGGTACTATCTGCTGCTCTCTGTTTTCAGTGTAATGGGTGTTTATCTGCTCACATATAGTGGTCAGCTAACCCTGGCACTGAATCAGGGGGACTGGCTAATTCTGGCGGCGGCACTACTTCGAGCGCTGATGGTTACAATGACAAAACAACTTACACTAAGTAAACAGATTACAACACTGAGTCTGACTTCTCTCCAGTCAATGGTAGTCGGCTTGGGAGCAATATTATTACTTATCACACAGACTGACTTTAAAGTGTCTGATATTCCTACAGACATCTCTTTTTGGTGGATGACTATATATCTGGTGGCATTCTGTACACTGTTTGCTTTCTTTGTACAAAACTATGCTGTTCGTAAAATTTCCCCAACAAAAGTGTCATTGTTGATGGGGAGTGAGCCGGTATTTGGAGCATTGTTCGCATATCTGTGGCTCGATGAAGCGATGAATCTCATACAATTCACTGGAGCTATAGCGATATTGTGTAGTGTCTACCTTGCCTCTATAAGGTCAGCTTGACCGCTTTTAAATTGAGTACAGCAAAAAGGCCGCTCATTACTGAGCGGCCTTTTACGTTTTTAGCTTAGCCTAATATCAAACTACTCTTGCGAATAGCTCTCAATCGATGGGCAGGCGCAGAACAGGTTCCGGTCGCCGTAGACGTTGTCGATACGGTTGACGGTTGGCCAGAACTTGTTGGCTTTAACAGATGCCAGTGGGAAGGCACCCAGTACCGGAGAGTAGGGGCGATCCCAGTTGGGATCGATCAGGTCTTCCAGAGTGTGTGGCGCGCCTTTCAGCGGGTTCTTTTCTGCATCGAGAATACCGGCTTCAACATCGGCGATCTCCTGGCGGATGGTGGCCATCGCTTCGATGAAACGGTCGAGTTCGGCCAGCGGCTCGGACTCGGTTGGCTCGATCATCAGGGTGCCTGCCACCGGGAAGGACATGGTCGGTGCGTGGAAACCATAATCCATCAGACGCTTGGCAACATCCTCTTCCGAGATACCGGTGCGCTCTTTTAGCGGGCGCAGGTCGATGATGCATTCGTGGGCCACTTTATCGTTACGACCGGTGTAGAGCACCGGGTAGTGTTCACCCAGTTTCTTCGCCATGTAGTTGGCGTTCAGAATCGCGACTTCCGTGGCTTTACGCAGACCCGGCTGACCCATCAGGGCGATATAGACCCAGGTGATCGGCAGGATGCTGGCGCTACCCCAGGGAGCAGCAGATACGGCACCGTTGTCTGCGTTCGGGCCATCAATTTTCTGTACCGGGTGGTTGGCCACAAACGGTGCCAGGTGCGCTTTAACACCGATAGGACCCATACCCGGGCCGCCGCCACCGTGAGGGATGCAGAAGGTTTTATGCAGGTTAAGGTGGGACACGTCCGCGCCTATTTCGCCCGGCTGGCTGATTGCCACCTGTGCGTTCATGTTGGCACCATCCATATACACCTGACCGCCATGCTGGTGGATGATTTCGCAGATCTCGCGGATGCTCTCTTCATAGACGCCGTGGGTCGATGGGTAGGTGATCATCAGGCAGGCGAGGTTGTCGGCATGCAGTGCTGCTTTGGCCCGCATATCGCTCATATCAACGTTGCCTTTATCATCACAGCTGACGATCACCACTTTCATATCGGCCAGTGCCGCAGAGGCCGGGTTAGTCCCGTGCGCCGAGCTTGGGATCAGGCAGATATTGCGATGATCATCGCCGTTGGCGATATGGAAGTTGCGGATCGCCAGCAGACCCGCATATTCACCCTGAGCGCCGGAGTTGGGCTGCATGCAGATCGCGTCGAAACCGGTGATCGCTATCAGCATCTTTTCCAGGGAGTTGATCATCTCGCTGTAACCAGCGGCCTGATCAATCGGTGCGAACGGGTGCAGGTTAGCAAACTCAGGCCAGCTGACCGGAATCATCTCGGCCGTGGCGTTCAGCTTCATGGTGCAGGAGCCCAGCGCGATCATCGCATGGGTGAGGGAGATATCTTTGTTTTCCAGACGCTTCAGGTAGCGCAGCATCTCGGTCTCACTGTGGTGAGTGTTGAAGACCGGATGGGTCAGAATTGCAGAGGTGCGCACCAGTTCCGCCGGGATCGATGCTGAACCGTTTGCCACCAGTTGTGCATCAATGGCTTCTATCTCCAGACCGTGTTCAGCACCGAGAACCGCCAGCCACAGGTCGAGAATATCTTTACGGTCAGTTTTTTCGTCACAGGTGATACCCAGCTGATCGTTACCGACTTTACGCAGGTTAATACCCAGTGTCAGCGCCGCTTCATAGGCAGTGTCACGCTGATCACCCAGATTCAGGGTGATGGTATCGAACCAGTGACTGTTCACCAGCTGAATGCCTTTAGCCTGCAGGCCGGTGGCCAGAATATCGGCCATCCGGTGGATGCGACTCGCGATGGTTTTCAGACCTTCCGGGCCGTGATAGGTGGCATAGAAGCCCGCCATATTGGCTAGAAGTACCTGAGCAGTACAGATGTTAGAGGTGGCTTTCTCGCGGCGGATATGTTGCTCGCGGGTTTGCATCGCCATCCGTAGCGCCTGATTGCCACGGCTGTCGATAGAGACACCGATAATGCGCCCAGGGACCGAGCGTTTATATTCATCACGGGTGGCAAAGTAGGCCGCGTGTGGGCCACCAAAGCCCATCGGCACACCAAAACGCTGGGCGGAACCGAATACAACATCAGCCCCCAGTTCCCCCGGTGACTTGAGCATCACCAGACTCATAATATCGGCCGCGGCACAGAACAGCGCATTCTTTGCGTGAGCCTTTTCTATTAGTTCAGACGGGTCTTTCACATGGCCGTAGGTGCCCGGGTACTGCGCGATCACACCGAACGGTTCATGCTGATCGATCAGGCTATCCAGATCCCCAACGATCACTTCATAGCCCAACGGCTCCGCACGGGTTTGGATAACGCTGATATTTTGCGGATGCAGGTTTTCATCGACCAGAAAGATGTTGGCTTTACGCGCCTTGGACATCCGCTTACACAGGGTCATCGCTTCTGCCGCCGCAGTAGCTTCATCCAGCAGGGAGGCGTTGGCCAGATCCAGACCAGTGAGATCAAGCACCATCTGCTGGTAGTTCAGCAGGGATTCCAGGCGGCCCTGAGCCACTTCAGGTTGATATGGGGTGTAGGCGGTATACCAGCCGGGGTTTTCCAGAACATTGCGCAGGATAACATTGGGCACGATGGTGTCGGTGTAGCCCATACCGATCATGGAGCGGTTGATCAAGTTCTTCGAGGCGATCTGTTTTAGCTCCGCCAGAACATCTTCTTCGGTACGGCAGGTGTCCAGGTTGATCGGCTGCGGCAGTTGAATGCTGCCGGGTACGGTCTGTTCTATCAGCTGATCGAGGGATTCCAGTCCCAGTTCCGCCAGCATCGACAGTTGTTCTGTGGGGTTTGGGCCGATATGACGACCGATAAATGCATCAGTCTGTTCCAGCTGTGCCAGGGATTGGATGTTATCTGCGCTCATGGTGTGTGTCCTGCGAAGATCAAAATTGAAAGTGGGTATGTAAGTAAAAAGTTCAAAACGTGCATGGAGGCTTCTGGCAGAGCTTTTATTTAGCTAACTGAGCTTTTTATTTGGCTTAACCGCCCCTCTGATTGGGTCGCGTATCATACTGCTTTTTAGTGCGTTGATGTATTAAAAAATAGTCGATATTCCATTATTGGAAACAGATGTGCTTATAGTGTCGGGTCTGTTACTACGTCAGAACGGCAACATAAGTGCGGCAATATGCCGCGCCCTGATGCGACATCCTGTCACACCCCAGAGATGGTCGGTGAATTTACAATGGAGCTTAATTTTTATGCCCTGTTTACATGACCTGCTTATATCTGTCTCTGCTAAGGAACGCCGTATGATTAAAACAACTCTGTCGCTGGCAATTGCCACGATTATTTCTGCTCCGGTGTATGCCGGTCATGATGATAAAACACTGGTGATTGAGATCACTTCAGGTCTGCCGCAGGTAGAGAATACCCTGAAGAGTGAAACTTCTGCAGTACAGGCTTCTCCGACCACCGATGGTGGTGAGTTGTTGCAGAGCCTCAGTGGTGTTTCGGGTATCCGTATGGGGGGGCGGTCGATCGATCCGGTAATCCGTGGTCAGAGCCAGACCCAGCTCAATATTCTGTTGGATGGGGCGTACGTTCATGGTGGCTGTCCCAACCGGATGGACCCGCCAACCTCGTACAGTAATGTCGATAGCTATGACAGTGTCACTGTGATCAAGGGCAATCGCACCGTTGTTTATGGTGGGGGCGGTTCCGGTGGTACGGTGTTGTTTGAACGGGACTGGCCGCAGTTTGATGAGAAAGGTTATAGCGGCGAACTGAGTGCCAGCTATCAGGGCAACAGTGACCGCTATGAACTGGGGGCCGATGTCGCTGCAGGGTCTGATAAGGGCTATATCCGCGTAATTGGCCACAAAACTGAAGCCGATAACTATGAAGACGGTGACGGTAATGAGGTGCGCTCATCTTTTGAAAGCCTGTCTAAATCACTCTTGGTGGGTTATCGGCTAACTGACACGACCACTCTTGAAGCCAGCTATGAAAAGCAGGAAGAGGATGATGTCCTGTTTGCCGGGGCGGGGATGGACTCTCCCTATGCGGATGCCGACACCACCCGGTTGAAACTGACCCATGAGTTTGAGCAGGGTGCATTGCAACAGATGCAGCTGGAACTGTATAAGTCAGATGTTAAGCACAACATGGATAACTACAGCCTGCGTCCGTCAGGAATGATGAAGATGCAGGCACCATCCACCTCTGACACCGAGGGGCTACGACTGATATTTGATGCCCGAGCCGCTGATATCGACTGGACCTTCGGCGCGGATATGCAAAATAACGAGCGTAATGCCGAGTTGCAGAATGCGGCGGGTGTTGTGCAGCGGATTATGTGGCCAGGTGCGGAGATTAAGCAGACCGGCGTGTTTGCTGAGGGTGAAAAAGTGCTGGGGGCCGATGATATTGTCAAAGGTGGCCTGCGTTATGATTTGATCAAAGCACAAGCCACCCGCAGAGATGAAACGGCGGGCATGCCAGTCTATAGCTCGGATGATATCTGGCAAATGGCGGGAGCACCGGCGGGCGCAGGGGAGGAGCGTACCGAGCACAATGTGGGTGGTTTTGCCAGTTGGACCCACCGTCTGAATGATCAGTACAGTGTCGAAAGTACGCTGTCACGCAGCGTGCGTACGGCGGATGCCACTGAGCGTTATATGGCGCGCTTTACCATGACCGGTGACTGGATCGGTAATCCGGAACTGGCCCCCGAGAAACATCATCAGCTGGAGGTGAGTCTGCAGGGCAATCTGGAGTCTGTAAACTGGTCAGCAACCGGCTGGTATAACCGGGTAAACGATTACATTCTGCGTCAGACAGTGACTGCGGGAATGAAAAATCGTGACATCTATCGCAATGTTGAAGCGGAACTTTACGGTGCTGAACTGGAAGCCGCATACCCGCTGAATGCCAACTGGCAACTGGGCAGCTCACTTGCCTGGACGGTGGGTAATAATCTGGATGATGACACGCCACTGTCTCGTATCGCGCCACTTGAGCTGAACAGCTCGCTGGACTATCAGAAAGAGCGTCTGCAAATGGGGGTAGAGTGGCAACTGGTCTCCAGCCAGAAAGATATCTGTCTCAGTGGTGCTGCCAACTGCGGTGGTCAGGATGTGCGCAAAACCCCGGGCTATGGCATTGTTAATATGCATGCTCAGTATGAGTTTGAGAGTGGTTTAAGCCTGATCGCCGGTGTGGATAATCTGATGGATAAAGCCTATACCGTGCATGAAAGCCGGGGAGATGTGACCACCGGCACCAGCTATCAGGTGACTGAGCCAGGCCGCAGCGCCTGGATCCGGGTAACGCAGTCGTTCTGATCGCTTTGAATTTTTCCCTTAAGTATTGCCGGGTCTTTTGACCCGGCTTTTTTATATCCTGGATATGAGATTAGGAGCTGTTTCACCTGAGATTAAGAGCAAGCGTGTTTACCACAGTGCACAAAGGGCATACTAAGGACACAGAGAGCGCTGAGTAAAGTTTTTGTCAGAGTGGTTTTTACTCTGTGTTCTCGATGGTGAGTGTGTGAAGGTGTTAGACGTGTGAATGAATGAGAAACCGTTCAATAGCAGCCAAGGGCCTGCCTTTCGCGGGTAATCAGTGTAAGCCAGTCTTGTGTGGAGAGCCCTTTCAACTGATGATTTACACCGGTAAGCGATACTTGACGAGCTGCTGGGTACTGTCTGAGGTAGTCGGTCTGATGCTGTATTGTCACCTCGCTATCTCTATCGCCTGTGATATGTAGTTGCTTCAGACTGTGCTGGCTGTTGGGTAAGTGTGCTGGGTTGACCGAGTCGTACAGGGGAGAGTAACCATGAGCGGATGTCCAGCTATCGGTATCCAGTGGTGCCGCCAGCGTGATCAGTCCGGTGACCAGTGATGAACGCTGGGCGATGATTGTTGCCAACACACCGCCGCCGCTATGGCCAACCAGAATCACCTGTTTGTCACCGGCTAATGAATCTATGATCTCTTTAAGACTGTCAGCGACGGTGTCAGAGTAGCGTCCAAAGGTCCATTGATGGGGCGAGCAGTTGCGGCCGTTTTGCAGGCCAAAGTAGCAGGGTCGTCCCAGCCACACAGCATTATTTTTGTCCTGTCGGGCCAGTTGTAACAGGGGGTTTTTAATACCGGTGGGGTTGGCAGCAATACGCGAGCCTTGGTCCACAAACGGAATGCCGTCACCCTCCAGATAGACTGTTAAACAGCGCCGGTTTGAGGTGCTGTTCTCCGGTACCGCAAGCCAGTGTTCGAAGTGGGTGGAGCTGACCTGTTGAAAGTGAAAGCCCTGAGGTGGGTTAAGGGCTGGATCTGGTTTTACCGGTTGTTGCTGGCAGCCGCAGAGTATAAACGCAAACAGGGAGATACCTTTTAACAGTATCTCCCTGTGGTTGCACTTTGCTTTTAGTAGAGCAAATCGTTTCAGAATATCTCTCTGCTTATTTAAGAGCTTATTTAAGAGCTTTTTTAAGAGCTTTGATCAAAACTCGTATCTGAACTGGGCTGCCAGACTGTGACTTTCAACATCGCTGTTATCCAGATAGGTGCTGTATCGCAGGGATAGTTTAGATGACTCTGACAGCATAACGGAAGTCCCCAGCCCCAGGGTCATATATTCCTGATCCAGTTCGCTGATATCCATATTCAGTACAGATGTGCCGCCGACAAAGTTGACCGCAACACTGCGGGAGTCGTCGGCAAACTCATGTACAAACGCCAGGCTGGCATTCAGCTCAACATCTTTTTGTTTGACCTGAAGATATTTAACCAGCTCACCACCCAGGGTTAAACGTACAGATTCCGCCTGATCATCACCAACGGTCAGCGGCGCTACGCCTGTTTCAGTATAACCATCAACATTAACTTTTTCGTAGTTAGCTGCCAGTGAAGGCGTTAGCATCAGACTATCTGAGGCGATAAAGTTATAACCGCCTTTAACCATCAGGTGTTGTGTGGTTGAGTCGGTTTTAGCTTTCATGGTATTACCGCCAAAGTTGCGGCTGATATCATGGCTTGTCCAGCTATAACCGACCAGCCCATCAATAAAGATGTTGTCTGTTGGATAGAAGGTGCCGTAGGCAAACAGCGAAGTGGCCTCGGTGTCTGTTTCACCCTGATTACCATCCTGTTCGGTGTTGTTGTTTGTGTAACCTAAGGCAACACCGGCAAGCAGTTCAGGTTTAAAACGATAGTCAAAACCGACGGTTAAACCGTTGGTATCAAAATCACTACCGACTGAACTGGTACTGGCATCGAAAGAACCCTTGTCCATCCGGCCTTCGATAAACAGACCACGGGCCAGCGCGGATGCCTGTCCTTCACCTGCGGCTGCACCGCTAATATTAGTGATGCCCTGTTCTTCGAGAATCTCGCGGTAAGAGACCATTTGACCATTATGCTCAATTTTCAGCTTATCCAGGTCAACCTGCACAACGGTACCTGAACGGCGTGAATTCAAACGCTGATTGATGTTTTGCAGCTGGAAGATACCGGTCTGGCGGTTATAGCTGATAATCCGTGGCAGTGTACGGGAAGAGAGTAGTAGCTGCTGCGTACCGCCGTTGCCCGGTTGTGCCTGAATGACATTGGACAGACAGTTAAGGAATGCGCCAGAGAATGACTGAGCATCCGTACCGCCATTGCGAAGCAGATTGAGATCCGCGACGCAGCCCTGGGCAGCGATCGAGAGGTTGGTGTAATCCGCTTCAGTGGTGTCATATATAGATGCCGGCGGGAAGGTTACTCCTGTTGCTGTGGTAAAGCCGCCACTGCCGTCGGCGATATAGGTGTTAGTGCCGTCAGTCCCTATGGCCGTGTCCTTGTTGCCGGAACTCATTGGCTGGTTGAGAATACCGGTGAGAGTCGCGCCTTTATTCTGCAGAGCGGTCAGAATTGAGCTGTAGTCCAGACTTTTGTTATAAATATCCCGATCTTCATCGGTCACCAAGACAATGGCAACCCGGGCACCGGGATCAAACGTCAGATTATCCAGAGCATATTGAATACCCGCATAACCATCTTCAGTACCCCCGTTTACCACCAGACCCGATGCTGCGGTAGCAAATTCGCTGGCGTCGCCAAACTGTCCACTACCTACGGTGAATGGGCGCGGTACGATTGCGCTGTTGCCATAGCCAATCAGTCCATAACTGGAACTGAGTCCGACGATGTTCTGCAGATCGGTTTCCAACTGTGAAGTGAAGCCGGGCAGCCAGGCATGTTCGCCCGACATTGAGCCGGACTCATCGACCACAAAAACCAGGTTGACGTCTGCAGCCGCTTGAGCCTGGTTAGCTGTGGCTATGGCGATAGAGAGTAAAGAGGTTGATATAGCAGTGGTCAACACTCGATTAAATCTCATGAGAATTCTCCTTTTCCTATCTTTCTTTTTATAGTACCTAAACTGGGCACTATCCTATAGACGATGCTGCGTTGAGTATGATAATTGAGTTCTGGTGCAAAATACATACACACCAGAAAAAGCCTTGATATAAGACAGGTTATCAAGGGAGGGTGCGTCGCGCGTGGTTGCTGTTATCTTCAAAAGCGTTTTAAAAACTAAAAACTATAAGACGCCGAGAACGATCCAAAGCTGTGGGTTTCTTTCTGGGTATCAAACTCCTTGCTACGGAATACCCGGGCGTAGGAGAGTTTCCAGTCATCTATCAGCATACTGGCGCCGATGCTGAAGTCGCCCACCAGGTTCTTTTTATCCACCGAGTGGCTGTTGCTGAAGGTGTTACCGTCGAGGAAGATATCCCGCAGCACCCAGCGGCCATCGAGGGCCATAAAGCCGTGCAGGCCGAAGTTCTGATCGCGGCTATATCCGGTCGTCTTCTGGGTGCGCGGATCGTTTTTGCCCGGTGCACTGTTATCACCACCGGGTCGCAGGGATGAGGTGCCAAAATCATCCGGCAGGAACCAGCCGAAGCGCATTTCTGCGCCAGCATTAAGGTAGGTGGCAACGTTACCGAGGCTGGCGCCACCATGCCAGATGACATCGTATTCGAAGGCGCCTTTGATGCGTTGCACCGGGGTGCGGTATTTACGCTCATAGACCAGTTGCAGCCCCAGTTCATTATTCAGCTGGTTATCCCAGCCGTCAAACTTGTCAATGCCGCGCACATCATGAATAAGGTCCTGTGCTTCTTTTGCCAGTGATGCCGGGCCAATAAGACCGATATTCATAATCGCGGAGTCCATCCGCTGCTTATGTTTCAGGTGATAGCCCATGCCGAGGTAGAGCCAGCCAGCATAGGGCCTGTCATCGGGATCAATGGTGGTGCGCTTACTGTCTTTCGGGGTAAACATCTGTTGCCCCAGGGTGATGACCAGGTTACGGACGATCTCATCCTGTTTCGGTGGAGTGTCGTCAAACACGCCCAGGGGGGCGGTAATGTAACGGTTATATTGCCGCGCCCAGACTGGCAGGTTTTCATCGTCCAGATAGCTGGTCAGGTCGGGTGAGGTCCAGGAAAAACGGACGCCGTTGGTGTACTGCTGGTCGGTATCGGCGAACAGGTCATTTTCCAGATAGAAAGTTATCGTGCCTGGATTGTTCTCACTGCCGAGCAGGGCTTTTTTCTCAGCTAACAGAGGCTGACTCAGCAGCGGTTCGGTGGCTGTGGTTGCAGCCAGTATAGGGGCTGACAGCGTCAGCCAGGTAAGCAGTGTTACGGCAGTTGTTTTCATTAGAAGAACAGGTTTCTCTGGGGTTTCTTAATCATAATCTTCCACACGACTACCAGCAGAATCAGCAGGATAATGAGTGACAGGTGGACGACATTGAGTTGATAAAACTGCCAGTCGGGAAAAGGACAACTACCAGCATTGTCCAGCGTGATCAGCAGGGCATTAGCTGTTCCTTTTTCTAGCAGCACGGATGTGCTCAGCTCACAACTGTCCGCCATGTTGCTGGTATCGGCAAACAAGCTGCGGACCACGGTGACTAGTCCCCCGGTAATCAGCAGCAGGTGCAGGGTCGCCAGGAATCGCTGTAAATAGACACTCCGGTTCAGCAGAAAGCCCAGCAAAAAAAGCCCGGTCATCAGTAACAATATGATACGCACGACCGAACACAGGGCGCAGTTACTCTGTGCGATTAATGGCTCGATATAGATCTCTGTTACCGTAAGGCTGGTGACACAGATTAAAAAGCCGAGTATGTTATTTGAACGATATGAGGGCTTACCTGATACTCCAAAGGTGCTCACATTATTGTCCTGATCGTTTTAAGTTATTTTTTAGACCATTGTCCATTAGGTGCCTGAATATACTGTCCCGCAGGTGCCCGTTGAATCAGACGCTCACCGATTCGCAGCTCAATAATGTTAATATCAACGCCGGCGTTACGAGCGGTTTCTGCATAGGCTTCCCGGCGCTTACTGTTGATTGATTTGACCAGCGCTTTGACCTCGGGGGAGATGACAACTTCACCGAGATAACCGTTCATCTGCTCACCCACCAGCCCCTGACTCTTGGCATCATCCAGGCTGATGGCCCAGGCAGCAGGGGTTATAACCAGACTGAGTAGCAGTGTCGTGAATGTCAGGATGTTTTTTATCTGTTTCATTGTGCTGCTCCTTAGAAAAGCTGGCTGTTTTCTTCTAACAGGTTATCAATCTCTTTATCGACCTTAATCAGTATCTCATGTTTAATTTTCACATTGAGATTGATGGTGATCGGCTCATTCGGAACAGCGACCTGCACGGTTGGCGTACAGGCGGCCAACATAAGCATCAAGCTGCACAGTGTCAGCGATTGTAGTGTTTTTGGCATAGACATATGCTGTTCTCCGTCAATAGTAAAGCACGTTTGTGATGCCGTTGTGGCAGGCCTGCCAGGTTGCAATCTGTCAACGGTAGCGCTTTTCCAGGGTTTTCGTCAATTTGTCTGTAAATTGAAGGGCTTGTAACAATTTTGGAATGTTTTCCTCAATGTTGATTGTAAAGTCTACCGGCTGTCCTTTGTTCCAGGTCGGGTTGTGCCCTTTCAGGTGAGTTTTTAACAGGGCTTCACCATCCGGCTGGTAGTCCAGTTCAATCCCCAGCTGCTCGTAGCGCATATTACGCAGCGCATCAAAGGCGATTCCCAGTGCCTGATTCGTTTCTGTCAGTGCCATAAGTTCAGCGGGCGCTTCAAACCTTATCCAACCGCCTTCCGGGGTGCTAATAATCTGCCCCCCGATGATGGTCAATTCGCCCCGGGAGAACTGCACCGGCATCTGGCCGTTGAGTGTACCGCTGCCGCTGAGACCCTCTTGTTGCTCCAGTGCAATCAGCTTTTCCAGGTCGATTCCGGTTACCGCTATGGCGGTAGCAAAATCCGGATTATCCAGCGCGATTGTGACAGGCAGGGTGGTCACCGTACCACCGAGAAGGTCGACAGTGCTACTGTTCAATTTCACGGTTTGTTTGCCCGTCGTGCTTTGTTCAAAGTGGTAGCTGCCAGAAAAGTTTTGCAGTGGTACGCCCACGTCGATAAACGCGATCTTTAATCGGCCGGTATCGTCTACTTTACCCCGATGGTTCTTAACCGTTTCTGAATTCCAGTTTATTTCGTACAGATGGGTCTGATCGTAGCTAAAACTGGCTTTCTCTGTCTGGTTTAACATCCGTAGCGCGATGCCGTTGGTATTCAGGTCCAGCCAGCCCTGCTGTTGCAGGGTGCCTGCGGTGAAGACCAGCTCCGGGGGGATTACGGTACTAAAGCGGCGCAGCAGTTTTTCGATCCCTTTGAGCGGCACTGCGGTTTTCCAGCTGCCGGTGGTGCGGTTGGCTTTAAGGTCGGTGGCGCTTGATCCGCTAACCTCGACATCATGGGCTAGCAGTCGATCTTTTAACCCGAGGGTGAAACGGTTGGTTAGATTGTCCGGGGTGATACTGATGCGACTGTGCAGTTGCAGCTGCGGTAAACTTTGTTCGCCGTACAAGGTGACGATATTGTCAGTGGCCAGATCAGCTGTCAGCGACTGCTTATTGAGGTTGATCTCTGACAGGGTCAGATTAGACAGGGCAGGTGTTATCAACATGTCCGGTTGTCCGGCTATTTTGATTGAGACCGGGTCGAATTTAATACCGAGTTCAGCGGTGGGGAGCTTGAAAGCATTAATGCCTGCCTGACGTAGTTGTTGCAGTGAGCTTTTCAGTTGCAGTGGTTTTAACAGGTCAACCCGAACCGCTGCCGTGCTGATGTTAACGGCGTCGCTCTGATTGGCGTTTATTTCCAGCTGTTTGCCGTTGGCGGATAAACGGTTAATCGTCAGCGTCAGCTGGTCTTTATCCAGTGTCAGCTCTGAGTTCTGCTGAAGATTTAGTTGCGCAAGGCTCAATTGAGTCGATTCGGGCAGTGGCGGCTGGAGTGATACCTGACTGCTTAGCTGATAATGATGAACCGCTGCGTTGAAACCGTTCTCCAGCGGAATCTCACTGTTGCCGGTAAACGTGACTGTGCCCGATATTGGCGGCACTGTGGCCAGTTCGGACAGACCACTCAGCATTGCTAGCAGGGGTTGTTGCAGCAAAATGTGCAGCTGTTCCGGGTGGAGGGTAGTTTCGTTTTGCAGGTTGAACTGATTATCGAGGTAGGCCAGCGAAAAGTGAGTTTCAACGGCGGCGACCTCTTTAGTCAACAGTGTCAGTTCGCCTTTGTCCTGACTGTTAATAATCAGCTTTAACCTGATATCCGCTGCATTCTCAATCTGATCGACACTGATACTCAGTTGTTCGTTGTTGACGGTCATGCTGCCCGAGAATACTAAAGGGGGCAAATCAGCGTCGCGGGTAATGGCTATGGTGTAATCTGACAGGCTTACCCTGTCGGCCGGTATCTGACTAAGCAGATAGGAGGGTAGTGGCGGTAATGGCAGAGGTGCTGTCGCTGTGGCGTTCTGATTGGTCGCGGTGATCTGCAGATCCAGCCGCAGTGCTTCAATATCCAGGCTTTCAACCCGATGGGTGTTAAATAACTGCCAGGGGTTAAAGCGCAGGCTGATGGCGTCAGCGGTAATGCTAAACGATTCTTCAGATGTGGTTTTTTCCAGTTTAAGCTGGCTGACCTCAATGCGATTCAGGCCAGGCCGTTTCAGGTTGAAGCTGGCGCTGATCTGCTGCTCTGCCAGCGCTTGTCGCACACTGTATTCAGCAATGGCTGGCAGGGCAATATAGAGGCTGACAATCAGAAGGGTGAGGAGAACCGTTGCTATCAGTAGCTTGCGCATGCAGTCCTCCCTGTTGGTTAATGACGACCTGATTTAGAAATCGTCCAGCTCCATTTCGTAAAGCCGGTCGATCGCATCCCTAAGATGAAAGATGATCTTTGTATACTGGTCACTATCGGCTGCAATATCAATCTCACTGAGCCGGTCTGCTGTTTCCTCCAGCGAGGCGCCATCTGCACGAATCGCATTATCATCCAGTAACCAGTGTATCAGACCATAGATCTCCGCCTGGGTTTCAATATTATCCAGGTCATTGAGAAAATGGGCCCGTAGCTGTTGCAACATGGCAAACAGCGGGTCATCCCGATCGGTTGCCACATAGAGTCTCAGCAGGGTATCGGCATCCGCTATGAGATAGTTTTCAGCACCGACCTGTGGGGGTGTCTCGCGGTCACCGTTGTCAATGCTGAACTCAGCGTCGTTGGCGCGAATGATAAAACGCATAGCAACAGGCCCTATCAGTTCTTGTTATCTGAGCTTTCTGACGATGTTAAGGCCGTCGCGCACGGTGAGAAATACATTTTCTACATCCGGGTCCTGCGCGATAAGGCGGTTGGTTTCCACCAGAATATCATCGATCTCAGATTCCGGCTGCACCACCTTGCCCGACCAGAGCACATTGTCCAGAACGATCAGGCCGCCGGGGCGGGTCATCTCTTTTACCCGCTTGTAGTAGTTGAGGTAGTTGCGCTTGTCGGCGTCAATAAAGGTGAAGTCCAGTGCAAGATCCAACTGTTCGATTGTTTCCAGTGCCCGGCCAAAGATAACTTCGATTTTATGGCCATGTTCACTGCGGTCATAGAAGGTCTGGGCAAACTCAATCGCCCGGGGGTTGGTTTCACAGCAGATCAGGCGTCCATCATCGGGCATACCTTCAGCGATAGAGAGGGCGGAATAACCCGTAAACATGCCGATCTCCAGCGCAACTTTGGGCTGGTGGATGGCGCTCAGCAGTTTCAGTGTGCGACCGACTAAACGTCCGGACAGTTTCTGTGGCCAGCCCATATTCTCGTTGGTTTTGTCGATCAGCTCTTGCAGCAGAGGCGGCTCTGCACCGGTATGGATAAAAGCATAATCTTCAATGGATTCATCAACCAGATACTGGGTCATTCTGTCTCTCTCAACATCACTTTAATGGCCCGCCCCCTTAAAGCGTCAGCACCATCGGGCTGCGGGCGAAATGGGTTGAGGATAATATCACTTTCGGGGCGCGATAGGATAATCGTGTGTTGCTTACAGAATAACGTCGGCAGGGTTATTTTTTAGTGCACATCCCCTTTGCGGCATAGGTTGAGGCGGAAAAATCCCTTACAATGACGTTTCATAAATGACTGATATAGTGGAGTACACCTTGGAACCCCTGATTCTGTTTCTCTTTACCGGTTTAGTATCGATGTCTGCGGCACTCAGCGCCGGGCAGCTGAATAAACTGGCTGATGCCGATAAGCCTGCGTTTATGCAGAGTCGTAATGGTTTGGTGATGGTGATTATGGCGGGCAATCTGGGTGCGCTGACACTGATCGGCGCGTTGGCGTATGGTTTCCGCTTGCTGGATTGGTGGATCCCCCTGAGCAGCATATTCATCTCCTTTCCGGTGATCTCCCTGGGTATCACTCAGCGACTGTTCGGTGACAAAATTAACCTGTTTATCATGCTGCCGCTGACGCTGGTGTCTATCGGTCTGCTGTATCATTTCTGGTAAGTAAACGACACTCACTGGTAAGGAACACTAATGCTCACTGCGTCGCTGACTGAACTGTTCAATAACCCTCTGGTAACCGCCATGGTTGGTGTCGTGCTGGGCGTATTGTTTGGGCTGATGCTGATGCTGTTGGTGAAGCAGAAGCTCAATGCCCGTCATAATAGTCAGCTGCAGCAATCTGAGATTGAACAGCAGAAACAGCAGGAGCAGCTTGATCGTTTTCAGGTCGATCAGACAATTGCCCGCGATAAAACCGAATATCTGGAGCAGGTGCTACAACAGAACAGCGCCCGGATCCGCGAGTTAGAGCTGGATCAGGTGCGATTGCAGCAGATCGAGGTGCAAAAACATGCGCTGGATGAACAGCTGGCAGAGCAGCAGGAGCAAATGGACAATCTGCAACGCTTGCTGAGTCAGCGTCAGGCGCGGATTGCTGAACTGGAAAGCCGACTGGAAAGCGAACGTGAGTCTCAGTCTGAAAAACTGCAACTGCTTACCGAAGCGCGGGATCAGTTGAAAGGCGAGTTTCAGAATCTGGCGAACAAAATATTTGAAGAGAAGTCCGCTAAATTCACCAGCACGAATAAAGAGTCGCTGGGATCACTGCTGACACCGCTGCGCGATCAGTTGGGCGAGTTTAAACGCCGGGTTGAAGATGTCTACGATAAAGAGGCAAAAGACCGCCGTTCCCTGTATGAGCAGATCACCCAGCTGAAAGAGCTGAATCAGCAGATGAGTGTTGATGCCGTTAACCTCACCAACGCGCTTAAAGGCGAGAGCAAGACTCAGGGCAACTGGGGCGAGGTGATTCTAGAGCGGGTGCTGGAACAATCGGGTCTGCGTAAGGGCTATGAATACGAAACCCAGGTTTCTCTGAACGAAGCGGGGCAGCGTTATATGCCGGATGTGATCATCCGTCTGCCGGACGATAAGGATGTTATCGTTGACGCGAAAGTCTCGCTGACCGCCTATGAAAAATACTGCTCTGTTGATGAACCGTCACAGCAGGAGCGGGCCTTAGCCGAACATCTGCAATCGATACGCAACCATATCCGGGGCTTGAGTGATAAAGCCTATCAGAGCCTGGAAGGGGTGCGTTCCCTGGATTTCGTGCTGATGTTTATTCCGGTGGAGGGTGCCTTTCTGTTAGCGCTGCAGCAGGATAAAGAGCTGTTCAGCTTTGCCTATGAACGCAACATTATTCTGGTAAGCCCCTCAACGCTGCTGGTGACCCTGCGGACCATCAATAATATCTGGCGCTATGAGCGGCAGAACCGCTTCGCCCAGGAGATCGCCCGCCGCGGCGGTGAGCTGCACGATAAGTTTGTTGGCTTTGTTGAGTCACTGGATGATGTGGGGCGTCATCTGGGTCGTACCCAGGTCGCCTTTGATACCGCGCACAAGCGGCTCAGCAGCGGTAAAGGGAATCTGGTGAATCAGGCGGCTTCACTGCATAAGCTGGGAGTGAAGAACAAGAAAGAGCTGGATAAGAAACTGGCGGATAGTGCGTCAGAGTCCGATCCGGATGCTGAACAGCTGGAGATTCTCGACTGATGATCTCTGTTGTGGGGTATGGCTCATTGCTTTCAGAAAGCTCGGCACGGCAAACCGTGCCGGGCTTAGAAAACTTTCGTCTGGTGCGGGTACCCGGTTATCGGCGCATCTTTAATAAAGTCGGCATCGTCTTTCTTAGCCGTCACGGTGCGGACCCTGACAGTCTGCAGCTGGCTTCCTGCTCGACCCAGGCTATGGCCGGGTGTGAGATTATCTGCAGCCAGTTTGAGTGCTCCCCGGAGGAGTTTGTCGAACTCTATGAGCGCGAGCACCGGTTTCGCTGGATCGAAGTGGAGACGACTCCTCTGGACGGGGCCCAGCTCTCTAACTCTAACAAGCCCTCTGACACGTCGCCTGACACTCCCTCCCTGGGACGAATGTGTACTGGTTACGATGATATAGAGTATCGTCTTAATAAATGCGTAACACCGCAGGAATACGAACTGAGGGTGGGGCGTTACTATTCTGGCCCTATCTGGCGTGATGATATTCTGCCTTTTCCCCGTTATCTGGCTTTCTGCCTGCAGGCTGTGGCCTCGCAGGGGAGTGTTGTGCTGGATAACTTCCTCGATAGTAGTTTTCTGGCGGACGGTAAGACAACCATCAGAACCTACCTGGCGCAAACCCCGGAGCTGCGTAACTGGCGTACGTTTGATACGGGTTATCGTTACCGGGCTGACTAGCCCGTCTGATTAGCGTTTCTGATTCACCGATCTGCTGGCTTATTCTTCTGAACTCTTCAGCTGTCCCGCGATAGTGGGGGTGCTGAGTTGCCGGAGTCTTACTTCGACTGCTTAGCCTTCTTAGATTAACTATTCAGATTAACCCCTCAGCTTAATCTCAATGTCATGATTATCTTCGTGATTAGTAAAAATATCAGTGGATATTTTTGTCATCCTTTTTATCGATATATTTTATCAAAATAACGTTTTGATTTTTTGCGAATAATCAAAAATAACTTTTGAAATTTCTATAAATCATCAATATTAAATATTGAAAATTCTTAAAATCATCAAAATTAAATATTGATTTGTATATTTATAATCAATACTTAATTTTGATTTTTGTATATTTTTTGTACAAAAAATCATCAATATGTGATAAAAATAGAGGGGTAATCAAAGAAGTGCTATATTTGCCGCAAAAGCAGCGGTGATAGGGTATTTGCCGCTAAAGATGGCAAAAAATTGCCGATATAGATAAAAAGCTCAAAACGTTTCTAATTATTTAATGGCTAAGTATGTTGTGTTTTAAGAAATACTCATTTTTAGCAATTATTTGGTTTATTTTTTGCTGTAGTTGTAAATAATACGGCTCAGGGTGAAAATATTGGTTTTACCGGGTGAAAAACATCCGGAATTGGCCCGATAACACTCAGGGCTGAAATAAAATCAGCTTGTAAATTACCGTTTTCTCTCTGGAGAGACGGATAGATAAAATGTGACTTGATATGGCAATGACAAGCAATATGATCGTGGCACTGGATATTGGCACCTCGAAAGTGGTGTGTCTGGTGGGCGAGATTGGCCTTGACGGCACAATCGATATCGTTGGCATTGGCTCCCATGAGTCGCGTGGCCTGAAGCGGGGCGTGGTGGTGAATATCGAATCCACCGTGCACTCCATTCAGCGGGCAGTGGAAGAAGCTGAACTGATGGCGGGCTGTAAAATTCATTCAGTAACGGTGGGTGTTGCCGGTAGTCACATCAATAGTATGAACTCCCACGGCATCGTTGCGGTGCGTGACGGTGAGGTGATGGAACACGATCTGGAACGGGTGATTGATGCGGCCCGGGCGGTGGCGATTCCCGCTGACCAGAAAATCCTGCATATACTGCCGCAGGAGTACGTGATCGACAACCAGGAAGGTATTCGCGAACCTCTGGGCATGTCCGGCGTCCGTCTGGAAGCCAAAGTACATCTGGTAACAGGCGCAGTGAACGCCGTACAGAATATCGAAAAATGCGTCAAGCGTTGTGGTTTAGCGGTGGATAACGCCGTGCTTGAACAGCTGGCGTCTAGTTATGCGGTGTTAACCGAGGACGAGAAAGAGCTTGGTGTGTGCATGGTGGATATGGGTGGCGGGACCACCGATATCGCTATATTCACCGGCGGTGCCATCCGTCATACGGCGGTGATTCCGATTGCCGGTGATCAGGTCACCAACGATATCGCTATGGCGCTGCGGACACCAACGCCCCATGCGGAAGAGATCAAAATTAAATATGCGTGTGCACTGGCGCAACTGGCCAGTGCTGACGATACCATCAAAGTGCCCAGTGTCGGTGATCGTCCGGCACGCGACCTGTCCCGGCAGGCACTGGCTGAGGTGGTTGAACCCCGCTATGACGAGTTGTTTACGTTGATACAGGCGGAGTTACGTCGTAGTGGGTTTGAAGATTTAGTCGCGGCCGGCATCGTACTGACCGGTGGCACTGCAAAGATGGAAGGGGCGGTTGAGCTGGCGGAAGAGATCTTCCATATGCCGGTGCGCCTGGCGTTGCCAAAAGGTGTGCGGGGCATGGGGGATATTCTCAACAGCCCTATCTATGCCACCGGTATCGGCCTGTTGCAATACGCTAAGCTGGATAGCCATCATCAGGGTGACGCAGTCCCGGTGAGTGAAGACGTGGCAGAACGACCAAATGTACTGGACCGGATGAAAGCCTGGTTTCAGGGAAATTTTTGAACGTAAAATAAGCAATACAACAGGTGCGGGTTGGGCACTGAACCTGGAGGATAAGGGACATGTTTGAATTAGTTAATAACATAGCGCAGAACGCGGTCATTAAGGTGATTGGCGTCGGTGGTGGCGGTGGTAACGCCGTACAGCACATGGTCTCATCGGATGTCGATGGGGTTGAATTTATCTGTGCCAATACCGATGCGCAGGCGCTCAACAATATGGGGTCTCGCAACGTCCTGCAACTGGGTGGCGAGATCACCAAGGGGCTGGGGGCTGGCGCGAATCCGGATATCGGCCGTCAGGCTGCACTGGAAGATCGCGAGCACATCATTGAGATGCTCAGCGGTGCAGATATGGTGTTTATCACTGCCGGAATGGGCGGCGGTACCGGCACCGGCGCTGCGCCGATTGTTGCTCAAGTGGCGAAAGAGCTGGGTATTCTGACCGTCGCGGTCGTCACCAAGCCGTTCCCGTTTGAAGGTAAGAAGCGCATGCTGATCGCCGAACAGGGTATCAAAGAGCTGTCTGAACATGTCGACTCGCTGATTATCGTGCCCAACGAAAAGCTGCTGCAGGTGCTGGGTAAAAACTGCACCCTGATGAAAGCGTTCGATGAAGCTAATGATGTCCTCAAAGGTGCGGTACAGGGTATCTCTGACCTGATTATCCGTCCCGGCATGATCAACGTCGACTTTGCTGACGTACGTACGGTGATGTCCGAGATGGGCACATCGATGATGGGAACCGGTTCAGCCCGTGGCGACAATCGTGCGATTGAAGCTGCCGAAGCCGCTGTCCGCAGCCCACTGCTGGAAGATGTCGATCTGATGGGTGCCCGCGGTATTCTGGTGAATATCACTGCCGGTCTGGATCTGGGACTGGGTGAGTTCAGCGATGTCGGTCAGGTGATCGAAGAGTTCGCCTCTGACACGGCTACCGTCGTCGTGGGTACCGTTATCGACCCGGAGATGAAAGACGAGATTAAAGTTACCGTTGTAGCAACCGGACTGGGTGGCGCTGAAAAGCAGGATATCCGTGTCGTCAGCAATGGCGCATCTTCAGCAACAGGCTCCCGCCGTGCCGCCAGTGCTGTGAGCGATTACAGCCAGCTGGAACTGCCAACCGTGATGCGTAACCGTAACGATTCAGTACGTGCACAGGATAACCCTGTTGTTGAACCTGAACCGGCTACCGAATCGCGTAAAACCGGTACCGATGACATGGAGTTTCTGGATATTCCAGCATTCCTGCGTCGTCAGGCTGACTAAAAGGTTGCCCGTAGGGATATGTCCCATCCCTTACCTTTTTAAAGCCAAACTTACCCCGTCTGCGGAGCGATCCCGGGCGGGGTTCTCTTCTTTAGCCTCCAAAATCCCCGCTCAGTTAGCGTTTTTAACGAATCCGAAAAAAGTCGTTAAAAAGCCTCACAGATGTTTGATTTAAAGCCTGAATTCTATTAAAGTACGCGGCCTCTGAGATCAGTCTTGGAGATTTGGTGAGGTGTCCGAGTGGCCGAAGGAGCACGCCTGGAAAGTGTGTATACCGCAAGGTATCGAGGGTTCGAATCCCTCCCTCACCGCCATTTATTTAAAACAAAAGAGCCTGGTCTAACCACCGGGTTTTTTTGTGTCTGAAATATGAGGGGAGGGTGAGTTCCCTCGTGGGTTCGAGCCGAGCGAAGCGAGACCACATCGGAGCCTGCGACGATAGCCCGAAGGGCGAGGAGTGAAACGACGAGGGCACCGAGCATAGCGAGATAACGTTGGAGCTTGCGACGACGACCCGAAGGGCGAGGAGTGAAACGACGAGTAATCCTCCCTCACCGCCCTCTGATTCAAAACGAAGAAGCCTGTTCTCTTTCTTCTTTGTGATCCGTTGAGCTCTTTGCTTTATAGTTCGTTAGAAATCCTCTTATACCCTTCTACCAGCCAGTGGTTGGCAGCCACCACTGATTCAGAAAAAGAGGAGTAGTCCGGGGCTACCTGCCTGATCTGCTTTAGATCAAAGCCCGGACCGATATTGGTCATCGGCGGAACATGCATCTGGGCTGGCAGGTCCAGGCCGTCAATTACACAGTTATGGCGAATAACGCAGCCAGCATTAATATGGGATCGGAATACCACGCTGTTAAAGCCGATGAAGACATCATCACCCACTTCACAGGGACCATGGATAATTGAGCGGTGGGCGATTGAGGTACGCTGACCGATAGTGACCGCAGCTCCGGATTTGGAGTGGATCACCACGCCATCCTGAATATTGGAGTCACGGTGAATAATAATCGGCTCCATATTACCGTCGGCGTCCACCTCATCGGCACGGATTACCGCGTAAGGGCCGACAAAAACATTGTCTTCAATAATGACATGGCCACAGATAATGGCCGTAGGGTCGATAAAGGCTTTGGCAGACACCTGGGGGCTGAGACCTGAAGGGTTTTTTCGTAGCATAGCTCAGTTACCCGTAGTTGTTTTCTGGTCGATGACTACAGCATTATGGGCATGCAGACTCTCCTGGTGCTCGATTTTAAACCAGTAATCGGTTATCTCATCCATCGCTTCCAGTGATCGTTTTATCCGCCGTGCAGCATCTTCACAGAACATCAGGTTTTTAGCATTCAGGCGGGCGAACTCCTGCTCATCTCTGCGTTTCACCGCCGTTTGCACCGGGGTGCCCAGGGCGGCTTCGAAGCGATCGATAAGCTCGAATAACTGAGGAAAGGAACGGTCATCCAGTTGTACTTTCAGATAGGCATAGGAGCGTTGACTATGAGGCGTGGCGATGGAACCGGCATCAGACTGGAGCCACTGCAGCAGAGCCAGCTTCTCGATGGCCGTACCGCCAAACTTCCGATCGATCGCTTCGCTGTATAACTGTCTTGATAATGAAGCAGAGCACGGACAGGTGCTGGAGTAGGGGATAGTCATCTCCAACTGGATGCTAAGGCG
>NZ_CAKZLP010000082.1 GCF_937127095.1 uncultured Amphritea sp.
GTGTAAATATCCGATAAGCTTGGCGAACGGAGCCTACATTATAAATGATGTTCGCTTACTTTCGAACCCATTAGTAAGTTAACTTCAAACGCTTTATTTTCAACCTGCAGATAGCCTACCTTTTCTTTGAGCCGTTCAATTTCAGCTTTTAAATATTCGCAGTTGCTGCAATCATTGGAGTTATTTTTCATCTTCTGGTGTCCCGTTGAGGATGCTTTTACTTAAACGATCTACTACAGATCTCCTCTTGGTTCCTGACCGGCGATCATAAAGCGCGGTAGTATTGAAGCTGCTATGCCTCATCAGGTCCATAGCCGTCTTAGGGTCAATCTCGTCGTCATCAAGAACGTTAGAGCAGAATGTTCGCCGTGCGTCGTGACAGGTGATTCGTTCAGATCCTAATACCTTAGAGTAGGAGTTGAAGAGGTAGCGTATTCCTTCATCTGATAGCCTCTGATCCGTAATATCTCCGGTGATGAGTACCCGAGTAAAGATAGCGCCAGGGCCGTTTCCTCGGAAGGCCAGCCATTCCACCAGTGCCGATATAACATCTTGGCTAAGCTCTATTGTGGGTCTTTTGCCGCCTTTACTTAGGACTATCAGCGTACCTTCGTTTAAATTTAAGTGTGAGTAATCCAGGTGGCTAAACTCATGCCGCCGAATTCCTGAAAAGAATGCTAATCGGAAAATGGCCCGATCTCTTGCGGCCTTTGCTGGATTGCGGAGCCTCATATCATCCACGGCTTTTTCGAGATCCTGGGTTTCCTGCTGGCTTGCCATTCTACCTGCGGGAGACGCATCGTTTTTTAGTGACTTCAAATCTTGAATATCTGTCCACTGCATATGTGTTATGAGACCGGCTTTGAAAGCAATTTTCATGACCCCTTTGAGTGTCGCCAGGTAGCCATTGAGTGTATTAGGAGCCCGTTGTTTATATTCGCCATTAACAATCTCAGGTTCATATAAGTCAGTGATAAAAGCCCGGATCCGTGGCGCGGTAAAAATAGACCAATTGATCCATTGGTAATCGTTACGAGGCGCACCGCAATACCGGGAAATCTGGCTGAGGCGTTTTGTATGTGTTTTTTTGCTGGTGCCTTGGTATTGCGATAAGTAAACAGTAGCCGGGTTCGCTTCACCGATCAGCGGAGTATCGAGTAAAGGATAGATGCCTTTGAATGTTTGATTGCTGTCATCTGCTTTCAGTTTGGCCAGCTGCTGCTTTGCTACTGAAAGTGCGTTTGCTGGAGCTGTCACCACATTAGTCATATGAGTTAGTCCTTTACGTAAAATTTTAGGCCTTTGTGTAAAAATTTTAGCACTTGTTGAAACAAGCTTTAGTACTTATTGGTAATGACCAGCAAACCTACCACGAACACCAAAAAAAAATATCTACTACGGATATTATACAATCTCGGTACTAATATCAATATAATTGTGTATTACTGTATTTAATGTAATATACAGTAATACAGTTAATAATAGGTTAGGGGAGGGCAGTCATGCCTAATTTCGATAAAGGCCCAGGTAATCGCAGCAAGGTCTGGAGTCAGGCGATCGTTTTCAGAGCTTGTGCTGAGCTTGAGGCAAAAGAGGAGAAACCAACGGTATTATCTGTTCGACGGCATGTGGCCATCAGTACGGGTAGCGACTCCACAGTCCAAAAATACATTCGTGAGTATCGGAATCAGCAGGTAGAGACAGCAGACCAGATCGATACGTCTATCCCGGAGCCGATAACGAGCGCTCTTAGCTCTTTATGGGAAACTGCAAAACTATTGGCCAGGAAGGAACTTGAATCTAAACTGCAGCAGGTCAATTCTGACCGGGCTTCACTGCAAGCTGAACGTCTTGATATCGAATCAATCATGGTTAAAAGTGAAGAGCGAGTGCAGGAACTATCTGATCAGATTAAAGCATTGACCATCGAGAATGGAGAGTTAACGAAAACGCTGGATCAGCAGACGGGAGCGATCCGCCAGCTTGCAACTGAAAAAAATGAATTGTTGTCTGAACTCAACATTAAAGCTGCTGAATGTCGCTCTATGGGGCGTGTGATAGAGGAGCAGCAGCGGAGGATAGAAGATCAGATAGCAGCTACAAATGTCGCTCAGCAAGCGCTGGGTAAGGCTCAGCTGGATTCCGCTGCAGCACAGGAGAAGCGGATCAAGTTAGTTAAAGTAGGTGTCATGGCCATCGTTAAGGGGAGCCTTGATAAAGAGCAGCTGGAGGAATTAAAGGACAGTGAAGTATGGGATTCATGACGTTATAATTATTTTTGAGGTACAGAAATTCTGAGGGCAGAATGCACCGGTTTAGACTGTCTAATACTTGGAAACAGGCTCTTGATATGGATCCATCCCAAGAAGCGATCGACAGTGAAGTTCAATCTCTTTAGTAGGGATTGCATGTGCGTAACGTAGAGGTGTATGTTTCGTCACCCCACCAGAAATTGGTATCTTATTTATGAGATCACCCAACAACGCTTGAAGCTTCCGGTCTTCAGTGTGAGCAAATACTTTATTCAGTTTATTGATGATCGTGGAAGTGGCCGCTAAGGCCCCAAGCGATTCCAATACTTCTCTACACTCTTGCTCGACCTGGTCGTTCAAATCTTTATTGCTCATAGCGCTTCCTCACCATCCCAGTATTCTGTTATACCGTCGCGCAGTGCAATCGAGCTGATTCCGTATCCTCGGTTGCTTGTGGTAATCAGAGAGCCGTCATCCTTGAAAAGCACCCACTCATAACTCGCGTTAGCACCATCGCCAACTACAGCAACCCATGCGTTGTTATCTATGTGAATCGGATGGCCAATCAACCCAACAGCCTCGGTATACTCCCAGTCTGCTTTACAGCAATTTGCAACAACGTTCATTAAGCGTTTTTGGTTTTGAAGCTCTGGTAATTCACCTGTCATCTTTAAGTCCCATCGTTTCAAGGCCTCGTCCTGTAGCTGAGTGCCAGGGTTCGTTGTAAACGGTAAGTCGTTCGTTAATGAGTTTATCAAGGCGGTCTACTTCGGGTTGTAAGTGTTGCCACCGGGCGGCTTCGTGATCCATTTCGCTACACGATAACGGCTCTGTAACGATAATCCCAACTTCCTTTAGTCGGCGTGCTGAAGCCCAGAAATCACTTGCACCGTAGAGTTCTTTTATCGCTGTGATGGGATGGTTATAGGTTCCTGTCAAATACCGGAGGACTGCGGTAGCGTATCCCTGACGGCGGTATTCAGGTATTACCTCAATGTCGAATAAGTAGACACGGTCGTAGAGGGGCGATACGGCAAAGGTCGTCTTTCCAACCAGTACTTCAGCGGCATTATAGATTCTGGCGTTGTGATCAGGATTTGGTGAGGTGAACGCTTTGTAGTAATTATCTGACACGGACAACGAAATTACCGGTAACCTTTCAACCCGGTGACTACAGTTCTTCATCCACAGTTTAACCATGTATCCTGCTACCTTAGTTGTGCGAAAAGCATATCGTCGTAATTAGGAGAAAGAGGTGACATCCTGAACTTTTTCGCCAGCTCATTTGCGTTAGCTATCGCTTCAGAGGAGTCATCGAATGCTGTGGAGTCAGTGTATTTTCGAGTAATAACCATTTTGTCGTCATCATCGAATGTTAAAAAAGTATTTCTTGCTTTATTAGCTACAACCCAGACCATTATGTGTCTCCTATCCCGTCCTTTATATTACTTGGGCGTTTTCGCCCCGGGTAGCTTCTGTGCTGCCTTGTCGAAGGTATATGACCCACCGAATGTTTCACCAAGCCTGTTGGCAGTGAGTTTCGCCTTATTCACGATGAGAGCATCAGCAAAGTCTGCTCCGTTGGATTTACGGTACTGATCGAGCGCGACCCATGTAGCCTGACCGTCCTCAAAACGAATGTTTGGTTCTTGGAAGAGCGCCTTGATAACATCTATCAGTTCAGGTTTGCTCAGTTGATATTTCGCACCTCTGAGTGTCCAAACGGTTTCTACCAAAACCACATCGGTCACAAGCACAATCTCAGATCCACCTATCAACTTTGCAGCTTTTGCCGATTGATCAGTGTCATCTTCGAGCAGGTACCGCAACAAAACGTTAGTATCAATGGCGATCACGACAGGACGGACTCCATAGACTGTTCATCGCTGATAGGGGCCTTCGCTTTGACGTTCTTCAACATACCTTTGGCGGCACCGGCGACCTTTTTTACAATATTGATCTGATCGCCCACGACGAAAGTTTCTATTTCATCACCTGGCTTCACGCCGATGGCGTCTCGTTGACTGGCTGGCAAAGTGATTTGCCCTTTTGCGCTGACTTTTGGCATACAACTATCCTCTTTACTTATCTGCAATAGTAAAGATATCATATTCTTTACATAAAGCAATAGGTAAAGATTAGCTCAGATGCGTGTTGCTCTGTACACTCTTCTGAACGCAATTCGTGATTAGAGTTTCCTTCAAAAAGTAACCAAGAGATCAAGTATGAAGTGGATGTTTGAAGTGGTAGGCGGTGCTCCGGTTCTGGATAATTTAGAACACGGCTTGAAATCTGCGCATTTCCAAATAGATGATATTTCTGATGACCATGAAGGGGTACCGGGGACATCCCCGCAAACAGTCGCATAACTCCCTGAATCTCACGGATACCAAGCCCTACAGAGGCGCCC
>NZ_CAKZLP010000083.1 GCF_937127095.1 uncultured Amphritea sp.
GAAAGGTATCGATGTTGTGCTGGCTGACGTTCGTAAGAACGGCATTAAAGTTTAAGGAGCACGATTATGCGCGATAAAATCAAGATGGTTTCTTCTGCTGGTACTGGTCACTTCTACACCACTACTAAGAACAAACGTACTACTCCTGACAAGCTGGAAATGAAGAAATTCGATCCAGTTGTTCGTCAGCATGTTATGTACAAAGAAGCTAAGATTAAGTAATAATCTGAGCTGATAATAAAAAAAACCCGGCTGGTCCGGGTTTTTTTGTGCCCAATCGGACTGTAACGTAATAATCTGAAGTTAGCTGAATATGCCGGAATTACCTGAAGTTGAAACAACGCGCCGTGGTATCGAGCCTCACATTGATGGACGGATAATCACTGCGCTGACGATTCGACAGCCTAAGCTGCGCTGGCCGATCCCCGATCAGCTATCACAGTGGGTAGTGGGTTGCCGCATCGGCTCTGTGACGCGACGGGGTAAATACCTGTTAATTAACCTGCCGGGTGGTTCGGTAATGATTCATCTGGGGATGTCTGGTAGTCTCTATATGGTGTCAGCCGATCAGCCGGCTGCTTTTCATGACCATGTTGATCTGGTTCTTGATAGTGGTATGGCGTTGCGGTTGACGGACCCGCGCCGGTTTGGCTCGGTATTGTGGCAGCCCGCAGGTGAGTCACATACGCTGCTGGAGTCACTTGGGCCTGAGCCGCTGAGCAATGGTTTTACCGCGGTTTATTTGCAGCAGTGTTGTGCCGGGCGCAAGCAGGCGATAAAACAGTTCATTATGAATAGCCATGTTGTCGTAGGTGTGGGTAATATCTATGCCAACGAAGCGCTGTTTAGTGCCGGTATTCACCCGAAAAGGGCTGCCGGGAATATATCTGCCGTCCGCCTCGAACGGCTGGTGGATGAGATAAAGGTGATACTGGCCCGCGCTATTACGCAGGGCGGTACCACCCTGAAAGATTTTGTCGGTGGTGATGGTAAGCCGGGATATTTTAAGCAACAACTGAATGTGTATGGTCGTGGCGGTGAACTTTGCCATCACTGTAAATCAACGCTGAAAGAGATTCGTCTTGGTCAGCGATCCACTGTCTACTGTCCGGAGTGTCAACACTAATGGGAATTCTTGAGCCGCTTTTAAAACCAACCCCAACTGGCGGTGAAGTCTGCCCAAGCAGGGAAGATCTGCAGCGGGCGCTGGGCAGTGAAACGTATCTCGCTAAACGTGAGACATTTCATGTCGGCGAGCTACCGATTCACTGTGAGATCTATGAGCACGGGATTGATTCTCCGGTTCTGATGTTTCTGCCGGGTATTGGCACTTACGGTGAACTCTATGCGGAGATGCTCTGGTCGCTTTCGCAGCTAGGTTTTAATGTTGTCGCTATTGATCCTCCGGGGCACGGATATTCCGGTGGTGAACGTGGGGTGTATAGCGTTGAGTCGGTGCAGGAATCTATCTCCCAGGTTATCGATGCGCTGGAGCAGCGGTATGATGGACCTTACTATATTTATGGTTACTCAATCGGCGCTTTGCTGGCCGTGGCCGCGGCGGAGAGTGATGAACGGATTACTAAGGTTGTGTGTGGCACCCTACTGACAACAGAAGTGCCACCGGACCTGTTTCATCTGCTTGGCTGGCAGTGGACCTGGGGCAGTGCGATGCTGTTTCCCGGGCTGCGCTTACCGCTGGCCTGGATGGTCGACTATGATCATCTGCTTGCGGGTCATCCGGCAGGTATGTTGATCAATCATGACCCGATGCTGGTATTGGATTATCCATTCAAAACACTGGCCAGTGTCTTTAGTCACAGAGCCGGAATTATGCAGCGTGAATATCCATTCCAACTGGCTCTGGTTCAGGGTGAGCAGGATGAGGTGTTGTCGGTTGGTTATAGTCGCCGGGTTGTCTATGAAGCGGTACAGCCGATTGAATTGATCACCGTGCCCGGAGAAGGGCATATGATGCCGCTCACAGCACCTCTTAAATTGGCAGGTATTATTGCTGACTGGCTGAATGCTTAGACGTTACTATCGTTTTAATCAAAGTTGACGCTAAGAATTGAGTATGACGACCGTTTTAAGGACGAAGTTTTTCCTGTTTAGTCTATTGACTCTGCTGCTTGTACAGTCAATGTCTGCAACTGCGGGGCTCACCCTGACCCGGGAAGAGTCCCTCTGGCTGGATCAGCATCGTGATTCTATCGCCGTTGGTGTTGCTGTCATCCCTCCCTATCTTTCCAATTACGCTACCGGGAATCGGGTTGAAGGGCTGTCGATGGACTATCTGCAGCTGATGGAAGCTGCCCTGGGCACAAAGTTTCAATATCAGGTATTTGAAAATTATAGCGCGATGATGGAAGCCGCTAAATTACGTTCTATTGATGTTGTGTTTGGTGTGACTAATACCGAGGCCCGCAGCCATTTTCTCAATTTCACCCCTGTTTACTCGCACCTTTCAAATAAAATATTCACGCGCAAAGGTAAGTTTAAACGTGCTGAGATGAGTGACTTTGCCGGTAAACGTTTTGCGGTTCCCCAGGGCACTGCGCTGGTTAACTATATCAGCAACAATTATCCGGATATTACCCTGATTCAGGTCCGTGATCTGCAGGAGGCTTTTTCTCTATTGGCAGTCGGTGAGGTTGATGGCGTCGGCTCCTATGCGTCTGCCGGGTACCTGTATACCGTGATGGAGGGAATAGACAATATCAGTATCGGCGGTAGTGTAGGGTTTGATTACCATATTTCGTTTGGTTCCAGAAATGATCAGCCCATCTTATCAAGGTTGTTGGAAAAGGCGCTTGAATCAGTAACGGTTGAACAAAAAAACGCGATTGAACGCCGTTGGGTACAACCTGAGGATAGTCAGCGGGTGGATATGGATACGCTTATCCACGGGGTCATTATTGCGGGATTTTGTTTGCTGCTGATTTTGTTGCTGATGGTGGTGCTCTGGAACCGCTCATTGAAACGGGAAGTTAACCATCGTAAAGAGGCCCAGAAGGAGGTGAGTTTTCTGGCCTATCATGATGAACTGACCGGTGCTTATAATCGCCAGTTTATGCTGGAAACGCTGGCAGAATATACCCGCTTGCCGAGCTCTGCAGATCAGACTACGTGTGTAATTTTGTTGGGGCTGGATAATTTCAGTCTGATTAATGAGTTTCACGGTCAGAAAATGGGTGATTATGTCCTTCAGAGGATGAGTGCCCGGTTGCAATCGCGGCTTAGTTGTGATGCCGTACTGTCCCGAACCGGCGGTGATGAGTTTACCGCGCTGCTTCGCCTGTCGGCTAACCGGGTTTCACTAAGTCATCTGGCTGACCGGCTGATTGCTGAGATTAGTCTGCCAATTGCTTATGGTGATCAGAGCTTTGCCCTGACGGCAACTGCGGGAATATCACTGCAGCAGGGTGAACAGGAAGATCCGCTGCGTCTGTTGGAACAGGCAGACCTGGCACTGCATGAGGCAAAGAAGAAAAACCCCGGTAGTCATCTGTTTTACGCCTCAGAGATGAGCGTTAAGTTGTTGGAAAATCAGCAGCTGCATGCGGCGTTAAGTGAGGCGCTGACAACGGAACAGTTTTTTCTCGAGTACCAGCCACAGGTTATGCTGGACAGCGGTAAAGTGATTGGCTTTGAAGCTCTGGCCCGCTGGGAGCATCCAGTTCTGGGGCGGGTTCCACCCGATAAATTTATCCCTCTGGCTGAACAGAATGGGTTGATCGTGACGCTGGGTGACCGGGTGTTGCTCCTGGCTTGTCAGCAGGGAAATCAATGGCTGAATCAGGGGCTCGAGTTTGAGCGAATAGCAGTCAACGTGTCTGTAAAACAATTTGTCGAAGCCGATTTTGCCAGTAAAGTACTGAATGCGCTTGAGCAAAGTGGATTGCCCCCTGAAAAACTGGAACTGGAGATTACCGAGTCGGTCTTTCTGGGAGACCGGGTTCTGGCAAAAGAGACCATGTGTAAGCTGACGAAGCTGGGGATCTGTTTCTCGATCGATGATTTTGGTACCGGCTTCTCATCACTGCTGTATCTGAAAGAGCTACCCGTATCTAAGCTGAAGCTTGATCAGGGGTTTATTCGCAGTATTACCCAGGACCATTCCAGCCTGCAGATTGTCAAAGCCTCGTTGCAGATGGGGCATGCGCTGAATATGGATGTGATTGCTGAGGGGATTGAGGATCGTGATGAACAGCAGCTGTTACAGGACCTCCACTGCGAGCAGGGGCAGGGTTATCTGTTCAGTCGCCCTCTTAACCCCCGCCTTATTACTGCTGAATTGTTGTTGCAAATAGAAGAAACCGTGGTGCCTGTCACTGAAGTTTAAATAGTTGTTAACCGCACTGTAATAGTTTTTAGAGCAAAATGTTGTCACCCAGCAAACATTTGGTTCTGAGCTATGAACGCACTACAGCAACGCATAGTCGCATTCGATGTCACACTGTACTATCTCTGTTTTGGTACCTGCAGATTACCGGTGATGCCAATCATCAGTCGTCTGATTTCAAAATTAGGGGATGGGGTTTTCTATCTCGTGACCGGTCTGTTGGTGGCCTGGTTAGAGCTTGAAAATGGCGTTAATTTTCTGCTCGCCGGGTTATTTGTGTTTGCGATTGAGCTGCCGGTGTATATCTTTTTAAAGAGGGCGATTAAACGGGATCGCCCTTGTGACCGATTTGCCGATGTGATTCCGCAGATCACGCCCTCTGATAAATTCAGTTTACCTTCAGGGCACGCAGCTGCCGCTTTTGTGTTTGCCTCGGTGCTGAGCTATTACTATCCCTCTTTGATGTTACCTGCCTATACGCTGGCGTCACTGATCGCGCTTGCCCGTGTGTTTCTGGGTGTCCATTATCCCACCGATATTCTGGCTGGAGCGGCTTTAGGTCTGATATCTGCGATTATCGGCTTGAATCTGATAGAGCTGTTCTAATCAATTCTTCCATCTTATATCAAAGCTCACGAGTCGGGATCTGCAATGAAAATACTGTATGGCGTTCAGACAACGGGCAATGGTCATATTACCCGTGCCAGAGTGATGGCGCCGGCTCTGGCGCAAGAGGGTATTGAGGTCGATTTTCTGTTTAGTGGCAGGCCGCCTGAAAAACTGTTTAATATGGAACCTTTTGGTGACTATCAGACTCGCCGTGGTCTCACCTTTACGGTGACCGATGGCAAGATTGATCGCTGGCGTAGCCTGACTCAGAATAATCTGATTCAGCTGATAAAGGATATAAAAGCGCTGGACCTGCAGCAGTATGATCTGATCATCAGTGACTTCGAACCGGTGACCGCCTGGGCCGCTAAATTACAGAAGAAGCCCTGTATCGGTATTGCTCATCAATATGCTTTCAGTTATCCGCTCCCCGGCCCGAGTATTGGCCGGGTAATGATGCCGATGATCCGATTCTTTGCGCCGGTTCAGCAGGGTATCGGATTGCACTGGCACCACTTTGATGGCCCGATATTGCCGCCGTTGATTGAGGCACAGCCTTATCCGATTACCGTTCAATCGGGAATGATTCTGGTCTATCTACCGTTTGAAAACCGGGAACAGATTCGCCAGTGGCTGTTACCGTTCAGTGATTATGAGTTTCATGTCTATTGTGATATTGATCAGCCAGAGGACGACGAACATATTCTCTGGCGACCGCTGTCCAGAGATGCATTCCGTCAGGCGCAGGCATGCTGTGATGGGGTGATCGCTAACTGTGGTTTTGGCTTAGCCAGTGAGGTATTACAGGCAGGCAAAAAGCTGCTGACGAAGCCGCTTACGGGTCAGCCTGAGCAGGTATCTAACGCCGCAGTACTTGAGTATCTGGGTCTGGCAGAGGTGTTTTCTGAGTTGGGCGCGGATCAGTTCTATCGCTGGGCGGGCCAGCGAGCCCCGGAGCCTGTCGCGTATCCTGATGTTGCTGCAGCGCTAGCCCGCTGGATACATGAGGGGTGTGATCAGAGTGCAGAAGAGCTTGCGCGGAAGCTTTGGCAGGGCGCTTTGACTGACCAGGTGGCCGAGCCGGTTATTAGTTAGTCGGTTACTAAATAGCCGGTAAGCAGGGTGACTGGTTGTAAAGAAAGGCCTCTGGCTTATAAATAAAGTCCATAAATACAGCCCATAAAAAAAGAGAGTGCTCAGTTCCCCTTGAGCACTCTCTTTTATTTTACTGGCCAGATGATCTGTCCCTGATCCGTTAACCCTGGTGAAATCTAATCAGCATCCTGCTGACGTCCCTGTTTCCCTTTTCACCTGTCGATCATCTTTGCCTGGTATGCCAGCCTTTTCTTCATCCGTGAAGACCATCGTTCCGTCAGAATCAGTATCCTATTTCAACCCTCTGGGAGCTATAGGAAAAAATCGTATTTTGCGTTGCAATATATTGGGTGCGTTTTTGGCGGAAATTAGGGCAAAAAAAGAGAGTACTTAGTTCCCCTTAAGTACTCTCTTCATATGGCATCCATTTTCCATGCGGCTAATCCAAGGCATCCCGCCAGCTATCCATGCTTCCTGTCCGCTTTTCCAGGCCATCCCCCCGTTCAGTCCCGAACGCCAAAACTTCCTGAAGCACATAGTGTTTGAATTACAGATAGGTGGATATAGGAAAAAGTCCTATTTTTTTTGCTTTGCACCAAAAGAGCCTTGCTGAAGGTCAATTTTTCGTCTGACGATGGACATGGGAGATAGTTGGACATAAACTAGGCAGATCTTGTCGGGGTGCCCATTGGGCTGAGAGTTGGTATGAAAGATGACCAATAACCCGCGAACCTGATCCGGTTAATACCGGCGTAGGAAATCGAGATAAACCGTTATACTGCCTTTGTCGTACCCGGTTTAGCTCATAATGCTGGACCGATACCGATGTCTGAAAGAAACATTCCTATTGCACTCACTATTGCTGGTTCTGACAGTGGTGGTGGTGCGGGTATTCAAGCTGATCTGAAAGCTTTTTCCGCTTTGGGCGTCTATGGTGCGTCTGTTATCACGGCTATTACTGCGCAGAATACCTGTGAAGTTCGGGCGATCCATCCTGTGCCTCTGCCGATGATCACGGCGCAGATCGGTGCGGTGTTTGATGATCTCAGGGTTGCGGCGGTGAAAACAGGCATGCTCGGTGATGCAGATACCGTCGCTTGTGTTGCCGCCAGCCTTGAGCAGTATAAACCCGCATATCTGGTTGTCGATCCGGTGATGGTGGCAAAAAGCGGAGACGCTTTATTGCTGGCAAGCGCTGTGGAAATGTTGAAAACCCGCCTCATCCCCTTAGCCTCTCTGATTACCCCTAATCTTCCTGAAGCAGCCATATTGCTTGACTGTGCTGAACCAACCACGGTTGCGCAGATGGAAACGATGGCGGAGCAACTGCTGAGTCTGGGATCCGGCGCGGTATTGTTAAAAGGCGGGCACCTTGAGGGTTCCGCTGAGGCCATCGACCTGCTCTGTGATGGTGATCAGATCTATCCGTTTAGTTCTCCCAGGATCGCGACCCGGAATACCCATGGTACCGGGTGTACGCTGGCATCGGCGATTGCCGCCGGGTTGGCTTCCGGGTTGAGCCTCTGCGAGGCGGTGCAACAGGCAAAAGATTATATCTCTGCGGCTATAGCCGCAGCAGACAGGTTACAGGTGGGGCATGGGCATGGGCCGGTGCATCATTTTTATCGATATTGGTAACCGGCTTCAGTCGGAACCGTATAAGAAAAAACTCAAGACGCAGGTAATATTATGACCGATAGTCAGACAGTTCTAAGTCACAGTGCACAGGTTGATGAAGCTTCTGTTCAGCCATTTCCTAACTCCCGTAAGGTGTATGTCGAGGGCTCACGTCCTGATGTCCGGGTGCCGATGCGTGAGATCTCCCTTGCGGATACCCCTACCGATATGGGGGGGGAGAAAAACGATCCCCTGTATGTGTATGATACATCCGGCCCTTACAGTGATCCGGAGGCTAACATTGATGTCCGTAAAGGTCTCGAACCGTTGCGTGCGGGCTGGATTGAGGAGCGTGGCGATACGGTGCAACTGGATGGTCTGAGTTCAGAGTATGGCCGTGCCCGTGAGCAGGACCTGCGCCTGGATAATCTGCGTTTTGAATTGACTCGCAAGCCGCTGAAAGCTAAGCCCGGTAGTAATGTTTCCCAGCTGCACTATGCCCGCAAAGGCATTATTACCCCGGAGATGGAATTTATCGCCATCCGCGAAAATATGAAGCTGGCGAAGGCGCGTGCAGAGGGTAATATTGTTGCCCAGCAACACCCGGGGCATAGTTTTGGCGCTAAACTTCCCGATGAGATCACCCCTGAATTTGTGCGTCAGGAAGTGGCTGAGGGACGGGCAATTATCCCTGCGAATATTAATCACCCTGAAATCGAGCCGATGATTATTGGCCGCAACTTTCTGGTCAAAATCAACGGCAATATCGGTAACTCCGCGCTGACCTCTTCGATTGAAGAGGAAGTGGAGAAGATGACCTGGGGGATTCGCTGGGGTTCGGACACCATTATGGATCTGTCTACGGGTAAGAATATCCATGAAACCCGTGAATGGATTCTGCGTAACTCTCCGGTGCCTATCGGTACCGTCCCCATCTATCAGGCGCTGGAAAAAGTTAATGGTGTCGCTGAAGACCTTAACTGGGAAGTGTTTCGCGATACGCTGATTGAGCAGGCTGAACAGGGTGTCGACTACTTCACTATCCATGCAGGTGTACTGCTGCGCTATGTACCGATGACCGCTAAACGGATGACCGGTATTGTCTCCCGTGGCGGATCTATCATGGCGAAATGGTGTCTGGCACATCACGAAGAGAACTTCCTCTACACCCACTTTGAAGATATCTGCGAGATCTGTAAGGCTTACGATGTATCGTTCTCTCTGGGTGATGGTTTGCGTCCCGGGTCTGTTTACGATGCCAACGATGAAGCGCAGTTTTCTGAACTGGAAACCCTCGGTGAACTGACGAAGATCGCCTGGAAGCACGATGTACAGGTGATGATCGAAGGCCCTGGGCATGTGCCGATGCACATGATCAAAGAGAATATGGATAAGCAGCTGACCGAGTGTCATGAAGCGCCGTTCTATACCCTGGGGCCACTGACGACCGATATCGCACCGGGTTACGACCATATTACCTCCGGTATCGGCGCGGCGATGATCGGTTGGTACGGCTGTGCGATGCTCTGTTATGTCACGCCAAAAGAGCATCTGGGTCTGCCTAACAAAGACGATGTGAAGACCGGTATTATTACTTACAAGATCGCGGCCCATGCTGCCGATCTGGCAAAAGGTCATCCGGGCGCACAGATCCGTGATAACGCGATGTCGAAGGCGCGCTTTGAATTCCGCTGGGAAGATCAGTTTAATATTGGTCTGGATCCGGACACTGCCCGTGCGTACCACGATGAAACCCTGCCGAAGGAATCTGCAAAGGTGGCGCACTTCTGTTCTATGTGCGGTCCTAAGTTCTGTTCAATGAAGATCTCTCAGGAGGTACGTAACCTGGATGAAGCTCAGGTCGCCGCCATACAGGCTGCTGCAGATCAAGGGATGCAGGAGAAGTCGCAGGAGTTTAAAGAGAGCGGCGCTGAGATCTATCATAAGGTGTAAGCGTTAACACCGTTCGCGTTTTAAAAAAGCCGCTGACATTAGCGGCTTTTCTCTATCTGCTGTAACACTTTCTCAAACACGGTCAGGTGGTTGTGCAGATTTTCCGGTAGCGATTCTGCAATCAACCCACCTCGTTGATCTGCAGCGCCCACCATCATCAGATTATCGGTCATGGCGAAAGACTCGATGCTAAAACCCTCCGCATCGGTGTCATCGCCTTCAACCCGGTCACTGTATAGGCGGCCATCGAGGGAATAGCCCCACACAGACTTTTTCTGTGCGGCCATATAGCCCATCTCAAACGCGGTGCCTACATCCATGCTGGGGCCTCTGAAAGGCGTCATGTTTGCGATGGTCAGATCACTCTGGTTCATCAGCTCAATATTTGCCTGATAGATTTTGAGGCCTGCTGAATAGGGGGATAACTGTGACAGATCCAGTGCGTTATCCAGCGGGAAGTGACCGCTAAAACCGTATTGCTGGCACAGTCGTTTTTTCGCCGCGCCCAGTTCGGTCGCGTTGGGCCAGAAGACATCCGGACCTGCCAGGTAGATTGATAGCTGTGGCATCTCACTCTTCCAGCAGAGGGTGACCTTTGGGTAACTGACGGCTGATCCACAGGGCCAGTTTGTGTTTCATGTTGGGTTCGTTTTCCTCGCCTTTTGCGAGTGGCTGAATCAATTTATCCAGCACCAGTAAAAGGTAGATCGCCTTGATTTTATCGCTGGCACTGTCGGTTGCTTCAATCTGCCCGGCACCCCGTTTTTCCATATAGACACCGCCAATGCGAATCGCCTCTTTGACCAGTTCAGCTTCATGCTTTAGCTTTTTCATCGCTCTCTCCAACAGCTCTTATAGGGAATTGGCTGCCACTATCGCATAGCTGCCGGAGCGGGGTAAATATAATAAAGGAGATTTTATCGGGATGGCATGGCCACCCCGACAGCGCTTTGATCAAGTCAGTGCTTGGATCGCGCTGAACCTGCAGGGTTTAGTGGCTGATTATTCCATGGGGTTTTTCTGACATCACCTGTTTGAAGGTGGATTGAGAGAAACAGAGAAGATCCTGATGGTCTCCGGCTTCCATATAACAATCGGGTTCATCCGCCAGGTGATCATCCCAGATTACAGGCATGTTATAGGCTTGTCCCAGGGCAGGGACGGCACCGCTGTTGCAGTCTCTGAAGAGAATTTTCACATCCCGCTGGGCGGCCGGGGATAACATGCGCCCCATTTGCTGGTTGATAGCATGCAGATCAACCCGTCGGTCGGACGGCACAACGGCCATCATGAAGCCTTCGTCATCTCTGAGCACCACCCCTTTTGCCATTCGACGAGCGGGAACATGGGCCGATATGGCTGATCTGAGCGAAGTTTCTGCATAGGGGTGACGCAGCAGACGGTAGGGGATGTCCCCCTGGTTGAGAAATTTTTGTACAGTGGGAGATACAGACATCTAAATAACCTCCTGACAGTGTTAATTGTCTTTCCTGAAGTCTGTTGCCGACCAGTTTTGATAACCCGTCTGGCATATCGAAGGATAGTTCAGAAATAGGTATACTGCGGGATCACTTTGCAATTACACGGCGTCATTATGAAATACAGTATTATTCCTGTTACCCCATTTCAGCAGAACTGCACGCTGTTGTGGTGTGAAACCTCTAAAAAAGCAGCGATTGTTGATCCGGGTGGTGATATTGCAAAGGTGATGGCGAAACTGGATGAGCTGGGGCTGCAGTTGGAAAAAGTCCTGCTCACTCACGCTCATATCGATCATGCGGGGGGCACGGCGGAACTGGTTAAGCTAACGGGGGTGCCGATAGAAGGGCCCCATAGCGGAGATCAGTTTTGGATCGACGGATTGCCGCAGCAAAGTCAGATGTTTGGTTTTCCTCAGGTGGAGATATTCACCCCGGATCGCTGGTTGGAGGATGGTGACGCGGTGACGGTGGGTCATGAGACACTCGAAGTGCTGCACTGCCCCGGACATACGCCGGGTCATGTGGTGTTTTACAGTCCGGAGAGTCAGTTGGCTCAAGTGGGTGACGTATTGTTTCAGGGCTCAATAGGCCGTACTGACTTCCCTCAGGGGGATCACGCCACACTGATCCGCTCTATCCGCGAGAAGCTTTTTCCGTTGGGCGATACGGTGGCGTTCATACCCGGACATGGTCCGATGTCCACCTTTGGCCAGGAACGCAAAACCAACCCCTTCGTCAGCGACTCCCGCGGTTAGACAGGGATTGTAATAGCGATCAGGCCGGTGGGTAAGTCGTCAGACTGCTTTGTCCGGTGTCACAGACACTCCACCACTGACGATAAAAGTGGTGACTTTACCGGCACTGACATCCATAGGAAAAACCTGATCGCGGGGTACGATGATCAGGTTGCCGGAAAAGTTATAGGAGTCTGGCAGATAGACAGATACATCGTCACTGAGGCCAAATCCATTCAGATCTTCGCAGGTCAGAAACCCCATCACCTTAATCGTCTTTTCCTTGTTCAGATAAACCAACACCGGCTTGCTAAAGCTTTTCTGGTCACCTAACAGTGCCTGGAACAGATCTTTCAGTGAGTTGTAGAGCAGCTTTACCAAAGGGATTCTTTCCATCAGTGCACCGATGATGTTCATCAGAAAACGGGTTAGATAGAGAGAGCCTGCAATACCGGTCAGGGTAATAATGGTTACCGTCAGCAGTATGCCTAGCAGAGTTTCAGTCCAACCTGGCTGAAGACCGGGGATGAAGTAACTGATAAGTGAGCCCACCGCCGAAAACAGCGTCTCATCCAGTGCGGTAAAAATCAGAAAAACCAGATAGATCGTCAGCACAAATGGCAGCAGAATCAGTAAGCCCTGGAAGAAAAAACGCAACGCAGTCTTCATGAAAATTATTCCTGTTGAACCCCGGTTATAACGGTTAGCTCAGCTATAATTAAGCCCATGCATCACTTGATGTGGAGGCGCTTGATGAATCAGATCAACTATGGTGATTATCTTATTACCGCACTGGTCAGATATATGGGTGATAACCGCTGGATACTTGAGCCCAAAATTTATCACAAGGACCCTAAAGATACGATTTTTCATAACGTTGGTGATCTTGAAGCGGTGCCTGAAAATCAGGTTATTGCCGCCTCTGAAGATGAAGCGATCCGCCAGTGTTTTGAGCTGGGTAAGTTAGTCGTCGATGCGGATCTCCACTAAGCGTTGTTCCCGTTATGTAATACTCAGCCTATCGGTGCCCGTTGCTGATACTCCAGTGATTGCATCTCTGTCAGGCGGCTAAAAGTACGGGCAAATTCAAAGATCAGGCTGCCTTCCATATAGAGTTGCTCCAGCGGAACTTCAACGCTGAGGAAAAGATTAACTCCCCGGTCGTAAAGCTCATCGACCAGGCTGATAAAACGTCGCGCCGGGTCGTCCATGCTGCCTAACAGTACCTGCCGCTCTCCAGCTTTTACCGCTTCACTGCCATCTTCGGTTCCCCGGGCCTTTATCTGCTCCCGGCTGCGACTGCCCAGCAAAGGTACCTGACTGACAAAGATATGGCTGAAACGGTTCGCCAGATCGATGTAATCCATCTGACTGCGAGCACCCATACAGAGCTGTTCAAAATCGAACCAGATACAGTTGGCGCTGACCGCTCTGACCGGAATAGGGCGTTGTAATACTAACACTTCATCTGCACGGGGAGGCTCGCTGCTGATCGCTTTATAGCACCTGGCTAACCGCTGTTCATGATCAGCGCTCGTATCGTTGTCCGGATGAAAGATGCAGGGGGCAGGCGTAAGGGCGCGCAGCCGGTGATCAGTCGTTCCGATGAGGTTGAACACTCTCATCTCCTGCTGGATCATTTTTATAATCGGTTTGACCCGATCCTCAAATAACGGGTCTTTACAGAGCTTTTCCGGTGGACGGTTTGAGGTGGTAATCAGAATCACCCCCCGCCTGATAAGTGCTTTCGTCAGTTTTCCCAGAATCATTGCATCGGCGATATCATTGAGAAAAAATTCGTCAAAGCAGATCAGTCGGTAACGGCGGGCAAGGTTAGCGGCGATTAGTTCAAGCGGGTCTGCCTGACCCTGAAGTTCACGCAGCTGCTGGTGGATCCGGGCCATAAAACGATGAAAGTGATAACGCAGCGCTGCGGTGTCAGGCAGGTGCGCAAACAACAGATCCATTAGAAAAGTTTTTCCTCGACCGACCGGCCCCCAGATATAGATTCCCGCCGGTATAGCAGTGTGCGCTCCGTTCTGCAGGGATTGATAGACATGGTTCAGCTGTTCCACCAGTAACAACTGGTTCGAGTCTGGCTGATAGCCGTTGCTGGAAATCGCCTGATGGTAAATGTTGATAAAATCGTTATGCATCACTGAGGTTCCGTTGCTGACAGGCGTATGATAATGGTTTTACCCGGGTCAGAGATAGGTTAATCTTCCTGCCTCTGACGCAGGGGGAATGCATGGTAAACAGTTTTCAGTCGCTGGTGATCGGCTCGATGCCTGATGAGCAGCAGCGTATCAGTGAAGTACTTGAGGCGGGTGTAGAACAACCTCAGGTGTTGTTTTGGCAGTACGATCAGGCTGCGGTCATTATGGGATGTTCACAACGGCCGGATGAGGGACAAATGCAACGTGCAGAGCGCGCGGGGCTGGCTTTGCTTCGGCGTCGGTCTGGTGGCGGTGCGGTGTTGGCCGGTCCGTGGATGCTGAGTGTGACGGTCTTTATTCCCCCGGACCATCCGGTAGCAAAACAAAATATTATTGAAATTTTTTCCTGGCTGGAACAGATCTGGATCGATACCTTGCATGCCTGTGGTGTGCCCTGTAAAGGGGTTGATCAGGTTATGATCGACCACTCTAAAGTGGTGAGTCAGCAGCAGGAGTTGAAATGGGCCTGCTATGCGGCACTCTCACATGGAGAGGTTGTTAGCGAAGATGGTCGGAAGCTGGTGGGCTTAGCGCAGATCCGCAAGCGCAAAGGTGTTGCTCTGGTGAGTGGTCTGCATCTTTACCCCTCAGACTGGAGTCAGCTGAGTGCGGTCGTTGTGGATAACACTCAGCAAGGCAGTGCACTTGAACAGCTGAACAGTGATGCGCAGAGTTTGTCCGGCCGAAATGCGGAAACGCTTCTTCCTGACGTGATTAAAGCGTTTGCAGCGCGGCTGCCTGATGATTTCATCCAGAAAACCGATTAAACGGTTATCTGGACGAGTATCCCGACAGGGTTGAGCATTCCTGTCTCGTTTACTTATGTAACAGCTGGGCCAGCTCAACCAGTTGTGGGTTTAGCGGCTTTCTCTTCTCCATAACGTCTAATAAGGGCGTTGTAGTGATCTTGCTGTTGATCATGCCGACCATAATGTCGGTAAAGCCCGCCAACAGGTAAGTGACTGCTGCTGCGCCAAGGCATGATGCCAGCACCCGGTCGTGACCGGTGGGTCTGCCTCCCCGTTGAATGTGACCCAGTATACACACTCCCGGTTTTTCCCCATGGGTTTCCAACTGATTGGCCAGACGGTAAGTCAGGCCGGGTCTGGGGCCTTCCGCGACGACAATGATTCCGCTACTTCCACGGCCTTCTGCTCGCTGATTGGCCAGCGAGAAACTCAGAGCGGCTAGCTTAAAATCAATTTCAGGCACAATAATCATCTCAGCACCGCAGGCAACACCGACCTGGGATGCGATATGGCCAGAGTTTCGTCCCATCACTTCAACCAGAAATATCCGTTCATGGGATACCGCGGTATCGCGAATCTTATCGATCGCCTCGAGTGCGGTGTTGAGTGCCGTATCGAAACCGATAGTATCCTCGGTACCATAAATATCATTATCAATAGTGCCGGGTAAGCCTACTACGGGAATGCCTGTTTCATGGGTCAGCAGGTGTGCACCCGTCAGTGAACCGTCTCCGCCAATAACAATCAGCCCGCCAATACCGTGCTCTTTAAGAATTTCAGCGGCCTGATTGCGCACCATCGGATCTTTAAATGCCTCACAGCGGTCACTTTTCAGAATGGTACCGCCTCGCTGGACAATATTAGTGACATCACCGCTTTTTAGCTCAGAGATGTCGCCAATGATAAGCCCGCTATAACCCTTGTTAATGCCGAAAACTTTCACGCCCTGATTGAGCGCTGCCCGGGTAACACTGCGAATCGCTGGGTTCATCCCGGGCGAGTCGCCACCGCTGGTCATAACCGCTATCGCTTTTATATCGCTGTTTTTCTCTAAATCGGGGAGGCGGTACATAGCTGAGTTCCACGCAGTTTAATTTCTTTTAATATTAAGCAGATAAAGATATTAGACAACTGTTTTTCGTAAGCTTGAAATCTGAATTCTGGTAACGCGTGATAATCACTGCTAAACAATATACAGATCACAGTAGCAGCAGAGAGATGATGAAACGAGGCGGTGCAGAGTGGATAGCCCAACTGATACGTGTGGGCTTTAATGATTACAGAAAACAGTTCAAGGCGATTACTCGCCAGGCTAAGCCCTGTTTTGAAGCTGCCGAGTGGGCGGCAATTCAATGCCTGGCCGCTGAAAGAATCGATCTGTATGACGTGATGGTTGATCAGATAGGTCATCAGATCAGGGCTGCCATACATGATGTATCCGATCCAGAGCTGTGGATCTCGGTTAAAGCGCACTATATAAGGCTTATCGTTCTCCGTGATGATGCTGAATTGGGTGAGACTTTCTATAACTCGGTCTATTGTCGGTTGTCTGACCATCGTCAGATTACCGACCAGTTGATGTTTATTCAGTCCCAAATTGGAACGTCATCACTACACAGAGAGCATAGAACCGATCATATTTACCGTAGCTACACCCTCAAAGAGGGCTTGGTTGCCTGCCTTAATCGCCTGCTGGATGATTATCAATTTTCCATACCCTGGGAAAATAAACGCAGGGATATCAGAAATCTGCTGCGATACATCCGGATTCACTTGTCAGCAGATATTGTCGCGGGGGATAACACTGTTATCCAGGTGATACGGGCTATTTTTTATCGCAATAAAGGGGCTTATATCGTGGGTCGGGTAAATTTCGATGATCAGTCGATGCCATTTATACTGCCCGTTCTGAACAATGAACAAGGTGGCGTATTCATCGATACCGCCCTGACGGATGAGAATGATGTGTCAATCGTATTTAGTTTTACCCGGGCGTATTTCCTTGTGGATGTTGATGTGCCAGCAGAACTTATTGGTTTCTTGCACTCGCTGATTCCTCTGAAATCAATCGCAGAGCTCTATAACTCTATTGGCTTTTACAAACAGGGGAAGGCAGAGTTTTACCGCAGTTTTATCGATCATCTGGACCGGTCATCAGACCCGTTTGAGATTGCCCCCGGTACGAAGGGGATGGTGATGATGGTGTTTACCCTGCCATCCTATCCGGTGGTATTTAAAATAATAAAAGACCGGTTTTCGTCGTCGAAACAGATCACCCGGGAGGGGGTTATCAGTAAGTATCAATTGGTGAAGCGACATGACCGTGCGGGTCGAATGGCGGATACTCAGGAGTTTATAAATCTGTCGCTACCTCGTGAACGTTTTTCTGAGGCTCTGTTGAAGGAGCTGCAGGAGGTGGCGGTAACTTCAATCGATATCGGTAAAGATGAGGTGCTAATAAGACACGTATGGAGCGAGCGGCGCATGATCCCGTTGAATATCTACCTGGATGAGATGTTGCGTCAGGATAATGAGCAGGCAGTGTTCCTGGCTATCAATGAATTTGGTAAGTGCATTAAAGAGCTAGCTGCAGCGAACATTTTTGCCGGTGATATGCTGTTTAAAAATTTCGGTGTTACCCGTCATGGCCGGGTGGTGTTTTACGACTATGACGAGATTTGTTATCTGACGGAGTGTCACTTCCGATCAATCCCCGAACCTTTATATCCGGAGCAAGAGCTAGCTGCAGAACCCTGGTATTCGGTTTCCGCTAACGATGTCTTCCCTGAAGAGTTTTCGTTGCTAACGGCCTGTGATTGCGACGTTCGCAAGGTTTTTAACCAACTGCATGGTGATCTGCTTGACCCAACCTGGTGGATAAATATGCAAAGCCAGGTAAGTCAGGGAGCGATCATTGATCTGTTTCCTTATCGAAAACTGTGCCGCTTTGACAGAGAAGTCCCTATATAAGTTGCTGTTACTGCATGGGTTGTGATATCTGTACGGGCTGTAATGTTATGTCCTGCAATTGTAGTTATAATCGGTTGAATATCCGGTTTATTTTATAAAAGTTCAAAGGAGTGGAATATGGCTTTTCGCAACACTATAACCTCAATGGTTATCGCTTTTGGGGTGTGCGTGGTATCGATGGGCGCCAGTGCAGGAGAACCCGTTCCGGTGAAAGAGGTCGTTACTGTTGGCACCGGTGGTGTAACCGGCGTGTATTACCCAACCGGCGGTGCCATTTGTCGATTGGTTAATAAAAGCCGTGTAGATCATGGTATTCGTTGTTCAACAGAGAGTACTGCAGGCTCAGTTGCAAACCTCGAACTTATAGCCAGTAAGGATATTAATTTCGGTATAGCCCAGTCTGACTGGTTGTCTCATGCTCATACTGGCAGTAGTAAGTTTACAAAAGCGGGTCCTGATAATGATCTCAGAGTGGTTTTTTCCCTCCATTCAGAACCTTTTACAGTGTTGGCCCGTGCCGATAGTGGTATTAAAACGATTGATGATATTAAGGGTAAAAGAGTCAATCTTGGTGTACAGGGAACCGGGCAGCGCGGCACTCTGGAAGCCTTGATGCAAGCAAAGGGCTGGGCTAAAAAAGACTTTGCTTATGCGGCAGAGCTGAACGCGTCAGAGCAAGCCAGTGCTCTATGTGCTGGTGATCTTGATGTCATGATCTATATGATCGGCCACCCAAGTGGTGCAATTAAAGAAGCAACAACCACGTGCGATGCTGTACTGGTTGATGTGACAGGCCCAGTTATTGATAAGCTGGTTGCTGATAATAGTTATTATCGACATGCGACGATACCTGGGGGCATTTATCGCGGTAATGAGCAGGTCACTAAGAGTTTTGGTGTAGAAAGTGTATTAGTTTCATCAGTAAATACATCTGAAGAGGTGGTGTATGAGGTGGTTAAAGCGGTGTTCGAAAACTTCGATACTTTCCGCAAGCTTCATCCCGCTTTGGCTAATCTGCAAAAAGAAGAGATGGTTGAAGAAACAGGTAATGAACCGCTTCACCCGGGCGCTATAAAATATTTCAAAGAGGCAGGTTTGATTAAGTAAAACTTTAGACCACCGCTTCGCGGCTCGCTAGACGCTTCGCTTTTTAAGAGTTAGACGTTGCTTCGCAACTTGCTAGTGGTTAGAACGGAAACTGCGTTTCCTCGCTAGAACAAGCAAAACATAAAAACCGCCGCAAGGCGGTTTTTATGTTTAAGGCTGAATATTTTTTGATTTTTCGGACTTTGCTTACGAAGCAGGTTGTCACAAGACCGATAAAGAAGGCTCTGCTAACCACTAGCAAGCGAAGCGTCTAGCAGCGGCGCAGCCGCGTTCTAGTCACTTGCTGTTAAAAACTCCAATATTCTTCATCAAATTGAAACTTTTTTCGCATCCCCCTGTTGACTCCGCCGCCTCAGAATGTAGAATGCGCTCCTCGCTTGAGACAGCCACCGAAAACGGTCACTGAAGCAAGTCGAGCTGTTAAGTTTAACGCCTTGATAACACAGAGTTAAATCTGTTAATTGAGTCGGAATAACGAAACAGGAAGCCGATCAGGCGGTTTGAAAATTTGCTAAAAATTCTCAAACAAAATGGTTGACTTC
>NZ_CAKZLP010000084.1 GCF_937127095.1 uncultured Amphritea sp.
GAGATGACCTCTAACCCGACGGGTAAGAAGGTTACCTTCACTGGCTCTACGCCGATCGGCAAGCTGCTGATGAAGCAGTGTGCGGATACGGTTAAGCGCACCTCGATGGAACTGGGTGGTAATGCCCCGGTGATTATTTTTGATGATGCCGATCTGGATCTGGCCGTCGCGGGTGCACTCGCCGCGAAATACCGTAACTCCGGACAGACCTGCATCTGTGCTAACCGTTTATTGGTTCAGGAAGGTATTTATGATGCCTTCGTTGAAAAGTTTGCCGCAGCGGTGAGCGAGTTCCGTGTGGGCAACGGTTTCGATGCCAGCACCACCCATGGCCCGGTCATTACTGAGAAAGCGGCGAAAGAGATCGATGCTAAGGTGCAGAATGCGGTTGCGGAAGGTGCCACCGTTGTTATCGGTGGTCAGCCGGGTGAGCAGGGCGCGTGTTTCTACCAGCCAACCGTACTGACGAATGTGAACGATTCAATGCGGGTGTTCCGCGAAGAGATTTTCGGGCCTGTTGCGCCGGTATTTAAGTTCAGTACTGAGGAAGAGGCAGTACGCATGACTAACGATACGGAGTTTGGTCTGGCGGCCTATCTCTATACCGAGAGTATGGGACGTAGCTGGCGCGTATCCGAAGCGATCGAATATGGCATGGTCGGCGTGAATGAAACCGCCATCAGTTCGGAAGTGATTCCCTTTGGTGGTGTGAAAGAGTCGGGCCAGGGTCGCGAAGGTTCTAAATACGGTTTGGATGACTATCTGGAAACAAAGTATATCTGTTTTGGCGCACTGCAGCGTTAAGCTGCAAGCCGTGGAGAAGCGTTATGAGTAATATTATCTACCCAACAACTAACCTTAAAGCGACAGAAACCCTGACGATAGAGCGGGGCGATGGAGCCTATGTTTACGATAGCGAGGGCAACCAGTACCTGGAAGGCCTGGCCGGGCTGTGGTGTACGTCGCTGGGGTATAACAACCGTGAACTGATTGATACGGCTGCCGAGCAGATGGGTAAGCTGGCCTTTTCTCACATGTTTGGTGGTAAAACTCACCAGGTGGGTATGGATCTGGCGGACAAGCTGACAGCCATGTTGCCGGTGGAAAACGCCAAAGTCTTTTTTGGTAACTCCGGAAGTGATGCCAACGATAGCCATGTGAAGATGCTGCGTTATTACTATAACGCTATCGGCAAACCGCAAAAGTTTAAGATTATCGCCCGTGAGCGTTCTTATCACGGTGTTACGGTTGCATCGGCCTGTCTTACCGGCTTGCCACCTAACCATACTCACTTCGATCTGCCGTTCGAAGCCCTGGGTATTCTGCGCACCGATGCGCCACACTACTTCCGTGGGGCGTTGCCGGGTGAGACTGAAGACCAGTTCGTGGATCGTATTGTTAATAATCTGGAACAACTGATTCTGAAAGAGGGCGCAGATACCATCGCGGCCTTTATTGCCGAGCCTATCACCGGTGCCAGTGGTGTTATCGTGCCACCTAAAGGTTATTACCAGAAGGTTCAGGCGGTTCTGAACAAATACGATATTCTGTTCTGGGCCGATGAAGTTATCACCGGCTTTGGTCGTACCGGTAACGATTTTGGTTGCACCACCATGGGCATTGAAAAACCCGCGATGATGACCCTGGCTAAGCAGCTTTCTTCCGCTTATATGCCGATCAGTGCGGCGGCTATCCGCGGCGATATGTACGAAGCGATGATTGAACCGAGTTCACAGGTGGGCGTGTTTGGTCACGGCTACACCTACTCAGGTCATCCGGTGGCTGCTGCTGTTGCACTGAAAACCCTGGAAATTTACGAGCGCGATAATATCTTTGGTCATGCTGCTAAGATCGGCGAATACATGCAGAAACGTCTGGGTGAATTCCGTGATCATCCGCTGGTGGGTGAAGTTCGCGGTGCTGGTATGATCGGTGCTATTGAGATGGTTGCAGATAAAAAGAGTGGCGCTGGCTTTGATAACGCGGCTGCCGGTTATTTTGCTATGCAGTCCTGTCAGAAGCACGGCATGATCACCCGTGCGGTTGCGGGTAACTCCCTGGCATTTTGTCCGCCTCTTATCGTGACTGAAACACAGATTGACGAGATGGTTGAAAAGCTTGGTAAAGCGCTGGATGAAACCCTCGACTTTGTTACCCGCGAAGGGATGATTGCCGCCTGATGACAATATAGTTTCTTGCTTGCATGATCGATCGGGCTGGTGTGGAACTGGCTGGTCCGGTAATCCTCCACAGTTCTATTGCAGCTTGTATGCTTTCCGGAGTATCGGGTTGCTTCTTGGGTAAAGCACTGATCCGAACGGATCTCTTTTTTGGGGGCGTATGCTCCCTTTTTTTATTTTAAGATCAGTACGTTGTTGGCGCTCTGTGTGATGAAACGTTTATCGCCTGTTAATATTCTGCTGTAGTGCCCCATCGATACCGCTATACTGCCTCACTGTATTCAGGGATTGAATTTCAGTTTTATTTTAAGGACAGAGCATGGACACAAACAAAGACACCGCTATTTATACACCACTTAAAAATATTTTTGGCTTTGATCAGTTTCGCCCGGGTCAGGCACAAACCGTGAGTCAACTGCTGCAGGGTGAATCTTCTCTGGCGATCTTTCCCACCGGCTCCGGTAAATCCCTCTGTTATCAGCTGACGGCTACGCTGTTACCCCATCTCACACTGGTGGTGTCGCCGTTACTGGCGTTGATGAAAGATCAACTGGAGTTTCTGGCAACAAAGGGCATTCCTGCTGCCAGCATCGACTCGACTCTGACTCCGGAACAAAACCGGCAGGTGATGAGTGATGTGCGTAGCGGCAAAACCAAAATTTTGATGGTGTCGGTAGAACGCTTTAAAAATGAGCGCTTCCGGCAGTTTATTCAGTCGGTACCGGTGTCGATGCTGGTGGTCGATGAGGCACACTGTATCTCTGAGTGGGGGCATAATTTCAGACCTGATTATCTGAAACTGCCTGCTTATCGCAAAGATCTCAATATTCCGCTGGTACTGTTGTTAACCGCCACAGCGACCCGTCAGGTGAAGCTGGATATGGCGTGTAAATTTGAGATTGCCGAGGCGCATATCGTCCAGACCGGATTTTACCGGCCTAATCTGGACCTTACCGTGTTGCCAGTGTCCGGCGTTGAAAAAAACAGCCGGTTGTTGCAGCAGATTGGTCAGCAACAGGGGGCTGGCATTATTTATGTGACGTTGCAACATAGTGCCGAACAGGTGGCCACTTTCCTGCTTCAGAATGGCGTCAGGGCTGCAGCTTATCATGCCGGTTTTGAGGATCAGAAACGCCAGCAGATACAAACTGACTTTATGACGGGGCGTGTTGATGTGGTGGTCGCCACCATCGCCTTTGGCATGGGCATCGATAAAAGTAATATCCGTTTTGTTATCCATTATGATCTGCCCAAATCGATTGAAAACTACAGTCAGGAGATCGGCCGGGCGGGGCGTGATGGGCTGCCCTCCAACTGCATCACCCTGGCGAGTCTGGATGGTTTGAATACCGTTGAAAACTTTGTCTATGGGGATACCCCGGAACTGAGCGGTATTGAGTTTGTGCTCGATAATATTCGTAATGAGTGTCAGGCTGGTCAGTGGGAACTGCAGTTGAACGCATTATCGACAGCCAGCAATATCCGCCAGTTACCGTTGAAAACATTGTTGGTGCAGCTGGAACTGCTAGGCGTTCTGCAGCCTCTGTATGCTTACTTTGCCGACTTCAAATATAAACTGTTACAGCCGGCAACAGCGATTCTTGAGCGCTTTAACGGTGAGCGAAGAGCGTTTCTCGAGGCTGTATTAGCGCATACCCAGTTCAAACGGGTGTGGGGCACTCTGGAATTTGAGGCTCTGTTTAAAGCCTATAACTGTGATCGTAAGCGGATAGTTGCCGCATTAGATTATCTGCAGGAGCAGCGATTAATCGAACTGGAAACGAAAAAGGTTACAGACGTCTATCAGGTGAGTCAGCAGGCACTGTCTGACCCTGGGTTGAGGCAGCAGTTGTATGATTACTTTATCGATAAAGAACATAAAGAGATTGCCCGAATTGCTGCACTGGTGAAGTTCTTCGAACTGGACAGCTGCCTGACTCGAAGTTTGTCGATCTATTTTGATGATCAGCTGAGTGCTGAGCATTGCGGACATTGCTCAGCGTGCCGTGGCCAGGCAGCCAGGCTCGAATATTCTCAATCCCCGGCCTGGCCATCTGATCAGCAGATTCTTAATGATCTCAAGGGATTGTGTCAGCATTTGTCGGTAGCGGTTACTCAGGATACCCAGTGCCGCTTTCTTGCCGGAATCAGTGTGCCGTTGTTTGCCCGGAATAAAGTGCGACAGTTGAGTGGGTTCGGTAGTTGCGAAAGTCTAAGGTATGCAGATATTCGCACAAAGGTTGAGGGGTTATCTGTTTAAATCTTTTTCTTGTCGGGCATGACATAGCTTTAAAATAATTATTCTTTCGTCATCAGTTGCTTTGTGCCAGGCTAAAATTTCTTTAAGGGTTCGGTAACAGCCCATACAGATATCCTGTTCATCCAGGCAGCAATTGCGGATACAGGGAGATGATGAAATACCGGCGCTTCTGGTTGAATCAGTCGTTTTCGGTGTTGTCATCTTGGCGCTCCAGAGTGAGGTTTAAATATAAACGTCACACAACTGGTTGTCAGTAGAAAATATGAATGTCTTAACAGGGAATGCTATTTCAGAAAAGTACCCAAAATCACTACAAAGAAGGATTAATTTGTTTGAATTATCTTATATAGTAGAGCGATGATAGTGAACGTAAGATAGTTATATGTTTAATTGAGCGTATATTTGAACATATAGCTGAGTATCTCCTATTTACTTGGGCTCATTAGTTGAGTTGTTAGTTGATCCCAGTAACTGAATCGTCCGGAGTGATTATTTTGATTAAACTGACAGGGATAGCACTGGTGACGACCCTGTTCTGCACCCATAGTAATGCTTCTGCAAGTGGTGCGGAGCTGATTAAAGCGCTGCTGGATGCAGGACGGTTCAACGAAGCCTACGCTCTTTCGATGACCTATTTGCAAGGTTATGAGGGCGATCCTGAATTTGATTTTCAATATGGCGTTGCTGCTATCGACAGTGGCAATGTTAGTGAGGGCGTATTTGCACTGGAACGGGTGGCATTTTCAGATCCACAAAATCCTTTAGTTCGATTGGAACTTGCCCGTGGTTATTATTTGTTACAGCAGTTTGATAAGGCGCAGCAACTGTTCGAACAGGTTCTACTACTTAATCCGCCGGATAATGTTCGCATCCGTATCGCTCAATATCTGGACCTGATCGATAACAAGGAATCTTTCCCCGTCACCCGAGTTAAAAGCTTCGTTGAATTATGGCGGGGCTATGACAGCAATATCAATTCCGGCCCCGAATCGCAGACCAACCTGGTAACGCTAACCAGTGATGCGCTGGGACGAGGAAATCAGTTCAATCGTCTGCGGATGGGTGCGACTGTTGAACATCAGTATGCCGCTGACCGACATTTGGATTTCAGCCTGAACGGTGACTTCAGGCGCTACGATGATGAAACGGAACAGGATTTCAGTACTCTGTCTGTGTCCGGTGGGCATACCTGGATAAAGAACAAAGATCGCTATCGTCTGGGTGTTGATATACAGCACTTTAGTCGTGACGGTGAACGCTACCGTGATTTGTTGGGAGTGAATGGCAGCTGGTCGCATTCACCTGGCCGGGAGTCCCAACTACGGTTATATGGCGGGATAAACCTGCTGGACTACGCGGATGAAAATTGGAAAGATGCCACGCAGTATCATCTGGGCGGTAACTACCTGCGGATGGGAACGGGTGGCTGGAATCCACTTTGGTTTGCCGGGCTGTTTGTCGGACAGGAGACTCCGGATACCCCCGGAATACTGGCTGACGGGCAAGTAGATCGTTTTTTCTGGGGGTCAAATATGGGCGTTCAGTTAGAACCCCTGGCTGATCTGAGCCTGATCCCGGTGATTACTTACCAGTCGAGCCGTTACAAGGGTGATGACTGGCTGTATGGCGTTCGACGCCAGGACGACTTTGCCATTCTGAGTATTAATCTTGAATGGGCCGTAGAAAAAAACTGGACCGTGCTGGCGAATGTAAGTTCGAACCATGCAGATTCAAATATTGAGTTATATGAGTATGACCGTCAGCAGGGGATGCTGGGTCTGCGCTATAGCTTCGAGTGAGGTAGGTTATGAGATCTCTTCTTTTTACTTTGGTGTTACTGCTTTGCTCAGGAACTGCGTCCGCTGCCGATGTGGTTGCCAGCGTCATATTGAGTTTTGGTGAGAATATTGCAGTGGCTGCTGATGGCAGTGAACGGGTTCTGAAACGACAATCAGAAGTGTATGCAAATGACCTTTTGAAAACCGGATCTGAAGGGCGGCTTCAGTTACGCTTTAGTGATGGTTCCCGTTTTGCACTGAAACCTGAATCCGAATTTCGTATCGCGGAATACCGCTTTGAGCAGCAACAACCGGAAGAGGGGAAGGCTATCTTTCAATTGTTGAAAGGCAGTATGCGAACCATCTCCGGACAGATTGGAAAACCGAATAAAGAGAATTATCGTCTTGAAACCACCGTGGCGACTATCGGCATTCGCGGAACCCACTACGGCGTTGAATACACCGATGATGGTATCTATTGTGAAACTATTGACGGTGCTATTGATGTAGCGACTCCGAAGAAAAGTATTGTGGTGGCTGCAGGAGAGGGTGCCTGGTGGGGTAGTGAAGGCCGGGTCAGACAAGGCAAAGCAACCGGGCAGACCGGTGATTATGTTTTGCCTAAAAGCGATGAGGTTAACCACCCAAATTCTGCTGAAACCTCTCCAGAAAATAAGATTGACGCTGATGAGGCGGAACAGGCAAATGAAGTCTCTTCTGACGAAGCGCAGGATGACCTGGTAGAGAGTGGTGCAGCATCAGCTAGTGCCAGTACTATTCCGGCATCAGATGCTGAGATTGAGGGTGTTGATACCGACATACCTCAAACCAACAAAGTCGAAGCATCTGACCCCACTGGTAATGGTTCTGTCGCTCCGGATGGTGCATTGGTTGCAGTTGCATTTACCAATAATGATAAAGCAAAGGGCTTGCTGGCAGGGAGTGGTTCGGTGCTTGTTGGCAGCACCTCAGCGGTTACCGTTGACAGCACGGGGACCGGCGATCAGGTAACTGGAATCCACTATATCGATTCTCAGCCAAATACTGCGACCGGCTCTAAGGCGGCCTGTTCCCCTTGTGTTTTTACCGGTGGTACTGATACCAGTTTGATATCTGAAGTGGGTAATCTTGCCCTGGGTGGGGCAAATATCACCTGGGGGCGCTGGAATGCAGGTTTTACTCTCACCGAAAACCGGAAAGATCAGACTCTGGTGGGCGGTTATCACTTTATGTACAGCGATAGCCTGACCACTCAGGCACAGCTTGATGCGCTGACAACGGCGCGCAGTGGTTCCTATCTGTATACCTTCACCAGCGGCTCCACAAATTTAACTGCTCCACAAATCGATACCGGGGCTACCGGCTCGTTGGTTGGGTATGGTACAGGTGCTGTCGATCCGGGACGAATTTATGGCGGTACCTATGTGCTGGTGAACTGGGATTCACTTGAGATCGAGCAGGTCAGCATAAAGGCCGATGTAAATGATGGCACCGGAATTCGTAGCTTCAGCCTGACGGAGGCCGCTGACAACAAGGGAGTTGCTATAAAAACCTCGCTGAATGATGTCCTGCAGGGGGGCGAGTTGGCGCTTGCCGGTACCTGTAGTGGTGGTCAGTGCAGCGTTGGTGGCAATGATACCACTATGAGCGGGCAGATGACTTTCGATCTGGTTGGTGCCCGGGCGGATGGTGCAGTTACCTCGTATGGTGCATCAGGTTCCAGCCCTTCCAGTCAGGATATTACCGTGGTCGGAACGGTTCTGTTGGATAGCAGTGGTCCGGCACCTTAGCCCATTATCAGACCTGTTTTTTAATATTTAAATTACTCATCCCTTTAACTAATCAGCCGCTTAATCCAGGGTGATCACTTCACCCTGGTGAAGGCGGTCTATCTGTCGTTCCGGCAGTAGCCGTCGGCATTGCTGCATAATCATATCTTCCACACCGGGTTTCAGGTGAGTGATCGCTATGCGAGGGTTAGGTTCCAGCTGTAGCAGTTGCTGAGTCAGTAGAGAGGGTGTCAGGTGACCACTGATCCGGGCAAGGTGATCTGACTCATCGGTAAAGGACACATCGATAATCAGCAGGTCAGGTTTCCGCTGGTTGAGAAGGGGCCAGAGTTTATCATTGCTGCCGGTATCGCCGGTGAAGACAAAACTGTTTTGGCCATTGTTGATCAGGTATCCGACGGTTGGCGTCGGATGTTCTGACGGCAGAACGTCAATCGTTTTGTCCTGAATTGTCAGTTGGTCTCCTACATCAATTTTGTGCAGAATAATAATTGGCTGTTCTTCAGGCAGTCTGGTGTAGTCGGGCCAGATCGTCCAGTTAAAGATATGTTGTTCAAGCGCAGCAATAACCTCAGGGTGTGCGTAAACATTGATGGGCTGCTGATGCTGATCAAAGATCGTCGCCAGCATTAGCGGCAAACCGATAATATGATCCAGATGACCGTGGGTAATCACCACATCACGAATGTTCAGCATTCGTTCCATGGTCAGTAGCTCGACCCCCGTCCCTGCATCGAGCAGAAGCGTATCATCTATCAGAAATGTGGTGGTTTTCAGGCCCGGACCAATACCGCCGCTACATCCCAGAATCTCAATTTTCACTTACATCTCCGGTTGCCCTGACGCATCTGCATAACAGGAATGCAGTTCACTACACTTTTATATCACAGGGGCGAGCCTTCTTATAGTTGTTATCAACCTTGTCATCACAATTAAGGTGATGAAAATGAGTGGTTTACTACAATCGCAAGGCGGTTGCAGGATATGATAAGAGAATACGTTTGGCCGACTAAGACCGCCTGTCTCATTGTTGAGACGCAGTCTCGTTTCTCTTTTGGAATAGCATATGAAACAACGCAGAATCCGGACATTGCTAGGTATCATTCTGACACTCCTGCTGTTGCTGCCGGTCATTCAGGATAACAGGCCCGCCTTGCTACAACGGTTCGAATACGATCTCTATGATATGCGCCTGAAATATTTTGTTAAGCCGGGGCTGGATCTGCGTATTGTCATCGTTGATGTGGATGAGAAAAGTCTGGCTGAGCAGGGCCGCTGGCCCTGGAATCGGGCGAAACTGGCGCAGCTATTGGATCAGTTGTTTGACCATTATGGCGTCGCTATCGCGGGTTTTGATATGGTGTTTTCCGAGGCAGACAACAGTATTGATCTGAATCAGTTGACGGCTATGCTGCTTGAAGGGCAATCGACTCCTGATCTGACGACGTTGTTGCAACAGCTTAATCCGGACCGGCAATTAGCCGCAGCCATCAGAGATCGTCCCGTCGTACTGGGGTATGCATTTGACCGTAGTGATCGAGAGTTGCTGGAAGGTGATCCGGGTATTGCTGCGATTCAATCTCATCCCATGCTCGATCAGCAATCCATACCCCGGGCCAAGGGTATTATTGCCAGTGTTGATGCGCTGCAAAGTCAACAGTCTTACAGTGGCTTTTTTGATAACCCGATGGTAGATGCCGATGGGGTGTACCGGCGGGTGCCGATGTTGCAGCGGTACCAGGGTCAGTACTATCCCTCTTTATCACTGGCAATGTGGCTGGCACTGTTTGAAGAGCGCCAGGCCGTGCCTGAGTTTGAGGCGGACCTGTTTGGTGAGCATGAGGCGTTGGTCGCCATTAACGCTGCCGGTCAACCGATTCCGGTTGATCGCTCTGGTGCGGTACTGGTGCCTTATCGGGGAGGCCAGGGGAGCTTCCCCTATATCTCTGCGACGGATGTGATCACCGGAGAGGCTGATCCTGTGCTGCTTAAAGGTGTTATTGTCTTAATTGGTACCAGCGCTGCAGGTTTACTCGATCTTCGGGTGACGCCCGTGAGTAGCCGTTATCCGGGAGTAGAGGTGCACGCAAATATATTGTCCGGATTGTTGGATGACCGTATCGCCAGTGAACCCGACTATACCCTGGGGGTAGAAATTCTGCAGATACTGGTTAGCGGAATCTTACTATCGATTCTGATTCCCCGAAGTTCGGTAATGTTCTCGACGGTTATAACTCTGGTATGGGCTTCATGTCTGATCGCATTTAATTTATATGCCTGGCAGAGCCTTCTATGGGTGATACCACTAGGCTACACGCTTTTTCTGGTGCTGAGCCTCTATCTGTTTCAGCAAACCACCGGATACTTCTTTGAAGCCCGAAATATTAAATTGCTGACAGGACAGTTTGGCCATTACATTCCGCCTGAAGTGGTGCAGGAGTTAAGTCGCCAGGAGGAGGGCGTACATCTGCGCGGAGAAAACCGGGATATGACGGTGTTTTTCTCCGATATTCGTGGGTTTACGCAAATATCAGAACAGCTGCCACCGCAGCAACTGACCCGAATGATGAATATCTATCTGACCGAGATGACACACATTATTCATCAGCAGCGGGGCACCGTTGATAAATATATAGGCGATGCTGTTATGGCCTTCTGGGGCGCTCCGTTACAGGATGAAGAGCATGCGAAACACGGTTTAGATACGGCATTAGAGATGCTCTCGCAGCTGCCTCAGCTCAATCGGCGCTTAGTTGCGGCGGGTCTGCCGGAAGTGAAAATTGGCATGGGTCTTCATTCTGGCACTATGAGTGTTGGCAACATGGGGTCTGAGTTCCGTATGGCGTATACCGTTATGGGCGATGCGGTTAACCTGGCTTCCCGGCTGGAGGGACTGACAAAGTTTTACGGTTGTCCGCTGCTGGTCACTGGTGAGCTTTATACCCGTTTGCCCGGTTACATATACCGACGTATTGACTGCGCCCGGGTTAAAGGGCGCTCTGAACCAGTAGAATTGTTTCAGCCGATGGCCGCGATAGGTGCTGGAGGTACAGAGCTGTTTGAGCAGGTGCAGCTGTTTAATCAGGGAGTTGAACTTTACCGTGAGCGTCAGTGGGTTGCCGCGTCAAACCGATTTCAACAATGGTTGGATATTTACCCGGAGGATAGGGTCGCTGAGCTTTACCTGAAGCGCATTACGCAGTTACAGAGCAACGACCCGGGGGAAGGCTGGGACGCTGTTTTCAGTCATCAGCAAAAATAGATGACCTAGTTGCGTACCATTATACTAGTCCCGGAAGGTTGGCCAGATCAACGCTATCAATCTGGCGGGGCGCCATATGTCGCTTGGCATACTCCAGATAAGCTCCGCTTTCGACAAATACGGTGAACAGGTTGGCATCAAGATGGTTATCCTCAACCATCCGGCCGATAATGTTCATCGCATGAGATAACAGCATCCCCTTTTTATAAGGCCGGTCTGGTGAGGTTAGCGCTTCAAAAATATCAGCAATACACATAATCCTGGCCCGTAGGGAGATCTCCTCATCTTTCAGCCCTCTGGGGTAACCACTGCCATCCAGGTGCTCATGATGATTGCAGGCAATCTCAGGCACCTGGGCTAAGTGCTTTGGGTAGGGGAGTGACTCCAGCATATCAATCGTAACTTTAATATGGTCACGCATCACCTGTATCTCGCTTTGCAGCAGTGTGCCTTTGCGGATACAGAGATTTTCTGTTTCGTCTTCGGTCAATAGTTGACGCAGATTACCTGCATCGTCAGTCCAGGTTATTTCCGCGATCTGTTTTATCCGCTCGACATCTTCATCGGCCATAAACTCAGAGCCAGTATTGCTTTGAGACAGGAATGCAATATCCTCATCCAGTGCTTTACAGCGGGCTTGCAGTTCATGTCCAGCCAGTTCTGCGTCTTCGGATGACAGTTGCTGGGCGTTTCGAAGATGATCTAGTTGCAGTTGCAGCTTGTATTCTCGAAAGCGTGACTCAAGAAGGTCTATCCGGTCAAACATCGTATGCAACTTTGTGGCTTTGTCGATAATGTACTCGGGAGAGGTTATCTTGCCACAATCATGAAGCCATGCTGCAATTCGTAGTTCGTACATCTCCTGTTCGTTAAACTGAGTATTCGCATATCTGCTTTTGACACTTTCGTTTACTGCTTCTGCCAGTAACATGGCGATCTCAGGGACCTGCTCACAGTGCTTTCCGGTCACCGGCGACTTATGGTCAATCGCGCGGCCCATCAGTTTAATAAACGACTCAAACAACTCTTTCTGGGCATCGATCAGGCGGCGTTTTGTCAATACGGTGGCCGCTAGTGATGCCAGTGATTCCACCAATTGCTGCTGATCGTCAGGGAAAGTAATGACATTGTTCTCACTGTCCATCGCATTGATCAGCTGAAGCACTCCAATGATCTCACCCTCGTGATCCTGCAGCGGTACGCAGAGAAAAGATTTAGAAAGATAGTTCAGCTGCTTATCAAATTTACGGGTGCCGGAAAAATCGTATTTATCCGAGCGATAGGCGTCAGAAATGTTGATTGTTTCTCGTTGAACAAAGGTTTGCACAACCACCAGGTTGGACGCCTGCTTCTGAGCGTTATAGATCTCTACTGTTGGCATATCTCTGGGTTTTTGGTGAATGCCCAATGAACGGTTATGTAGAATAGTGAAATGAAGTTCATTTTCACTCTCTTCACCGACAGTATAAAGGGTCCCTCCATCAGCATTGGTCAGATACATGCAGCCCAGAATAATTCGATCCAGAAGTTTGACGTGATCTTTTTCTGTGGTCAAAGCACTTGTCAGGTCTGCAAGTTGACTGACAATTTCGTGTGTATCAAGATGATGCATGTTTCTAACCAGTGATTGTCCTTGAATTAAGTTAAATGTGACGTTGCTTGGTGCAAGTGTCAAGGCGTATGGCCCAAGATAGCGTTATTTACCTAAATAACGGCTCTAAAATTATTTTGATTTAAAGTTAGCCTGGGCCTATCGCTTAATGCTAGATATTTTTTGCCTCATTAAGCGTGTAATAACTGCCGAACTATGGCGTTACTTTAATGCCGCTAACTATCCAGTTATCTTGGAGCGACTATGTTAAATATGGATTTTACTCAGTCTGTCAGTATTGCTACGGGCGAGCAGGACTGGTTGCAGAGTCCCATGCCGGGAGTTTGGCGTAAACCACTGGCGAGAGAAGAGGCAGAGCAAGGGCACGCCACCAGTCTTGTGCGTTATGAGGCTGGCGCCAGCTTCTCATCTCATGGTCATCCAAAAGGAGAGGAGATTCTGGTATTGGACGGCGTGTTCTCGGATCAGACCGGTGATTACAATGCAGGTACTTATTTTCGCAACCCGAAAGGCTTTAGTCATGCACCCTTTAGTCAGGAGGGTTGTACAATTCTGGTAAAACTACATCAGTTTCAGAGCGATGATACGGCTCATCTGGCGATACAGACCAACAGGGCTGAATGGCGTTCACTTAACGACGCACTAAAACAGTTAGTATTGCATCAGCACCGTGATGAGAAGGTGTATATGCTGTGTAGCAGTACTGAGACAATGGTTGATCTTGGTGATGCGTACAACGGCCTTGAGTTGTATGTGATGGAAGGTGAACTGAGTGAAAACGGCCAGTGTTATGGTAAAGGTTGCTGGCTGCGTCGTCCTCCTACTGCTCATGGCTTCCCGTTAGCTGATTATCAGTTAAGTTCAGACGCCCGAATCTGGGTAAAGATTAATCACCTTTAGTCAGTATTTTAGCGTGCGTGCGTTGCCAGGGGTTATGCTGAAATAGCGCTTAAACGCACGGGAGAAACTTGATGCATCAGAAAATCCCAGTTCATCTGCCAGCGATGCTTGTGAAATATCACTGTTCTGCAGCAGGAAACGGGCCCGGTGCATACGTCGTGACATAATATATTGCTGGGGGGTCTGACACAGCTCTTTCTGGCACAGATAGTAAAAATGGCTTTCACTCAGATTAAGGGCGTTAGCCAGGTCGAGGTTGTTAGGTGGGCTGAATAAGCGCTTATCAATATAGTTGTTCAGTTTTTGTCGGTTGAGTCGCCGATGATGACTGTCTGGAATCGTTGTGGCTGAGTATTGCTGACACAACTGGGTGATAAACAGTGTAATCAACTGACAGTTGATCTGGTAGCGGCTTTGCTGATTGATCAACTGATCACCTTTTGCCAGTTGTCTGGCCGCGAAGTCCAGCATCGGCAACAGTTCCGGTGAGAGTGTAATGAACTCCGGGTGCTGTAAAATAGTGTCTTTGAATGAGAGGTTGCAGCTCTGTTCCAGAGCCTGGATATAGGGGTCGAACGGTGCAAGATCAATCACCAGCAGTTCGCTGTCATCACTCAGTCCACAGAACAGGTGCTTCTCGCTGTCAGGGGCGATAGCCAGCGTGCCCGATGATATCTGCCCGCTGTCTTTGGTAAACTCGCACTCCATTCTGCCGTTCAGGCCAATCAGGATTTGAGCGAAGTCATGCAGATGCTCTCCACTCTGTTTCGAAATCAGATTACGACGTGCCAGGCTCTGTTTCATAAGTTAACTATCTTAAATTGGCCGACTTTCTTTAATGGAACGACTGGGTATGAATACTGTGCTTCAGAGGCTGAGTCAAAAACTTAATAGTTTCAGTCAACTGTTTAGTACCATTTCCAGCTAACATTACTTAAATCCGTACTGAAAATCATCAAACAAGAGACGCCGCTATGCAACTGAACGCCACTCAGGTCCGTGAGGCACTGCCCTGGGATCGATTGATCGAAGCACTGAATGAAATTTTTACCAAAAAGGTCTGTGCGCCGGTTCGCCATCATCATAGTATCAACGTACCGAATGATCCTCAGGCGACACTGCTGCTAATGCCCGCTTGGCTGGAAGGAGAGTATCTGGGGGTGAAACTGGTGAATGTCTTCCCCGGTAACAATGCTCGCGGTCTGCCAGGTTTGAACAGTAACTATATACTGTCGTCCGGAAAAACTGGTGAGCCACTGGCGCAACTGGATGCCAATGAACTAACCGCACGGCGCACCGCTGCCGCGTCGGCGATGGCTTCTGCGTATCTCTCCCGTGAGGACTCTGCAGAACTGTTAATGGTTGGGGCCGGACGAATGAGCCGCTACCTGATACCGGCACATATGAGTGTCCGGCCGATTACAAAAGTGCGGGTGTGGAACCGGAATGAGGCGGCTGCCACAGCGTTAGTGGCCGACCTGAGAACCGATGGTATCGATGCAGAAGTCTGCCCTGTGGAGCAGTTGAAAACAGCAGTACAGACGGCGGATATAGTTAGTTGTGCAACGATGTCGACGGAACCACTGGTCTGCGGTGAGTGGTTAAAACCCGGTGCTCATCTGGATCTGGTGGGCAGCTTCACACCGACTATGCGTGAAACAGATAACACCGCGATGCAGCGATGCGACGTTTTTGTCGATGTAAGAGCAGGGGCGTTGAGTGAAACCGGTGATCTGATTATTCCGATCAGAGAGGGTGCTATTACTGAAGAGATTATTAAGGCTGAGTTTAGTGAACTCTGCCGTGGTCAGCATAAAGGACGGGCTGATCTCGATGAGCCGCAAACAGCGATCACCCTGTTTAAATCAGTGGGTGATTCAAGAGAGGATCTGGCTGCTGCTGTTCTGGCGTATCAACAGTCACTTCCTGCGTAAGTTATCCTGAGTCTTAGATTGTAAGGTATTCGAATGCTACACGCTGAATTGGATCAAACAGTTAACAACAATAATGTTTCAGTAGCGGTTATTGGCGCGGGTGTCGTCGGGCTGTGTACCGCCCTTGAAGCGCAGCGAAAGGGTTGTCAGGTGACGCTGTTTGACCGGGATGAACCGGGTCTTGGGGCATCATTCGGTAATGCCGGTTATCTCGCCACCGAGCTGATTGAACCACTCTCCAATCCGCAAACATTACGTGCTGCCCTTACGCTCTGGCTGAGCCCAAATGGCCCGTTATCCCTGCCGGTGCAATATCTGCTGAACATAGCGCCCTGGCTGATCCGTTTTATCAAAGCGGCGGCGCCAAAACCACTTGCGAATAGCCGCCAGGGACTTATTCGACTCAATGCTGCAGCGGTTGAAGCATGGCAGCGCTGTCTTGCGGATATCGGTGCCAGTGAACAGATCCTTAAATCCGGTTATCTGCTGGTCTGGGAATCGCCCGGAAAAATGGCTGATGCTGTTAAGCATCAGCGCTGGTTGGGTGAAAATGGAGTCGCCGCTGAGCTGGTGCAGGGTGATCGGCTGGCGGAGATGGAGCCCGGTCTGGCCGGGCAAATCAGTCACGCACTCTATTTTCCCGATGCTCACCGTGTTCGCGACCCCTATACGCTATGCCGTTTGCTGTTTGCCTCATTTGAGGCGCGTGGCGGAGTGTTTATACAGCAGGGTGTAGCGCAGCTTATGCCAGAGCTTACTCCAGAGCATAGCTCAGAAAATAGCCCTGCCCGGCAGGTCGCTGTTGCGACAGAGCAGAGCCAGTATCGGTTTGAAAAGGTGATTGTCTGTGCCGGTGCCTGGAGCAAAAAACTGTTACGGGATGTGGGCCTTAGTGTGCCGCTTGAGGCTGAGCGGGGTTACCATCTGACCATTCCCGGGGCCGTAACCCTGCTGAAAAACTCGATCGGTTCGGCAGAGCGTAAGTTTGTTATGGGGCCACTGGATAGCGGGCTCAGAGTGGTGGGGATCTCTCAGTTAGGAGGCCTGAAGCTGGGGCCATTTGATCGCTGTTTTAACATCTTACGTCACCATAGTCGTCAGTTGTTGCCCGGATTGACCGACCCTTCACTGGAGGTATCGGAGTGGATGGGGCACCGGCCAACGCTGCCTGACTCACTGCCGGTTATCGATCAGCACCCTCAGCACCGACAACTGTTGTTTGCCTTCGGTCATCAGCATCTGGGGCTGACTCAGGCTGCTATCACGGCTGAGCTGATTATTCAGCGTATGCAAAACGAAGACACTCAGATTGATTTGACGCCTTATCGGGTAACCCGCTTCTGACGGTTGATATAACCGCTTCTGAGAGCTGACAGATGTAACTCTGCTGAACGACGATGTTATCTCCGGGGATTAACTTTTAGATAACTTTTTACTTGTAGCTGTTGAAAATTTCTTTGGTTGATCTATAGTTGACGAATCGTCATTTATAGGTTTTATATCCATGAGTCCGCGTCAAATCGATAGTCAAACCCGCGATCAACGTGAAGAGGAGCTGCTGGATGCGGCGATGACTCTGATCGGTGATCAGGGAGTAGAGGGGTTGACGATGGATAAGCTGGTGAGTGCAGTACCTTATTCTAAAGGCACCGTATACGGCCATTTCAGTGGAAAAGAGGACCTGTTGCTGGCGTTGTGTAACCGCGGTATGGCACTGTTAGTCAGCATGTTCAAAAGGGCCGGGGCATTTGAAGGTGTCACCCGGGAACGGTTGTTGGCCTGTATCTATGGTTATCAGCTTTACGCCCGTCTGTATCCCATATTTTTTATGCTGGTTATCACTGCTAAAGCACCGGGTGTGGTTGAAAAATCGTCTGAGCGGCAGCGTGAAAAGCATATCCAGCTTCAGGCGTTACTGGGTGAGCGGCTGCTTGGGCTTATTCGGCAGGCACTGGAAACCGCTGAATGTGGTAACCCATTGAATATGTCTGTTGAGCAGATCGCGTTTGCTAACTGGTCGGCATCGTTTGGCTCAATCTCTCTACTCAGTAAAGGGACTGACCGGTGCAATATCCGTGCAGGTCTGGCGTTAGAAGAATCTCTGCTGGCCAATGTGAGTCTTGTTCTGGATGGCCTGAACTGGCGTCCTTTGTCTTCCCAGTTTGACTACAACACCAGTCTTGAACGTATCCGTTGTGAGGTCTTTGCCGACGAGGTTGCGCTGTTAACAGCGGGAGAGATGAACCAGAAGCAGGAGTGTTGCGGCACTCTATAGATTGTAATTTAGCCGACGGCATAGCCGTATTTTTTTAAATATAACGCTGACGAATCGTCACTAAAGGCATCACGATGAAGGAAAAATTGTTTGCTGTAGTTTTGCGTCACCCGGTTCTGATTCTACTGGCCTGTCTTGTGTTGACCGTTATGGCAACAGTAGGTGGAAAAAATCTGGTTTTTAAAAGTGATTACCGGGTGTTTTTCAGTGAAGAAAATCCTCAATTAGTGGCTTATGAGTCGATCCAGAATATCTTTAACAAGAGTGATAATGTCGCTTTTATTGTGATTCCGGCTGACGGGAATATCTACACCCCTGAACATCTGCAACTGCTCAAGCAGATGACCACCGACGCCTGGCAGATACCCTATTCAACCCGGGTTGATTCGATTGCAAACTACCAGCATACCTGGGCGGAAGAGGACGATATGATCGTTGAGGATCTGGTCTCAGAAGGGCAGACATTGGACCCGTCTGCACTCGACCGGATACGAGAGATTGTTAATACCGAGCCGATACTGCTAAACAAGATTGCATCGGCTAAAGGCCAGGTGTCACTGGTGAATGTCACTGTGCAGATGCCGATGATCGATCCGGTGGCTGAAGTCCCGGAGGTTGTTGCCAAAGTACGCGAAATTCAGCAGAAGTATATGGCTGAAAATCCGGGACTGGAGATCAAACTGTCCGGTATCGTGATGATGAATAACAGCTTTGCCGAATCTGCACTGAAAGATAATGCCACGCTGATACCTATCATGTTTGGTGTGGTGATCTTAACCATGCTGTTCCTGTTGCGGACCTTCAGTGGCACCTTCTCGACAGTCATTATCATCGCTGCCAGTATTGCCGCTGCGATGGGGCTGGCAGGCTGGAGCGGGATGTTTCTCACCGGGCCATCGGCCAGTGCACCGACCATGATTCTGACCCTGGCGGTGGCGGACTGCATTCATATTCTCAGTACGATGTTTTATGAGATGCGCAGGGGAGTAGCTAAACGTAATGCGTTACTGGATAGCTTGCGGATCAACTTTCAGCCGGTGATGCTCACCAGCGTGACCACAGCGATCGGCTTTCTCAGTATGAACTTCTCCGACTCTCCGCCGTTCCGTGATCTGGGCAACATTGTTGCGGTGGGTGTAATGCTGGCGTTTGTGTTCTCCATTACGTTGTTTCCGGCGCTGCTGATGGTACTGCCGGTGCGGGTCAGGGTGACTAAAGAGGAGGATCGTGACTGGACCCGTTCGCTGGCAACGTTTGTCACGACTAAGCGCCGTATTTTGTTACCGGGTATGAGCGTGTTTATGCTGCTGCTCATCGCGTTATTACCAATGAATCAGTTGAATGATGATTTTGTGAAGTATTTTGATACCTCAGTACCGTTTCGTCAGGCCACCGATTATATGCAGGATAACCTCTCGGGTATGACGATGATGGAGATCTCCATCGATTCTGGTGAGTCCAGCGGTATTAACGGTCCGGCGTTTTTGAAAAAGCTGGGTGTCTTCAGTGACTGGTTGCGATCCCAGCCGGAGACCGATCATGTCAGCACTTTGACCGATACTCTTAAACGGTTGAATAAAAATATGCATGGGGATGAACAGAGTTATTATCGCCTGCCCGAAGATCGTGAACTGTCGGCCCAGTACCTGTTGCTCTATGAGATGTCGCTGCCTTATGGGCTGGATCTGAATAATCAGCTTAACGTGGATAAATCCTCGGTGCGGGTAGTCGGCACATTTAAAAATCTCACCAGTAATGAACTGGTGTCACTGGAAGAGCGGGTGCAGGACTGGTTCGCCAACAATGCCCCTGAGTATCAGGTGCAGACCACCGGTCCCAACCTGATGTTTGCTCACATTAGCCAGCGCAATATCAAAAGTATGTTGTCGGGTATAGCGCTGGCACTGGTGCTGATCTCATTGTTGCTGGGCTTTGCGCTGCGTTCGGTTCGCTTTGGCCTGATCTCTCTGCTGCCTAATCTGGCACCGGCCGCGATGGGTTTCGGCTTGTGGTATGTGATCGATGGTCAGGTAGGGCTTGGGCTTTCCGTGGTGGCGGGTATGACGCTGGGTATTGTGGTGGATGATACGGTCCATTTTCTGAGTAAATACCTGTACGCTCGGCGCCATCGGGATGCAGATCCTGTTGCCGCCGTTCAGTATGCCTTTGGCAGTGTCGGCCGGGCGCTCTGGATTACCACCTTTGTCCTGGTATGTGGCTTTATGGTGCTGGCACAATCCAGCTTTAAACTGAATGCCGATATGGGGTTCCTCACGGCGCTGACAATCCTCATCGCACTGGTGGTGGATTTTTTCTTCCTGCCGCCACTGTTGATGATGTTCGATAAAACTAAGACTGATGCACCGGCTAAAACCGCTCAAGGAGTTGAACGATGAATCTGACTAAATCCTTTTATATGCTGATGACGATGACTTTTTTAAGTAACCCGGTATTGGCACAGACGCCTGAAGAACGTGGCCTGGAGATCGCTAAAGAGGTTAAACAGCGGGATTTTGGCTGGGCTGATATGCAGGCAGAGATGCTGATGGTGTTGCGCAATAAGCAGGGCGAAGAAAGTGTCAGGGAGATTCGTATCAAGTCGCTGGAGCAGGAAGGTGATGGTGATAAGGGCCTTACAATCTTCGATAAACCGCTGGATGTGAAGGGCACCGCGTTTCTGAGTTTTTCCCACCCGCTTGAAGCAGATGATCAGTGGCTTTATCTGCCCGCGCTTAAGCGGGTGAAGCGGATCTCATCCCGTAATAAGTCGGGTCCGTTTATGGGATCAGAATTTGCTTATGAAGATCTGTCATCATTTGAGATTGAAAAATACAGCTACAAATATATCAAGGATGAACCCTGTGAAGGGGGTACCTGCTTTGTGGTGGAACAATACCCGGTGGATAAAGATTCCGGATATACGCGACGGGTGGCCTGGATCGATCAGGACCAATATCGGGTATGGAAAGTCGATTTCTATGACCGTAAGAACAGTCTGTTAAAAACACTCAGCTTTAAAGGTTACCAGCAATACCTGGATAGACATTGGCGGGCGGATCTTCAGCAGATGCAGAATCATCAGAACGGTAAAAGCACCGAGCTGAAATGGTCTGGCTATCAGTTTCAGGTAGGTCTTGATGACTCAGATTTTAATAAAAATACGTTAAAACGGGCACGCTGATATGAGAGTCAAGCTGTTTGCCATGGGGCTGACATCACTGTTACTCAGTCCGGTAGCAGGGGCTGATGATACTGTTTTCGATTTTACCGGTAAGCTATCCAGTGAGTTTCAGGCCTATCCTGATGAGGGACAATTTGTTGGTCAGGCATATCACTCTAATGCATCTATTGCACTGGAAACTGCGTTTTACTGGGGGTTTAACGAGGGTGATGATTCGGTCATCTTTACACCTTTTATACGTATTGACCAACAAGATGAAGAACGTACCCATGGGGATATCCGGGAACTAAGCTGGATCCATGCAGGCGATGACTGGGAGCTGCGTTCAGGATTAAGAAAGGTGTTCTGGGGCGTCACGGAATTTAACCATCTGGTGGACGTTATCAATCAGACCGATGCTGTCGAAGACAGCGATGGTGAAGACAAACTGGGTCAGCCGATGGTGAATCTCTCACTGGTGAGAGAGTGGGGGATCGTTGACCTCTATGTTCTGCCGGGTTTTCGTGAGCGTACTTTTGCCGGGGTTGATGGCCGGCTTCGCAGTGGTGTCGTTGTGGATACGGATAGTGCCCGCTATGAGTCCGGTGAGGGGGATCAGCATATTGATACCGCGATTCGCTGGAGTCAGAGTTTTGATCTCTATGATATCGGGCTTTACTGGTTTAAAGGAACCAATCGAGATCCACGGTTTGAGTTAGGTCTGAAAAACGGTACGCCCGTGCTTATCCCGGTTTATGAACAGATGGATCAGTTCGGCTTTGATGGGCAGGCGACACTGGATAGCTGGCTTCTCAAACTGGAACTGATGCGCCGGGATACGCGATCTGAAGACTACAGTGCGATGCAGGCCGGAGTGGAATATACCTTTTATGGTGTCAGTGAAACCAATACCGATGTGGGCGTTTTAGTTGAATATGGCTGGGATGAACGGGGTAAAGGTGCCGATGTCCTGTTCCAGAATGATCTTTTCTTTGGCAGCAGAATTACGCTGAATGATGAATCCAGCTCAGAGTTTCTCGCTGGCTTAGGTTATGACATCGACTATCAGAGCCACAGCCTGGTTGTTGAAGCCAGCAGCCGCTTTGGGAACAACTGGAAACTGAGCCTTGATGCCCGGATATTCGAGTCAGGAAGCAATCAGGACCTGATGACTAATATTGAACAGGATGATTTGGTGCAATTGACGGCGGAATACTATTTCTGATTGTTAAACATGCTATCAAAACGCGCTAATGTTTAGTGCGTTTTTTGTGCTCATACTATTGCCCCTCTATGGGGGTGACAGCAGTGACTACTCAGCAGTGACCATTCAGCAATGTTTATTCAGTAATCTCATGTAAAGCCCGGGAAACTCCTATCTCTATCAATTGATCCCGCTGTTCTCTGTTTTTAACCAGAATCGAGCCGCAGAACGCCAGAGCGTTAAATGATATCCCTGCGACAGCTTCCTTGCGACGGGGTACCAGCATCAGCCATTCCCGGGTTAACAACAGGTTATATCCGGTAAATGCTGCGGTTCCATTAAGTTTAACTTTAGTCTGGTTAAGCAATTTCTGATAGTGGATAGTTAGCCAGCCAGCAGCCTGAACAGGAGTATCGAAAAGGTTGTCAGGCACCCGAACACCCCTGTTGTCAAACGGTAGCTTAGTATTTATAGCAACATCGGATGAAAATGTCTGAAGCTGTTCAGAGAGAGGGAGCTGCTCTGCCGATAGAGGTATTAACTGCAGGTGTTTGTGAGGCTGACTGGCCCCTGCTATCTGCCCGCCGTTGAAGAACACTAATCCGTCAATTTGCCCCAGACCCAGAACTGAAGCGTGGAAATCATTCAGGTTTAACAGATCAGATTGCGATTCGAATGCTTTCGTTACAATTAGCAGATGGTTATCAATAACGTTAAATTTGTTCAGCAGGCATAGATGTTTGCGCCCTATATCGGCAACATAGAGTCTAGGATCGTAGGGCAGAAAGGGATTATGACTGCGGTTAGCAGCACTTTTCAGTCGGTCGTCATTCTGCTTTCTTTGCAGGTTGTTGAGAACCCGGATCTGGTATCTGAGTGGCCCTTCATGGATCTCTTCGAGCTCAGTTTCGATAGGCAAAAGAGCCCCGCTAATTAACGCTTGTTCTGTTGCTTTAAGACTTGTCTGCCAAAGATCTGTAGCCATTTCCCCGCCTCAACATAAAACCTGATTTCAGATTACGCTGCAGAACTCCTGTTGTATAGTGAAATGGATCTTTGGAGAAAGGTAATGAAAAAACTATTAATCGTCGCCCACGCTCCCTCTGTCAACACCCGCAGAATGGCTGAGGCTGTTTTGCAGGGGACGCGTCATCCGGATATTGATGGAGTCACATGCCGCTGGGTTGAGCCCCTCAACGCAACGCCGGATGATCTGCTGAATTGTGATGCAATCATTCTGGGCACAACAGAAAATCTCGGTTACATGAGTGGAGCCCTCAAGGACTTCTTCGATCGTTGCTATTATCCCTGTCTGGAGCAAAAGCAGGGGCTTCCCTGTGCACTCTATGTTCGGGCTGGGCATGATGGTACGGGGACTTGCAAAGCGGTTGAAACGATCTGTACCGGTCTTCGCTGGAACTGGACTCAGCCGCCACTGGTTTGTCGGGGGGAATGGCAGGATCAATTTCTTCAAGAGTGTGAAACCCTTGGCGCGACGATGGCTGCCGGTTTGGAGATGGGAATTTATTGATCTGCATCGTAGTTTGAGTGAACAGAATATGATCAGCTGTATTGTGCGGCGCACAAGCAGGTATTATACTTACGTCTAAATTTTGATCAGTCGGGAGATCCGAAAATGAAGCAGTCCGTGTTTACCGGAGTTGAGTGTGATGATCGTCGAATAGCCAGCGAGCTTCAGGCGATGGGTTGTTATGATGAAAGTGGTACGGAACCGCAATCTGCCTTCAGTAAAGCGGTTGAAGCGGTCGGTAACTTTATCACCTGGATGCGCTGGAAAGGTGAAGTAGGTGTTTATGGCTGTCGCGTCGGTGCTGATTATGCCCGCTATATGGAAGCGAAAGTTAGCGCATAACGTCTTTTTTGTTTCTGTAGAACCCGCTCAGTTGAGCGGGTTTTTTTTTGATTTTTTCGATTATCTGAGAAAAATTACTATTTTCAAACTTTTGTTTGATTACTGGAATATTTCTCCTATGCTTCTTTTTACCCGTTAGGAATAGACATGAAAAGCAACGTTAACGGTTTGCCTGGGTAGCATAAGCGTTTTATGGATAGATCTTTTCTGTAACGCTTCTCTGAATATCTGGCCGACCTGAATATCACTTTACTCAGGGTGAATTTATCGTGCATCAGGAAAGCTATCTTCAGGTTCAGGATTGCTACCAGGTAAGGGTTCTCGGTGTTGGCAATGCCGATGTTTTGTCGATAGGGCGTTTTCATCAGCGTCTTGGGTTAAGCCGACAGGACTGTATACGCCGGATTCTGACGGCTCCTTCAATTTTACAGAACAAGCTAGATATCCGTTCCGCCGAGGAGATGGTTAATGTCCTCAAAGGTGCAGATCTGCCTTGTGACCTTATACCCCAGAGTGATCAGTTAATCGCTTCGCAGGAACGCTATGAGATAGCGGTTTATATTACTGACTTTACCCATATCACCTCGTTTATCACCGATCTGGCATTGTTTACCGGGCAGAGCAGCGAAGAGCTGCTTCGCTGCCTTGCTAAGACTCCGGCAATTATCCTCGGTAATCTCTCTGAAAAAGTGGCTGAAGAGCTTATTGGCCGGTTCAGAAAACCAGGTATCGAGCTGATTAAATCCTGTAGTGATACGGCTAAATATTCTGTGGTTGCCTATGCTCCGGGTGGTGATCAGAGCCTGATCAGCTATTACCGTGAGTTCGGGTTACGGCAAACGGGAAATCAATCTGAGCAGATACAATGCTGGCAGCTGACCGATCTTTCGTTACAGCGCGCTCATACTCTGTGGCAGAAAGCCAATGAGCTGCACCTACCTCTGGTTATTCATAATCAGGATTATTATCGATTTGACCTGTTGCTTCAATCGGTTCCCGCAGATGTTGATCACCAACAGAAGATCTCACGGATATTGTCAGCAGAGTTAGCGATACCCGAGCACCTGCACTCCCGCCTGTTTGAAAGTCTGCCAATGGTTTTAAAGCGATGTGTCGCGATTGCTGATTGCGATTCAGTTATGAAAGCCCTGGTGGCTGAGGGTTGTGTTGTTTCAGCAGAGTGGATTGGCGGCATCCGCTTTGATCTGGTGTTTGATGCAGCAGCAGGGGAGCAGCAATACCGCTTAGAAAAGCTCTGCACAGCGATCATGGGGCGAGCGCTTAAATTTGTCGAAACGTCAGACGGCTGGTCAGCAAAAGCGGATGCCAACCTTCATCAGGGATTGTGGATTCAGTATGAGGCAGCCCAGTCCGGTATGCATTGCAGATTGATGAGAAATGGACATGAGTAATCAAACGATCCCAAAGTTAAAACTGGATGTTGTGCTTGCTGAGGTTGGCAAGAGTTTGCGCCAGCAAAAGTATGAAACCGCTTTGCTAATGCTGCAAAAATTATTACAGGCGGGCATGGTGCAGCAGTTTCCGCTGTTGTTACAACGCTATATATCAGAACTGGTGTTCGAGTGTCTTGAACAGGCTGGCGAAGATCAGGCTGCGCTGGAATATTGTGAGCGGGCAATAGCCGAGTACGAAACACTGGGTGACAGTGCCTCGGAGGCCGTGGCTAATGATCTTGCGTTACTCAGGTTTCGTCGAATCTGTCTGCTGATCAAGCTGGATCAGCATCAGCAGGCCAGAGATGCCGTTACGCAATATCAGCATAGCTGTTCTTTGCAGGACAAAATTCGTTACAACAAGGTGTTTGCACGCATTCTGAAGTATTCCAAAGCAACAAGAAATCAGTTGTTGAGAGAGCAGAAACAGATGGGTTCGTTTCAGTTGTCACAGCAATTAATTGTGTCAGGTTAATTCAGCGAGGTCTGGGAGATGAATTTTGATAATCAGGTAGCTGGCATGACGCCAGGACAGGCGCTGATGGATGTGCCTATCCCTAAATTAATTGAAAACACCGCGAAAGCAATTGCTGCCGCTCAGTATGAACTGGATTCCACCTCTGTTCGCGCAGCAACAATGTTGAGTGAAACCCGGATCAGTTTCAACGATGTTGATGGCACATCCCGTGAGCGGAGCCTGCTTGAGTTAGGCTTTATCCCGCAGTTTTATCACTTCAAAGAAACCGAGATGGAATTCAAGGTGACTATCTCTGTACGGGTGGAATCGGGTATCGACTTTGGTGTTGAAGCCGGGCTGGGTACCACCGAAAGTGCGGGCCTTCCAGTGGCATTTGCCGGCACGATCTCTTTCGATCTGCATCATAAATATGAGTTTGATATGGAAGCGGTTTCACGCATCAAAACCACGATGAAATCGATTCCCCCACCGCAGGCGTTTCTGGATGCGATTCGCAACCATGCAGCCTCAGGTGGCGGAACTATCTCCGCGCCTGATGGGCCTGCACCAACACCTGACCCGGTTGATCCGGCTCCAGTGGATCCAGCCCCGGTAGACCCCGCACCCGTCGATCCGGTTGATCCTGCACCGGTAGATCCAGACTGATAGAGGGTTGATCTATGTCCAATAGCAAAGTGATGGCATCACTGGAGAAGTCACCCTTACCAGGGCTTCTGACACAGCTGGGTACGGCGATTGCATCGGCCCAGCGAGAGCTTGATAACAACTCTATCAGGATGGCGATGCAGCTGGGTGATGCTGAAGAGCATGGGGTGGATATCGGTGACGGTGAAAAAGTGTCATTGATTTCATTAGGTTTTGCCCCGGTGTTTTATCACTTTAATGAGGCGACCATTGATATCAGGGTCTCGCTGTCGACATCAACCACTACAGAAACAAAATTTGGTACCTCTGCAACGGTTGGAGGTGCATTCTATTTCGTCATGTTTGCTGCGACGGTCAGTGCAGAGTTTAGTAATAAGTACAGTTTTTCTTCCGAGGCCAGTAGTTCGATTACTGCCAGGATCTCGTCGATTCCACCACCCAACGCGTTTCAGAACTGGATAGCCAGCAGGCAGCAGGCATCTCAGCCTGCAGATACTGAATAAAGATGATCTAACCGCTAAAGATTAGCAAGGAGAGAACTATGTCAATCGGTCAGGAACTACTCAACGTCCCCATGGGGGAGATGATCAGGGAGATGGCATTTGCAATTGCCGATGCCCAGTATGAACTGGATGAAGCCAGCATCCGTGTCGCTCAGATGATGGGAGGGCGGGTGCCTATCCTTGATGAAGCGGGAGCGGTTACCGGTGAGGAGGATACCCGGGTTTATTTCGGTACGGGTGCTGATAATAAAGCACAGAAAGTCAGTATGTTGGAACTGGGTTTTTCCCCGACGTTCTATCAGTTCACCAACAATATCATCGAAGTCAAAATAGCGATCAAAATCGTGCGTGAAAGCTCCTATACACGCAATACTAAAACCACTGGTACCAAGAGAAGTAAACCTGCTTTCGGGGGATTCTTTGGCGGCAGTTCAAAGCTACGAACAACTACCGTTGATGCAACCTACTCCAGTAAATACAGCTATAGCGCAGAGGGCGCCAGTCTGCTGCGTTGTAACCTGGTGCCAATTCCGCCACCTGCGATTTTTGAAGAGCGGGTAAGAGACCTGTTTGAAACCGATGAAGAAACGGACGGTTAATCACCCAATCTAAAGGAGAACGGCTATGGCCAGACCAAGTATCGGACGTGAACTGAGTGATGTTCCGTTTGGCGAGATGATCACCAGTATGGGGCTTGCAATAGCAGAAGCTCAGTATGCGATGGATGAAACCAGTCTCCGACTCGCGCAAATGATGGGCGGTGAATATGAGGTACCTGAAGTTGACCCGGTTACTGGTGAGATAACCACCGTCACCAAAAAATCACTGGTTAAGTTTGATGGTGAAGAGATGTCGCTGATAGAACTGGGCTTCACCCCCACCTTCTATCAGTTTACCGAATCCCTTATTGAGATAAAGGTATCAATCAGCTTCACTCAGAGCTCTGAGTTCGAGCGCAAATCATCGACGAAAACCATCAGCGCAATGGCGGGTGGATTCTTAGGTATGGGAATGGCGCGAGCCAGAACTACATCGGTCAGCGCCCGTTACGCGAATAAGTTTAACTACAGTGCTGAAGGGTCCAGCCTGATGCGAACCAAAATATTACCCACCCCTGCGCCTGCAGTATTGGAAGAACGGATACGGGCAATCGTGGAGCGTAATAAATCTGCACCTGCAGATGGTTGATGGGTCGGTTTATGAGCAAGTATGAAGCGCTGGGTATAAAGGGATCGCCTGATGGTGACTGAGTATCTTGACTGGACCTCACTTGAGTCTGTAGCAGACGCGACTCAGCATGAGCAAGCGTGGCTTGATAAACAGGGAAATGAGCCACCTCAGCAGCGTGCTTTAGCTGATCTGCTGGAAATGGACGATATACCGGATGAGTTAAAACAGCTGGTCAATCGTCAGAGAGTGTTAGAGCAGCAGTTGGATGAGTTGACGGGTAACGTTCCGGTACAGGATTGGAATGACCAGCGCTTTCCGATGCCACAGCACTCTGCAGAATCTCGTTTAGTGGATAAGCAAAAAGCACAACGGCAGGAAGAGAACCGGAGTCGTATCAGACAGCAGCTTAATCAAAGACAACTATCTCGCTTACAGCTTGAGCGGGGAATGAAGGAGGCTGAGTTAGCCCGACATGAAAAGTTAAGGCAGAAAAAGAGTCAGGCGTTGCAGTTACAGCAGCGTGTCAATCAACTTGAACAGGAAAAGCAAAAGGCGCAACGGCAGAAGTCGCTGGTCAGATTAAAAGAGGTTAAGCGCCAAGAGGATCTGAATTCTCAGCGTCAACAACTGCTATTGAAAAGTTCTCTGAATCTGCGCCAGGAGTTAAAAAGAGCGACTGAAGGCGATTTGCAAAAAAGACAGCGTCTGGAGGAGATCTCTCAGCTTCAGCGGCAGGCGCAGCAACGCTGGCTGGAACAGAGAGAACGGCAGCAGATGAAATGTGAACAAGCACGTTCAGAGGCTCAGAAAAGAGCCCGGCTGGAAGAACGGCAACAGGTTGATACATTTGTAACCTTTGCTGTTCGGGCAGAAGCAAAGCGCGAAAGAAGGCTGGCAGAAATATCACGGCAACGACAAAGAGATCGGTCTGAAGAGAGAAGAAGAGCTGAAAAGCAGGAAAAACTGCAATACTTCAGTTGATCAGGACCTGGAGAGATTTGAATGGATGATGTAGCTAAAGGGCAAGATCTGGATGATTTTCTCATCAATCTGGCAGACGGGCTGAGTAAGGCCCAAAGTCGGTTGAACCGATATCCGGTGATGAATGCTATGGGCCAGCAAAGTATGGTTTATCACATCCCGCGTATGGAATTTGAACTGAAACTGCAGATGACCACTGTCGATACACCAGCGACATCCGGGTCAGGGCGGCGGCTACCGCTACAGAAGAAATCTGCATTTCAATTTCTGCCGGTGAAAGCATCGCAACAACAGAACAGTAGCTCTGCGACCAGTATCATTAAAGGCGTATTTGTTGCTGCACCGTTGGATTCAACGGCGGCAAAAGTGCAGCTAAGCCTCAGTGTTGAGAAAAAGGCAGCCCGCAAAGCTCGGGTAAACGTTGTTGTGACTGCGGGGCCAGGCAACTCGATGCAGGGGGCGACGGTGGAACTGAACATAGACCGTGAATTGTCCGAGCAATTGAATAAAACTGGGTTGAAGCCCGCGACCAAACTGGAACAGGCATCTCTGGTGCTCAATCAGGAGGGGGTTGCCTCAGCCGGTCTGGTGATTTCAAATCAGGAACCGGAAGGGCAGGTCATCGCGCTGATAGCTGATCTGTTTGGTCAGACCCAGACACTTCTGTACCGCTTTGAACAAGGATGATGACCTATGGCTACCAATATCAAAGCAGTGTTACGTGATAGTAATAATAAAGCATTAGCTAATACCGATGCGCAGATGTTTTTCTACACAATGGCTGGCGGCATAACACTGGTTGCATCCGGGCGTAGTACAACAAAAGGCTCACTGAGTATGGTGAGTAATACTAATTTTAGTGGCTTTCTGCCCAGAGTTTTGCTCAAAGTGAAACTCAATAATAACTGGGTAAATGCCAGCAATACGCCGAAAACTTATAGCCAGCAGACAATTGATTTTGGCACGGTTCAATTGAGTAATGAACCGGTGCTGACGCTGGCTAATACTACGCTGCATACCATTCCGGTGATCACCGCTGGCAGTGTTGCTGTCAGTGCTGCCGATACTAACAAGCTGAAGTTATTAGAAAGAAAAAACCTACAGCTCACCAATGATACTAAAACACTTTCGGAACAGCTGAAGAGTAAAGAGCTGGCGCGTAAAAAATTAGAGACTGAACTGCAGAGCAGACCAACGTTGCAGATGCTGAATGCTGAAAAGTCCCAGATAACCAGCTTAAAGTCACAGATTAAAGCCAGGGATGATCGAATATCTCTGTTAGAACGGGGCAATGGACAGCTTGGAGAGATCAGTCGCCAGCTGGAGCTGAAAGAGCAGCAGCGAAAATTACTCGAGGTTGAGCTGAATAAAAGGCCGACAGTTGAGACCCTGAACATACAGAAGGGGCTGGTCGCTGATCTGCAGAGCCAGCTTAAATTAAAAGATAATCGTATCGGTCAACTTGAGGGACTGGTTAACAGCGGAGGGATTGCTGTTCCCATCAAGTCAAAAACAGTTAAGAGCGAAGATCTGATCTTTTCAACATCAGAAGCGATCTCCCGTGCCAGCACTAAACTGGCGCAACAGGGGGGGTATCGAATCAGTAAAGCCAGTGTTGACCTGAAGGTTGTCGCAGCCGCTAATCAAACAGATCTGATGTTGTTTGAAACGGCAGATGATCTTGCCCGTATCCCTTCTAACTGTTTTGGTAATGTCCGTTTTGATATTGATCTGACGGATGCAGGTGAGAGTTCTGAGACTGTCGTCGTTGAACTTAAAATGCCCGAAGTCACCGGCTATACCCGCCAGCTTGCCGAGCGAAAACTGGATGGAGTGCAGGATCAGGTGTTCTGGTATGAACAGCAACTGTCGGAAAAAGATCCGTTCTCAGCGGGACAAATCATAAGCCAGCATCCTAAAGCGAACACCCCGTTACAACCGGATACGCAGATCATACTGATCATTGGTGTCGGTAACGGTAACTGAGTCACAAGGAGAAGGTTATGGCAGAAAATCCTTTTACAAAAGTGTTGGCTACTCCGCTGGGCGATATGATTGCCGAGATGGGTATTGGTGTTGCACAGGCCCAATATGCGATTGATGCAAAAACCATAGAGAATCTGAAACAGATCTACAGTCTTGATGACGAGCTGTTAAAAGAGATGCGCCGGATCGGCTATCGGCCGACCTGGTATGTGATTCCGGAAGCTGAAGCCGAGATTACTATGGCGCTGACTGTACAGCAGTCGATAGGTAGCGATAGCAAAGTGAAAACTGAGGTGATGGGGACAACGGTAGATGCCTCATACCAGAACCAATATGACTTCAAAATAGAGGGCGCCAGCAAACTGAAGCTGACTTTCAGGCCGGTACCGGCACCTCTTGAGATCGACAACCTGCAGGTTGTACCTCTGCTGTCAGGCATCCCATTGGGAGAGGCGAAAGAGTTACTTGAGAGAATCGGAATCGAGTTTAAGGTTTCCCCCGGGAATGCCAAAGACAGTGATATTGTCGCATCGACAACGCCCACTGCAGGGGCTTTTATTGACGCAGGCAAAGCGATAACCGTCGCGTTATAAGTTCAGGTCTGTAAACGTCTGATGAGTATGTTACGAGGAGTCTGTAATGAGCAGTGGTGGTCAGAGAATCGAATCGTTGTTAAGGCGAATCTCACAGCAGCAAAACGCGCCTGCAGGAGAGTCATTTAGTCTGCAGAACCCTATCGCCGGTGGTTTAGGGCGGGTCAGTTCCATGAGTCTGGCCAATAACAGTCGTCAGAATCAGGAAGGTTTCGGCAATCTGATCGCTTCGATGAGAATGCTGCGAGAGATGCCCGGCCTTAATTCAGAACAACTGCAGCAGAACTTGCAGCAACAGTCGGCCTGGCCCGATCCAGATGCTTTTCCGATGCCTCCTGTCGATGAGCGCTTTAATACACGACCAGACCCATCAACCGATGATGAAGAGCCTGATTAATAATCACTCGCTGAAAAAGCACGTTTATGCGCTCATGTGAACAGATGAGCAGGCTGTTGCGTTAACCCGCTGCTAAGGAGCAAAGCTATGTGTAATGATGTCTGTGAAGAGAACAGTCCGGGCGCTGATATAAGTCAGCAGTTCGCCTGCGTTAGTGACGCAGTAAACTACTCTGAAATATACAATCAGCAGATAGATGATGTGCGCAATGCAGAACGCAATGAACGTACCCGTATAGCAGGGGTTTTTCTCTACCGCATCGCTAACTTCAATTACCCTCTGGTGCGCATCGAACTGGATAGCTACAGCCAGGAACATGGCCGCACTACTATCGGGGAACTGGCGCAGGTGCTGCATCTTGAGCGTAGTACGCTGTTTAATCGCATCCTGGACTGGCACGCCGGACCTAATGGGCATGTTCGGGAATTTCTTTATCGGCGCTATGTGGGCGGCGATGCAACCTCGGTAGAGGATCAGGCTGCCGCCTTGCAAGCGATTAAAAATGGAGATTCAGGCGCGGGAACGCCGGTTTATCATCGCTGGCGATTACCCAGCGGGAGGAATTACCGCCTTATTCTACCGAGAAGTGAATCGCTGGAGCAGGAGATAGCGCTCAACCGAACTGCTCTGGTGTCGGCAGATATGCAGCAGCTCAGCTCGCTGTTGTCGGCTGAAATGGACAATGCAATGGCAAAAGCTGAACGGGTAGCAGCCAATCAGCAGGCTCTGGCGCGTATTCTTCAACCCTATAAGCAGGAGCTGGGTGCGCTTGAACTGTTAATGGAGTTTATTAATCTGGCAGAGGTTAATCCTGAGTCCGCCTACTCTGGCTCAGAGCAGGGCAGGATAGATACCCTGCAACGAAAGCTCAATACACTTAAAGCGCACGCTGAACGTACTCTGGGACGTGAGCCGACTCAAAGAGCCCGCCTACTGCAACAGGCTATCCGCCGGGATACTGACAGTTTATATGAGATGCTTGAGGGCAGTAGCCGTCTCAATGACTTGATGGCTCAGGCATGTAATAGCGATAATATGATCACCAGCAGCTTCATGCATGGCATCTACAGTAAGCTGGGTGCCTGCTATCGGGTGATCGCCGTCAGTGATCATGCAGAATCCCTGATAACCGAGCGCTTACAACCTGCTCTGGAGATGATCGTCAGTGGTGAATGGCGCAGCTTTGCCAACCCTTCCTGTCTGGCAACGGTTGCAGCTAAAATCAGTGTCGTGCCAACCATCGCTGGCAACCTGCCCGGGCCTCCTTCGTTACTCATGGTGGTGATGGAAGCGTCGTTGCCAAAAATGATTCAGATGGCTTCATTGGCCCCCAATGCCGGGCGTATTTTGCGTGATCTTACGGTTGAAGTAACGGCTGAGTTAATTGGCATGGTTAGTTCGAATAAAGGTGAGTTTATCCGGCGTCTGAGTTCATCGGATCCTGAAGAGGTATTGCAGGTGAAAGAGTGGAGTCGGGGTGTGGTCAACTCCGAGGTGATGAGCAGCCCGGGCTGGGGTGTTTTTATGTCGATGATAACCGGCATTCTGTTTCTCAATGCTTTCGTCAGTGCTGTGACGACAACGACCGATAGCATGATCACCCGAATTCGTTTATGGGGAGATACTATTGCTCAGTTTTCCGGTTTTGCCAACTCTCTGATTCAGGCTCTGCAACGTTTCAAATATGTTCAACAGAGTGTTCTTGGTAGTGGCACCGCGGGGGCGGCCGCCACCGCGCGCGTTCTTGGCGTTATCGGTTCATTGGCTGCGATTGCGTCCAGTAGTGCGATGCTGGCTGAGGAACATAGAACCCGTGATTATGCAGGCATGACGGTGGCAGGCTTTGGTCTTGCCAGCGGTATTTTAAGTCTGGCTGGCTTTATGTTGTGGATGTCCGCAGGCACTATAGAGGTTCCGCCTTTGGCGGCGGTACTGTTTGTGGCTGCACTAATTGCGGGTTTGGTTGGTGCGATAATCGGCTTTTTTACCTCAGATACCAATAGTGAGGCGTTGGTAGAAGGGCTGGTTGAGCATCTGGGCAGCGCTGATCTGTTTTCTCGTCAGCTACGCAATGATTCTAGCCTGAATACCTATTATGAGGATGTCAGGCATTATCATCACACAGCCACCGTTAAAGATCTGCGCAGTAGTGCCAGAACCGCGCTGAACTACCTGTTTGGCCTTGATCAGATCACTGATCGGGAAAAAAGAGCGCAGACGGTGGAGTTGATCGACGCGCTGATAGCGTAGCGAAGAACCTTATTCAGCGTCTGCGTTTCAGTTGTTGAAACAGCACACCACTGATAATCAGGATTAGCCCGATGATGGTCGAGATCATCACCGGTTCGTCAGCGATGGTTGCCAGTAACAACAGTGACAGTGGCGGAGACAGGTAGACCAGGTTGCTGAGTTGCGCCGTGTTATCGGTCATGCGCATCGCCTGCATCCACAGCAGGAAGGCAAAGCCCATCTCAAAAGTGCCGATATAGATGCCGCCCGCAACCGCCTGCCAGGGCATTAGAGTGACGTCTCCCTGTATCAGCATCAACACACTGAGAATCGGTAAACTCAGGCCGAAACAGAGTAGCAGAGAGACCACCGCGTCCCGCGGCTTGCGGGTATTGAGAATCCAGTAGCCAGCAAAAAAAAGTGAGCTGCTGAGCGCCAGAGCAACACCCAGCGGGTTTTTAAAATCCAGCGCGAGCAAATTGCCCTGAGTGGCGATAACCACGACACCGCCATATGCTAGCAGGATGCTGATCAGGTTTTTAAGAGTGAATTTCTGGCCGAGAAAGGGCACTGCCAGAATGCTCAGAACTACCGCCCAGGTGTAGTTCAGAGCTTGTGCTTGTTGAGCTGGCAGCAGATCATAGGCGGCAAACAGAATCAGGTAGTACAGCGTTGGGTTGAGCAATGCCAGCAGCAGGAAATACCCCGGCGATTCTTGAAGATACTGGCGGGCCAGAGTGACTTTTTTCTGCGCAATGGTCGCAACGCAAAGAATAACAAAGGTGGTGGCCACAGCGATCCAGAGCATCTGCAGCGGGCTGATAAGCGCCAGCGTGAGTTTAAATGCAGTGGCAACAGTAGACCACATCAGCACTACAACGAGTGCCAGAATCAGAGGTGTCCGGTTCAAGGTCTGCTCTCAGTGGTTATCAGAGGAGTTTGGATTCAATATCCTTAACATCTTCCATCACTACAAAGGTGCTGGTTTGAGTCACATAGGGTAATGAGGATATCTTCTCCCCCAGAACTTCACGATAGGACTCCATTCCGGTTGTGCGGACTTTCAGCAGATAGTCAAAATTGGCGGCGATCATATGGCACTGCTCGATTTCCGGGATCTCTCTTACCGCAGCGTTGAACGCTAAGAGTGCTTTGGTTTTGGTATCACTCAGCGTCACCTGAACGAAAGCAACATGCTTAGTGCCAAGCTTCTTTTGATCGACCAAGGCGATGTAACCGAGGATGTAGCCCTGCTCTTCCAGACGCTTCATACGGATCTGGCAGGGGGTTTTAGACAGGCCGACCCGGGAGGCCAGTTCTGTCACAGTGATACGGGCATTTTTTTGCAGTTCACGCAAAATTGCCATATCCAGCTTATCCAGCTTATCCAGTTTGTCCAAATTATCCATATGATTTCACAGTTCTGGTTGTTCGTGTTTTTATTTGATCTTTATGAGAAGGATACGGCTATAAATAGCAAAAATACAGTGAAAAAGACTTCTGTTCTTTTCCTATACTTTGACATTAACTAATACGTCACGGTTTTTATCCTATCCTATTACTGTAGTAGAAAAAAAACCGGGGTGTCAGCGCCAACATCTCTGTCTCTTGAGCGTTGTATTAGCCAATACAGGGAATAATAACAATCCGCTACCTGCCGGGCTTAGCGAGTGCGATCTGGAGTCAATACAACATGCATGATTTAGTAGGTCTGACCAAATCTCAGATAATCGATCTGATCAGCGAAAAGCTTTCTGCTCAGGTGAGCAAGAGCTTGCAAGCGTCGATGCAACTGTTCACCCAAAAGTTTTTTGGCGTTGCTGCGCCAGAAGAGTTACAAAACCGTTCGCTGGAATATCTCTGCTCTTCAGCGCTGTCATACTGGCAGCTGATGCAGGATTATAAAGGTCCTGCTCCTGATGTGAGGGTGTTCAACCCCGATCATGAGCAGCATGGCTGGCACTCCAAACATACGGTGATTCAGGTTCACAACGTTGATGTTCCCTTTCTGGTTGACTCCGTCAGGATGGAACTGAATCGCCGTGAATTGGCGATAATTGGGATTAATAACTGTGTACTGGCCTGCGAGCGTACTCAAACCCATAAGCTGAAAAAACTCACGCCCGCCCGTGAACGGGATGAAAACTCACAGGTTGAGTCACTGATCTACCTTGAGATAGAGCGTCACTCTGATCAGGCGACTCTCGATGGAATACGTGACAGCCTGTTAAAAGTGCTCGGTGATGTGAAAGCGGTTGTTGACGATTTTGTGCCGATTAAAGAGAAGGCGCTGGGTCTGAAAGAGGAACTGCGCCTGCGCGATGCGAATAACCCGGAGATCAAAGAGAGCCGCAAGTTGCTTGACTGGCTGTTGGATGAGAACTTCATTTTCCAGGGTTATGAAGAGGTCGTGGTTCGTCAGGATCAGGGTAAGGTATTCTCCGACACGGTTGAGGGTACGCAACTGGGTACCCAACGCCATACCCCGAAGAGTAAAGAACTGAGCCATCTGGAGCAGCAGTTTGTGCTGGCTGAAAAGCTGGTGATGTTCAGCAAGGATGTCGGGCGTTCGACAGTGCATCGTCCTGTTTATCGCGATCTGATCATTATCAAACGGTTTGATGAGCAGGGGCGAGTTTCTGGCGAGTGTCGTTTCTACGGGCTGTATACGTCATCAGTATTCATCACTAATCCGCTGCGAATTCCGGTGGTGCGTCTGAAACTGATCACCATTCTTTCTGAGTGCGGTTTTGAACCCGGTGGGCACAGCCATAAAGCATTGGTGCAGATTCTCACCGATATGCCCCGTGAAGAGCTGATTCTGGCAAAAACCAGCGACCTGAAACAGACCAGCTTCGGCATCTTTAATATGCAGGAACGTCGACGCGCCTGTCTGTTTGTGCGTCAGGATACCAGTAAGCGGTTTTATTCCTGCCTGTATTATATTCCCCGTGACCTGTACACCACCAAATTGCGTAACTCGGTACTAAACCTGCTGTACAAAGGTTTACACGGGCGGGACTATGAAGCCAATTCACAGATCTCTGAATCGGTTTTGTCACGCACCCATTTTGTTATCTACGGGGATCCGGATCATCAGGTTGAGGTGGATCTTGCTGCGATTGAGGCCCGGATACTGGAGATCTCCCGGTCATGGGATGACGATCTGAACGTTAATCTGATCGAAACCTATGGGGAAGAGAAGGGTAGTCGTTTTGTTAACCGCTTCAGCGGTGGTTTCAGTTCCGCCTATAAAGAGAACTTTTCAACCGGCAACGGTGTGTATGACCTGCAGCATATCTCTTATCTGCAGTCGCCGGATGCCATCGCCATGAGTTTTTATCGCTCATTTGAAGAGTCGGACGGGGTTCTGAAATTTAAACTGTTTAGTGTTGATCGTCCGCTGGTCTTGTCAGAAGTTATCCCGCTGTTGGAAAATCTGGGGCTTAAGGTGCTCAGTGAGCACCCTTATGTTGTTACCGACCGGGATGCTAAACAGTATTGGATCAGTGATTTCCGGGTGAGCTATGGTCAGCAGACCGTGGTTGAGCTGGATAAAGTGAAAGTTATTCTGCAGGAAGCGTTTGCTAAAGTCTGGGATGGTCAGGCTGACAGCGATGAGTTTAACCGTCTGGTTATTTCCGGCGGACTTAACTGGCGTGAAGTAGCTATGCTGCGTGCGTTTGCCCGTTATATTAAACAGCTACGCTTCGGCTTTTCTCAGCCGTTTATGGCCGATGTTCTGGCGCGTAACGTTGATATCACCCGTCAGCTGGTCGAGCTGTTCCGCTGTCGGTTCCAGCCGGGCAAGCAGGAGGCTGGGCAGGAAGAGGCGATTGAACAGAGTATTCTCAGCGCCCTGGATGGGGTAAATAGTCTCGATGATGACAAGATACTGAGACGCTTTATGGTGGTAATTAAATCCACCCTGCGAACCAACTTCTATCAGCAGAAAGAGGGTGCCGATAAAGCCTACTTCTCATTTAAGATCGATTCGCAGTCGATCCCCGATATCCCACAACCAAAACCGAAGTTTGAAGTGTTTATCTATTCGCCGCGGATTGAGGGTGTGCACCTTCGTGTCGGTAAAGTCGCCCGCGGTGGCCTGCGCTGGTCTGACCGGATGGAGGATTATCGCACCGAAGTACTGGGCCTGGTGAAAGCACAGCAGGTGAAAAACTCCGTTATCGTGCCAATGGGCGCGAAGGGGTGCTTTATCTGTAAGCGGATGCCGGACACGACAGACCGCGAAGTGATTCAGGCGGAGGGTATCGAGTGTTATAAAACCTATATTCGCGGCCTGTTGGATATCACCGATAACCTGGTGGCCGGTGAGGTGGTTCATCCTGAATCGGTGGTGCGCCACGATGGGGATGATCCGTACCTGGTGGTTGCTGCAGATAAGGGCACCGCGACCTTCTCTGATATCGCTAACTCGATCTCTGAAGAGTATGGCTTCTGGCTTGGCGATGCGTTCGCTTCCGGGGGAAGTCAGGGTTATGACCATAAAGGGATGGGGATTACCGCCCGGGGTGCCTGGGAATCCGTTAAGCTTCACTTCCGTGAAAAGGGGATCAACACACAGGAAGAGCCGTTTACGGTTGTCGGTATCGGTGATATGGCGGGTGACGTGTTTGGTAACGGCATGTTGCTGTCCGAGACCATCAGTCTGGTGGCCGCGTTTAACCATATGCATATCTTTATCGACCCAAATCCCGAGGTCGCCAGCGCATTTGCTGAGCGTAAACGGATGTTTGCGCTGCCCCGTTCCAGCTGGGCAGATTACAACAGTAAACTGATCAGTCAGGGCGGTGGTATTTTTAACCGCTCAGCTAAATGGATCGATATCTCGCCGCAGATGAAAGCGCGTTTTGATATCGCCGCAGACCGTCTGGCACCCACTGATCTGATTAATGCGCTGCTCAAGGCCCCGGTTGATATGCTCTGGAACGGTGGCATCGGAACCTATGTGAAAGCAACCCAGGAGACCCATGCCGATGTGGGTGATAAAGCCAATGATGGTCTGCGGGTGAATGGCTGTGAGCTGCGATGCAAAGTGCTGGGTGAGGGCGGTAACCTCGGTTTCACGCAGTTGGGCCGGATTGAGTTTGCTCTGAATGGTGGCTCGTCCAACACCGACTTTATCGATAATGCCGGTGGTGTGGACTGTTCTGACCATGAGGTTAATATCAAGATCCTGCTGAACGAACTGGTCAGTCAGGGTGATATGACCATGAAACAGCGTAATCAGCTGTTACGTGAGATGACCGATGATGTTGCTGAGCTGGTGCTGAAAAACAACTATCGTCAGGCCGAGGCGCTGAATATCGCTGAAGCGTTCTCTCAGGAATCCCTTGATGACTATATCCGTCTGATCAAGAGTCTCGAGCGTGAAGGTAAACTGAACCCGGAACTTGAATTCCTGCCAACCGAAAAGCAGCTGCTACAGCGTCGTGAGAAGGGGCTGGGGCTGACCCGGCCTGAGTTGTCAGTGCTGATCTGTTATGCCCGGATTGAGCTGAAGCAGGCGCTGATTAACTCCTGGATAACTGAGGACAAAGGCTTTGCCAGAGAGATGGAAACTGCTTTCCCCGCTCGTCTGCTGAAAAAGTTTCCTGAGGCGTTGCATAACCACCGTCTGCACCGGGAGATTACCGCCACGCAGATTGCTAATGATCTGGTTAACCGGATGGGGATCACCTTTGTGAATAACCTCAGTTCGGCGATCGGTGTCAGTTATGATCAGATCGCTGCGGCGTATATGGTTGCCCGTGAAATATTTGGTATTGAGGCGCAGTGGCAGCAGATAGAGTCGCTGGACAATAAGGTGCCTGCTGAATTGCAGGTGGCGATGATGAGGGATCTCATTCAGCTGCTTGCCCGGGGTACTCAGTGGCTGCTAAGGCATCATCGTGATGGTCTGGATATGCAGAACTGTCTGAACGTGTATAAGCCAGCTATTGATCAGGTTGTGGTGTCTGATGAGCAGATTCACAAAGTGATTCCGGCTGATCGGTTGACTGAAAAATATGATCGCTATACGGCCGCAGGGGTTCCGGGGCAGCTATCAGCGTTTTGTGCCGCCAGTGAAAATATATACTGGTTGCTGGATGTGATCGATGTTGCCCGCGAAACCAACGAAGATGTTGAGCAGGTCGCAATGACTTACTTTGGTGTAGGTACCAGCCTCAACCTGATCTGGCTGGATCAGCAGATTCGCCAGTTTATAGCGGTGAATCACTGGCAGGCTCTGGCGAAAAATAGCTATCGGATCGAGCTGGATAATCAGCATCGGGCGTTGACGCTGAAGGTGTTGCAGTCCGGAGAGCCCGGTAGCAGCGTTGAGCAGCGACTGGAGCGTTGGCAGGAGGCCCGGGCGGTGCATCTGGCGCGCTGGCATTACACCTTGCGGGATATCCAGAATACCAAGCTGGTCGATTGCTCTATCTTCTCTGTTGCGCTGAGTGTGCTGCTTGAATTGAGTTGATAGAAGGCACTAATTGTAAGTGCTTATATTAAGTGCTTATATTAAGCGCTTATAGAAAGCATCAACATAAAGCGGGTCTGACGAATGTCAGTCCCGCTTTTTTTTTGGGTAAAAGGTCTGTTTTCCTATATTTTGTCTTGTAATGAATTTAAATGTCTAAATTATTTATATTAAATAATCTTATTTGCTTTTTTTGGAATTTAAAGAGGGAAATAGTCTTTTCATTGTTCTGTAAGCTATGTCGCTTGCGTGTTTGTTTATGGGTGCACTTTGTGCCGGATTACAGACTCATTGTCTCAGAGAGTCACTCAGTAATGAAAGGAGTTGGCATCGGCGTACTCATAGATGTTGAGCTGCGCTGTATCTGTGGCAGATAAAAATACCGGTAGCAATACTGGCTATAACAATAAGTGAATCTAGAGATGATCGACTGTCAGCGGCAGGCCGATTGTCAGCAGATTCCAGAATCGATGGAGTTTTACGAATGATAATAACACTGACATTTGTTATCTATCTGGTGTTGATGTTAGCGATAGGACTGGTTGCTTACCGCCGTACACAGGATCTTTCGGATTATGTTCTCGGGGGGCGAAATCTTGGTGCATTTCCCAGTGCGCTGAGTGCCGGAGCTTCCGACATGAGTGGCTGGTTGTTGATGGGCCTGCCCGGCTACGCGATGACTGCTGGCTATGGTTCGTTCTGGCTGGCGGGTGGATTGCTGGTGGGAACCTGGCTGAACTGGCTGGTGGTTGCTCAGCGACTGCGGGTTTACTCTGCTCAGGCGAGTGACTCACTGACACTGCCTGCATTTTTTGAGAATCGTTTTAACGATAAAACCCATAGTCTGAGAGTTGTGTCTGCGTTCTTTGTTCTGGTTTTCTTCCTTTTCTACACCAGTTCCGGCCTGGTTGCCGGTGGTAAACTGTTCGAGACTGTGTTCGGCTTTGATTATACCCTTGCGGTATTGATTGGTGCTGTGGCGGTTATCTCCTATACGCTGTTTGGTGGTTATCTGGCGGTGTGCTGGACCGATGTTGTGCAGGGCCTGCTGATGGTTGGCGCGCTGCTGTTAGTGCCGCTGATCGCTATCGGTGAGCTGGGGGGGATGAGTCAGACGCTGGCGGCCGTAAATGCCAAGAATCCAGAGTTGCTGAATATGTTTACTGAGGCGGATGGCAGTACGATTACCCTGATAGGGACTCTGTCTTTGCTGGGCTGGGGGCTGGGTTACTTCGGCCAACCGCATATTCTGGCGCGTTTTAAAGGTATTTCCAGTAAAGATGCGGTGCCTTCGGCTCGCCGTATCGCTGTTATCTGGTCGGCATTTTCAATGGCGGGGGCTTGTCTGATTGGTCTGGCGGCTATCGGTTACCTGCCAGAGGGGCTTGGCGATAACGAAACGGTCTTCATGGTGCTGGTTGATGCGCTTTTCCATCCGGTTATTGCCGGTATTCTGCTGGCGGCTATTCTGGCTGCGGTGATGAGTACCGCTGATTCCCAGTTGCTGGTGTCCTCATCCGCCCTGGCTGAAGATTTCTACAAAGCGCTGTTTAACAAAGAAGCTTCTCAGGAAAAGTTGGTGCAGGTTGGCCGGTTTGCGGTTATTGCTATCGCAGTTATCGCGACCTTCTTTGCGCTGGATAAAGATTCTAAGGTGCTCAGCCTGGTGTCGTACGCCTGGGCAGGTTTTGGTGCTGCCTTTGGCCCGGCTCTGATTTTATCTCTCTACTGGAAACGGATGAACACCGCGGGTGCGCTGGCGGGCATTATCGTCGGTGGTGTGACGGTGGTGATCTGGAAGCAGTTAAGCGGTGGATGGTTTGATCTGTATGAGATTATTCCCGGGGTTGTTTTTGCGTTTATCGCCATTGTTGTGGCAACTCTGGCAACGCCAGCACCGGCGCGTTCGGTGACGGAACAGTTTGAAACTGTCGAAGCTGAAATAAGAAGCTAAACTTACTCTATGCATCATAAAAGCCCCTATGGGGCTTTTTTTGTATTAGTCGCGCCCTTTTTTAGTGCATCTAATAAGTCGTTATGTCTAATATTTGCAGATAAAATTTAATATAGTTTTGTTTTTTGTTTGAATATTGTTCTATTTCATTAATAATTTTTAATCTATAGTGAAAATGACTATATGCGACTGTTTAGAATGAGGTACATAAATCGTTATTGCAATAAAAACGGGTAACTCAACAAACAGCAGAACCAGAATAAAGCTGTTTAAAGCAGATTTTTTAAAGGTGGAACTATGACAAAAACAACTGACCAGTGCCGTACCGAAATACGAGAGCACTACCTTGCGAATGAGACCCGGGTTATCCGTGGTCTGATGGCAAATGCACGTATGACCGTAGACGATCGTCAACAGATCTCTGCGAATGCAGCGCAACTGGTAACTTCAGTTCGTAATGACAGTTCGCCTTCAATGATGGAAAAGTTTCTCGGTGAGTACGGTCTGACCACTAAAGAGGGTGTTGCCCTGATGTGTCTGGCTGAAGCACTGCTGCGTGTGCCTGATGCAATGACGATTGATGCTCTGATCGAAGATAAAGTAGCGTCCGGTAACTGGGGCGGGCATCTGGGTAAATCTAAATCCTCTCTGGTGAACTCCTCTACCTGGGCGTTGTTGCTTACCGGAAAACTGATTGCGCCAACCGAAGATAAGGGTGTAACACAGACATTGCGTGGCATGGTTAAGCGTCTGGGCGAGCCTGTTGTGCGCACCGCCGTGGGTCAGGCGATGAAAGAACTGGGTCGTCAGTTCGTCCTCGGCCGTACGATTGAGGAAGCGACTAAGAATGCCCGTAAACTGGAAAAACAGGGTTATTCCTACTCTTACGATATGCTCGGTGAAGCGGCCCGTACCGATGCTGATGCGCTGCGTTATCATCAGGCTTACAGTGTTGCGATTGGTAAGCTGACACCCGCGTGTATTCATTCTGATATCCGTATGAATCCGGGTATCTCGGTAAAACTGTCTGCACTGCATGCCCGCTACGAGTTTGGTCAGAAAGAGCGGGTGATGAAAGAGTTGGTTCAGCGGACTACCGCTTTGGCGCTGCAGGCCAAACAGGCCAACATGGGTTTTAATATTGATGCGGAAGAGCAGGATCGTCTGGATCTGTCTCTGGATGTCATCGAAGCGGTTTTGTCCGATGAAGCGCTGGCGGGCTGGGACGGCTTTGGTATCGTGGTGCAGGCGTTTGGCCCGCGCGCATCCTTTGTACTGGACTGGCTCTATGCCCTGGCGACCCGACTGGATCGTAAAATTATGGTGCGTCTGGTAAAAGGTGCCTATTGGGATGCTGAGATCAAGCGTTCTCAGGAGATGGGGCTGGAAGGCTTTCCGGTGTTCACCCGCAAGGTGAACTCTGATGTGTCTTATCTGTGCTGCGCTGAGAAGCTGTTGGCGATGACCGACCGTATCTACCCACAGTTTGCCACCCATAACGCCCATTCAGTGTCAGGTATTTTGCATCTGGCACGAGATATTGATAACAAACAGTTTGAGTTTCAGCGTCTGCATGGCATGGGTGAGTCTCTGCACGATACCGTGTTGAAAAGTGAAGGCACCCGTTGTCGCATTTACGCGCCCGTTGGCGCTCACCGTGATCTGCTGGCGTATCTTGTGCGTCGTCTGCTGGAAAACGGTGCTAACAGCTCCTTCGTTAACCAGATCGTTGATACCCGGATTAAACCGGAAGATATCGCCCGTGACCCATTAGCGGCAGTTGAAGCGATGGGAGACAATATCAGCAGTACTGCCATCGCACGTCCGGTTAATCTGTTTGGTGAAAAGCGTAAAAATGCTAAGGGCTGGGATATTACCGATCCGGTGCAGATCGCTGAACTTGAAGCGCAGCAAGCTGCGTTTACTAAAGCTCAGTGGACCGCCGCGCCAATGGTCGCCGGTGGTTCGCAGAGCAGTCAAGCCGTTGAGGTCCACAACCCTGCTATACCAGGAGATTGTGTCGGTCAGGTGGTCACTGCATCGCCTGAGGACATTGAAACGGCAATTGTTGCTGCACAACAGGGTTACCGCAGCTGGTCACAGAAAAGCGCGGCTGAGCGGGCAGCGACGCTGCGCACGTTTGCCGATCTGCTGGAACAGCATGCGCCGGAGTTGTTTACACTGGCCACCCGTGAAGCGGGTAAAACCCTGCGTGATGCGGTGGGTGAAGTACGTGAAGCGGTGGATTTTGCCCGCTTCTATGCCAATGAAGCCGAGCGTAATGAGTCTGCCGGGGAAGCGCGCGGCGTTATAACCTGTATCTCTCCGTGGAACTTCCCTCTGGCAATCTTCTCCGGCCAGGTTCTGGCTGCCATCGCAGCTGGTAATGCGGTGCTGGCTAAACCGGCAGATCAAACGCCTCTGATCGCTGCCCGTGCGGTTGAACTGATGCATGCAGCGGATATTCCTGCTGATGTGATCCAGTTGTTGCCGGGTAGTGGTGTGGCAGTGGGTGCGCCGCTGACCTCTGATAGCCGTGTCGCCGGTGTCTGCTTTACCGGATCGACGCTGACTGCTCAGCGGATCAACCGGGTAATGGCTGAAAATATGGCGCCTGATGCGCCGCTGGTGGCTGAAACCGGTGGTATGAATGCGATGATTGTTGACTCTACTGCGCTGCCTGAGCAGGTGGTGCGTGATGTTCTGGCATCCTCATTCCAGAGTGCCGGTCAGCGCTGTTCTGCTCTGCGGGTTCTCTATCTGCAAAAAGATATTGCCGAAAACCTGTTGGAGATGTTGTTCGGGGCGATGGATGAGTTACGTTTGGGTAACCCTGCACTGCTGAGCACCGATGTTGGGCCGGTTATTGATGAGGCGGCAAAAGCCAAGATTGAAGCGCATTGTGCCAAGTATGAGGCGAAAGGCCTTGTATTAAAGTCTCTGGTGGCCCCTGAAGAGGGACTATTTGTTGCGCCTACCGTGATTAAACTGGACAGCATTGCTGAACTGGAAGAGGAGATCTTCGGGCCGGTTCTGCATGTGGTCACCTTCGAAGCGGGTAATATTAACAAAGTTGTTGATGCCATCAATGCTACCGGTTATGGCCTGACCTTTGGTTTGCATACCCGGGTTGATACGCGGGTTGCTCAGATCTGTAACCGGATCAAAGTGGGTAATATCTATGTTAACCGCAACCAGATCGGTGCGATTGTCGGCTCCCAGCCATTTGGTGGTGAAGGCTTGTCGGGTACCGGTCCTAAAGCGGGTGGTCCTGAGTATGTGAAACGCTTTATGCAGCTTGAGTCCAGTCAGTCAGTTGCGTCTGATCTGATTGCCGCTGTTGGAAGCAACGCGCTGCAACAGGCGATTGATGGTCTGAATAGCAGTAAATGGGCAATCGATAACGGCAAGATTGAAAAGCTGAAAAAGCTGTTTACTACAACTGACATTGACTTCTCTACGTTGCAGCATGATGCACAGCCAATGCCCGGTCCAACCGGTGAGTTGAACCTGCTTTCCACCCATGCTCGCGGTACCGTTCTCTGTCTGGGACCCGATCTGACAACAGCAATGCGTCATGCCGTGTTGGCTCTGTCTCAGGGTAATGCTGTGGTTGTGGTGGCGCCCGGTGCTGAAGCTGAGTGTCAGGCCGCGATTGCTGAAGGTCTGCCGCTTAAGGCGATCAGTGGACTGTTGCAGGCGGACGCGTTGACTAAGGCTACTGGTTTTGCTGCGGTGGCAAGTTGTGCTGAGCAGGCTATTTTACAGGCCTATCGGGTTGCTCTGGCGTCTCGTGAAGGAGTTTTGTTGCCGCTGATTACTGAGCGCAGTGCGTCGGAACGCTTCACTCTCGAACGTCACCTCTGTATCGATACGACGGCTGCCGGTGGTAATGCCAGTCTGATCGCTGCATCAGAGTAATTTCACCCATCGAGAGTCGTCCTCAGGAGAGGTAACTTGGCGGAGAATGCTGAGTTACCTTTTTCTCACAGTGCTTCTCTCACAGTGCTTCTCTCACAATACCTTATCTCACAATCTTTCCTCCGCGGGATTGTTTGTCAGTCGGAATAGTGTGTTTCTATCACCGGCATTTTCAGACCCTCCACCCGGAGGGTTTTTTTTATCTTTTATTTGTGAGTAAATGCCTTAAAGACCGTGATTGACTAGGCTAGAGTGTTATCCGTTTTACCCTTATCTAATACGACTGAATTAGCAAAGATGTTTAGCGAATGTTACTGGTATGGTGATGCTGATTAAGCAATACTATTGCTTATATCTGGGTAGTGCGTATTCGAAATATGCGGGTTGTACAACAAGGAGTCAGTTGTGAGTGTAATCAAAGGGTCGACCAGTGATTTTCTGCATAATAATGTCAAAGTGTTTCGCTCCCGGGTGTCAAAAACCGCCTGGCAGGGAATATTCATTGCTGTCATCGCATTGATTGTAGCGACGCTTACGGTGGCCTATATAGAGCATGGCGATATTAGTACTGCCAGTTTGATTGACGTGCAGAAAACTAATTTTGCGCTTTGGGTTTTAGATATAGTGCCCTTTATTTTCGCCTTCTGGGGGCAGTACTCCAGCACCGTTCTCGCCTATGAAGCCAGCGCCATGGTGATGGACCAGACCCAGGCGTTGCGTGATAAAGCGGATACCTTTGAAAAACAGGCCCGCCATAGTATTACCCACGATCTGCTCACCGATATGCCCAACAAAGAGCTGTTCTATGACCGGGTCGAGCAACAGATCGTTTCACCCCGCGGGAAAAGTATGTTTTCCGTGTTAATGATTGAAGTTGCTAACTATAAAGAGATTAGTGACACTCTGGGGCGTAATAGCAGCGATAGTCTGATCAAGCAGGTCGCGGTGCGGCTGGAAAGCGCATTCCCCTCTCCCTATACCATCGCCCGGCTGGAAAATAATACGTTCAGTATGCTAATCAGTGATAACCTCGCGGACAAAGCGGTGCTAGAGCTGGCTGAAAGTGTTCACCGGGTACTGCATGATGTTTTCTATGTTGAGCAGGTAAAACTGACCGCTCAGGCTAATATTGGCATTGTCCACTTCCCGCAGCACGGTACTGATGTTGATACTCTGGTGCAGCGTGCCGGTATTGCGCTCTATATGGCGCAGAACTCTAATAAAGGCTGTGCGGTCTATGATTCATCTTTTGATGCTCGCAGTCCGAAACAGTTAACGCTGATGAGCGAGCTTCATCACGCGATTGAAAATCGGGAACTGGAGCTCTTTTATCAACCTAAAATTCGGGTGGCAGACGGTACTTTAAGCGGAGTGGAAGCGTTAGTGCGTTGGAACCATCCGAAACATGGTCTGCTCTATCCGGATCAGTTTATCCCTTTAATGGAGCGAAGCCGGTTGATCCAGGGATTAACGCTTTGGGTGATTCAGGAGGGCTTTACCCAGTGCGCACAGTGGCACGAGCAGGGGTTAGATATTATTGTATCGATCAATCTGTCTGCGAAAGATCTGAATAATCCTGAACTACCGGATCTTATCTCCGGCATAAAAGGGGCGACGGGTATCAATCCCAAATGGATAACGCTGGAGATAACTGAGAGCTCGATTATGACTGACCCCGATGCGGCAATGCAGGTTATTAATCGTATCCATGATATGGGTTTTCAGTTCTCCATCGATGACTATGGTACCGGCTATTCGTCACTCTCCTATCTGAAACGCTTGCCTCTGAAAGAACTTAAAATCGACCGTTCGTTTGTGTCTGATCTTTTACAGGATGAAAGTGATGCTGTGATTGTAAATGCGACCATTAATCTGGCCCATAACCTCGGACTTGAAGTGACAGCAGAGGGTGTTGAAGACCCGCAAACCCTCGAGTTGCTTAAGCAAGAGGGCTGTGATCTGGCGCAGGGGTTTCTGTTGGGTAAGCCGATGCCGGAAGCGGAGTTTACCCAATGGTGTCGTGAGCGCAACCCATGATCATCTGGGTTGTCTGAAAGGGCTTAACCGACAATATCCAGCTCCCGCTGTTTAAACTTTACTCCACGCTGTTCTGCCAATTCTCTGCAGGCGTTAATATCAACGCCTTCCAGCCCGTTAATTGCACTGGCACTGACATCGCTAATATATTCAGGCGCCAGCGCCACAAATTCCAGCATCGCAGTATATGAATCCTTGAGTGCGGGTTGACAGTGACGCTGATAGACCGCTTCATTTTGCGCGTTAAGCGAGATCGACAGCGCGTCAATGCATTCGCTCAGTTCGGGTAAAATATTGCGTTTATTTACCAGATTTCCTAAGCCGTCTGTATTCAGTCGGGTTTTACCCCCGTTATCTTTTATCCAGTGGGCAATTTCCAGGAGCGGTTTCAGCCGTAGCGTGGGCTCGCCGTAACCACAGAAAACAACGCAGTCGTAGCGGCTGGGATCACCGATCAGATCGATAATCTGTTGCGCCGGAGGCCTGACTTCAAGGGCAAGATCATAGCCTTTCACCTCAGTGCTGCCATTATGCTTGGGACAAAACTGGCAGGCCAGGGTGCAGCGGTCGGTTAGATTGATATAGAGATTGTTTTCGATCTGATAGACCAGAGTTTCATCGGCCGGCGTCGCCTTCAACTGATGCGGCTGGTTGGGCTTTATCTGCTCAGCAGCCGGGTTCTCAGGTGAGTCTTGTTCTGATGAGCTCTGTTCTGATGAGCTTTGTTCAGCTAAGCCGTGTTCAGAAGAGCAGTGTTCAGAAGAACGCTTCAAAGAATGCATGAATTGATCCGCAATAAATTAGGCTGTTGAGAATAACACAACTGACCTTATCAGAGCTGATGAGGGTCAAGTTGCCAGCATTCAGTAGCATATTCATCAATTATTCACTTTCATATCAGATACTCCGCATATATGATTAAACATATATATGGTTTTGGTTATATTTATTATGAGCCCTGTTAGCCTTTTTAAATGTCTTGCCGATGAAACCCGGCTTAAATCCGTACTGCTTATCAAGCAGCAAAAAGAGTTGTGCGTCTGTGAGCTGATAACCGCTCTGGACCTGAGTCAGCCTAAAGTCTCCCGTCATCTGGCGCAGCTGAAAAAAATGGGTCTGCTGACCGATCGACGCCAGGGACAGTGGGTTTTTTACCGCATAAATCCTGATCTTCCAGCTTGGTGCAGGAATGTGCTTTGGGAAACCTCAGTCACAAATAGTGACTATCTGGAAGCCGAAAAACAGCGATTAAAACAGATGGGCGACCGCCCGGGCCGTAGTCAAAAATTCTGCTAAGCAGAAGGGGGCATCATGTTTGAGATATTTACCCGGTTAGCCGACTGGCTGATCTACGATCTCGCTGGCCTGTCAGCAGATACAAAAATGGGTCAGGCGCTGCATTTTTTTGTCGAGGATACGACGAAAATCTTCGTGCTTCTGGTGGTGATGATCTACCTGATTGCGTTGATCCGGGCCTCTCTGAATGTTGAGCGGGTACGGGACTTTCTGGCAGGAAAACATCGCGGCGCGGGTTATCTGATGGGCGCCAGCTTTGGCGCGGTCACACCCTTTTGTTCCTGTTCCAGTATTCCGGTTTTTCTGGGGTTTACCTCGGCGGGTATTCCGGTGGGGATCACCATGGCTTTTCTGCTCACATCGCCGCTGATCAACGAAGTCGCCGTGTTGTTGCTATTAAGTCTGCTGGGGTGGAAATTTACCGTTGTCTATATTCTCGTAGGCATGGCTGTGGGGATTGCCGGAGGCTTTTTTCTCGATGCAATCAAGGCTGAGCGCTGGTTGCAGTCATTTGCGGCAAAGGCTCTGGAACGGGGCAAACAGAATGGCCCGGTGGGTCCTGCTGCCGCTGAGAGCATGTCGATGGCTGAACGGCACCAGTTCGCCCGGGGTGAAACGCTGGAGATCTTTGGCCGGGTATGGAAGTGGGTGATTATCGGTGTAGGTCTGGGGGCTGCGTTGCATGGCTTTGTCCCGGATGGCTGGATAGAGGCGAACCTGGGGGATGGTCAGTGGTGGACAGTGCCCGCCGCGGTGCTGATGGGCATTCCGTTGTATTCAAATGCGACCGGAGTGATTCCGGTGATGGAGAGCCTGATCAACAATGGCTTGCCGGTAGGGACCACCCTGGCATTCTGTATGAGTACAGTGGCAGCCAGTTTTCCAGAATTTATATTGCTGAAACAGGTGATGCAGTGGCGTTTACTGGCAATTCTGTTTGCCATGCTGTTGTTCGCATTTACCCTGATCGGCTGGATCTTTAATTTTCTTTTTCCGGTTCTGTAATTTAAACAGAGCCTGATGAAAACCAAGGAGCATGTGATGAAAACCATCAAAGTGTTGGGCAGTGGTTGTACTAAGTGCAGCAAAACCGCAGAGCTGATAGAAAAGCTGGCGGCGGAGCTGGGAGTTGACGCGACTGTTGTGAAAGAGACTGATGTTCAGGTGATTATGGGTTATGGCGTCATGCGCACACCGGCCGTGGTGATCGATGAAGAGTTGGTACATAGCGGCGGAATTCCGACTCAGACTGAAGTTACCGGCTGGCTGCAACAGTAAATATTCAGCTATAGAACATTTAACTGACTATATCAGGTCATTGATAAGGGGCTTATACAGGTGGCAATCAAAGTAGGTATTAACGGCTTTGGCCGAATGGGACGACTGGCGTTGCGGGCAGCCTGGGGGTGGCCGGAACTTGAATTTGTGCAGATCAATGATCCAGCGGGCGATGCCGCGACGCTGGCGCACCTGCTGAACTTCGACTCCGTCCACGGTATCTGGACGTTTGCAGCTAAGTCTGAAGGTGATCGGATAGTGATCGGGGACCGGTCGATACTCTGTACTCGAAACAGAGCGATTGAAGACACTGACTGGTCCGGTTGCGATATCGTCATTGAGGCCTCCGGGGCGATGAAAAGCAAAGCAAAGTTACAGCCCTATCTGGACCAGGGGGTTAAGCGGGTGGTCGTTACCGCGCCGGTGAAAGAGGAGGGGGTGCTGAACATCGTTATGGGGGTTAACCATCACCTCTATGATAAAGCGATCCATCCCATTGTCACCGCCGCATCCTGCACCACCAACTGTCTGGCGCCAGCCGTAAAGGTGATCCACGAAGCGCTGGGTATAAAGCATGGCTCGATGACCACGATTCACGATATTACCAATACTCAGACTATTCTCGATGCGCCCCATAAAGATTTGCGCCGGGCACGGGCCTGTGGCAGTAGCCTTATTCCGACAACCACCGGTTCAGCAACGGCGATTACCCATATTTTCCCCGAACTGAAAGGTAAGCTGAACGGTCATGCGATACGGGTGCCGCTGGCCAACGCCTCAATCACTGACTGTGTTTTTGAGTTGCAGCGCGCTACCACCGTCGACGAAGTTAACCGGTTATTGAAACAGGCGGCAGAGACAGAGTTGCAGGGGATTCTTGGCTATGAGGAACGCCCGCTGGTGTCGGTTGATTATAAAACCGACCCCCGTTCCTGTATCGTCGATGCCCTGTCGACGATGGTGGTCAATGATACCCAGCTGAAGCTCTACCTCTGGTATGACAATGAGTGGGGCTATGCTAACCGTACCGTTGAACTGGTGCGGATGGTCGCAGCACAGGAATAGGATTATCACGTGATATCAATCCTACGACAACTGACGCCAGCGTTGCGTCAGTACCTGATTGTCACCGGAAACTACTGGGCTTTTACCCTGACGGATGGCGCGCTGCGGATGCTGGTGGTACTGCATTTTTATCAGCTCGGTTACAGCCCTTTAGAGATCGCCCTGCTGTTTCTGTTTTACGAGTTCTTCGGTGTTGTCACCAATCTTTTTGGTGGCTGGCTGGGGGCGCGTATCGGCCTGAACCGAACGATGAATATCGGTCTGGGGATGCAGGTGGTGGCGCTGGGATTGCTATTAGTCCCCTCCGCGATGCTCACCGTGCCCTGGGTGATGCTGGCGCAGGCGTTGTCCGGTATCGCCAAAGATCTGAATAAAATGAGTGCCAAAAGCTCGGTTAAACAGCTGGTTCCAGCCAATGCCGAAGGCACTCTGTATCAGTGGATCGCTATCCTGACAGGCTCAAAGAATGCCCTCAAAGGCGCTGGTTTTTTCCTCGGTGGTGCATTGCTGACGTTATTGGGTTTTCAGGGGGCGGTGCTGGCGATGGCGGTTGCACTCGGGTTTGTCTGGTTGCTAAGTCTGGTCTTGTTAAAAGAGGATCTGGGCAAGGCGAAGAACAAGCCAAAATTCAGTCAGACCTTTTCTAAAAGCGCAGCGGTTAACTATCTCTCTGCGGCGCGGATGTTTCTGTTTGGCGCACGGGATGTCTGGTTTGTGGTGGCATTGCCGGTCTATCTGGCCAGCACTCTTGGCTGGGATCACTGGTCAGTGGGGGGCTTTCTGGCGCTCTGGGTGATCGGCTATGGCATGATTCAGTCAGTCGCACCTTATCTGACCGGTAAGCGTTCCGGACGGTTGCCGGGTGGTCGCGAGGCGTTTTGGTGGGCCCTGGGGTTGATGTTGCTACCTGTGCTGATCGCGCTGTCACTGACAACTAACATCTATCCTCAGTTTACTCTGCTGGCCGGATTGTTGCTGTTTGGCGCTGTCTTTGCTATCAACTCATCGCTGCACAGCTACCTGATCGTCAGCTATGCCCGGGAAGATGGCGCCTCACTGGATGTCGGCTTTTACTATATGGCGAATGCGATGGGGAGGCTGATCGGTACTGTGTTGTCCGGTTATCTGTTTCAGGTCGCCGGATTAACCGCCTGCCTTTGGGTCTCAGCGCTGTTTCTGGCGATTGCAGCGGGCGTCTCACTTTTATTGCCTGCAAGGACTGAATAACGGTGCTGATGCATTTGTCAGCACCTGTGTTCTCTGTTTTTGCTAACGCTTGTTACAGCTTAATTTTATCGAGTTTTTTGGGCCGGGATATAGACTTCATGTAGGGTTTGATTTTGTTCACGTGCATCAGCGTTTTTAGCAACATGAAATTTTCTTTGAGTACACGCATAAACATATCCAGCCCGGAAACAGTATAAGGCGTTTTTGTCATCTCCTCGTCGTTCCATTTGATTTGGATAAAGACAGGGGTATATCTGTTAAACAGTGCAACTATGCCCCGGACAAACTTAAAACGGTGATTGCTCAGGTAATTGTGTAATACATATCGCTCAAGATCACGTTTTAGCTCAACCGATGAAACAGTGGTTTTTCGTTTAGTAAACAGCCAGTTAATATTGATGTTCTCTTTATCGCAGGCAATAACTTTATGAAACCAAACGGGGGGGATATAAACCATATCACCTTCATTGAGAAAAAACTGTGTATGCCGCTTTCCTTCCAGAACATCTTCTTTTTTACCGTCCATGATTGCGAAAGTGGTATAAGGGTAACAATCAAGCGGGGTATCTGGTGATATGAGAAACCACTCCTTTTTACCTTTAACCTGGACATTAAAAACGTTAGTGAAGTTCGCGTCATAGTGCCAGCTGGAGACATTGTACATTTTATGAATCCAGATGCGGGTATGCAGTTTCCTTGGGAACATAGCCGGGGAGTCCAGACACTGATTTACAAAATCGGGAGTCGTAAAATCCTCAGGGAGCACGTCTCGCTCGCCCCAATACCATAGGGACGCTGTGGAAACTGTTGGAGCCTGAGCAAGTTGTTTTAAAAGATATTCTTCACTCCAGCGCTCTCGTGCTGGCCAGTCATTGCCAACACCTTCAATAATGACCGGTATTTCAGGGGTTAAATATTTCTCTGAGAACTCTTCAAAAGAGATATCTGACGATTCACGCGCAATGTCAAAAAAACCACTATTCTGAATTGGCAGAGACTGCATAAACGGGCCTGGTCGTTATGGGATATGTGACCGTTAATATGCCCTATAGAGCGTGTTTAATCCATCGTCCTGTAGCTAAAAACTGCGTGAGCAGTCCCGTATTTATTTCAACGTTTAAGACCGGCCCTCTGTTACCCCCTTTTAAGTACCTCTTCATGACAATTGAGGCTTCTGTCGACCTCTCATAATATTCTTAACAGGAATTTTATTTGCAGATCATGATGCTAACCGTACCTTATGAGGAGGGCTCAGATGCAGACAGAACAATTGAATGGGGTTGTCAGTAAACCGGCGTATTCGTCAGTTGAACTGAACCCAAAATCGAGATTTCATCTTTTCATCGCCGAGCAAAACGTAACGGCGGAGATGCAGTCAATTTATGATGAGTGCAGTTCGGACAAAAAGATCGCTGTCTATAACGATGCCAGTGATACCCAACTGATCGAATCACTGGCGCTGTTCCCGCTGGCTGGTACTCTCTATCTGGCCGGAACGGAACCCTTTATCTGGCGGGTCGCCAGTCATGCGCGACAGGCTGGCATGTGTCCTGAGCAGATTCGCATGATGACGCCTGTTAGTCGCGAACGCCATCTATTTTGCTGTCACTGCTATACGGTAACGGAGGGCGTGACCTACTCGCCCTATGTTTGCGATGGCTGTGGTCTCAGCCTTGAGGTAACCGATCATTTTGCCCGGCTTCACAGTGCTTATTTTGGCTATCAGGTGAATGCGGAAGACAGTGCCGATATGCCCGCAAAAAGGGAGGTTAGCTGATGAGTGTTATCGATCAGATGTCCGTAGTGGTGACTGCAGTTAAGCAGGTAGCGCCGATGATCAAAGAGTTTACGCTTGAACCGTTGGAGGGTCAGCTGACGCCATTCTCGCCCGGGGCGCATGTGGTTGTGACGATGGCAGGTACTGAATCGACCTATCGCAACGCGTATTCGCTGATGAGTGATCCTCAGGATAACAGCCAGTATCGCATTGCGGTGCGGCTGCAGGAAACGTCCCGCGGCGGCTCTGTTTATATGCATCAACAGGTTGAAGTTGGTACTCAGCTGAAAATCTCCCCGCCGTCGAACCTGTTTGCGCCGCAGTGGATGGCGAAGAAGCATGTTCTGTTTGCCGGTGGTGTCGGTATTACGCCGTTTCTTTCGTATTTGCCAGCGCTACAGCGGCAGCAGGTGCCATTTGAGCTCCATTACATGTATCGCAGTCAGCAGACCGGGGCATACCGTATTGAGCTGACGGAATCGTTAGCCGACCGTTGTCATTGCTATGACGCCGATCAGGGCAACCGTTGTGATGTCAGCGCAGTAATGTCAGCGCAGCCCTTGGGGACTCATTTCTATATATGCGGCCCTGAATCACTGATTGAAGCGGTACAGACAACCGCGGATGAGATGGGCATTCCCCCCAGCGCTATCCACTGGGAAGCGTTCGCCGGGGCGAAGCCTGGGCAGCCCTTTGTTGTTGAACTGAGCGGACGCGGGGTTGAGCTTGACGTTGCCGCCGACAGTAGCCTGCTTGAGGCGCTTGAAGCGGCGGATATTAAAATACCGAATCTGTGTCGTGCCGGTGTCTGTGGCCAGTGTGTCTGCGATGTTGCCGGCGGGGAGGTAGAGCATCGGGACAGCTATCTCAGTGACACTGAGAAACAGTCTGGTCGGGTGATAATGCCCTGTGTTTCAAGGGCTGCAGGTGAACGTCTGGTTTTAGATATTTAGGAGAGCAGAGCAATGCGTGTAGCACCGAAAGAGATTCAGAGTTTTCGTGACGACTTTACCTACAGTAACAGTACTAAAGCTATTGAGCGCTTTCCCTTCCCATTTGTGGATGATGAATACCGTTACTCGGTTAATATGGAACCCCATCTGCCCAAGGGCGGAGAGGGTTCAGCCTACGACAAGTTTCTCGACATTGATGAACATTACCTGTCAGAGATGGCTGAGCGTGAGTTAGTCTTAAAAGAGATGCCACACCGTTGTCTGGCGATGGAGCATATGGATCTGGCCTGCTGGGATATGGTTGAACGGCTGATGGTCTCTCTGTCAGAGGATTATCCGGACTACTTCAGTCTCACTCGCGAGGGCGATCTGTGGCGCTGGGAAAATAAACTGTTAAACATTAACGACCAGTTTACCTTCGGAGACAGTAGCTCTCTGCCGCTGCCTCCATTGGATTATATTGGCCGTCAGGTGCAGGGAGATTTTGCACTGCTGGATCAGCGTGATGGCGATCTGTTTCTGGATGCCGGCATGGTCACTTGTCCAGCGGACTGGTCACTGGCTTTTGATGCGGGTATGAGCTTCAGGGAGTGGCACGGCCCGGTACCGATGGCGCATAGCGAAGGGATCTTTGATCGGGCGCTGAAGTATCTGATAGCGATCCCTGTGGGTAAACCGGTGCGTCGCCTTAACTGGACGCTCACTGTGAATGCACGGATGGATACTTCGCCAGAAAAATATCATGAGTGGGGCCATGAACGGACCTCCGTTACCCCGGATAATGTGGGCGAAAAGGTCTACCTGCGTGTGGAAGTCCAGGTGCTGGACCGTATGCCCCGCAGTAATGCGATGATGTTTAGCATTCGTACCTATCTGTTGAGCCTGGAAGATCTGGTCACCAATAAAACATGGGCTGTGCGCATGCATCGGGCGTTGAAAACCCTGCCGGAACCACTGATCAACTACAAAGGGTTAACCCGTTTTCACGGCACTGTGGTGGATTATCTGTCTCAATTTGATCCGGTGAGCTGATCTCTTACTGCGCCGGGCCGCGTTGTCCGGCGTTTGTTAGTACGGCAAATATTGTTATTGGGGTGTAAAAAATGGGCTGGGTCTACCTTTGTATCGCCGGTGTGCTGGAATGCGTCTGGGCGATTGGGCTGAAGTACAGTGATGGCTTTACCCGCTTATGGCCCACGGTCATTAGTATTACCCTGATTGTCATCAGTTTGGGGTTGTTGTCACTGGCTATGCGTACCATTCCGGTAGGCACTGCCTATGCCGTCTGGAGTGGTATAGGCGCCGCTATGCTGGCTACCTACGGGATTATGTTTCTCGATGAATCAGGCAGCCTGATCAGGATTAGCTGCATCTTTATGATTATCGCTGGTGGCATCGGGCTTAAAGTGTTTGCCTGAGTGCGTTCATATAACGTTTTCTGTCTGAGGACCAGGAATGACACGTGTCAAGATACTGCAACATGCCGAGGGTGAGTGGATCGGCTCGATGTATGACTGGTTTACCGATGCTTCCCGACATCGCCATTTCAACCTGAGTACGGTGCGTCTGGATCATGGAGAGGCGCTGCCCGTAGCGGACTCATTCGATTGGCTGCTGGTCATGGGTGGGCCTATGAGCGTGAATGATGAGTCTGTCTATCCCTGGTTAATAGAAGAGAAACAGCTGATTCGCCAGGTGATTAACAGTGGAAAAACCGTTCTGGGAATCTGTCTGGGCGGCCAGTTGATTGCGGCGGCTTGCGGTGCTGAAATTTACCGCAACACTACATCAGAGATCGGTTGGTTTCCGATTATCCGCACCGACCCAGAGGTGAACTGGCTACCTGAAAAGGCTGAACTGCTAAGCTGGCACGGTGACTGCTTTAAGCTCCCGGAAGGTGCACGTTCGTTTGCGACTAGCGCGATCACTCCGTTTCAGGGCTTTAGTCTTGGGGATAGAGTCTGGGCGTTGCAGTTTCATCTGGAGGTTAAGTCGGGAACTGTTGATGCGTTTCTGGCATGTGAAACTGAAGGTTTACCTGACGGTGAATATGTTCAGAGTGAAGCGCAGTTGCGGGATGATGCAGGATTTCTGTCGCAGAGCCAGGTCGCGATGCATCGTCTGCTTGATCAGCTGATGGTTTAATCTGCTGAAGGTTTGATTTGCAGATGGTTTAAGCAACTAATAGCGCTATATGCGTCATCATGGGTGAATTTCTGTCGTATCTGTAGTTAGATAAGGGATCAATCGTTACCCGAGATGTCGATGAATATAACCCTGGCCACCGAAAAAGATATTCCTGAGCTCTGTCGTCTGTTGGGCTATCTGTTTGCGCAGGAGGCTGAGTTTCAGCCCGATATTGCGGCCCAGCAGCGTGGCCTTAAAACCATTATTGAATCCCCCCAAACAGGCGCCATTCTGGTGAGTCGTAACGGAGATCATATCGTTGGTATGGTCAGTCTGCTCTACAGCGTATCCACTGCGCTGGGGGGGCGAGTCTGCATGCTTGAAGATATGGTGATCGCACCTGATCAGCGAGGTTCTAACCGCGGCACAGAGCTGCTGGAAGGTGCGATCACCTATGCCCGTGAACAGGGCGTGATGCGTATTACTCTGCTGACCGACCAGGATAATGAAGCGGCCCAGCGCTTCTATCAGCGACAGGGTTTTACCCACTCCCCGATGCTGGCGATGCGACGATTCATCGCTTAGCCTTCGCCTGTATTTCGCCGCGACCCTGAGTTTTCTGTCTGTTCTATTTAGCGTTAAAAATGCACCGTTTTTCAGCTGCACTGATCTGGGACATAGGGGCAAATATGATCGTTATCCTGCTGTGTTTTGGTTCGTTTTTACAGGGTTTTCGGAACTCTTTAAGGCGGGGTTTTAAAATGGCTATCGACGTGTCCCGTTCAGCCTTAATTCTTTCTATACAAATTTATCAGCGATGCTCCCGATTCGATGAAGAACTGTTTTTGTGATAGCACTCTATACTAGGCTTTAATGCAGCTTTTATTTAGTTAATAAATATAAAAAGCTATTAACTATCAATAGTTTACTCTTGATGTTGCATCTATGTGACGCGAGCGTTCTTAGGTCTGCCAGCCGGCAGCTTACACCATACTGACCTGTCAGCCAGACTACCCCACGAACAATGAACGTCTGATCTCTGTAGTTCCCACACTCTGGTTCCATTTTGCACAACTATTTTCCATTTATAGAGAGGGGTGGCATAACAATTGCTTTTCCTGAGGGGAAATATTATTTCCTATTGGTTGTTTTTTTATAAATAGATTACGGGAGCGCAATATGGCTAATTCATGGCGTTATTCTGCATTGGCAGAGAGGCATCGGGCACTGGGTTCAAAGTTAGAAGACTGGAACGGTATGGGAACCCCCTGGAGCTACGATAGCGATTTATCGTTGGCTCATGAGGCGATTCGAACCAAAGCCGGTCTGATGGATGTATCAGGATTAAAGAAGGTACATTTTGTTGGTCCACACGCAGAAAGCTTACTGGAATACGCCTGTACCCGTGATATATCCAAGCTTTATCCGGGTAAGTCGGTGTACGCGACCATCCTGAATGAGTCCGGTAAGTTTGTTGATGACTGTGTCATCTATCGTACCGGCCCGAACGCGTTTATGGTGGTATTTGGCGCGGGTATCGGTTACGAAATGCTGGTCCGCTCTTCTCAGGGGCGTCAGGTGTCTGTGCTCTTTGATGACGATCTGCACGACCTCTCTCTACAGGGGCCCAACGCTGTTGATTTTCTTTCAGAACATGTTCCGGGGATTCGTGATCTGCCTTATTTTCACCATATGCAGACGCGTCTGTTTGACCGTCCGGTGATGATCTCCCGAACCGGTTATACCGGTGAAAGAGGCTATGAAATCTTCTGTAAGGCTGCTGATGCTATGGCCATCTGGGACACCATTCTCGAAAAGGGAACCGCTTACGGCATTATTCCATGCGCCTTTACGGCACTGGATATGCTGCGGGTTGAAAGCTATCTGCTGTTTTACCCTTACGACAATTCCGAGATGTATCCGTTTGCAGATGAAGCGGCGGGCGATACGCTGTGGGAATTGGGTCTGGACTTTACGGTTTCTAAAGATAAGACAGACTTCCGCGGTGCAACTGAGCATTTCAGGTTGAAAGATCAGCCACGATTCAAAATCTTCGGCGCTCTGCTGGAAGGTGATGAAGCCGCTCAAGAAGGTGATACCGTATGGGCTGACGGCAAACAGGTTGGCGTGATTACCTGTGCCATGTATTCGCGCTTAACTGAAAAATCAATGGCGCTGGTGCGCTTTGATACCGACTACGCAGTGCAGGGTACGCCGCTTGAAGTGAAAGGCAGTCTTAATGTAGCAGCGCTTGCTCACTCATTACCTTTTGATGATCCTGAAAAGAAAAAGCGCACCGCTAAAGGGTAATACCTCCGTGTCTCTTTGTTTAAGGGAGACGGTTAATCGGTCTCGTGCGCAAATCTGCAGAACAGAAGCGCTCTGATGTGTGTCGAAGCAGGCCAGGCGTCATGTTCTGCAAATGGAGTTTGCGAGCGATTGAACTTTCAATGATGAATTTATAATTTGCTAAACCAAAAGAGCCCATCCGGGCTTTTCTGGTTTATAAGGCGTGATATGAATAGTGACTTCTGTGCAGGTGTCAGGATTACCCTGACGATGAGATGAATCAAAGGAACTGCATTCAGAGTGACTGCATTCATTGCGATGAGTGGGTTCGCTACCCGGGACAAGTGAAGTTGCAATTATTGAAGTTGCAATCATTGAAGCTGGAATCGTTATGCGCAGAGAGTAAACAGATTGAAAGGGGCTGAGATTGAAGGGGGGCTGAGACTCACACACTACAAAGCAGCGTATTAACGCTGCTTTAAAAAAGATTAAAAATAACGCGAGTGTTACTTCAACTTAATCGCAAAGTGCTTAAACACTGGCTTAATAATCTCCCAGGTGCCGGTAAAACCTGCTTCAACCATAAACGCATCACCTGGATTCAGGGTAACTGGCTCTTCACCATCCTGGGTGATGATCACTTCGCCTTCGATCAGGTGGATAAACTCCCAGCTGGCGTAGGTGGCGCGGTAGGTGCCGGGTGTGGCTGCCCAACAACCGGTGATCATAGACTCATCCGGGCTGGTGTACTCGATCCAGGTGGTCATGGTGGGGTTGCCGTCGATCTTTTCCCAGCCTTCCAGATCATCGGTGATCGGTGCAACGGTTTTGTCGATAATTTTTGTGACCAGATTCATGATCTATTTCCTATTGCGTTTTTAATTGACAGATAAAAGGCCGGTGAGTGACCGGCCCGGATAGTGTTTAACCCGCCTGCTTAACTTCGCTTTTATCAGACAAGTAGGCTTCCAGAGAATCATCCAAAGCATCGATCCATGGGGTATGGTGCGGTGGTGACATGGTGCCGGTCATCAGGGAGCGGAAGGAGAAGTCACGGAAGGTCATGATGTTTTCCTTCTTGTGATGTTTCCATTCCAGGAAGGTCTGACGTACACCTTCGATGTCGAAGGTCGGGTAATCGGTGGCTTCGATCAGTTCGAGGATATAATCGCCCTGATAGGTAAACATCTCTTCGGCGGTTTCCAAAGTCAGTTCCCGCTCGCGCCACTCCATACTGTTCGCTACCATCTCCTCTTTAGTGGCAGGCAGGGTGATGGTGCCCATAATGACATCCCGCACATACCAGGCTTGCGCATCAAACATGTTGAAGGTGTACCACTGATCCTGCATACCTAGATAGAACATCTGGGTGTTGTGCTCCCAGACTACCCCTTTATAGAGATCCATCGCCCAGAGGCGGTTATCGGTTTTCAGGCGTAGAGATTCATCAATGAATGGGAAGTGGTGCAGGTAACCGGTGCAGAGGATGATGGCGTCTATTTTGCGGCTGGTGCCATCGGCAAAGTAGGCGGTATCGGTATCAACCCGTTGTAACAGGGGTTTCTCCTCCCAGTTTTTGGGCCACTTGTAACCCATAGGTGCGGTGCGGTAACAACTGATCAGGCTGCGTGCGCCATATTTATAGCACTGTGAGCCAATGTCTTCGGCAGAATAACTGCTGCCAACCAGCAGAATGTCTTTGTCTTTAAATTCCAGGGCATCACGGAAGTCGTGAGCATGCAGAATGCGCCCGCCAAAGGTGCTGAAGCCTTCAAATTCGGGAACCCGTGGGGTAGAGAAGTGCCCTGATGCACAAACCACATAATCGAACGCTTCTGAATAGACGGTATCGCTGTTGTGGTCGTGTACGGTGACGGTGAACAGTTTGCTGCTGTCATCGAAGGTGATGTTGCGAACCGGGGTGTTAAAGCGGATATAGTCGCGTACGCCGGCCTTTTCTACCCGGCCCTTGATGTAGTCCCATAACACTTCACGGGGTGGGTAGGAGGCGATTGGCTTGCCAAAATGTTCATCAAAACTGTAATCAGCGAACTCCAGACACTCTTTAGGTCCGTTGGACCAGAGATAGCGATACATACTGCCGTGAACCGGTTCGCCATGCTCATCTAAACCTGTTCTCCAGGAATAGTTCCATAAACCGCCCCAGTCGCTCTGTTTTTCAAAGCAGACTATCTCCGGTATCTCAGCGCCCTTTGCCTGTGCGGACTGGAAGGCCCGAAGTTGAGCCAGGCCGCTGGGCCCTGCGCCGATTATCGCAACTCGCTTGGTCATATGTGATCTCCTGATAATGTACATTCTTTTCATCAGGTTATTCAGATATCAGGTCGCGATAAATTCCTCTGAGTGGATAAGTCAAAAGGGGTAACAGGGGTTAGTCGGAAGGGGGGCTTATATTCAGAATAATTCCCTCGACGCCAAGCACTGCGCCGGTTGAGGAGTAGATACCCTGTCCTTTCTCATACACCTGACGGAACTGACCATCGGCATGGAGTAACTGATAATACAACTCAAAACAGCGATGTTGCTGCAGTGCCCGCTGCACTGTTTCCCACACCCGGCTAGCATCGTTGGGATGGATAAGTCCGCCAATAGACAACTGGGTCTGATTGAGTAACTGGTCCCGACCGTAACCGGTCAGCTCTTTACAGCCTTCACTGACATATTCCATGGTCCAGCGGGTATCGTTGCGTCCCCGATAGATCATGCCCGGTATGCGGTTAACTAAACCGGAAAGGCTACGGTGACTGGCTTTGCTGATCTCATCGTCGCGAACCTGGGGGGTAATATCACAGAGGGTGGCGGTGAGCGGAAAAGGTTGACCCGCGCGAAGCGGTTGTAAACGTATTTCACACCAGCGTACCTCGCTATCCTTGCGGATTAAACGGAACCAGAGATACTGGCTGTCGCCTCCCCGACTGACCTGACGGGTGATATCGATCCAGTTTTTCAGGTCTTCCGGGTGGATATAGTCACTGAAGCAGGTATCGGTTGCTTCCTTATGGGTGTATCCGGTCAGCGTTTTCCAGCAAGCGTTAACATAGTTGATTTGCAGACGGCTGTTAAAGACGAGTACAGCATCTCCCAGACTATCGAGAACTTCGGTCAGCTCTGGCAACTCTGTTTTTGGGGTGCGGCGGAACAGATTGAGTACTGTCATAGGCCGTTCTCTGTTTCTGTTAAGCCAGACGTGTTCATAGTGGACATGTTTGCATGTGCCCAAGCGGCCAGCTCCAGACGTGAGTTGACGTTGAGTTTGCGCAACAGGTTTTTAACATAGACCTTAACGGTGCCGTCACTGATGCCCAGTTCACGGGCGATCAGTTTATTGCTCATGCCCCGGGTAATGAGTTTCAGGGTTTGTTGTTCCCGCTCAGTCAGATCGAAGTGATTACTATTACTGGTTGGCATCTCGCGGGTGTGTTGGTCACCCTTGCTCAGGTGGTGTGCCAGCATAGTAACGCCGGTATTATCCATGGCGATATTGCCCTGCATAACACCTTGCAAGCCGCTGATAATCTGTTCGGGTGATGAATCTTTTAACAGATAGCCATTGGCACCTGCTGAGATGGCTTCGAACAGTTCACTGCTGTCATCAGAGGCGGTTAGAAACACGATCTTCTGTTCAGCACCCATCTGTTTCAGCTGCTGTAGGAGTTCCAGTCCTGAGAGTTCAGGCATATGCATGTCCAGCAGCAGCAGGTCAGGGCTGAGGCCGGGAAGGGCTTCGAGCAGCTGCTGGCCGCCTTCGAAATCTGCCAGTACTCTGAACTCTCCACTGTCGTTCAGCAGTTCAACCACGCCACGTCTGAACAATGGGTGGTCATCAACGATAATGACACGGGTAATCGTAACTTCATTCATAAGCTCAGTATTCACTTTGAGTTTGTGTCATGGAATTGTTCTGGGAATGACAAGCCCCTGGTATCACAAGATCGATACGGGTACCTCCCTGTGTGCGGGGCAGAATAAACAGGCTGGCATGGATCCGTTCGGCCCGCTCCTGCATGATCTTCATGCCAAAGCTGTCCTGGCGGGCCTGATCAGCACAGATCCCTTTACCATTATCTTCAACCCGGATGCGGATGGAGTCGTCATTCTGACGCAGAAGTTGCACCCGCGCATGGCTTGCATGGGAGTGGCGGACAATATTGTTGAGCGCTTCTCGGATAATAAAAATCGCCTGGGAGTCATCCTCGGTAATCAGCTGTGCGCCCACCCGGTTATCCAGTTCAAAGACCACCGAACTGCGCTGTTCAAATTCACTGATCGCCTGACTGATGGCATCGACCAGTTGCCCCTGTTCTATTGAGAGCCGTGAGCAGGCGATTAGCTCCCGGGTCTGGCGATAGGCGCATTGAGCCTGATGACACAGATCCTCGCTGATCGCTGCCAGTTCCGGTTCTGATTGACGTTTGCACTGATCGGCCAATCGGGAAGCCTTGATCCGCATATAGCCAAGAATCTGCGCCATCGAATCATGCAGTTCGGCGGCATGGGCGGCTTTTTCTGAGGTGATCGCCGCACTGATACGGGATTGCTGGCGGTACCAGCCACTCAGTCCACCAGTGAGAGCTTCGGCAATCGGCTCTGATATCTGGTTGATCTGTTTGCTATCCGGCAGTCTCTCTTTAAAACAAAGCACCATCCAGCCTGCTGGATTCACATCATCAAAGCGTAACTGCAGCGCGTGAACCGATAGCGCGGTGCCTGGCAGTTTATAGCGCAGTTCATTGGCATCGCTGATGTAGTGTTCCGTCAGTTGGTAGCGCAGCTGACCGGCCAGCCCAATGGGCGGGGTGACGGTAGAAGCGTGTAGCAGAAGATCTCGCTGAGGAGTGGGTACACCCATCAGATAGAGCTCCGCTTCAAGGTGGAAGCTGATATAGCTTTGGAGTCGGTTGAGTGCCTGTTCCAGACTGAGCCGGATATCTTCACTGCAGGCCAGATCCACGACCAGTTGCGTCAGGGCAGGCGCGCAGACGATCTCTTTCTGTTTTGCCGGTTGCTCGCGCAAGAACTGTGGGAAGTTGTGCATCCACAGTGGAATTGATACCGCCATTCTAACCTCCTTACAGCGTGGTTGCCGGTGGGGAATACGTTGAGTTATGCAGTCAGTGCACGTCTATAGAGTGAATTACAAAGCAGCATCTGTGCCATAGCGGCGTGTGTACTCACAATGGCATACCCCTTCCTGATGATTGTGCCGATAATCACTATGAGTAAATATTTTTAACCATCAAGAAATAAAATTTCGACACTGAAACACTCTGTTGTATGCACCAAGTTAGTCCTCGCTGCATAAAAATGCACTTAGATGAGGCTGAATGGATAAAGCTGAAACAGGCAGAACCTGATGGGTGCCACGCTTCAGTGATCTGACGATTGAGTCAAACGGTTTAACGGGATAACGCTATGACAATTCAGCAACAACCAGTTCAGGATGCATTAAATAAAGGAGTCGCTCCCCGGTTATATCGGGTGGAGGGGCAGGGAGCACTGCGTCTTGATCTGCATGTTGGTGACCGTGTCTGTATTACCTCTGCGGATACCCATCAGGGTTGTGAACTGTTGTTTATCGATGCACAGGGAAGCGTGCCTGAAGCATCGCTGCCATCTTACGCCTTCAGTAAAGCAGTTAATGCACTGGCGCAGTTAGAACAGCAGAGTGATTCTGCACAGCGTTTAAACGCGTTACTGCAGGTCTGGGGTATTGGTGAGCAGGCATTGCATCAGGCATGTTGCTTTGCTGCCGACTCACTGCCGGAGTTTGCAGTCACTGAAGCGGTCACGATGATTGTGCTTTGCTGTGGACAGGATATGCAGGTGACTGAGCAAGCGCCGGTGACTGAACTGCAGGTTGCTCATTTCACCACCGCCGATGCCGCGTTGCCTATGCCTCTGGCCGCTCCCCGTAGCGAGTTTCGGGTGCCCCGATGCAGCGCCACCAGCTATGAAGTTAAAGCCGGAGAGTGGATACAGATTATCGATGTTGAGGGAAAACAGTGCAGTGATTTTATCGCCTTTGATGCCGTAGCGCAGGCGCAGGGCAGGGAGGTCGCTCTGGATGCGGTTGCCACCCGAACGCTCAATGGTCTGACCCTGCCACAACCGGGTTTACACTCAAAACTGACCGATGCGCAGCAGAAAACCATGTTGGAAGTGGTGCAGGATACGGTCGGGCGTCACGACAGCTTCCTGTTTGCCTGCAACAGCAAGTATTACGAAGACAGCGGTTATTTTGGTCATATTAACTGTACTGAAAACTTTAACCGCAGCCTGAGCCGTTATGGCATCGCTCCCCGGGCTGGCTGGCCTGCGATCAACTTCTTTTTTAATACCAGCGCCGGAGACTGCGGCACCATCGGCTTCGAAGAGCCCTGGTCCCGTGCCGGTGATTATGTCCTGTTGCGGGCTACACGGGACCTGATCTGCGTTTCGTCTGCCTGCCCCGACGACATCGATCCGGCGAATGGCTGGAATCCAACCGATATTCATGTCCGCATCTATCCCGCAACCTGTGAATTCCCCCGCTCAGTGGGATATCGGATAACACCAGAGGAGCAACCCCGTATGACTAAAGCAACCGGTTTTCATGGCCGCACATCCGCTCTGACGAAACAGTTTACAGAATATCGGGGCTACTGGGTGGCGTCTGACTATCAGAACTATGGCGCCCGGGCGGAATATCTGGCCTGCCGTGAACGGGTAGCGATGATCGATCTGACCCCGCTGCGAAAGTTTGAAGTGCTGGGGCCTGACGCAGAAACCCTGCTGCAGTATGCCCTGACTCGCAACGTAGCACGTATGGCGGTTGGTGAGGTGGTGTATTCGGCGGTGTGTCACAGCACCGGAGGAATGATTGATGATGGCACCCTGTTTCGTTTGGGGCAGCATGCGTTCCGCTGGATCTGTGGTGATTCCTATTGCGGTATCTGGCTGCGCCAGTTAGCGACCGAGCAAGGGTTGCAGGTGCAAGTGAGAGAATCCACCGATCAGATCCATAACGTCGCTGTACAGGGGCCGCAAAGCCGCAATCTGTTGCAGCAGATAATCTGGAATGCTGAGTCATGCACCCCGGTGTCTGAGTTGGGTTGGTTTCGCTTTATGACCGGGCGCCTCGGTGGGCCTGAGGGGATGCCGGTGATGGTCTCTCGCACCGGCTATACCGGAGAACTTGGGTTTGAGGTCTGGTGTCATCCTGATCAGGCTGAACAGCTGTGGGACCGAATCTGGGTAACGGGTGAACCGTATGGTATCGCTCCGCTGGGATTTGATGCCCTGGATATGTTGCGTATAGAAGCAGGACTGATCTTCGCCGAACATGAATTCTGTGCCGAAACCAATCCGTATGAAGCGGGTATCGGTTTTACAGTGCCGCTGAAAACCAAGACCGATGATTTTGTCGGTCGCGAGGCGATCGCTGCGCAGAATCCTGCCAGTCGGAAAAAACTGGTGGGCCTGTTGATCGATAGCCAGGAACGGGTGAGTCATGGGGATTCAGTGTTCAACGGCCGCTTTCCGGTGGGCGTGGTCACCAGCGCAACCTATTCGCCGATTCTGAAGAGTCAGATCGCACTCTGTCGGGTTGAGCCGCAGTTTGCTGAGCCGGACACCACTCTGGAAGTGGGGCAGCTGGATGGCCAGCGTAAGCGGATTCCGGTTCGTACTACCACGTTACCGTTTTACGATCCGGAAAGAACCCGGGTCAGAAGTTAATTCAGATTTAATCAAATGAAGGAGTAAGCCTATGGCTATGATCTATGTAAAACAGGCACCAACAATACCGCTGCCCAGCATGGTGCGGCTGGCATCTGACGTTTTTCCTGATGATAGCGTTTTATGATCAGGATAAAGGCATAAATTGACTCTGAATGGTGCGGCGCACCAATAGGGGTCGGTTTAAAGCGTATAAAAGTGTGAAGATTAATGGTTATTAGAATCTAATGTATTGATTTAAAAGATTAAATAATTAGTTTGGTATGATATCTGCATTTCCTTAAGGGAAATAAAGTTTACCAATGATAAATAAAAGTTTGACTGTTTTAGTCGCAGTTCTAGAGCTTAACAATAGAAAATTTAACTGATGAGAGGTTTCCAAAATGGAGCAAACAGCCCCTACACTTGCAGAGTTACAAACTCTGATTGAGATGACGGGCACCATCAATATGGAGGTGTTCTATTGGTGGTGTACCGGCCTGATGGTAATTATCCATGCAGGCTTTCTGGCGTATGAGATGGGTGCATCCCGCCTGAAAAACGCACTGGCTTCCGGTGTGAAAAACATTCTGGCTTTTGCCTTTATTATCCCCACGTTCTTTTTCTTCGGCTGGTGGATCTACCTGGCGATGTATAACGGTTTCACACCCGATTATGAAGCCGCCGCCGCAGGTCTGCCCTGGTCATCAAATATGGGGCCAAATTTGACTGATAATGCCAGCGGTATCTTCTGGGGCGCATTTGTATTGTTTGCGGCAACCACTGCTTCGATCTTCTCAGGCGCAGTGATTGAGCGTATCCGTATGAGCTCTTTCCTGATTCTGGCAATCATTCTGGGTTCTGTTGTCTGGATTCTGGGCGCTGCATGGGGCTGGCACCCAACTGGCTGGCTCACCGTTGAGTGGGGCTTCCACGACTTTGGTGCGGCAGGCTGTGTACACATGGTTGCCGGGTTCTTCGCCCTGGGCGTGACCATCAACCTTGGGCCTCGTATCGGTCGCTTCCTGGCGGATGGCACCGTGGTTGATATCAAAGGTCACAGCATGCCGATGACCATTATCGGTCTGATGCTGATTATCGTTGGTTTCTTTGGTTTCCTCGGTGGCTGCATTATCTATGCAGGCAGCGCGCAGTGGACTACTATCTTTGGTACTCCGGTTACCTTGTCGGCAGTGAGCTTCAATACACTGATGGCGTTCTCCGGCGGTATTATCGGTGCTTACTTTGTTACCCGTCAGCCATTCTGGATGATGTCTGGTGCACTGGCAGGTATCTTCTCTGCGGCTCCTGGTCTGGATCTTTACTATCCGCCACTGGCATTCCTGCTGGGTATTACCGGTGGTGTTGTTGCGCCGCTGGCCGATAAGTTCATCACTCATAAGTTTAAGGTTGATGATGCGGTAGGTGCTTTTGCGGTTCACGGTGTCGGTGGTCTGATCGGTATTGTCGGTCTGGGTATCTTTGCCAGTGGCTTCCCGAACGTTGTTGAAGGTGCGCCAGACGTTTCTTTCACCGGTCAGCTGATGAGTGCCGGTGTAATGGCTCTGCTTGGCTTCGTACCTGGGTTTGGTCTGTCATATGTGATGGCGAAGATGAACTTCCTGCGGGTGCCACCTAAAGCTGAAGAGATGGGGCTGGATATCGTAGAGGTACCTCTACAAGCTTATCCTGAATCTGTGCCTGCATACTCTGCTCCTGGAGAGCTTCCGGCCACTAAAGTTACAGCAACTGCTTAAGGAGAACGACGATGAACTCTAGTCCTATTACAACCTGGGAAGGTGCAGAAGCGTATTTTACGTTTGCTGACAGCCCTACTGCGATGATGGTTATTCTGGCGCTGGCGGTAGCTGCAACGGTGGGAGCCGTGGTCGCCAGTGTGCTTCATGAAAATCATACTTATATCGACTATAAATAGTTGAAGCTATAGGCTGAAAAGCGATAGTGTTGTAACACAACACACTCCGGGGCAGCTCAGGCTGCCCCGGAATTTTCTGTTCTGTTTATCTGAAAGTGTCTTGGTGGAGATCATCGTTTAATGACGGGCTATTCCGCGACTGCAGGCCAGCAACGCTGGCAGTTTACCGATCTGAAAGAGCTGCTGGCAAAGGCAACACCCCTGCGTTCGGGGGATTGTCTGGCGGGACTTGCTGCAAGCTCTGCACGCCAGCGTGCTGCTGCGCAGATGGCGCTGGCCGATCTGCCACTGAAGACATTTTTAAATGAACAGGTGATTCCTGCAGAGACCGACGAAGTCAGTCGGTTGATTGTCGAGTCTCACGACCTGATCGCCTTTGCGCCAGTCTCCCATCTGACGGTGGGCGACTTTCGTAACTGGTTGCTGTCCGATCAGGCCACCAGTGAAATACTGAAGCAACTGTCGCCGGGCTTAACCCCTGAGATGGTGGCTGCGGTCTCTAAACTGATGCGCATTCAGGATCTGATTCTGGTGGCGTCCAAGTGCCGCAATGAAACCGCTTTTCGTAATTCCCTGGGGGGTAAAGGGATATTGTCTACCCGCTTGCAGCCCAACCACCCGGTTGATGATCAGGCCGGAGTAGCAGCCAGTATTCTGGACGGTCTGATGTACGGCAGTGGCGATGCGGTGATCGGTATCAATCCGGCCACCGATAACTACGCGGCCGTCACTGAACTGCTGAAAATGCTGGACGATATTATCGGCCATTACGGCATTCCGACGCAGTCCTGTGTGCTCACCCATGTTACCAATCAGATTGAAGCGATCAACCGCGGAGTGCCTGTTGATCTGGTTTTCCAGTCGATTGCCGGTACCCAGGCGGCCAATGAGAGTTTTGGTATTAATCTGGCGATGCTGGGGGAAGCTAATCAAGCCGCCCGCGAGCTGAAGCGTGGCAGTGTCGGTAATAACGTGATGTATTTTGAAACCGGGCAGGGCAGTGCGCTGTCGGCGAATGCCCATCATGGTGTTGATCAGCAAACCTGTGAGGTGCGTGCTTATGCTGTGGCCCGACATTTTGATCCGTTGCTGGTGAATACCGTGGTTGGTTTTATCGGCCCGGAATACCTCTATGACGGTAAGCAGATTATCCGTGCGGGGCTGGAAGATCATTTTTGTGGCAAGTTGCTGGGTCTGCCGATGGGCTGTGATATCTGTTACACCAACCATGCAGAGGCGGATCAGGATGATATGGATATGCTGCTGACCCAGATGGCCGTCGCCGGTATTAACTTTATTATGGGTATTCCGGGGGGGGATGACATTATGCTCAACTACCAGACCACCTCCTTCCATGATGCGCTCTATATTCGCGAAGTATTGGGCTTGAGACCCGCGCCGGAGTTTGATCACTGGCTGCAACAGATCGGCATTACTCAACCTTCCGGGCGGCTGTCGAATACCATGCCTGCAACCTTCAGCAATCTGTTGAAGCAGTGTTAGTCAGCGGCGAAGGAGTTCTGCAATGAGTGAGCTAAAGCAAACAGATCGAGTCAAGCCTGTGATCGACAATCCATGGCAGGAATTGCGTCGTTATACCGATGCCCGCATCGCGCAGGGTCGCACCGGGGTCAGTCTGCCAACCAAAGCGCTGTTAGCGTTTCAGATGGACCATGCCAGTGCCCGGGATGCGGTGCATGTCGCGTTGCAGATTGATGCTCTGGCTGACCAGGTGAAGGCGGCTGGCTATAGCACAATCGAGTTGCATAGCCGGGCCGCCGACCGCACCGAATACCTGCAGCGTCCGGATCTGGGACGCCGACTCGATCTGCGCTCAGTTAAACAGTTGCAGGAATATCGGCAGAAACACCCGGAAACCGTCACGGTGGCACTGGTGATTGCGGATGGTCTCTCATCAATGGCGGTACAGAGCCATGCTGCGGCGATGGCAGATGCAGTATTAACCCGACTTGAAAACCGGGGCTTGAGTATCGCGCCGGTCTCAATTGTTTCACAGGGACGGGTCGCGGTCGGCGATGAAGTGGGTGAACTACTGGGGGCCGAGCTGCTGATTTTGCTGGTGGGAGAGCGTCCCGGACTCAGCTCCCCCGACAGTCTGGGAATCTACTATACCTATCAGCCCCAGGTCGGTTTAACAGATGCCCGGCGTAACTGTATCTCCAATGTGCGTCCTGCGGGTATGAGTATTGACGCGGCGACTGAGAAACTTGTCTGGCTGATTGATGAGTCGATGCGTCTGCAGTGCTCGGGCGTGGGCCTGAAAGATCAATCGGTATCATCAGTGGCTCTCAACGCGAATAAAAACTTCTTACTTCCAGAGTAATTCTCTAAGGCTAATGGTTTAACGTTTGGCCTCCTCATCTTTCTACAGAAGCCAGTGACACCCACCTCAGGTGTCGCTTGTTTTTGCTTTCTGTTGCGCATCTCTCAGAGTCATCGGTGCACCTCTAGGTGATGCGTGCTGGTGCGACGCACTAAGAGAGTGCGTCATCTTTGGTGCGCTGTCCTTTTTATTGTTATAACTATTTGATTTTAAAGTGTAAATAACTATTGGCACGAATATTACATATTCTCAATAAGAATAATATATTCCTTATGGAAAATTAATGGTGAGCTAATGAAATTAATAACGGCCATTATCAGGCCGCACATGCTGGACGAGGTAAGGGGGGCATTACAGTCCCTTGGTGTGAGCGGTCTCACCGTCACTGAGGTGAAAGGGTATGGGCGGCAACAGGGTCACACTGAGCTTTATCGGGGCGCTGAATACCGTATCAGTTTTGTACCCAAGATAAAGCTGGAGATCGCGCTTGATGATTCTCTGCTGGATCAGGTGGTTGAAGTGATATCCGGCGTGGCTAAAACCGGTTGTTTTGGTGATGGGAAGTTGTTTATTCAACAGCTTGATCAGGTTTTCAGACTTCGTACCGGTGAGTCCGGTGTATTTGCATTATAGGAGAAACAGATGAGTAATCTACCGATTGAACTGTCATATGCGCTCGACACATTTTATTTTCTAATGTGTACCGTGCTGGTGATGTGGATGGCGGCGGGCTTTGCCATGTTGGAAGCCGGACTGGTCCGGAGTAAAAATACCGTTGAGATTCTGAATAAGAATGCTCTGCTTTACGGTATCGCCTGTATTGTCTACCTGCTGGTGGGATATAACATTATGTATCCGGCTGATCCGATTAATTCGGTCATCCCCGGACTGGATTTCCTTCTGGGTGCAGACAACACCACAGACGCTGTCGTTGCCGGTGGTGATGATGCACCCTATTACTCGAGCATGGCCGACTTCATCTTTCAGGCGGTTTTCGCTGCCGCAACCATGTCGATTGTGTCGGGGGCCGTGGCAGAACGGATGCGTCTCTGGCCATTCCTGATTTTCGCTGTCGTAATGGTAGCGGTAATCTATCCGGTAGAAGGTTACTGGAAATGGGGCGGTGGTTTCCTCGATCAGCTGGGCTTCCAGGATTTTGCCGGATCGGTTGTCGTGCATATGGCGGGTGCCGCTGCGGCGCTGGCTGCGGTTATTCTGGTCGGGCCACGTAAAGGCAGGTATGGCTCTAACGGTGAAGTCCGGGCTATTCCCGGAGCAAACCTGCCGATGGCTACTCTGGGGATGTTTATTCTGTGGATGGGCTGGTTCGGCTTTAATGGTGGATCTGAGCTTAAGATTGCGAATGTGGAAGAGGCCAACGCGGTTGCTAAAATCTTCGTCAATACCAACGCAGCCGCCGCTGCGGGTATGGTGGTGGCAGCACTGTTTGCCCGTGCTCTGTTTGGTAAAACCGACCTGACCATGACCATTAACGGTGCGCTGGCCGGTCTGGTGGCGATTACGGCTGAACCACTGTTACCGGATGCCGGTACCGCGTCCCTGATCGGCGCGGTGGGTGGTCTTGTGGTGGTTATCTCAGTGCTGGCGCTGGATAAACTGAAACTGGACGACCCTGTCGGGGCTATTTCGGTGCATGGTGCTGCTGGTATCTGGGGGATCTTTGCGGTGCTGATCAGCAACCCGGATGCGACCTTCATGGCTCAGTTAATTGGTACTGCGGCAACCTTTGCCTGGATGTTTATCGCCTCGTTTGTTGTCCTGCTGATTATCAAAGCGGTAATGGGCCTGCGCGCCAGCGAAGAGGAAGAGATGGAAGGGATGGATGTACACGAGTGTGGTATGGAAGCCTATCCAGAATTTACGTCAGGTAAATAACCTTTATAGGGTTCAGTGACCGTTTTACAAAGCCACCTGCGTGTCAGCCGGTGGCTTTTTTGCATCCGGGTAGACTGCTTTCTGGTGTTTATATCTGAGGCTTTATAAAGCGAGAGGGCCTTATTTTCTTTCATCCGTAAATAAATAATATTTCTGTACGGTAAAACTCATATAATGAGCAGCATTATTAAATACCTGGGCATTACGGTCAGGAATATTTGTATGGCGATACAGCGTGATAAGCCGTATAACAGCGTCTTTAGACATATTTGAGTTTTCAGGAGAGAAAAGTGACCTACTGCGTGGGTATCAGAACAAGCCAGGCAACCATAATGATTTCCGACTCCCGCACCAGTGCCGGGGTGGATAACATCAGCACCTATAGCAAAATGTGGCGTTATGGCGTTCCGGGTGATCGACAGTTTGTGCTATGCAGTGCAGGAAATCTCGCCACAACCCAGGCAGTGATTGCTGCTATCGAACGCGATATTAAACTGACGGCAGAGATCAGTTTGCTGACCGTTACGGATATGAATCAGGCCGCTGAGTATATCGGTAATCTGAGTGTTGAAGTTCAGGAAAAAGCGGGCGGCGGGTCGGTTTTTGAGGCAACTTTTCTGTTATCCGGAGAGATTCTCGGAGCGGTGAGTGGCATGTATATGATCTATGCTCAGGGCAACTTTATCGTCAGCTCAACCCAGGTGCCCTATCTGCAGATCGGCGAAACTAAATATGGTAAGCCGATTTTAGACCGGGTGATTCAGGAGAGTACGTCGATTGATCGGGCGATTGTATGTGGTCTGATATCGATGGATGCCACGTTGAAAAGTAATCTGACGGTCGGTCCGCCGATTGAACTCTACATTCTTCAGCATGGCAGCCTTGCATTAGGGCGCTATCGTGTATTCGGTGAAGATGATGAGTATATGCGGGGGCTGCGTAAAGCCTGGAATAAGGCGATGGAAAATGCCGTGGATGCGATGCCTCCCTTAACGCTGAGTTGAGCAGGGCTTTCATCTGAGATATTCGTTCTGAATAGCCGTAATTGAATCGCTAATGCAGCCATCGGGCTGCATTTTTTTATCTGATTTTTGCAAAACACTGCTGTAAGTCAGGGTATGCGAGGAGAAGTTCAGTACACTAAGGCAGCAGTTTATAAATGAAAATTACAGTTATTCAGATAATTTCAGCTGTGCTGATGAGGTATCCAGATGAAAATAGCCGTTGCCAGTAAAGATGGTATTTCAGTCGCCGGACATATCGGTAAGTGTAAGAGTTGGCTTGTTTTTCAGTCTGATGAAGCAGGGATTTTTCCCGCAGCTGAACAACAAGTCCGGTTGTTAGAGATAATTAACCTCCCTAAGGAGATGGTGTTTCATTACTATCAGGATGAGATGCCTCATCCGCTGGGTGATTGTGATGTGCTGATCGGTGCCAGTGCCGGGGATAGCTTTATTAACAAGATGGCCGGTCGAGGAATTAACGTAGTGCTGACCGCCGAAAAAGATCCTGCTAAAGCGGTGGCAGACTATCTGCGCCAACAGGTTATACCCCCTAAACCGCGTCCAATCGGCGGGTTGGTGTGTAAAGTCCGGGATGTAATGTCTTCGCATCGCTGATAATTATCTGCGATGGGCGGTGCTAGGTTTTTCTATCGGGATGGATGCATTCTACGTTATTGAAAAACCTTTACGGCCCTCACATCTTTCTTAGCCCTGTTTGTTTCAATAAGCATATTTAAATTCAGCTGGCTCCAACCGCTGGTGCGATCTGCTGTGCTTATCCCCTTTTTCAATCCTCTTTTTGAATGCCTTTTAGTTAAGCTTTTATAGTAAGCCGCGTCTGTGATTTTGTCGTCGTGCAACGAAAACTATCGGTCGTTAACAGGGGCCACCGTCCCTGCGCATAGGTTAGAATGGTGGCTAGCTCTTTTTGCAGTGGTAGCTGCATCAGGTTTTGCAATTTAAGGGAGTGTGACGCGTAATGATCTCAGAACTTTGCATCGGTATTATTGGCGGCACTGGCCAGCTTGGTGCGGCTATCGCTCATGGGTTACTTCGCAGCGGACTTGTTTCACCTGAGAAACTGTGGATCTCCAGCCGTTCAAATAATCGTACCGGCTTTGAATCAGTGGAATCAAAAGCAGCGATACAGTTTACCACCTGTAATCAGGATCTGATCGACCACTGTGGCATCGTGATTATTGCGGTACCGCCGGGGTTGTCTGCCGCGTTGGATATTAACGTAAAGCCTCACCACGGGTTGCTTATTTCCGTGATAGCGGGGGTTACCATTGAGCAACTTCAGCATCGCACTGGCGCTGAGCGGGTGATCCGGGCGATGTCCAATCCTGCGGCGGAAAAAGGGCTGGCTTACTCTCCCTGGTGTGCCAGTCGTGAGGTGACGGCTGAAGATCGCGAAGCGACGCAGGCGCTGTTTAACGCGATTGGCCAGACCGATGAGGTTGCCAGTGAGGAACAGATCGACCAGTTCACTGCGCTGATCGGGCCGGTGCCCGGGTTTGTCGCCTATTACGCTGCGTCTATGGTGGACTATGCTGTTACAACAGGGATTGACCCGGTCATAGCAGAGCGGGCGATACGTCAGTTGTTTCATGCCAGTGGCGTTATGTTGGCGGCCTCGGAGGCTTCGCCAGCAGAACATGTTAAGGCTATGATTGAGTATGCGGGGACCACCGCTGCGGGATTAACTGCGATGCAGGCTTCACCGCTTGCTGATGCTATCGCGGAAGGACTGGATGCGGCGTACAAAAAATCAAAGATAATGACCGCGACTGATCTGTCAGCAGATTAGATTTTAACAGGCTAAGGAGTTCATATGGCAGGTGGTTGGGCGCGTGATGGCGCGGTTCAGGATCAGATAGATGCCAGTGTCGAAGATGCCGTCGCCCTGGCGCGCAGTCGCTTAAATGCGGGCTCCAGTGTGGTTGAAAGTTTAACCCACTGTGAAGAGTGTGATCAGGCTATTCCAGAGAAGCGTCGTCAGGCGGTTCCCGGCATCCGCCTCTGTATCAAATGCCAGGCAGAACTGGAAAAACAACAGACCAGCGCGGGCGGTATCAATCGACGCGGCAGTAAAGACAGCCAGTTAAGATAAATAGCGAAGATAGCCATCTTAACGACTCTTTAGTTCAGGGCCAGGTTACTCATATTCCTGAATAACCCGGCCCATCCTCTATTATTTAATTCAGATATCTTTGACCAGTCGTAACGCATCATAGATCGCTGCATGGGTGTTACGGGCAGAAACCGCATCACCGATACGGAACAGCTGGAACTGCCCCTCACTATTTTTGTTCAGTGTCTGCGGCACACCTTCGATCAGATCGTCGTAGTTCACTTCACCCTCATTCGATGAGAGTGGACGAAGGTCAAAATAGAGATCATCCAGCGGCAGGGTGCCATGATTCACGACCACCTGATCGACCCGTCGGGTCTGGCTGAAATCCCGGCTACCATCTTCGTAATCACTGCCAACCGTCGCCAGTAGCTGATCGCCATCCCGGGTGACGGACTGTAGACGATAGGTGACGGTAAAGGTGACATCCTTTTGTTGCAGGGTGCGCATATAGGGCACCAGGTTCATCGCCATCACCTCGGGCGCGAAGCTTCTGTCGGGCGTCATAATCTCCAGTGTGGCACCACTGTTGGCGATGATCTCCGCCGCCTGAAGTGCTGCATGGTCTCCCGCATCATCAAACAACAATACATTAGTACCGGGTTTTATATCTCGTGAGAGGATATCCCAGGTGGACACCACCAGATGGTTGCCGCTGTCTAATACCTCGGTGTCGGGCAGCCCGCCGGTGGCGATGATCACCACATCGGGTTGTTCAGCTAGGATAGTCTGCGTTTCTGCATAGGTGTTGAAATGGAAGCTGACCCCCAGTGCCTCACATTGCTGCATGCGCCAGTCGATGATACTGATCATCTCATGACGTCGTGGGCTCTGAGCTGTCAGCAGAATCTGTCCGCCGGCATTGCTGGCGGCCTCAAACACGATTACCTCATGGCCCCGTTCTGCGGCAACCCGGGCGGCTTCCAGTCCGCCGGGGCCTGCACCCACAACGACGACGCGCTTGCGTTGTTCCGCTTTGGCAATATCGTGGGGCATGGTCAGTTCACGGCCGGTCGCCGGGTTGTGGATACAGTAGGCCGCGCCGCCCTGATAGATGCGGTCGAGACAGTAGTTGGCACCGACACAGGGGCGGATACTGTCCTCTTGGCCTGCTATAATCTTGCGCACGATATGCGGGTCGGTCATATGCGCCCGTGTCATGCCCACCATATCGACCTTGCCGCTGGCGATGGCGTAGCGGGCGGTAGCCACATCGGGGATCTTTGCCGCATGAAAGGTGGGGAACTCGGTTGCGGCGCGGATCTCACCGGCGAAATCCAGATGGGGTGAGTTACGCATCCCCTGGATGGGGATCAGGTCGGTCAGACCCGCGTCAGTATCGATGTGACCCCGGACTACATTGAGGAAGTCCACCATGCCGCTCTGTTTCAGTCGCTGAGAGATAGACAGACCGTCTTCTGCGGTCAGACCACCGCCGAGCATCTCATCGCCGGTATAGCGCACACCGACGATAAACTCATTGCCAACCCGTTTTCGAATTGAACGGAGCACATCAAAAGTGAAGCGTAAGCGGTTGTCGAGATCGCCGCCGTAGGGGCCATCCAGCGTATTGGTCAGCGGTGACCAGAACTGGTCCATCAGATGACCGTAGGCCTGTAGTTCGATACCATCCATGCCTGCCGCATACATCCGTTCGGCGGCATCGGTGTAGTCTTTGATAATGCGTTCGATATCCCATTCTTCAACCCGTTTAGGGAAGGCCCGGTGGGCGGCTTCCCGGCGATGTGAGGGGGATACTGCGGGTAACCAGTCACCCTTATCCCAGCGGGTGCGTCGCCCCAGGTGAGTTAATTGAATCATCATCGCCGCGCCGTGTTCATGACACTCATCGGTGAGTGCTTTCAGATAGGGTACGACCTCATCCTTATACGCGAGGATGTTGTCAAATACCGGCGGGCTGTCTTTGGCGACAGCCGCAGAACCTGCTGTCATCGTCAGTGCAACGCCCGCTTTTGCCCGTTCAACGTGATAGGCACGATAGCGGTCGGTCGGCATACCGTTTTCTGAATAAGCCGGCTCATGGGAGGAGACCATAATGCGGTTGCGCAGACGCAGATGCTTCAGTTGGAACGGTTGTAGCAGGGGATCATTGGACATTGTCGGGCCTCCATGTGAGTGAGTAATGAAACAACGTTTTCAGGTAATTTAGGATTAATGTACATAGGTGTCAATTAAAAGTTCATAGATGTACATTGCAAGATTAGCTCCCGGTTTACATTGACTGAACAGTTATGTACATTCTGTCGCAGCTATTTTTAAGGGCTATCTTTAAGGGCAATGCCGGGTGTGTGTCAATTTTTGGCCGAGCTGGTTTTAGACAGAGCAGGTTTAGCTAAAGCAGGTTTAGAAAGAGTAGGTTTAGCCAGAGCAGGTTTTTAGGCAAAAAAGTCGCGTGAGCGCACCGGGGGATCAAGCAGATACGATGAAAACTGATAACGACAGTGATCAGCAGGACATTAGCAATAACGAAACCAAACCCACTAAAACGTCAGCGGAGAGTGGCTGGCGGGGGTCTGCTGATGTCTGGTTACAGGCGGCTTATGACGCGCTGATTGAGTCCGGTATTGATGCGGTGCGGATTCAGCCGCTGGCAAAAAAGCTTCAGCTGTCACGCACCAGTTTCTACTGGTTTTTCAAAGACCGTGATGAGCTATTGAATGGCTTGCTCAGCCAGTGGCGCAATAAAAACAGCGGTAACCTGGTGACTCAGGCGGGGGCTTATGCCGAAAGTATCGCGGAGGCGATTCTCAATCTGTTTGATTGCTGGCTGAGCCAGGATCTGTTTGATTCCCAGTTTGAGTTCGCTGTACGCAGCTGGGCATTGCAGTCTGCTGAGGTCGCTGAGCAGATCGCTGAGGCAGATGAAGCGCGGCTGGAGGCGTTGCGGCAGATGTTTATCCGTTTCGGTTTTGAGGCGCAAAAAGCCGATGTTCGCGCCCGCACTATCTACCTGACCCAGATCGGTTATATCTCGATGAAGTCCGATGAAGATCTGCATACCCGGCTGCAACGGATCTCCGATTATGTGGAGATCTTTACCGGGCAGGCGCCGGAACCCCGCGAACTGGAACGTTTCTATGCGCGACATAAAGGTTAGACTGACGCTTAGTGAATAACGCTGAGTTGTCGGCAGGTGGTTTATATCTCTGTTATATACCGCCAAGCAGCAAACGTGTCTGCTGGCGACAGGATGATAATATCTGCTGCACCAGTTGCTTATCCTCAAGGGTTCTGGAAACGGCCACGGCGCCGATGATCATCGAGGTAAGCGAGAGAATAGCCTGTTCATCTCTGACGCTGTCTCTGCCTGCATAGTCGAGAATTAACTGATTCATCCGGCGATACACACGGGCGTAGGTTTTATTGGTCTCTTTATCACGGGACACAACATCGGTGGCCAGAAACGCTAAAGGACAAGGCCTTTCACCGGAGACGTGTTCAACACTCAGATAGCCATCCAACAGCACGCTTAGCCATTCCCGGGGAGATAGCCCTTCAGGTTTTATCTCCGCGAGTTTGCTGTTTGATGCAGCAAACGTCAGTGCTTCTTTATACAGTTCAGACTTGCTGGTGAAATGTCCGTAAAAGGCACCACGGGTTAATGAGCAGTCCTGCATCACCGCATCCACGGTCACTGCGTCAAAGCCTTTGGTTGAAAATAACCGGTAGGCGCTCTGCAGAATTCTCTCTCTGCTTTTTTGTTTATGTTCACTTGAGTATGGCATGGCAGGTTTTCTCTTGTGGCAATTTAAATATGATCTTTATCATATATAGATTGTTGTTAGCATCAACACTTTGCAATCTGTGAACTCTTCAGAAGGGCTTTTAAATCATGATCTACCCAATATTTATGGTATCTATGCTAACGGTTTTAATCGGTTTGATCGCCGTCAGAGCCAGAATTCAGTCTGTACGTAACGGGCAGGTGAGAGCCGGTTATTTCAAGCTAATGCAGGGAGAGGACCTGCCGGAAAACATGATTAAAACCGGTCGGTGCTACAACAACATGTTTGAGGTTCCCTGTCTCTTTTATGTGGTGTGTGCTCTGTATGTTGCTTTAGGGATAGAGAGTTCGACAGGACTGTTGTTTGCCTGGCTTTTTGTAGGCCTAAGATCAGCTCAGGCCTATGTCCATTTGACGACTAATAAAGTCAGGTATCGTATGTATCTCTATGGTGGTGGGGTTCTATCTGTCGTGCTGTTATGGATCAATCTGCTGTTTGTCATGTAGTTATTTGCAAGAACTGCGCGACAAGACTCTCTGCCGTTTAGGATGTTTTCAATCCGCCTTGAAAACATAGGCTAAAATGCCGGGATAAGGGTGCCAGCCACAAGTGCTGTCACCCGATTATAAATCAGTCCCCCAATGGGCAGAGTTGCGTCTCCAGATCTGCTGTCCCAGCAAGATCAGCGTTATCAGTAAACCTAGCAATAGTGCGTAAAACATTGCGCTTCCCAGGCAGTAAATAAACACACCGCAGGCTATCAGGCTGACCGCTATTGCAGGCCTGCAACGATGCTCCAGTAACTTCCAGGCGGCCAGCATTGACGCGCTATACACCACCACAAAGGAGCCGTTTACCCAATGAGCCATCAAGGTGAAACTCATCCCGGCGAGATAGCTGAGCAGCAGCACCAGCGCAGAGATCAGCAGGAAGGTGATCAGTGCGATAGTGGGTATCTTATGCTGGTTGAGTGCGCGTAACTGATGGGGCAGGATACCATCGTTACTAAAGCTCCAGGCCAGACGGGAGAGACTGGCAAAGAAAATATTGATCATCACGACTCCGCTGATAAAACCTAAACCTCCGATAATCCAGCGGCCACTGCTGCCGAACTGCATCTCAAACAGGCCGACCATTGCCAGCGGATGTTCGGGAGCCAGCATCGATAGCCAGGTACAGCCGATATAGATCAGTCCCACCAGGGAGACGCCGATCAGGGTTGCCGGAATGTAATCTTTTTTGACATCTTTGAACTCACTCGCCAGATGGGTGACCGCTTCTATGCCCAGAAAGCTCCAGATACCCAAGCCGATTGCCTGCATAAGACCACTGTAATCGCCTGCCACCACTGGCCGGTGCATCACAGGAACGGCGTCGGTGACCGGTGTCTGAATCAGTGTCATCACCAGCATTAGGGTAACCACAAACAGAATCGTCAGGGTTAGCCCCATCTGAATACGACCCGATAGTTGCAGGCCCCGGCGGTTGATAAAAAAAAGCAGTAAAAAAACCAGCAGTTCGCCACAGAGTTGTTGTTCTGCTGAAAGCGTGATTACGGGTTCGAGAAACTTGAATGTCATCACCAGGGCAGCGGCGGCGCCGGGAGGCACGGAGAACAGAAACAGCAGCCCGATAACCCTGCCGGCAAGCGGTCCGAACGCCCGGTCAACGAAATAAGCAGGGCCTGCGGCGTGGGTGAAACGTCGTCCCAGTTCAGCAAACACCCAGGTCAGCGGCAAAATCCCTAACAACAGAATAACCCAGGCCCAGATGGCGTTATCACCGGCCGCGGCAATGGTCAGTTGCGGCAGAATAAAGACGCCGGTTCCCAGAAGGGTGGTTGCAATAAGTCCCATCCCTTGCCAGCGGGTGATAGTTTGATTTAGCCTAGTCATCTTTTTCCCAGATCACGTATATAGTGTCAGTAGAGTGTACGATTGATGCTAAAACCGTTACGTCGTGGTTTACTGTCAATCTGTAGGTTTTTCAATATTTTGCCGACGTTTTGCATACTCAGGTTAACGCATGGATAGTTTTGATCAGAAAATAATCGCCGCACTTCGGGAAAATGCCCGGCAGAGTGTTTCCGCTATCGCTGAACAGGTCAACCTGTCACGTCCGGCCGTCTCTGAGCGAATAAAGCGGATGGAAGAGCAGGGCGAGATTCTGGGCTATCAGGTGCTAACCTCAACTCAGACCGATAAAAATGGTCCGCTAAGAGCCTATTTTGAAATTAAGCACGGTGGTTATAAGTGTCGTCCACTGGTGCAGTTGGTGATGCAATATCCTGAAGTAAAGTACTGTCACGGAATCAGTGGCGAAGTCGACCTGCTGGTGTATATCGAGTTTGCAACGATGCAGCGGCTGCACGATATACTGGCAGAGATCGATGCTGTGTTGCCGCAGGGGGCCAAAATAGTCACCCATATGGTGCTGCAAACCTGGGAACAATAAACCGGTTGACGCGAATGAGCGGTTTTAACGTCTTACTTTTTCTTACTTCTAAGCTCGACGGTATTGCCTTCAGGGTCCTGAATATAGATCGATTGGCCAAAACCTTCACTGCCATAGCGTTCGGTGAAATCTTCGAACGCTATATTATGCTCACTGAGGTGTTGGCTGATCTCATCTTCAGAGATGGCATCAAGCAGCAGACAGAAGTGATCCATATTATTCTCTGTTGCTGTCGGAGGGCCGCCACCTTCGCGTCCCAGTTCACTGTCGACCATCACCAGATCGATCAGCGCATCCCCTGCGCGTAGTTGTACCAGTCCTGTTTCCGGCGGTAGCGCCCGTTCAACGATACAGCCCAGTACACCGCAATAAAACGCCAGCATCTCCCCCAGCTGGGTGGTGCGTAATACGATATGATCAATTCCGGCAATGTTAAGCGCCATATTCACCTCTATTAAAACTGTGTCAGGTAATCGTTTAGTCGCTATAAGTTAATTTAAATGGTCTCGGTTTTAAAGCTCTTATACGACCATGCGCCGACCTGCAGTTTTCGGTATTGGGTCGGCGAGATGCCCATCACTTTTTTGAAGATGCGTGAGAAATAATAGGCATCTTCATAGCCCACCATAAAGGCGACCTCTGCAATCGTTCTGCTGCTGATATCCAGCAGGTGACAGGCCCGTTCAATCTTCAGTTGAATAAAATGGTTGATTGGGGTGGTGCCGGTGACATCTTTGTACTTCTTGATAAAGTGAAATTTTGACAGGTTGACGCTGGCTGCCATAGTGTCGATATCCAGTTGTTCATGGATACGTGCCTGCATCAGGCTGTGAATTATTTCCAGATTGAAGCTGTCGGCATCCTGGCTGCGCACCAGCGGTTGTAATAACGCAATATGGGTGAGTATCTGCCGCAGCTGGTTGGCGGCATTGATAAAGGCGTTCAGATGATAGCTGCTGTGACGCGCTTCCAACAGTGCATCGAACTCACTCACCAGGCTACTGTGCAGGCCTAAGTGAACCACAGGCTTCTGTTTTGAGATCTGCAGATGTTCAATAAAGTCATCCGCCAGCTCACCTTCAAAATGACACCAGTAGATAGTCCAGGGCACATTAAGACTGGATGCATACTGATGAACGGTGCCTCGTGGTAGCAGGATCAGATCACCGCTATTCACCGCAATATTCTTCTGGTTAACGCGAATTTTACCTTTACCATCGAGACAATATATCAACAGATGGTCATCATGTTCCCGACGCTCCATACGGTGGCCTTCCGCCTGCTTATAATAGCCGGCCCCGAGCGGGTAAAGATCCTTTGAAAGCCTGTTGTTAGAGAGTTTTTCGATGATTTTGTGCGGGATGACAAAACGGATGCTCTGGGGCGGAAGCGGCCAGTTTGAAGGTGTGCTCATCGGTGCTGCTCGACTAATGTATAAGAGGGTGTATCAGGTTTATAAGGGTATTCATGTATTAAATAGCAATATAGTCCATTAATATAACAACATTATGAATCATCTGCAGCCAGAAGCTGTGCTTTAATCAATGCAAGATGATTGCAGTCACTTTTCGTTGAGAGTGGTGACTGAAGACAATAATAACGAGATGCTAATAGCAGCAAAGGTGTAAAAAATGACTCAGCAAGTCCCTCTACTGATCAATGGTGAACTGGTTCAGAGCCGCAGTGAAAACTGGATTCCGGTGACTAATCCTGCAACTCAGGAAGTAATTGCCCAGGTGCCTTGTGCAACACCTGCCGAAGTGGATCAGGCTGTTGAAGCCGCAAAAGCCGCGTTTGAATCCTGGAAGGAGACGCCTGTTAGTGAGCGTGCTCGTCTGATGCTGCGCTATCAGGCGTTGCTGAAAGAGAATCACGATCAGATTGCCGAGCTGCTGTCACAGGAAACCGGTAAAACCTTTGAAGATGCGAAAGGTGATGTGTGGCGCGGTATAGAAGTGGTCGAACACGCCTGCAACATCGCCTCCCTGAGCATGGGGGAAACCGTTGAGAACGTGGCCCGTAAGATCGACTGTTACAGTATTACTCAGCCACTGGGTGTGTGTGTGGGTATTACCCCGTTTAACTTCCCGGCGATGATCCCCCTGTGGATGTTCCCAATGGCGATTGCCTGCGGTAACACCTTCGTACTGAAACCGTCGGAGCAAGACCCGCTGACGCCGATGCGTCTGGCAGCGCTGTTTAAAGAAGCCGGTGCACCGGACGGTCTGTTGCAGGTTGTTCACGGCACTAAAGAGGTTGTAGATCAGCTGCTGACGCATAAAGATACGCCGGCGATCTCCTTCGTGGGTTCTGTGGCGGTGGGTGAACATATCTACCGTACCGGTACCGATAAGATGAAACGGGTACAGGCGTTTGCCGGTGCTAAGAACCACATGGTGATTATGCCGGATGCGGCTAAAAATCAGGTGGTTAATAGTATTGCCGGAGCCTCTGTGGGTGCCGCAGGTCAACGTTGTATGGCGATCTCGGTAGCGGTATTTGTGGGTAATTCACGGGAGTGGATTCCTGAAGTACGCGATGCGCTGGCTAAAGTGCGTCCCGGTGCCTGGAATGACCCTGAAGCGGGTTATGGCCCACAGATCAACCCGCAGTCTAAAGCCAAGGTGCTTAATTTTATTCAGCAGGGTAAAGATGCCGGTGCTGACTGCATTCTGGATGGTTCAGACGTCGTGGTAGAGGGCTATCCGGATGGTAACTGGGTCGGTCCAACCATGTTCCGTAATGTAACAACCGATATGTCGATCTATCAGGAAGAGATCTTCGGACCGGTGCTAATCGCTCTGGAAGTGGATACGATTGAAGAAGCGATCACCCTGATCAACGAAAACCCCTACGGTAACGGCACCTCTATCTTTACCTCATCCGGTGCGGCTGCGCGTAAATATCAGCACGAGATCAAAGTGGGTCAGGTGGGTATCAACGTACCGGTACCTGTGCCACTGCCAATGTTCTCGTTCACCGGCTGGAGAAAATCGTTCTACGGTGATCAGCATGCCTATGGCAAGCAGGCGGTGAAGTTCTACACCGAGACTAAAACCGTCACCGCACGCTGGTTTGAGGATGATATCGATACGGGTGTTAACACCACGATACATCTGAAGTAATTTTTGTCGCCTGAGCTATTGCGCTTGGTGACTCTGCGTTAAAAGCTGGCTTAAAGTGCTCATTGACAACAGTCAACTCCGCCTTTGCGCCAGCTTTTGCCTTGATTCACCGGCGCTCATTACGCTCAGCCAACAAAAATGGGATTTGTCGTTAAATACACTCTGACTAGAGTAATAATAAGAATCTACCTGTGTTAAGTACGGAGCATCTATGGATTTTGAACTGAATGAGGAACAGGTGGCGTTTGCCGATATGGCACGCGCGTTCGCTCAGAATGAACTGGCACCCCATGCCGGTGAGTGGGATCTGCATCAGACCTTTCCGGTTGATGTGCTGAAAGCGGCGGGCGAACTTGGTTTCTGTGGCCTTTATTCCCATGAGGATGTTGGTGGCTTGGGCCTGAGTCGGTTAGATTCCAGCATCATCTTTGAACAGTTGGCGATGGGGTGTACCTCAACCACAGCGTTTATCACGATTCATAATATGGCGACCTGGATGATCTCTGAGTTTGGCGCAGACGATGTGCGTCAGCAGTGGTGTCCGCAACTGACTGCCGGTGAACAGTTGGCCTCTTACTGCCTGACTGAACCCAATGCCGGTTCCGATGCCGGATCGCTGAAAACCTCCGCCCGCCGTGATGGCGATGATTATATTCTTAATGGCAGCAAAATCTTTATCTCTGGTGCCGGTGCAACCGACTGCCTGGTGGTCATGGCGCGCACCGGAGCGGAGGGGCCTAAAGGGATCTCCGCGTTTGCGGTTGATGCCACACTGCCCGGCATCACTTATGGCCGTAAAGAGGAGAAGATGGGCTGGAACAGTCAGCCAACCCGGATGATCACCTTTGAGGATGTGCGTATTCCGGCTGCTGCGATTCTTGGTGCGGAAGGTGATGGCTTCAGGATCGCGATGCGCGGTTTGGATGGTGGGCGCATCAATATCGCCACCTGTTCTGTCGGTACCGCCCAGCAGGCGTTGAATAAAGCCACCGAGTATATGCATGAGCGTAAGCAGTTCGGCCAGCCGCTGGCCAGCTTTCAGGCGCTACAATTTAAACTGGCCACCGCCGCCACGGAACTCGTGGCTGCCCGACAGATGGTGCGGATGGCGGCATCCCGCCTGGATAATAACCATCCGGATAAAACCACCTACTGTGCGATGGCAAAACGCTTTGCCACCGATGTGGGTTTCAGCGTGGCTGATGAAGCTCTACAGATTTTTGGTGGCAACGGTTATATCAAAGAGTATCCGATGGAACGCTTCCTGCGGGACAACCGGGTGCACCGGATTCTGGAAGGCACCAATGAAATTATGAATGTGATTATTGCCCGTCGGTTGCTGCTTGAGAACGCTGCAGAACTGTTATAACCCGAGCCGCTACAACCGCTCGCCATAACGGGTTAAGGTAAACGTTTAATACGAATTTAAAGGGTGGATTGAGCCTTAACCACCCGATGAGACTAAAAAGGAAGATCAGAATGACCGAGAAGCTGATGGTTGAAAAGCGCGGCAATATTGCCCTGCTGACAATGAATAATCCGCCAGCCAATACCTGGACAGAAGAGAGTCTTAAAGGGCTTAAAGCACTGGTGGAAGAGCTGAATGCCGATCGTGATATCTATAGCCTGGTGATTACCGGTCAGGGCGAAAAATTCTTCTCAGCCGGGGCAGACCTGAACCTGTTTGCCGATGGCGATCGCAGTGTCGCCCGTGATATGGCGCGTTATTTTGGTGAAGCGTTTGAAACCCTGAGCAAGTTCCGCGGCGTCTCTATCGCTGCTATCAATGGTTTTGCCATGGGCGGTGGCCTGGAAGTGGCGCTGGCCTGTGATATCCGTATCGCCGAAGAGCAATCACAGATGGCGCTGCCGGAAGCAAAAGTGGGATTACTTCCCTGTGCCGGGGGGACTCAGAATCTCACTATGCTGGTAGGTGAGGGCTGGACCAAGCGAATGATTCTCTGCGGTGAGCGTCTTAAAGCCGCCAAAGCACTGGAGATCGGTCTGGTAGAGGAAGTTGTGCCTCAGGGGCAAGCACTGGAGAAAGCGCTGGAACTGGCGGCAAATGTGGCTCTGCAAAGCCCAACCTCGGTAGCGTCCTGCAAGCAACTGATTCAGAACAACCGCACGCAACACTGGGATGCCGGTTATATTCTCGAGCGTGAGCTGTTTGTCGATCTGTTCTTTACCGAAGATCAGAAAGAGGGGGTTAACGCCTTTCTCGGCAAGCGCGCCCCCGAGTGGAAAAACCGCTAAGCGGTAGACAGGAGAGAATTGATGAGTTGTGTACTGTTTAATGAATACCCGACCCGCGATGGCAAAAAAGTTGTTGAGATCCTGCTGAATGCAGAGCGTAGTCTCAATGCGCTGACGCTGGAGATGATCGATCTGATTCAGCCAAAACTGGATCAATGGAAAACCGATGATGCGGTAGTGGCTGTGCTGCTCGACAGTGCCGGAGAGAAAGCTTTCTGCGCTGGCGGCGATGTGGTCAACCTGTATAAGTCGATGACCGGTGATGGTGACCCGCAGTTCCCAACTGATTTCTTTACCCGGGAATATATTCTCGACTACACCATTCACACCTACCCCAAACCGATTATCTGTTGGGGGCATGGCATTGTGATGGGTGGTGGTATGGGGCTGATGAACGGCTGTAGTCATCGTATCGTCACCGAGAAAACCCATATGGCGATGCCGGAAGTGACTATCGGACTTTACCCCGATGTCGGTGGCAGCTGGTTTCTTAATCATATGCCGGGACGCACCGGTTTGTTTCTGGGCCTCACCGGCAACCCGATGAACGCCGCAGATGCGCTGTTCCTGGGGTTGGCTGACCGGTTTGTCGCCTCTGAGCTGCGCAGTCAGGTGCTCGAAGGACTGCAGGCTGAAAGCTGGGACGGTTGTGCCTATGCTGCAACTAACAGGGTGCTGCGGGACCTGGAAGAACAATCTGAGGCCGCGTTTAATGCTGATTCGCCGGTACAGAATCACTACGCGTTTATTCAGCAGATCACCGATAAAGACTCTCTGTCGGAACTGGTTGAAGGGTTGCTGGCGGTCGATAGCGATGATAAGTGGATCAACCGGGCACAGAAAGCGATCAGTCATGGCAGTCCGCTGGCGATTCATATCATTAAGCAACAGATGGATGTGACTAAACAGATGTCACTGAAACAGGTGTTTGAAAGTGAGATGATTCTCTCTGTACAGTGCTGCACGCACCGGGAGTTTCCCGAAGGTGTCCGCGCGCTCTTAGTGGATAAAGATGGCGCACCGCAATGGACATACAAGACCGTCGATGAGGTTGATCCGGCATTGGTTGATCAGTTCTTCGTTTCGCCGTGGGAGGTTAACCCACTGGCGTCACTCTAATTTAGCCGTGTAACGAAAACGTTAATAAGAATTAAAAGAGGCAAAGTGTTATGGCAACTATCGGATTTATCGGTCTGGGTAACATGGGCGGACCCATGGCGATCAACCTGCTAAAAGCAGGACATGAAGTTAAAGCGTTTGATCTGTCTCAGGCAGCAGTCGAGCACGTCGTATCAGAGGGCGGCAGCGCCGCGGCATCGGCGGTTGATGCAGCCACCGGTGCTGATTTTGTTATCTCCATGCTGCCTGCGGGAGTGCATGTGCAGGGGTTATACCTGACAGGGGAGGCTCCGTTGCTGGATGTTGTGTCTGACAATGCACTGATTATTGATTCATCGACCATTGATGCGGCCACTGCTCAGCGTGTCTCCGCTGCGGCTGCTGAGCGCGGCATCAGCTTTATCGATGCCCCGGTATCCGGTGGTGTTGGTGGCGCAATCGCCGGTACACTGGCGTTTATGGTTGGCGCAACCGATGAACAGTTTACTAAGGCAAAGCCGGTGCTCGAATGCATGGGTAAAAATATCTTCCACGCCGGTCAGAGCGGCGCAGGCCAGATCGCTAAAGCCTGCAACAATATGATGCTGTCGATTCTGATGGCCGGCACCAGTGAAGCCCTGAATATGGGGATGAAAAATGGCCTTGATCCGGCGGTACTCTCTGAAATCATGAAGCAGAGTTCCGGTAACAACTGGGCGTTGCAGGTGTATAACCCGGTACCAGGGGTGATGGCTGGCGTGCCTTCTTCGAATAACTACCAGGGCGGCTTCCAGGTCGATCTGATGTTTAAGGATCTGGGGCTGGCAATGGAGCTGAGTCAACAGAGCAATTCGCCAGTGCCGATGGGTTCAGCCGCTCGTTCACTGTTCTCGCTGCATAAGTCAAAAGGCAACGGTGGTCTGGATTTCTCCAGCATCTTCAAGCTTTATCAGGAAAGCTGAGCTTTCTCGTGATTTAACATCTGCAACCACTTACTGCCGGTAATATCTGCCGGCAGGCTCCCTTTATAAAAACAAAACCGGAGTAGGTCATGGGTTACAACGACGAATACCGGGCTGCACAGCAGAACCCCGAAGCATACTGGGCTGAGCAGGCTAAGCGCATCAGCTGGTTTAAACAACCTGAAACTATCCTCGAAAAAACCGCTAACGGCACCTTCTGTTGGTATCCCGATGGCGAGCTGAATAGCTGTTATCTGGCACTGGATCAGCATCTGCAAACCCGGGGCGACCAGGTTGCCCTCTATTACGATTCACCCGCGACTGGCAGTAAGCAACAGATTACCTATCGCGAGTTGCATCAGAAAGTGGCGCTGTTCGCCGGAACCCTGAAAAAACTGGGTGTTGAAAAAGGCGATACCGTGGTCATCTATATGCCGATGATCCCTGAAGCTGCGGTGGCGATGCTCGCCTGTGCCCGGTTAGGGGCGGTACACTCGGTAGTGTTCGGTGGTTTTGCCGCTAATGAGATGGCGATCCGTATCGACGATGCTAAACCTAAACTGATTCTGACCGCGTCCTGTGGTATCGAGTTTGATAAGAAAATTGCCTATAAACCTCTGGTCGACAAAGCGGTTAATCTGGCAACCTACAAGCCGGCATATACTATTGTCTGTCAACGGTTGATGTTGCAGGCAGAGATGAATCCGGAGCGTGACCTGGATTGGTACGAGTGTCAGCAAGGCGTTGAGCCCGCGGATTGCGTCCCCGTAAAAGGCAGCGACCCGCTGTATATTCTCTATACCTCAGGCACCACCGGAGCGCCGAAAGGCATTGTGCGGGATAATGGTGGTCATGCAGTGGCACTTAACTACGCGCTGCACAATGTCTATGGCATGAACCCTGGCGATGTCTGGTGGGGCGCCTCGGATATTGGCTGGGTGGTTGGGCACTCCTTTATCGTCTACGGTCCGCTGATGGGCGGTTGCAGTGCGATCTTCTTTGAAGGTAAACCGATCAAAACCCCGGATGCCGGCACCTTCTGGCGGGTGATCGATGAGTACCGGGTCAACTCCATGTTCTGTGCACCGACGGCATTCCGGGCGATTCGCAAGGAAGACCCTGAAGGCGCACTGGCAAAAAAATATGACCTTTCCAGCCTTAACTGGGTGTTTGTTGCCGGTGAAAAACTCGATTCTTCCACCTATCAGTGGCTTGACGGGCTGTTGCAGGTGCCGGTCATCGATCACTGGTGGCAGACTGAAACCGGCTGGCCAATGACCGCACCAATGATGGGCTGGGATAACCCCTCAGCGGCCCGGCTGGGATCAACCAATAAACCGATCCCTGGATATGATATTCAGGTGGTTGATGGCGAGGGGCAGCTGGTTGAGCCGAATGAAACCGGTAATATTGTGGTCACCCTGCCGATGCCGCCGGGTGTCGCCTGGGATATCTGGAATCAGCCGCAGCGCTTTACCGATTCCTATCTCACCGCTTTTCCGGGGTATTACCACACCGGCGATGGCGGCTTCAAAGATGAGGATGGTTACGTTTACATTACCGGGCGTACCGATGATGTGATCAATGTCTCGGGTCACCGTCTGTCTACCGGTGAGATGGAGGAGGTGGTCTCTTCCCACCCAGCGGTAGCCGAGTGTGCCGTGATCGGTGTTAATGACGCCCTCAAAGGTCAGGTGCCTGCGGGATTGATTGTGCTGAAAGCCGGTGTGGAAATGGATGAGTCGCAGCTTGAAGCTGAACTGGTGCAGATGGTGCGCGATCAGGTTGGTGCGCTGGCCTGCTTCCGTCGGGCTGTCGTGGTGCAGCGTCTGCCGAAAACCCGCTCGGGTAAAATCCTGCGCGCCATTATCCGTAAGATAGCGGCCAATGATGAGTATAAAATGCCCTCGACGATTGATGACGAGAGCATTCTGGCAGAGATCACCGAGATCATGGACCGGGCAGGGATGCGTTGATTTGGCCCTTTAAGCAATACTCTGTACTCAGTGTTCTCTATGATAAGGATGTTGCCTGAAAAACATCTCCATGGAGTACACTGAGTGCTCTGATATTTACAGAGAGAAAACCCTATTGCTTTTTATTTTTCATAAACCACAAAATGCTTGCGGGTTGGTTCGACGACTTCCCAACTACCCTGAAAGCCTGCGGAGATAACAAAGCGGTCACCGGTGTTTACCTGAATGGGGTCTTTGCCATCTTCGGTTACGATGCTTATGCCCTCAAGAATATGGCAGTATTCCTCTTCGCTGTAACTGACTCTCCACTTGCCTTTTTCGCTCTGCCAGATACCGGCACAAAACCTTTCTGAACTGTCGGTGTACTCTATCCACAGCTTTTGTAGTGGATTGCCTTCGAGTCTTTTCTCTTCTGAGACGTAATACTCTTCTGCCTGAATCTCAGTACCTAAACGCGTAAAGCCCATCTTCATTCTTCCCATTAATAATTAGCAAACTACTCTGAAGGCGACGTTAAAGGGTTAATCAAGTGATTTCTATACCTCCTGAAGGATAGCTGTGGAGACAGCATTAAACCTCGATGTATGGAAGCTGCTATTCGTTTCACCACCGAGAGCACAGAGTAGATAAGTGGCTTATCTCGACCGTTGCTAGCGCAGCTAGCTAGAACGTGGCTTCGCCACTTGCTAGTAGTTAGGAAGAGCAGTGGTGAAAATATCTTAAAAAACGTTAACCACAGAGAACACCGAGGTCACGGAGAAAATCGATCACGTATACTCAATTAATTCTAATGCCCTGTCCTGGGGCGGCTGTTGACGCTTTTTCTAGCAAGCGACGCAGTCGCGTCTAACCACTAGCAACTAGCTACTTCTTTTTGTTACCCCCGCTTGGCACAAAGCATGCAGTCTAACTCTCTATAAAGACCGGTTTACGGAAAAACAGTTCTATTAGCTCTTTTGTGGTGCGCGGGTGTGCACTACAGGAATTATTGTGCACTAGATTTGTGCGTTTTTCGGGTCGTTTCAGAGGGTTAAGTCAGGAATTTATGTCAGCTTTCCAGAAAATCCTCAAAGTACGGCGTCACTATAACAAGTGGGTCGCTGACCAGACGCTGGAAGATTACGCGCTACGTTTTACTGCGCGTAAAGGGCGTCATATGAGTATCTCTAAGGTGGGTAAAACCGCGCTGGGGGCTGCTTCGTTTCTGGCGCTTGAGGGGCTGGCTGCAGCGGTAACCCTGAGTTATGGCTTCACTAATACCGTGATTGCGATGCTGGCGGTGTGTCTGGTGTTGTTTATTACCGGTTTGCCGATCGCTTATTACTCTGCCAAGCATGGTCTGGATATCGATCTGCTCACCCGGGGGGCCGGGTTTGGTTATCTGGGGTCTACCCTGACGTCGCTGATCTACGCCTCCTTTACCTTTATCTTCTTTGCTATTGAAGCCGCGATTCTGGCGTCGGCACTAAAAGCGTTGTTTGGCATTCCGCTGGCGCTGGGCTATCTGCTCTGTGCGGTGGCGGTTATTCCCATTGTGACCCACGGTATTACGGCGATCAGCCGGTTTCAGGTGGCGACCCATAATCTCTGGGTAGCACTACAGCTGGCGGCAATTGGGGTGGCGCTCTGGTATGAGTTTGACAGCTTGCAGGGCTGGACTGAGTTCAGTCCGGGCATGGGGGCAAGCGCCAGCGGTGAATTTGACATCATCATGTTTGGCGCGGCGGTGTCGGTGTTTTTCGCGCTGTTTGCACAGATCGGCGAGCAGGTGGATTATCTGCGTTTTATGCCGGAGAAGACCGAAGCGAATAAAAAGCAGTGGTGGTTCTGGCTGATTCTGGCCGGTCCCGGCTGGGTCTTCACCGGCATGATCAAGATGTTGCTGGGATCCTTTCTGGCCTATCTGGCGATTACCCAGGGGATGAGTGTTGTCGAGGCATCCGATCCCACCTATATGTATCAACGGGTGTTCCAACTGATGACCGGCTCGCCGGAGATTGCACTGCTGCTGGCGGCGCTGATGGTGGTGGTCTGTCAGATGAAGATCAATGTGACCAACGCCTACGCCGGGTCTATCGCCTGGTCGAACTTCTTTTCCCGCCTTACTCACAGCCACCCGGGACGGGTAGTCTGGCTGGTGTTTAACGTCACCATTGCGCTGATTCTGATGGAGCTGGGCATCTATCAGGCACTGGAAGCGATTCTGGGGATCTTTGCGATTATTGCTATTAGCTGGCTGGCGTCGTTGTCAGCGGATCTTCTGATCAATAAGCCGCTGGGGCTGAGTCCGCCGGAGATCGAATTCAAACGCGGTCATCTGTACGATATCAACCCGGTGGGGATGGGCTCAATGGTGATCTCTACCGCACTGGGGATGCTGAGTTATCTGGGGCTGTTTGGTGAGGTGGCGCGTAACCTGTGTCACTTTGTCAGTCTTGCCAGCTGTTTTGTTTGTGTGCCGCTGATCGCCTGGCTGACCGGCGGTCGCTACTATATTGCCCGCACCAATGAAGAGCTGAATCAGTATATCCGTCTGGTGCCTGTGCATGGCAGCACGGGTACCGCCAGCATTGTCACCTGCGGTATCTGCGAGAACGATTTTGAACGCGAGGATATGAGTTACTGTCCCGCCTATGATCTGCCGATCTGTTCACTCTGTTGCTCGCTCGATGTGCGCTGCCTGGATAACTGTAAGCCCAAGGCACGGCTCTCCCGTCAGGTGATGGAGATGCTGCATCTGTTTCTGCCGCGCCGGGCGGTGAAGCTGGTCAGCTCCCGTCTGGGTAAATTTATTGCGCTGTTGCTGGTGGTCAATCTGGTGCTGGGGGCGTTGCTGGCGGTTATCTACCGACAATTAGCACCGGCAACCGCGGAGGAAACAGCACTGGTGCTGCAGACCATCTGGACCCTGTTCTTTACCCTGTTTATCGCCTCGGGTGTGGTTACCTGGCTGTTTCTGCTGACCCATGAAAGCCGGGTCGTCGCCCAGCAGGAATCCAACCGGCAGACGATGAAGCTGACCCGTGAGGTTGAGGCGCACGAGCAGACCGATCTTGAACTGCAGCAGGCGAAAGAGCTGGCGGAGCGGGCTAATGCGGCCAAGAGTCGTTATCTTTCGGGTATCAGTCATGAACTGCGTACGCCGCTGCAGTCGATTCTGGGGTATGCTCAGCTGTTGCGTGAACGTTCCGAGCTGCAGGAAGATCAGCGGCGGGGGCTGGATATTATCCATCGTAGCGGTCTCTACCTGACTGACCTGATTGAAGGGCTGCTGGATATCTCCAAGATCGAAGCGGGGCGCTTAGATCTGCATCGCAACCAGGTTCATCTGCCCGAGCTGATCGAACAGCTGGATGAGATGTTTCGGTTACAGGCATTGCAGAAGGGAATTGAGTTTAACTGTCATATTGCCAACCCGCTGCCGCAGCGGATCGTCACCGACGAGAAACGGCTACGGCAGATTCTCATCAACGTGCTGTCTAATGCGGTGAAATACACACCGACCGGGCGGGTGGATTTTGATATTCGCTACCGCAATCAGGTGGCTGAATTCTCCATCAGGGATACCGGGCCGGGGATCGATGAGTATCAGATGAAGCGGATCTTTGCGCCATTTGAACGGATTCGTAATCGGGATACTGCCCATCTGCCAGGCACCGGCCTGGGGCTGACCATCGTCAAGTTGCTCACCGAGATTATGGGGGGCGATCTGCAGGTGGAAAGCAGTCCCGGGCAGGGCAGTTGTTTCCGTATCTCCATGATGTTGCCCTGGGTCAGTAGTGAAGAGCTGACCCCGGTGTTACAGGAGAGGCGGATCATCGGCCATGAAGGTTATCAGCGCAGCCTCTGTCTGGTGGATGATGATCCGGTATTGCGAGGCTTGCTTGCCGATATTCTGATGCCACTGGGGTTTGCTATTAACGAAGCGCAGGACGCTGAGGCCTGTCTTGCATTGCTACAGCAGTGTGAGCCGGATCTGTTTCTGCTGGATATCTCTATGCCGGGCATGTCGGGTTTACAGCTGGCCAGTATCCTGCGCCAGCGCAAAGTGCCCGGCAAAATAGTGATGCTCTCTGCCGATGCCCGTGAGCTTTCCGCCCGTGATGAGGGCCACGGCAGTTATGATGATTATCTGGTTAAACCGGTTGCTAATCACCAGCTGTTGGAAACCCTGGGGCGTCATCTGGAGCTGAAATGGATCTATCGCGGCGAATCTGAACCGGCTAACACTCAACTGACGGAAGCGACTATTGCCGAGAAAGCGTCAGCTCCTGTCGCGGAGAGTGTTGCGATTCTGCAGCCGGATCATCCGTTGCTGCTGGAACTGAAAAACTGTGCCGAGCTGGGTTATCACAAAGGCGTGGTGCAGTGTCTGAAAGAGATTGAAGGGCTGGAGGTTCTGTCCCCGGGGGCATTAACCCATCTGCGACAGCTCAGTGAAAGTTTTCTGTTTGATAAGCTGGTCGTGTATCTGGAGACCCAGAGTCAATGAATATGAGTGAAAACGGATCAACGCGTAATGACGTAGTGCTGGTGGTGGATGACTCCCCCAATGCGCTAAGCCTGATCAACGATGCACTGGAAGGTGCGGGGCTGGATATTCTGGTGGCGCTGGAGGGGCGTCAGGCGTTGACCATCTGTAAGCGAATCCGTCCCGATATCATCCTCATGGATGCGGTGATGCCGGTAATGGATGGTTTTGAAACCTGCCGCAAGTTGAAGGCAGACCCGGATCTGGCCACCATCCCGGTAGTGTTTATGACCGGCCTGACCGATACCGATGATATTGTCCGCGGGCTGGATAGCGGCGGAGTGGATTATCTGACTAAGCCGATCAGTCCCAATGAGTTGCTGGCGCGCATCCGGGTACATCTGGGGAATGCCCGCCAGACCAGCAGTGTTCATAGTGCGCTGGATAGTACCGGCCAGCATCTGCTGACGGTGGGCAGTGATGGCCTGCTACGCTGGGCAACGCCCCGGGCTTACGCCTTGCTGGGGCGGGCAGGTGTGACCGAACAGCTGCAGGAAGATAGCCTGTTACCGCAGATTCAAAACTGGCTGACCCATAGCCCGTTAGAACAGGAGCGGATGGTGGTTAAACACCTGGACTACCCGCTAACCCTCAAACTGATCGGTTATCAGAGTAATGGTGAAGTGCTGATGCAGCTGATCGATGGCAATAAGCCTACCGGTCCCGAACTGCTGAAACAGGAGCTGGAGCTGACCGAACGGGAAGCGGAGGTGCTGTTCTGGCTGGCCAACGGCAAAACCAATCGCGAGATCGCCGAAATTCTCGAAATCAGCCCCCGTACCATCAATAAACATCTGGAGCAGATCTTCCCCAAACTCGGAGTTGAAAACCGCACCGCCGCGGCGGGGGTTGCGCTTAGACTGATTGCTAGTCATGAGTAAGAGCCGTAGCTAGAACGTCACAAAAAGCGTGACTTGCTAGTTGTTAGTGGCTAGGAAGAGCCTTCTTTTCTTTTGCGAAGGTAACCTGGGAGGGATGTGCGTTGTAAGTGCGTTTTGTTGCAATGGGTTGCATCTACTCAGCACAGCGGGTGATTCAAAAATGAAGGGTTAAATGTTTGAAGGGGCTACCAACGCTTTGGAAGACGTCGGGAACTATGAAAAATACGAAGGATCTCAATACGATCTAATCCAGGCCTGACTCGGTAAGGAATGATGTAGCGGGTATTGGGAACAATGAGTTCGCGTGTACCCGGTATGCGACCAGTGTTGCCCATGGTGCGGTTATCGGAGATAAACTAACGGAATCGAAGATCCGTTGAACCACCAACTTAGCCGCGGTGGGGTCATCTTTAGCAATGTATTCAGCTTCATCATTAAGGTTTTGCAAAGCTTTGCTGAGCCATTTAACCTGCATTTACTCCCCACTTGGCAAATGACTTGGTTACGTCCTGATCGGTGGCAAATTCGCCGCTGTCCGCTTCCTTAATGGCGTCTTTGATCTCTTGAATCTGCCACTCATTAAGCTCAATAAAATCGCGTAGAGCTTCAGTCGCTAATAATGACTTGGATCGGTTAGTTACATCAGAAAGTTTTTCAAGTCTTTGTTTTAATTCGGCTTCCATGTGAATTGTTATGGTTGTTGACATAGTAAAACCTCTAAAGTGTACGACCAGTACACTTTAGCACAACTATAAAAAAGCGCATCTGAGAAAAATTCAGTTCGAGGTCTTATCTCATAAACATCCGTAGCTAGAACGTCACAAAAAGCGTGATTTGCTCGTTGTTAGTGGCTAGGAAGAGCCTTTTTTACTTCTGTAAAGGTAACCTGGGAGGGATGTACGTAGTAAGAAAGTTGTGATGGTGTGGGGTGAATCTGTCACTGTTCTTTAGTTATGCAAAACGCAAGATCTGTCCCGTTTATCTGAAGCATGATCTCAAGCTTATAGGGGCTTGATAATATTCCTATCCGGATACACGTTTTATCGCGTAAAGCGTTAGCTTCGGGAATGGCTGATCTGAAGAACAGATTCAGTCATCATAAGGTCTAAGAGGGATTGCCTTGCCGCGAGGCCAGACGCTATATTTAAACACCAGCATTGCACACTTCTCCCTATCTAATCTTGTAATCCAGCACTTGGACGTCAGGTTAAAGGAAAAACCTTGTACATAAACGTTAGCCAGAAAATATCTACGAAAGGGCTGTTGATTGTCTTGTTTGCAGGCTGGTTCCTGTTCGTCATGAACTCTGCTGTCGGCCAGACGACGGATGACATCGGCCTGACTCAGGCCGAAAGCGCCTATTTAAAAGCTAAAAAAGTACTACATGTTTGTGTTGACCCAGACCGCTTACCTTTTGATGGGGTGGATAAGAACAGGCAGCATGACGGGCTATCGAAAGATTACTTTGATATTTTTTCGCGCATGCTGGGTGTCGAGATGGTTGTGCCTGAAGTTCAGGACTGGAATGACCTGATCAGCAAGGCTAAGAGCCGCGAATGTGATGTGGTTTCTCAGATCAACGCCAGTGAAGAGCGCCGATCTTATCTGGATTTTACGACCCCCTATTTTTACCTGCCCTTAGCCGTTGTCACCCGTTATGACCGCATTTTTGTAGAAGAGAGTCTTGAAGGGGCGGGGACTCAGTTCGCGGTGATCAAAGGTGATATCGCGATTGATAAACTCAGAAAGCGCTATCCCCGTATTGACCTGATTGAAGTCAAAAATAATATTCAGGCGATGGAGCTTGTTTATGATGGCGAGGTATTTGGTTATATAGGCGCACAAGGTGCGGTAGCCTTCGCTATACAGTCCCTTGATCTGAATAAATTGGCGGTAACCGGTAGTCTGCCTCTTCGCTATGAGCTATCGGTTGCCACGCGTAATGATGAGCCGTTACTGGGTAGCGCGTTTGAAAAGGCGGTTCTGCATATCGACCCGAAAGAGGGGCAGAGTATTCGTGATAAATGGATCGCGATAACGATTGAGAAGGTAACTGACTATACCCTGTTATGGCTGACCCTGCTTGTATTGGGAACCGTGCTGATTGTCTCACTGTATTGGAACCACTATTTAGCCAGGGCGAACAGGACCATTCTCGAGACGCTTAAAGACTTGCACGATGTCAGGGTTCAGCTTGAAGATCAGAACCTGTTGTTTAAACAGCAATCGATCACCGATGCTCTCACTGGAATCTACAATCGTCTAAAGCTGGATGAAGACCTTTGTTACGCCGTTAAACGATCGGAACGTACCAAAAGAGAGTTCTCTGTCATTTTGCTGGATATTGATAACTTTAAACTGGTGAATGATAGCTTCGGTCATCTGCTTGGAGATGAGGTGCTTAAAGCCTTTGCAGCACTGTTAGTCAGCGCTGTTCGTCAGACTGATATTGTCGGACGGTGGGGTGGCGAAGAGTTTCTTATCATCTGTCCCGACACGGATCTGCAGGGCGTCAGTGTGCTGGCCGAGCAGCTGAGAAAGAAGATTGCTGAGCATCCTTTTCCTGAAGAGAAGTCTCTCAATGCAAGCTTGGGTGTTGTTGCTCACAACCGTGATGAACAAGCCGATGCTGTTATCGCCCGCGTCGATAAAGCACTGTATCGCGCCAAGGACAAAGGACGTAATCGGGTTGAGGTGGGTTAACAGTAAAAGAGCCGTAGCTAGACTTAAAAGAGCCGTAGCTAGACGTCACAAAGAGCGTGACTTGCTAGTGGTTAGTGGCTAGGAAGAGCCATTCTTAATGGGTTGAATGGCAAGCATCTAAGTTTAAGTGCTTTGTATGAAAGTTGTTATGCTGTGGCGGTACAGAGCAATGTTTTCTAATGACAGGTAGGCAAAAAAAGGCTTGGCTCAGTTACGCTGCTTCATCGCATAGTGAAAGCTGGATTGCCTGTGATACTATAGTGATACATTTTACGGTTTAATGTTGGGTCCATCATGAGAGTAGAGTTAGTTACAACGCTCAAACGCCAGGCAACCAAGATATTAGCTGATCTGCATGCGTCAAAAGAGCCTGTGTTAATTACTGAACATGGACAGCCCTCTGCGTATTTAGTTGATGTCGAGGACTATGAGTTCATGCAGCAGCGAATGGCGATACTTGAAGGGGTAGCGCGGGGCGAGCAGGCTATTAAAAATGGTGACATATTCTCTAATCAGGAAGCAGAAGAGAAGATGAGTAAGTGGCTGAAGTAATTTGGATAGCGTCTGCTCTTCATGATTTAAATGAGATCGCTGAATATATTGCTGTAAGCAACATGCCTGCCGCTAAAAAATTAACGCAGACGGTCTTTCATAAGATTACAAGGTTAGAGAGCCATCCTGAATCAGGTAAAGTTCCGCTCGAGTTAAAAGGCCTAAACTATCGAGAAATTTTAGTAAACCCATGCAGGATTTTTTATAAAGTGGATGGTGACCATGTTTATATACTTCATATAATGCGCCAGGAACGTGATCTAAGAAAATTCCTCATACAGGAGGATCGTAGCTAGATGTCACAAAGGGCTGAAACAGCCGTAGCTAGACGTCATAAACAGCGTGACTTGCTAGTGGTTAGTGGCTAGGAAGAGCCTTCTAAATAGACTTACTCGCAAATGTTTATGTTAACTACGTTGTAAGACGGTTTTTTGTTTTTACAGTTTATTATCATCGGTTTCAACAAAGGCGCTGAACCCTTTAATTGAGACTCTTTAAGACCCGGCCTGTGCATGATTTGATGCGTTAATAAGGCCGGTATCCCTTGGTGTTGTTGATCGAGCTCTGGAATAGGTTTAAGTCGCTTTTGCTTGTTGGATACGTTGGTTGAATTTATCGTTTACCATGAGTGCTAACAGAATAATTGCCCCTCCGATGGAAAGGCGCAGAATATCTGCATCGCGGTTCCAGAATAAGACGTTAACCAATATACCCGCAGGGATTAACAGGTTGTTGGCGACCGCCAGAGTCCCGACGCTAACCATTGTTGCACCCTTGTTCCAGGCGAAATAGCCCAGACCGGAGGCAACGAGCCCTAAATAAGTCAAAATTGACCATTGAAGGGGGGTGGTCGGTAGTTTATCCGGGTTGCCAAGAATGAGATAACAGGGAATCACAACCGCCAGAGCGCCGATAAAAAACCAACCAAACACGGTGCGCTGTGGTAGGTCTGGGCGTTCTTTTGCAATGATGCGTTTATAACCCACTTGCCCTGCCGCAAAGCATAAATTAGCGCCTTGCACGATCAATAAACCCTTCAGATAACCATCATCTACACCCTGATAGCGAATGGTAATCGCGCCAACTACGGCTAATAAAGCACTGATAATAAAGCCAATATTAAGGCGATGATCGAGTAAATCATTCAGCAAAGTAATGTAAATGGGCGTCATGACGGTGAAGAGTAAAACTTCGGGTACAGACAGGTATAAAAAGGACTGATAATAAAAGCCATACATGATGCCAAGCTGAAAAGCCCCACACACAATCAACTGTAAAGCGACTTTAGCCTCGATTTGACGTGGTTTGAGAAAAGGTAAAAAAATCAAAGTCGCAAGGGCGACACGCATCAATACCGAAAACCAGGCATCGACCTGTCCCGCGAGATACACCCCGATCAGGCTAAACGAAAACGCCCATAAAATAGTGACGGCAACCAATATTGGCATGACAGTTAAGTCCAGATAGATAAAGAGGCGAACAGTTTACCGGCTTCTCCGGTTAGGGTAAATCTGTTCACGGGAATAGTTATTAATGGATACTGATGTGTGTTTTGTGATCGGTTTTTATGGGAGAGTGGCTAGGAAGAGCCGTAGCTCGTGGCTCGAACGTCACAAAGAGCGTGACTTTTTCGTTGCTCGCAAGAGCCTTCTTAATAGGCTTCATGGAAAGCGTTTAAGTTGAGTGTTTTGGAAGACAGTTGTTTGAGAGTTTAAGGGCAGATCTTGCGTATCGCAAAACTGCACACTACAAGACCGGCCCCCAGGCTTACTGCTATAGGGGCAATCGCAATCGAATGATTTGTTGTGTCATGCCCTATAATTGGCTATAAACATTTGAACACAATTGGGATCAAGATAAACATACATCATGAATAGTTCTTCGACACATAAGCCGCGCCCACTGATTGATCTTTTAGTCAGCATTATTTTGCCCTCTTTTATACTGATGAAATTGAGCGGTGAAGATGAGTTAGGCGTGAGTGGAGGGCTTATTGCAGCTCTTGCTTTCCCTCTGGGGTGGGGGCTTTTTGAGTTATTAAAGTATAGAAAGTTTAATTTTATCGCTTTATTAGGCTTAGTGAGTGTTTCGTTGACGGGAGGAATTGGCTTATTTGAACTTGATACGAAATGGTTAGCGATAAAAGAAGCGGCTATTCCTGGAATCATAGGCATTTCTGTTTTAGTGTCGACGTTTACACCCTACCCTCTGATGAGGGCGTTGCTGTTCAATCCAGAAATTATGGATGTCAATAAAATCAGGGAAAGGCTGGAGGCACATAATAGTACAGCAGCATTTGAAAATCGCTTGATGAAGGCAACTTATCTGGTTGCCGGTTCATTTGGTTTTTCAGCAACGATGAACTATGTTCTCGCCAAATTGATTGTCACCAGCCCCGCTGGAACGGAGGCATTTAACGAAGAGCTAGGTCAGATGACGCTCTATAGCTATCCTGTGATTGCTTTGCCGTCCATGGTGATGATGTTAGGCATCTTTTATTATTTGTGGCGCACTATTCGCGACCTGACGGGTTTAGAGTTAGAAGAAATTATGGCCTCGAAAGACTAGTTGTTTTTCGCCGCAACCCTTCGCTGAACAGCCGTTGCTCGTCGCTCGAACGTCACAACGAACGACGTCTTTTGTCTTCCTAGCAAGCGAAGCGTCTAACTCCTAGCCACTAGCGGCTTCTTTCCCCGCCGTCAGGCTATAATCTGCGACCCTTCCAGCGTTTTAGCTTCATACATTTTTTTATCTGCGATAGCTATCATCTCATCCAGACTCATATGCTGTCCGGGTCCGGTTTCCACAATGCCTACACTCAGCGAAAAGTCAGGATGAATTTCGGCAAAGCTCGCCACAATTCGTTCAGCGACTGATTGCGCAGACTGGGCATTAGCATCAGGCAACATAATGCAGAACTCATCGCCGCCATAGCGGCACGGGACATCCGCTTCCCGGACATGCTGCCTGATGCACTCTGAGATGACTTTTAATACCTCATCCCCCTTCAGGTGGCCGTGTTGATCATTAACCTGCTTAAAGTTATCGATATCGAAGTAAATCAGGGAAAAAGAGGCTTTGCGACGGGCTATCGAAGCCAGTAGTACTCTGGCAAGTTCACGCATCGCGCGCTGATTATTGATACCCGTCAGAGGATCTTTTTTAGCCAGATCCTCAAGCTGGGCGGTGCGTTGCGATACTTTAACCTCCAGGCTATTGGCATACATCTCGGTTTTCTTCTTAGCCACCTCCAGCTCTGAAATCATGCTGGAGATATAGGTGTCAAAAACCAGCGTTGTATCGAAATATAGTAATTTGTCTAAAGCCTCTTTGGTCTGCGAGAGGACTTCAGTGGTCTCTATAGACTTATCGAGCACTTCAAAGAGAATCAGTTTCAGTGAACTAATCGCGCTCAGATAGAGTTTTGGTTCAACTCCAATTCTCTTATGGACCATACCGATACGTAAACGGTTATTGACATAAGTACTGTCGTACTGGCCTGAAAACAGGTCAAGAATATACTGATGCTGTGCGCCTTTCAGCCGGTTCAGAGTGTCTACATCACCGATCAGTACAGCGATTTCATCAATGGCGAGCTGAGAGATATAAAAGCGCTCAACGATTGAATCCACCTCTGAATTGATAAGCGGAAGTACGTCTTTAAGCAGCTCAAAGTGTCTGAGGGAGAGTGCAGCAAGTTCCAGCCTGCTTTGAATCTCAGCATCACTAATCTTCATTTGATCCAAAAGCGTCTGATGTGTCCGAAGCATCATTTTTTACCCCTGCTGATTTCCATTCAACTAAGATCTTTACAGTCTCGAGCGGCAATAACCCACTCCACTGAATACCATAGTAGTTTAGTCAAGTAAAATTGCTTGGGATCAGTACTCATGATGAGGAGGTAAGGGAGGCTTCTTTACTAGCTGATAGTTACCATGCTGTATATCTATAAGACCATGCAGGTATAAGCGTTAGCCTGTTTTTAACATTTTATTTGTCGTTGTAAACGGGGAAGTTAAGTGCCAATTATAAAGATAGAAGAGGCAACGATTGACGATTCGGCTTTGATTCTGCGATTTGTTAAAGAGCTTGCGCGTTATGAAAAAGCAGAGCATGAAGTCGTTGCGACTGAGTCTGATATTGAAAAATCATTGTTCGGTCAGGACTCAACCACTCATGCAGTGATCTGCAGTGTAAATAACGAGCCGGTTGGCTTTGCTGTGTATTTTTTCAATTACTCAACCTGGCTCGGCAAGCACGGCCTTTATCTTGAAGACCTATTCATCTCACAAGAATATCGAAGTGTCGGGGCAGGTAAGGCTCTCTTAAAACACCTGGCTAAAATTGCAGTAGACGAAGGCTGCGGAAGGTTTGAGTGGAGTGTTCTGGACTGGAATGAGCCCGCTATAAAATTCTATAAGTCGCTTGGTGCTAAAGCAAAGCACGAGTGGGTGGGTTATCAGTTAACCGGTCATGAGCTCACTGCACTTGCGGAGTCCTGAAGATAAGCAAGCGGCTTAACAGACTTGCACTACATCTACCTTGTAAATCGCCGGGAGCAAGGTCACGATGCAAGATTAATATCTGCTAAGCTGGTCTGGCTACCCGCTAAAAAAGAGAAGTCTGTGGGTAGGTCTTGTTTTTACTACTTTGCATAATGCAAGGCCTGACCTAGGCCTTTTTTCAGAGTTTGCTGAGTATATGCTAACCCTATTTTTTGTTTTGGGCATCATTCAGCAAAGAGATCAGTTATATCTCGTCGGTGTCTTTCGCTATTAGCTCATCTGCATTTTTTATAGTGGAGAGGGGGGCTTGATTATGTTGGCTTCGTCAGGTGAGCTTGCTCTTAGTACACCTGTTCTCGGTATTTTTTTCATTTGCGCGTTTTAAAGCTTCCGGGCTGCAGCCTCAGCTTTCCCGTCAAGAGGCGGAGTTTTGTTATGCTCGTATGATCAGGCCTCTCCTGATTGTCACAGCTAGATGCTAATGATGTGATGTAGAAATATCAGTACTTCTGTTGTTCAGACTGTCTGCTATAAGTACCCATTATGTGTGATATTTATGTTTGTTTTAGCATACATGTAGTATTCTCAACAACATTATGTATACCGTCAAATATGTGTTACTTGATTGCTGTTTGAGAGGCAAAGAAGAGTGCATTACGAGCGATCTTACATTGGTATAGAAGTGTGAGGGCATAACATTTTTTCAATTGCCGGCTCACACAGATTATTCGCGTTCTGCACGGGTTGAATTTGTAGCATCGTAGAGCGTGAGTACGGGGACGACCGCTTCCCAACGGTATAAGGCTTTTCTCCATAAGCCTCTAGGCTATGAGGTTATCACCCGAGTGGTGAAATGTGTTCTTTATGGCTTTTTTATGCGCTTTTGACTGGACTGGTTTTCGGCGAAAGCTAGCTGATGATTGACCACTTCTCGCTGAGAAAGTTTGCATTGCAAATTGTCTTAAGAGGGACTGCGTAATTGCAACTTCCCTTGTTGTAGCCGCAATCTTGACTTTGTGCTGGCGTTATTAACGCTGGATTGTGATTTTCCAAATTTGAAATTTCAACAGGCTTGAGAATGATTAATCGAAAAAGTTATATATATTCCTCTGCTAAGCGTTCGCTTTTTGCTTTATCCCTTGCTTCATTGCAGGCCGTTGCTGCGCCAGCCAATTCCGATAGTTACAGTGGAGACCTGAACTCGGGCTCTGCAGGCTCATGGGCTCGGCCTTTTGCAGATGGAACTTGTTGTTCAAGCTTGGGGCCTGTGAGCTTTTTGGCGCAGGATCTGCTTGTTGGCATGAATGGTAGTTATTCTATTAGCTCCATCCAGAATGGTTATGATGGTTATTTATTTATCTACTCAGATAGCTTCTCCCCTACCGACCCAACAACTAACTTTGTTGCTGGTGATGATGATGGTAATGGTGGTATTGGTACCTCTGATATAGACGCAGTTCCCCTCGTTGCCGGAACTCGTTATATTATTGTCGACACAGGCTTCGCAGCAGGGGACAAGGGTACCTTTACTACAACGGTGAGTGGGCCTGGCAGCATCTCATTTATTCTGTTCAATCCAGAAGAAGCACTCAGTAGTTTATTAGCTACAAACCAAGGTATAGCCTCAACATTTGCTACCACCAATCTTATTGTCAATGGAGCACATAGCCGTCCAATGAGTCGTTATGTGGCCGCCAAACAGAAAACTTTCTGGGTAGCCGGTGACTTCGGTACCGATAACTATGGTTCACGTCATGGCAACATAGGTTTAGGTGAGTTTGGGACAGGATATAACTATGGTCCGTTTCAGCTCAATTTGGCAATTGGTCAGACATGGGCAGATCAGAAGCTTATCGACTCGGGAGGCGTTGATACTGACGGTAAGTACTTGATGCTGGAAGGTATAATTCCTATTGATTCTGGTAAGGGAGTTTATGCAACCCTAGGCACTTATAGACTCTGGGGTGAGTTAGATATCAAACGAGGTTACCTAAACGGTGGCGTTTTAGATTCATCTTCAGCTAGCCCTTACAGTAAATCCTGGGGCATTCGTGCTCGTGTGGATTGGGTGGATGCCCTGGCTATTCAAAGCACAAACCTAAGCCCTTATGTTAACCTCTCTTACAGTCAAACAAGCCTGAATGCTTATACAGAGACTGGTGGCGGTTTCCCTGCTCAGTTTGATAAACGTAATGATGAAATAACTGAGCTGCGCATCGGTGCAAACTCTGCTACTGCATTTGGATCAGGAGATATGAACTTCGTAGCAAACCTGGAAGCCGTTCATCGCTTCAATGATAAAGCCAGCAACGCTACTGGAGAGGTTATTGGCACAAGCTTTAGTTTCGATATAGCGGGTGATCACTATGAGCGGAACTGGTTCAAAGCAGGTGTTGGTGTTGAAGGTAAACTGGGTGAAGGCAAACTGTCCGCAATGCTAAATGGCACGGACAAAGGCGAGAATAGTGATGCCTGGTTAGCTGTTTCGTACGCTATGGCGTTTTAATTTAGTAAGATAAACGTAGCCTGCTGAGTTTAATCGCTAAGCAGGCTTTTTTGTAGAAACATTAGGGGTCTTGCATTCGGCATGTTTGTTTTACGAGATTGACTTGGTCTACCCATAAATTAAGACTGCAGATTTCTTTTCCAGAGTGATGATATAAGCCTCTCCTAAAATCCCCCACGCTCTTGCGAGCCACAATCAAGTCACGTTTTTTGTGACGTTCGAGCCACGAGCTACGTTTTTTCTAGCAAGCGAAGCGTCTAACCCCTAGCCACTTCTTCGCGTCCCTATACGTCATTTGACGTATAGGGGTGCGTCAATCACCCCATACCGCATCTTCGTTCTATTTCTAATAATGGAAGGGTCAATAACAGATTCCCGGGATACCGATCCTGCCCGGAACATAAGAATCGCAACTTAACCTCGAGAAGGGAAATAGATATGAAGATCAAACATCTGGTTTCAGGTATTGCTCTGACTATGGGCGCCAGTGTGCTGAGCATCAGCGCTATGGCGGCTGACACGATAAAAGTAGGCGTACTGCACTCTCTGTCCGGCACTATGGCGATCAGTGAGACAACCCTGAAAGACACCGTTCTGATGATGGTTGAAGAGCAGAATAAAAAAGGTGGTTTGCTGGGCAAACAACTTGAAGCTGTTGTGGTTGACCCGGCGTCAAACTGGCCGCTGTTTGCTGAGAAAACCCGTGAGTTGCTGACTAAGGATCAGGTTGATGTGATCTTCGGTTGCTGGACCTCTGTTTCCCGTAAATCTGCACTGCCGGTGCTTGAAGAGCTGAACGGTCTGATGTTCTACCCGGTTCAGTATGAGGGTGAGGAATCATCTAAAAACGTATTCTACACCGGTGCTGCGCCAAACCAGCAGGCGATTCCTGCGGTTGATTACCTGATGAATGATCTGGGTGTGAAGCGCTGGGTACTGGCGGGTACTGACTATGTTTACCCACGTACCACTAACAAGATTCTGGAAGCTTACCTGAAAGCGAAAGGTGTGGCTGCAGAAGATATCATGATCAACTACACGCCGTTTGGTCACTCTGATTGGCAGTCAATCGTATCTGATATCAAGAGCTTCGGTGCTGAAGGTAAGAAGACTGCGGTAGTCTCTACCATCAACGGTGATGCTAACATCCCATTCTACAAAGAGTTGGGTAACCAGGGTATCTCTGCTGAAGATATCCCAGTAGTAGCCTTCTCTGTCGGTGAGGAAGAACTGTCTGGTCTGGACACTAAGCCTCTGGTAGGTCACCTGGCTGCATGGAACTACTTCCAGAGTGTTGAGAGCGATGCTAACACTGCATTCATCTCTAAGTGGAAAGCGTTTACCGGTAACCCTGACCGCGTAACTAACGACCCTATGGAAGCGACTTACATCGGTTTCAAAATGTGGACTCAGGCGGTTGAGAAAGCCGGTACTACTGACGTTAATGCGGTAGAGCAGGCGATGATTGGCCAGGAAACTGAAAACCTGACCGGTGGTATGGCGTATATGAACAAAAACCACCACCTGAGCAAGCCGGTACTGATCGGTGAGATTCAGGATGACGGTCAGCTGGAAGTTGTCTGGGAAACTGAAGGTCTTGTTGCCGGTGATGCATGGTCTGACTTCCTGCCAGGGTCTAAAGACCTGATCTCTGACTGGACTGCGCCTATCTCTTGCGGTAACTACAACACAGTTACTAAGACCTGTTCCGGTCAAAACTACTAATCCATTACGGAGTTCAGTAGTGAATTTGCCTGAATCCTTCAGGTTGTGAAAAGCAGGCTTCCATCGGAAGCCTGTATTACAAATAGGCAGAGCGATCAGAGGATTGATTGCCAGAGTTGGATTAAACAGCTCCTATACGGTGTTGCTTTCAACCGCTCAGTTGCCTGACCCGGACGGAGAATTCCTGTGAGATATTTAAACGCGATCTGCGCCTGCCTGCTGGGTTTGCTGATCAGTACCAGTGTCTTGGCGGAGACGCCCTCTGAGGCTCAGAAGCCTTTATTGCTGGAACTGACCGAGGTGAAACTCAGCAAGGCTCTGCCTGTGTTACAGCAGCTGGAAGCAAGTGAAGGGGCCGATATGATGGCTCTGTTCAAGACGATGCTGAACGGCGATCTCTATTACGAAAAAGAGACCAAACGTCTTATCGCAGCTCTCAAAGAGCAAAGTGTCACCCGCTATTCTGACCTGTTTACGGGTGCCGCTCTTAATGAGCTTAGCAGTAACCAGGTTAAGAAAATAAAAGTCAATAATACCCTGCGGGGCTATCTGGGTGAGGCAATTGCCCGGATGCAACTGAACCATCCTGACTCCGCCGTGAGAACGGATGCGGTTCGCTCACTGTTCTCCGATCTGGGACCCAATACCATTGAACTGATTCGAACTGCCCGCCTGAATGAGCAGAGTCGCTCGGTTCAGGAGGTGATGGATGTTGCCCTGGCACTCTATCGCGCTGCACATTCCGACGATGCCACTGAACGGCTGCAAGCGGTCAAGGACCTTGAAGGCAGTCTGGAACCGGAAGTGCGCAACCAGCTAACGAAGCTGGCAGAAAATGATCCTTCTCGCAGTGTCCGCAAAGCGGCGCAGATCGGGCTGGATAAAATTGATCAACAGGCTGAGATGTATGGTTTTATCAATCAGCTGTTTTTTGGCCTGAGTTTAGGCTCGGTGCTGCTGCTGGCGGCGATCGGTCTGGCGATCACCTTCGGGGTGATGGGCGTTATTAATATGGCCCACGGCGAGATGATTATGCTGGGTGCCTATACCACTTATGTAGTGCAGCTGATGCTGCCGAATATGATTGAGTACTCGCTGTGGATTGCGGTGCCGCTGGCCTTTATGGTGTCCGGTTTGGCGGGTATTCTGATTGAACGTCTGGTGATTCGTCACCTGCATGGCCGGCCACTGGAAACCCTGTTGGCGACCTTTGGTATCAGTCTGATCTTGCAACAACTGGTTCGTACCGTGTTTTCACCCCTTAACCGCCAGGTGGCAACGCCTGAATGGATGAGTGGTTCTATCGAGATTAATCCGTTACTCAGTCTGACCCTCAACCGTCTCTATATTGTCGCCTTTGCGTTGTTGGTCTTCATGATTCTGTTGATCGTGCTGAAGAAAACCTCGCTGGGCCTGAATGTACGGGCGGTATCGCAGAACCGGGATATGGCGAAAGCGATGGGTATCCGTACCGACCGTGTGGATGCGATGACCTTTGGCCTGGGGTCGGGGATTGCCGGTATCGCCGGTGTTGCCCTGAGTCAGCTGACCAACGTCGGGCCAAACCTTGGCCAAGCATACATTATTGATTCCTTTATGGTGGTGGTGTTCGGCGGCGTCGGCAACCTCTGGGGTACGTTGGTTGCTGCCTTTACCCTGGGTGTCGCCAACAAGTTTATTGAACCAGTTACCGGTGCAGTGCTGGCGAGTATTCTGGTGTTGGTGTTTATCATTCTGTTTATCCAGAAACGTCCTAAAGGGCTGTTTCCTCAGAAAGGGAGGGCGGCAGAATGAGTTCTTTTCTAACTAACTTTATGAGCTTTTCCAGAATTAACGGTGAGAGCAAGGTTGCGCCTTTTGTGGTGCTGCTGCTGGCGGTAACTGCGCTGGCCTCAGCCAGTAATCTGCTGATGCCACAGGATTCTGTTTTCTATGTGTCCACCTATACCATCACCCTGTTAGGTAAGTATCTTTGCTATGCCATGCTGGCACTGGCGGTGGATGTGATCTGGGGTTACTGCGGTATTCTCAGCCTGGGACACGGCGCATTCTTCGCCCTGGGTGGCTATGCCATGGGCATGTATCTGATGCGTCAGATCGGTGACCGGGGTGTTTATGGTAACCCGGAGCTGCCCGACTTTATGGTGTTCCTCAACTGGAGTGAACTGCCCTGGTTCTGGCAGGGTATGGATCAGTTCTGGGTGGCGATGCTGATGGTGTTGCTGGTGCCGGGTATTCTGGCCTATGTGTTTGGCTGGCTGGCGTTTCGCTCACGGGTAACCGGGGTGTATCTGTCGATTATGACCCAGGCGCTGACCTATGCTTTGCTACTGTCATTCTTCCGCAATGAGATGGGTTTTGGTGGCAACAACGGTCTGACCGACTTTAAAGATATTATCGGCTTTGATCTGCAATCGGATAACACCCGGGTTTCACTCTTTATTATCACTGCGCTACTGTTGTGCGGGCTGCTGGTATTGAGCAAGAAAATTATGCAAACCCGCTTTGGTAAAGTGATTGTGGCGATCCGTGATGGTGAAAGCCGGGCGCGCTTTATCGGTTATCGTACGGAAAACTATAAAGTCTGGCTGTTTGTTTACTCCGCCATGATTGCCGGTATCGCGGGGGCGCTGTATGTACCCCAGGTAGGTATTATCAATCCGGGCGAGTTTTCACCGATCAACTCGATTGAGATCGTCATCTGGGTGGCGGTGGGTGGCCGCGGAACTCTGATCGGCGCGATTATCGGCGCGATTCTGGTGAACTATGCCAAGACTAAATTTACCGCCATTATGCCGGACGGCTGGCTGTTTGCGCTGGGTGCAATGTTTGTACTGGTGACCCTGTATCTGCCCAAAGGTCTGATGGGGCTTGTTGCTCAGCTCAAAGATCAGCAACTTCAATCGAAGCAGCGGAGTGCGAATAACAGTTCGAATGAAAAAGCAGAGGAGGGCCACGCATGAGCATACTCGAGAGTACCCGCGAAGTAATGCGCCGGGATCAGGTCTGGCCGTTTCTGCAAGACCATGATCAGAAGGTGGATATCTCCCATCAGGTGTTGCTCTATGTTGAGGGACTGAATCTGAGCTTCGATGGTTTTAAGGCACTGAATGATCTGAACCTCTATATCAATGATGGCGAACTGCGCTGTCTTATCGGTGCTAACGGTGCTGGCAAGACCACGTTGATGGATGTGATTACCGGTAAAACTAAGTGCGATAGTGGTACGGTTTATTTTGGTCAGTCGCTGAACCTGCTGGAGAAAGATGAGGCGGAGATCGCTCAGTTGGGTATTGGCCGTAAGTTTCAGAAACCGACGGTGTTTGAAGCCCATACCGTGATGGATAACCTGGAACTGTCGCTGAAGTCTAATAAATCGGTGATGCCGACCCTGTTCGCCACCCTTAACAGTGCTGAGTATGACCAGATCGATCATGTACTGGAGACTATCGGTCTGAAAGGTGAACGGATGATGCTGGCGGGCTCTCTGTCCCATGGTCAGAAACAGTGGCTGGAGATCGGTATGTTGCTGATGGCCAATCCCCGCCTGTTGTTGGTGGATGAGCCGGTCGCAGGGATGACCGTGCAGGAGGGCGAACGCACCGCCGAGCTGCTCACCTCGCTGGCAGGCGAGCGCACGGTGGTGGTGGTTGAGCACGATATGGAGTTTGTTCGCAGTATTGCCCGCACGGTGACGGTATTGCATCAGGGCTCCGTGCTGGCAGAGGGCACCATGGATGAGATCCAGAATAATCAGGATGTGATTGAAGTGTATCTGGGAGAAGCGCCATGATCAGTATTAAAAATGTTAACCAGTTTTATGGTGGCACACAGATTCTCTGGGATCTTAACCTGGATATTAAGCCGGGCTCCTGTACCTGTATTATGGGCCGCAACGGGGTGGGTAAAACCACACTGTTAAAGTGCATTATGGGGCTGTTGCCGGTCAGCAGCGGCGAGATTCTGCTGGAAGGTGAAGCGCTGCAGAATAAAAAAGCCGAGTTACGCGCCCCTGCGGGCATCGGTTATGTCCCCCAGGGCCGGGATATCTTTCCGCTGCTGACCGTCGAAGAGAATCTCAAAGTGGGTCTGCCGATCCGTAAGGATGGCGCAAAAGAGATTCCGGATAAGATTTTTGAGCTGTTTCCGGTGCTGAAAGAGATGTTGCAACGGCGGGGCGGCGACCTTTCCGGTGGTCAGCAACAACAGCTGGCCATTGGCCGGGCACTGGTGCTGGAGCCAAAAGTGCTGATTCTGGATGAACCGAACGAAGGCATCCAACCAAATATTGTCAAACAGATTGGAGATGTTATTCTGAAGCTCAATAAGGAAGAGGGACTGACAGTGATTCTGATTGAGCAGAAGTTGGGCTTTGCCCGCCGGGTTGGCGAAGAGTTTCGTTTGATGGAACGGGGTCGGGTGGTTGCCAGTGACCGCATGGATAACCTGAGTGAGGATCTGATCCGCCAATATCTGGCGGTGTAAACTATGATCAGTTTGTCTGAACCGGCCTTGTCTGAACCTCAGCTGTCTGAATCTGAGTTGTTTGAATCTGAGTTGTCTCAGCTGAAAGAAGGCGCCCCTGAATCCCTTCAGCAGAAAAAAGCCTCAGCCTGGAACGCCGAACTGTCGCTGCAGTTTGGCCGCACAGCCCGGGGCACTGTACTGCAACGCGCTGAACACCAGGGGCCTCTCTATGTGCAGAAAGCGTTTTATCCCGAAGGGCCGGATCTGGCTCAGGTCTATCTGCTGCATCCGCCGGGCGGCATGGTTTCCGGTGACCGTCTGCAAATCACCGTTGACTGTAAGGATGGCAGCCATGCGTTGTTAACCACTCCCGGCGCTGGCCGTGTCTACCGGGCACGCCCTGATCGCAGCCTGCAACACCAGACCAATACACTCAATCTAAGTGCTGGCAGCTCAGTCGAGTGGTTACCGATGGAAACCATTCTCTATCCCGACGCCTGTACCCGGCTGGACACCCATGTGAACCTGGCGGATGACGCCCGCTTCATCGGCTGGGAGATCACCAGCCTGGGAATGCCCAATCAAAACCTGCCGTTTGACAGCGGTAATCTGTCACAAACCCTGCAGATCAACCGTGATGAGCGGATTCTGCTGCGCGAGCGGCTGCAGATCGATGACCGTAACCGAGCGTTGCTGAGGGGCAGTGCCGGATTGCGCGGACTTCCGGTGACCGGTTTGATGGTTGCCGGGCCGTTTACGATGGCGGATACTCAAACCACTGAACCGGCGATCGATCTGATGGTAAAACAACTACGTCAGCTGACAACCGACTGCGACGCGCTGGCGTCTGTCAGCCTGACCGGTGAGTTTATGACGATTCGCTATCTGGGAAACCGGACCGATCAGGCAATGAAACTGTTTATTCGCTGCTGGCATGAGATTAGGCCGCAACTACTGGGGCGTGAGGCATGCGAGCCGCGTATTTGGGCGACCTGATTACTGTGAATTCTGCCAGCGTTCATCCTGTGAGCGCCACGAACGAGATAAGTTAAAGGAATAGATGATGGAACTGCTGCCAAGAGAGAAAGATAAATTACTGGTGTTTACTGCGGCCCTGCTGGCCGAACGTCGCCTTAACCGGGGTTTGAAACTGAACTATCCGGAAGCGATGGCCTTCCTGACCATGGAGATCATGGAGGGTGCACGGGATGGTAAAACGGTTGCCGAGCTGATGGGCTATGGTAAAACCCTGCTGAGTGCCGATCAGGTGATGGACGGGGTGATAGAACTGATCCATGAAGTGCAGGTGGAAGCGACCTTCCCGGATGGGACCAAACTGGTCACCGTACATAACCCGATCTGCTGAGAGGAGAAGACGATGATTCCTGGAGAGATACAGGCCGCAAAAGGCACCATTGAGTTGAACGAGGGACGCAAAACGATCTCCCTGCGGGTGGAAAATCGAGGTGATCGACCGGTGCAAATCGGCTCTCACTACCATTTCTATGAGGTGAACCCGGCGCTTGAGTTTGATCGTGAACTCGCGCGGGGCTTCCGTCTGAATATTATTTCCGGCACGGCGGTGCGTTTTGAGCCGGGCCAGGGGCGTGAAGTTGAACTGGTTGAATATGCCGGCAGCCGCACCGTCTATGGTTTTCGGGGCGATGTAATGGGCAGCTTGGATAGTGGGGAGGATGCAGTATGACTAAGATGGATCGTACCGCCTATGCACAGATGTTTGGCCCGACCACCGGTGACCGGGTGCGCCTGGGTGATACTGAATTGTGGATTGAGGTAGAGAAAGATTTCACCACCTACGGTGACGAGGTGAAGTTTGGTGGAGGCAAGGTAATCCGTGACGGTCAGGGCCAGAGTCAGTGCGGTAACGACGTCTGTGTTGATCTGGTGATCACCAATGCGCTGGTGCTGGATCACTGGGGTATCGTTAAAGGTGACGTCGGTATCCGTGAAGGCCGTATTTTTAAAGTCGGTAAAGCGGGTAACCCGGACACCCAGGACAACGTCGATATCATTATTGGCCCGGGTACCGAAGTGATCGCCGGAGAGGGCAGTATTCTTACAGCGGGTGGTATTGATGCCCATATCCATTTCATCTGTCCACAACAAATTGAAGAAGCGCTGATGTCCGGGGTGACCACCATGATCGGTGGCGGTACCGGACCTGCAACCGGAACTAACGCAACCACCTGTACACCGGGGCCGTGGTATATCGGTAAGATGTTACAGTCGACCGATGCGATGGCGATGAACTTTGGCTTTCTGGGTAAGGGTAACGGCAGTTTGCCGAAGCCACTGGAAGATCAGCTGGAGGCCGGTGCCTGTGGTCTGAAACTGCATGAGGACTGGGGCACTACGCCGGCGTCAATCGACAACTGTCTCTCTGTAGCCGATAAATATGATGTGCAGGTGGCGATTCATACCGACACCCTGAACGAGTCTGGCTTTGTCGATGATACCCTGGCAGCGTTTAAAGACCGGGTGATTCATACCTACCACACCGAGGGTGCCGGTGGCGGCCACGCGCCGGATATTATCCGTGCCTGTGCCTATCCCAATGTGTTGCCATCGTCGACGAATCCGACCCGCCCCTATACCCGTAATACGGTGGATGAGCATCTGGATATGTTGATGGTATGTCACCATCTGGACAGCAATATCCCTGAGGACGTGGCCTTTGCTGATTCCCGAATCCGTAAAGAGACTATCGCCGCGGAAGATATCTTCCATGACCGCGGTGCCTTCAGCATGATCTCGTCTGACTCCCAGGCGATGGGGCGTGTCGGTGAAGTCGTCACCCGTACCTGGCAGACTGCGCATAAGATGAAAACGCAGTTTGGTTTGCTGCCGGAAGATGAAACCCTGGGCTGTGATAACTTTCGTGCCCGTCGTTATATTGCCAAGTACACCATTAATCCGGCGATTGCCCACGGGATCTCTCATGAGGTAGGCTCGATTGAACCGGGTAAACTGGCGGATCTGGTATTGTGGAAACCGGCATTTTTCGGTGTTAAGCCTTTACTGATTATTAAAGGCGGCATGATCGCAGCGGCGCCAATGGGTGATCCGAATGCCTCCATTCCAACCCCACAGCCGGTGCATTACCGGCCGATGTTTGGCTCCTTTGGTCAGGCACCCGCGAAGACCTCAGTAACCTTTGTGTCGGCTGCGGCGCTGGAAAAAGATATCGGTGGGCAACTGGGGCTGAACCGTCGTCTGGTCGCCTGTGCTAATACCCGCACTATCGGTAAGAAGGATATGGTGCACAACGACTGGATGCCGAATATTACTGTAGATCCGCAGACCTATGAGGTGCGGGCCGATGGTGAGTTGTTAACCTGTGAACCGGCGGACGTATTGCCACTGGCTCAACTGTACAACTTGTTTTAAGTGAAGCTGTTTTTAAAGCGTGCTTTTTTAAAGCCTGTTTTTTAAGGAAAAGAGATGCTGGAAGTTTATGAGCGCTTAGGCGATCACTGCCACGAAACGGTGTATACCACCGTGGTGCTGAGTCAGGAACAGAGAGATCGAGGCCGGTTGAAACTGACCGGGGAGAATGGCGAAGAGGTTCGCCTGTTTCTGGAGCGGGGCAAGCCGTTGCTGGTCGGTGAATATCTGAAAACCAGTTGTGGTAAATTTATAAAGGTTGAAGGTGCGGTGGAAGCGGTCACACACGCAGAGTGTGATGACTGGCAGACCTTTGCCCGGGCCTGTTATCACCTGGGCAACCGTCACGTGAAACTGCAGGTAGGGGAGCGCTGGTTAAGGATGCAGCCGGATCATGTACTGGAGGAGATGCTGGAACTGTTAGGCCTGAGCCTCACCCATTTGGAAGACGTATTTGTACCGGAATCAGGAGCCTACAGTAATGGCGGCCATCACCACCACTGATACCGCACTGTTAAGGCTGATGCAGCTGAGCAGTGTCAGTCTGCCGGTGGGTGGCTATGCCTTCTCTCAGGGGTTGGAGTTTGCCATTGAGAGTGGCTGGATCAGAAACGCACCGCAGGTGTCTGAGTGGCTGGAGCAGCAGCTGCTCTATTCGGTCGCCCAGACCGATCTGCCATTGCTACGACTGGCAATGACAGCTGCCGCTGAACAAAATCAGATTCAGCTGCAACAGTGCAATGATCTGGCGCTGGCCTGCCGTGAAACCCGTGAGCTGCGACTCACAGACAGCGCGATGGGGGAGGCGATGAACCGCTTGCTGGTCAGTCTTAATCTGTCCCAGCCGTTGCCAACATCCGCTGAGTTAAGCTTTGTGGTGCTGTTTGGTATCGCCGCGCAAAACTGGCAGATCGATTATCCGACCACCGCGCTGGGGTTTCTCTGGTCATGGCTGGAAAATCAGGTTGCTGCCGCGACTAAACTGGTCCCTCTGGGCCAGACCCAGGCTCAGCAGTTGCTGGGCGAGCTGCAACCGTTGTTACCCTTGGCGATCAGTCGGGCAAAACAGGTTGCAGAAGATGAGATTGGTAATGGTCTGCAGGGGCTGGCAATCGCCAGTGCGGGCCATGAAACACAGTATTCAAGATTATTCCGTTCCTGACCTGATCAGGACGAACGGTAACCTTCAGGAGAGTTAGGTTGAGCACACAACAGCCAGGTAAACCAAAACAAACACTGCGCATCGGCGTAGGCGGTCCGGTCGGATCGGGTAAAACAGCGCTGCTACGCTCACTCTGTTCAGCGATGCGTGAACATTACGATATTGCCGTCGTCACCAACGATATCTATACCCAGGAAGACGCTAAGTTTCTGACGCAACATGAAGCGCTGGATGCTGACCGTATTATCGGTGTCGAGACCGGCGGTTGTCCGCATACGGCGATTCGTGAAGATGCGTCGATGAATCTTGCGGCGATTGATCAGCTGATCGCCCGTCATGGTGCGCTGGATGTGGTGTTTGTCGAAAGCGGTGGTGATAACCTCAGTGCAACCTTTAGCCCGGAGTTGTCAGATCTGACCCTCTATGTGATCGATGTTTCAGCGGGTGATAAGATTCCCCGTAAAGGTGGCCCGGGTATTACCCGTTCCGATCTGCTGATCATCAATAAGACCGATCTGGCACCTTTAGTAGGCGCATCCCTGGAAGTGATGGATGTGGATGCAAAACGGATGCGCGGTGACCGCCCCTTTGTCTTTTCAAATTTGAAGAAAGCGGAGGGTTTGCAACAGATTATTGATTTTATTGTATCCGAAGGGATGCTTGAGTCGAAGCAACTGCCACCCGTTAAGGCCGTTGTCTGAAATTTAATAGGATAGTAAGGAGCACACAATGAATAAACGCAATCAGTTACGTCTGCTGGCGCTGGCAGGTGCAATGGCACCGTTGTCAGCCATGGCGCACACCGGTCATGAAGTGGCCGGTTTTGTTCAGGGTATTCTGCATCCACTGTCGGGTGCCGATCATCTGCTGGTGATGCTGGCCGTGGGTCTTATGGCTGTCGGCCAGACGCGTGACATCTCCAGCCGCACCCGTATTGCCGTTCCCGCTGCATTTTTGCTGGCGATGGTTGCTGGCACTCTGCTGGCGATGACCGGGCTGAGCGTCCCGTTTGTCGAACAAGGTATTGTGGTTTCCGTGATCGCTGCTGGCGTGCTTTTGGCGCTGGCGGTGCGTTTTTCGCTGCTTGCCGGAATCGCAGTAGCTTCAGGTTTTGCCCTGTTCCACGGTCTGGCTCATGGCGCTGAACTGCCACTGGCCGTTCATCCGCTCGCCTACATTGCCGGTTTCCTCATCACCACCTCCGCACTGCTGATAGCCGGTACCCGTCTGGGCCAACTGGCTGATAGCTACAGCATGGGCATGGTCTCCCGTATCGCAGGCGTTGCAGTTGCTGCTTTTGGCGTGTTGGCGGCGGTTTAGATAGTAAGTACTACTCTCCCCATTGCCTTCTGTGATGGGGAGGTTGATTCTTTGTTTTTCGATTTTTTGTCTAATCTGAGCTTTCCGGAAATATCGCTTCTCTGTCCTTTAGCTCTCAGTCCTGCAGGGTGGCGTTTTTACGTTTGTACAGTAGCTAGCTAAAATTTAATGATAACGATTGAATCTAAGAAGAAATGTTACTTTAGACCTGATAGTATCCCTGCGGCTACACTAATTCATTTATGTATCATTCTTTTTGTACAGTCTTTATAAGCTTGGGTAAACAATGGCAATCGAAATTATTTCCAGTGAAGAGGCGTGGGCAAAAGAAAATCTTAAAAACAAGACCCGGCGCTGGCCCCTCAGGCATAACCCGGAGCGGTTATACCCGATTGCCACTCCAGTTGCTGAGCCGAGCTTTAAAATCGGGGCTGATGAAAAGATCTTTTGTATCGGCTCTTGCTTTGCCAATGAAATAAGTCAGGCGCTGCACCGTCTTGATTACAACGTGTTATCAATTTTTCATGAGTTGTCAGAAACCGATGATAGTTTAATAACTGACGATTCTGTTTTTCATAAATATAATGTTGCCTCAATATACAATGAACTGGCGTGGTCTTTAGATCCTGAAATAAAATATGACCATGATAAAGTTATGGTGAATTTGAGTGAGGATTGCGTTCAGGATTATCAGCTTTCAGGCAAAGATCGAAGTTATAGCCGTGAATCTGCTGAGTTGTTTCGTAATGCTTTTAATGCCTCTTTTTCTAAAATAAAGGAGGCTGATGTTGTTGTGCTAACACTGGGTGTCAGTGAAGTCTGGTATGATAAAGCGTCACAGCTCTATCTGAATGTCGCTGTACCGAAGAGTTTGACTGAACTTTATCCTGATCGATTTGAACTCCATGTTTTTGATTATGAAACTACCTCGTTTTATGTGAAAGCTATATATAAATTATTGGAGAGCTATTTAAAGTCTGACTTTCGTCTATTGATAACCGTATCTCCAATTCCTCTTATTTACACATTTCGAAAACAGGATGTTTTTGTTTCAAATAGCTATTCTAAAGCTGTGCTGAGGGTGGTTGTTGAAGAGCTTGTTAAGGAGAAGGTCAACGTTAATTATTTTCCAAGTTACGAGTTCGTTACGTTGAGTAATCCCACTCCAGTTTGGAGTGAGAAAGACTTTCGACATGTTGACGCCAGTTTTGTGGATTACATTATCGGCCATGTTATGGCGCAATTTACAGACAGTACTGCGGCTGTTCATAGGAAAAATAAAGTATTGAAAGTTAAGTCTTTATACTATGGAGGTTTTGTTAAAGAGGCTAAGGAATTGTTGAGTTCTATTCGAAATAAACATGGTGCTCTTTCAAAAGAAGAACTTTTTCTTTGGGGGGTTATGCATGCAGGCTTGAGTGGAAAACTTAAAACATTGTTTTATATGTTAGCGGCCTACTTTAAAACTTATAAACATTTAAGCCTTTATCAGCACATTAGTTCTGCCAGATACCTATTCAGGATGAAGAGTGAAAAGTCATATGTTGGTTATGTTGACCGATGGGATGGTCATTGTCTGAATGGCTGGGGTTTTAATAAAAATAAAAATAAGTCAGTTAAGATAAGTGTTATGCATGGGAAAACCGTTATTAAAACTGAAGTTGCAAACTTTTCTCGACCTGATGTTGCTGAACATTTTAAATTAAAACATTCTAATACAGGCTTTAAAATTCCTCTAGACAAGGCTCTGATAGAAGGAAAGTTAATACGTATTGTCTTTGAAGGTACTGATATAGATCTGGCAGGTAGTCCTATCTATATTGAGGCAACTAACCCGCATTTTCGACCCTGATCTGGCTTGTAGCTCAATATCTCCCGTCTATCAAACCGGCCGCTATTATACCAGCTCAGAGAGGTGGTTTTATATCTTTATGCGTATCGCGGCATCCATGATGCGTGAACCTCAACTCCCTGGCAGCCTGGCTTATATCGTTTATCTTTACTGGTTTTACAGGAGCCTAGAGAGGCTTATACCCTGAATCCCACATTCAGCTCCTCGAGCGTTTTGGTCAGCTCTTCAAATACCAGTTGTCGCAACCAGATATGGCCAGGGTCCTTCATATGCCGTTCATGCCAGATGATGGAATAGGTAAAGCCTTTCTGTTCCATGGGGAAGGGCAGCATGGCCAATTTATATTGTTCGGCAAAACTGACCGCTAAGCCGTAGGGGACTGTCAGTATCAGATCCGTTTGCGAAATCATCGCCAGGGCAGCGACAAAATGCGGTACCCTTAATGCGATCCGTCGGCTCAGCCCCCGTTCTTCCAACAGATAATCGATAGCGCCTTTGCGGGCTCCACCCATGGTGATCAGTGCGTGAGGGTAGGTTGCATAACTTTCCAGACTTAAGCCCTGTTCCGTCAGCGGGTGGCCATCTCTGACGACACAGATAAACCGGTCACTGCCCACTCCGCGACCATGGATGGCGGCTGGTGCGTCGGCAACAGTACAGGTTGCCAGGTCGATACCCTCATGATCCAGTTGTTGCACCAAATTTTCATGCCAGGGGACGATCTCCAGATTGACGCCTGGCGCTTCAGTGCGCATCCGTTTCAGAACCGGAGGCAGTAATACCTGGGTACCGTAATCCGTCGTCGCCAGTCTGAAATTTTGCGTTGCCGCTGCCGGAATGAAGGTGGCAGGGGAGATCAGTTGACTCAGGTCCTGCAGTGATTGCTGCAACTGCAGTGCCAGCGCTTCAGCGCGAGGGGTGGGAGCTAATCCTTTTGGGGTGCGGGTGAACAGGGGATCATTAAAAAGCTCTCTCAGGCGTGTCAGGTTGCGACTGATGGCCGGTTGCGTCAGGTTTAACCGTCCCGCCGCCCGGGTGACATTGCGTTCTTCAAGCAGCACCTGAAACACGGGCAGCAGATTGAGATCGGTACTGGAGAGATTGCTGATATTCATAATATGATTTTTGATTATGTTGATTATACAAGCTATGCATTGGATGCATATTGTCTTGAAGCATAGACTACTCACCATTCTCAGACAACGAAAATGTAAGGTGCTTAATGTATATTGAATCAAATCGCGAAATTCATCTGGTGAATCGCCCGCAGGGTATGCCGGTCAATGCGGACTTCAATCTGGTGAGCAAACCTGTTGCGGTATTGAACGAGGGTGAAGTCTTAGTTAAAAATTTGTGGCTCTCCGTTGATCCCTATATGCGTGGAAGGATGGTTGAACGTGCCAGTTATATCGAGCCATTTGCCCTTAATGAGGCGCTCAGTGGAGGAGCTGTAGGGGAGGTGGTTGAATCCCGTCATCCGCAATTTGCTGTTGGTAGTAAGGTTTCCAGCATGAATGGCTGGCGTGAATATTTCACCTCTGCGGGTAACGATCTGCAGCTGCTACCGCAAACTAAGATTGCCGATCAGGCATATCTGAGTGTGTTGGGGATGACTGGTATGACGGCTTATACGGGTCTCCTGAAAATTGCCGAACTTAAACAGGGCGACCGGGTATTTGTGTCAGCCGCTTCCGGTGCTGTCGGCGCGGTGGTGTGTCAGATTGCTAAACTGAAGGGCTGCTATGTGGCGGGTAGCGTAGGCTCAGATGAGAAAGCCCGTTATCTGCTTGATGAGCTGGGTGTTGATGCGGTGGTCAATTATAAAACCACAACGGATCTGCAAAGCAGTATTGCCGAGGCCTGCCCCGAGGGGATCGACGTTTATTTTGAGAACGTCGGTGGTGATCACCTGGAAGCTGTACTAAACCTTATGAATGATCATGGCCGGGTCGCTGTATGCGGGATGATCGATCAATACAATGCGACATCACCCCAGCCGGGGCCTGCGAACCTCTCTCAGATTATTAGAAAGAAACTGAAAATTCAGGGTTTTATTGTATTTGACCACTGGGACGGTTATCCCGCCTATGTTGAGCAGATGCTGCAGTGGATTGCCGCAGGGCAGATCAGCTGGAAAGAGACTGTTCTTACCGGCATCGAGCAGACCCCTGATGCGTTTATCGGACTGTTTAACGGAAAAAACCTGGGCAAGATGCTGGTTAAGCTTGCCTGATGAGTCACCCATTTTCAGAGCCGGAGGAGGGCGATCAGTTCTTGATAAACTGTTCAGGTGACCTCCCTTCGCCAGACCCATTAAGAAAATTATTAGGAAATTAAAATGAATATTTTGTTTGTACTGACCTCCCACGATGCGCTGGGTGAAACTGGTGAAAAAACCGGCTTCTGGATTGAGGAGTTTGTAGCACCTTACTATGTGTTTGCCGATGCCGGAGCGAATATTACTTTAGCATCGCCCGCCGGAGGACAGCCGCCGATCGATCCGAAAAGTGCGCTTGAAGACTTTCAAACCGATGACACCCGTCGTTTTGATCAGGATGCAGCGCTGCAACACAAACTGGCCAGTACCCTTAAACTGGATGAGGTATCTGCCGATGAGTTTGATGCGATCTTCTATCCGGGTGGACACGGACCGATGTGGGATCTGACCAATGATCAGAAATCCATTGATCTGATTGAAGCGTTTTCCCGTCAGGATAAAGTGGTATCGGCCGTATGTCATGCGCCCAGTGTATTAATAAATGCGAAAAATGCTCAGGGAGAGCCGCTGGTTAAAAACCGCAATGTGACCGGTTTTACTAATACAGAAGAGGCGGCAGTGGGCCTGACGGACGTTGTTCCCTTCCTGTTGGAAGATGAACTGAAAAAACGGGGTGGTCTATACAGTCAGGGGTCTGACTGGGCGCCATATCTGGTTGAGGATGGCCTGTTGATTACTGGACAGAATCCCGCGTCCTCATCGCTAGTGGCGAAGGCTGTGCTGGCCCGGTTGAGCAAGTAGATAGCAGAACTGCTAACCGGGTAGTTAACAGCATTGTAAATAAAAAAACCGGGAGCGTTTGCTCCCGGTTTTGTTTAACGCCGTTAGGCTTCAGTGCGGGGTGATACCCCGAATGGTTTCAGATCTGCGGCGCAGATATTCCACTGTACTGAGTAACAGTATCGACATACACACCAGCAGTGTCGCCACCGCCAATATAGTCGGGCTGATCTGCTCACGAATACCCGCCCACATCTGCATTGGCACTGTGCGTTGCTCTGCACCAGCAATAAAGATAGCGACGACCACCTCATCGACCGATGTCATCAGGGCGAACAGACCACCGGAAATAACGCCGGTTAAAATCAAGGGCACCGTGATTTTGAAGAAAGCATAGGTCGGAGTGGCACCGAGGCTGGCAGCGGCCCTGACTAAGTTGTAGTCAAATCCACTGAGGGTTGCGGTAACGGTGATAACCACAAACGGTGTACCCAGTGCGGTGTGTGCCAGAATCAGCCCCAGATAGCTCTGTGATATTCCCATCGAGGAATAGAAGAAGAACATTCCGGCAGCCGATATGATCAGTGGCACAATCATCGGCGAGATCAGGAATCCCATGATCATACCTTTGAACGGTAGCTCTGAACGGCTCAGACCGAGAGCCGCAAGGGTACCCAGAATCATCGATAAAATGGTTGAGCAAACAGCGACAATAAAGGTGTTTTGGATTGCATTCATCCAGCGTTCGCTGCCAAAGAACTCCTGATACCAGCGTAGCGAATAGGCATCCGGGTCTAATGCCAGCATACCTTCGGTAAAGCTGAAATAGGGTTCAACATTGAACGATAATGGAATAATAATGAGCAGGGGTGATATCAGGAAAATAAATACCATGCCGCAAAAAACACGAAAAGCGTAGTACCAGAATGTTTCCAGAGGGCCTGCATAGGATGGAAGCGCCATAGTATTACCTCAAACTCATCTGATTGTTACTGCCTAAAAGACGGCTGTAAAGAGCATAGATACCTAACACAAGTGCCAGAAGTACAACGCCTAACGCTGCGGCAAGACCCCAGTTAAGCGAACTCTGCATATGATAAGCAATCATGTTGCCGATAAATTGACCGGTTTGACCACCGACCAGTGCCGGGGTGATGTAATAGCCAATAGCCAGGATAAAGACCAGAATTGCGCCGGCGGATATGCCGGGTACTGACTGTGGCAGATAAACCTTAACGAATGCGGTGAACGGGGTTGCACCCAGCGAACGTGCCGCGCGCATATAGCTTGGCGGTATGGTTTTCATTACTGAATAGAGTGGCAGAATCATAAATGGCAGCAGGATGTGGGTCATAGTGATCACCGTACCTGTGGCGTTATAAATCATGCTCAGGCGGTTATCATCACTGACCAGACCGAACCACACGAGTATGTCGTTGATAACGCCCTGGCCCTGCAGCATGGCGATCCATGATGAAGTTCGTACCAATAATGATGTCCAGAAGGGCAGTAACACCAGAATCATCAGGGTGTTGGCTATGCCCATCGGCAGTGAAGCCAACAGATAGGAAACCGGGTAACCCAGTAACAGTGTCAGTGCGGTGATTAACAAAGACATCCATACGGTACGCCAGAGCATCTGCAGATAAACCCGTTGCTGCTCCGGCAGCATTCTGATTTCACCAGCAGGGGTTGTTTCCATATCAAATGCGGCGATGTAGTAGGACGCAGTATAGGGGCTGGACTCCCGTTTAATGACTCGCCAGTTATCAATGTCGCCCCAGCCATCATTGATTTTAATCAGTTGTTCTTTAAAAGGTGGCTCAAGTCTGCCTGCCTTTCGTGCGGTACCCGTTAACAGGCTGCGCATCTGGCTTTTTTCATAGTTAAGCCGGGTTGCGGCTTTACCAATGGTATGGTTTTCACGGCCTACTTTCAGATCCGTTACCAGTGCCGCATAGGTTGCCTCGTCTGGCAGTTCGTTACTATCCGCATCCCAGCGGGCTAAGGCCGCCGTAGTATTCGGCATATACTCGGATACTTGCGGGTTATCAATCGAACGGAACAGCATCGTAGCAATTGGCGAAACAAAGGTGACCAGAATAAAGATAAGGAGTGGCGCTACCAGAAGTAATGCCCGGATTTTTTTGCGCCGCAGTGAGCGGTGCATATCGGCGGTTAAGCGTTTCTGCTCGTCCGGGGTTAATTGGCCTTTGGCCTCGACAGTATTTGCCATCATGAGGAATACAAACCCTTTTCTGAAGATGAATAAAATAGCGGTCTGATACTATCTCCGCCAGTGGTATGAGCCATCATCCAAACTCAAACCATAATCCGGCTCTGTTCAGGGTTAACCCTCTAGCCCTGAACAGAACCAGTCATCAATCATAATAAAAGGGAGGGCTGTTTAGCCCCCCGTTTCACATTTTTTTATTGTACAAGCCATGCGTTGAAACGCTGACGCAGCTCATCGCCGTTATCAGCCCAGAACTCCGCATTTTTCTTAATCGGAGTTTTGAAGTTTTCTGGGTTAGTAGGCATGTGCGGCGCCATCTCTACACCTGTCTCCAGGTGAGTGGATACCAGCGGTGCAGAAGACTTACGTGCAGGGCCATAGGAGATATATTTGGTTTGATCTGCCAGACGTTGTGTGTCAGTGGCAAAGCGCAGGTAATCCATTGCTGCCTGCTTATTAGGTGCGCCTTTAGGAATGATGTAACCATCAAGCTCATAAACCTGACCGTCCCAGATGATGGTAAACGGCTGGTTTTCGACAACCTGAGCGTTAAAGATTCGGCCGTTGTAAGCAGAGGCAATGGCAACTTCGCCATCAGCCAGTAGCTGAGGAGGCTGAGCACCGGCATCCCACCAGATGATAGAGTCTTTGATTGTATTCAGTTTAGCGAATGCACGCTCTACACCTTCTGGTGTTGCCAGAACTTCGTAGACTTTGTCGTATGGTACGCCGTCAGCGGCGAGAGCCCATTCAAGGTTAGCATCGGGCTTTTTCTCCAGAGCACGTTTGCCCGGGAATTTTTTGATATCGAATACGTCAGCAATGGTGCTGGGCTTCTCGCCAGGGAAGGCGTTGTTGTTGAACGAGAACAGGGTGGCATAAACAATGGTTGGCACATAGCAGCCGGACAGTGAACCCTCAACGAAGTCTTCCATCACTGGTGTGCCGTCAGCACCCGGGTTCAGATCTTTTTCATAATCAAGTTGCTGAGCAATACCTTCATCACACGCCAGAATTGCGTCGCCTTCCAGAATATCGAGAACATCCCAGGTTACGTTGCCTGCTTCAACCTGTGCCCGAAGACCTGCCAGACCATTACCTGACTTGTCAGAGTCAACAATTTCGATACCGGTTTTAGCGGTAAACGGATTACTGTAAGCTTCGCGCTGAGATTTAGTATAGGCTCCACCCCAGGATACAACGGTCAGCGACTCTGCTGCTATTGCAGAGCTCATGCAGGCCGCAGCACCCAGTGCCAGGACAGATGATAGTTTGGAAAATTTCTTCATTTGATCTTTCCTCTCGGGCTTGATGTCATGGCGACTTCCTCTTGAAGACGCTGTTTATATGTCCATCTCATTGTGATGGACGTTGTTATTCTTTTTCTAACATATGCTAATCCGGGCTGGATCAGATTGGGTCCAGAGCCCTGCAGTCTTTGGAAGACCAGCCTATTGGGGCCGTTCCGCCAACTTGCAGTCCTTTGTTATCGGTTGAGTTAGGTACCTTAACAATGAACTCATCGTGGCCGCAGACATTCATGCGTACCCGTTTGTGGTCACCCAGGTAGATAACTTCCTCAACTTTACCGGTGAAAACGTTGTCACACTGTCCTTCAACCGGGTCGAGAAATACCCGCTCAGGGCGTAAAGAAAGGGTACTTTCTTTGCCAATATCGTCGGTATTAATATCCAGAGCGGTGACAAGTTCTCCGGTGGGCAGGCGTACTGTGCAGATACCATCCTGAGTTGATTGCAGTGTGCCCGATAGTTTGTTGTTTTCGCCAATAAACTGGGCAACGAAAGAGTTTGTCGGTTTTTCGTAGAGTTCGGTCGGTGGGGCTAGTTGCTGGATAATGCCATCATTGAATACCGCTATGCGGTTTGACATTGTCAGTGCCTCTGATTGATCGTGGGTAACATACACTACGGTAACACCGAGACGCTCATGAATATGTTTAATCTCATATTGCATCTGCTCACGCAGGTTTTTATCCAGGGCGCCCAGTGGCTCATCCATCAGAATCAGGTCAGGTTCAAACACCAGAGCCCGTGCTACGGCGACTCGCTGCTGTTGTCCGCCGGACAGTTGTGCCGGACGACGGTCACCGAAGCTACCCAGTTCGACCATATCAAGAGCGCGTTTAACCCGGGTCTCTATCTCTGATTTACCCATGTTTCTGACTTTTAGAGGAAACGCGAGGTTCTCTGCAACGGTCATATGGGGAAACAGAGCATAGTTCTGGAATACCATCCCTATCCCGCGTTTATGGGGCGCTACGTTGTTGATCGACCGGCCATCGAGATATATGTTGCCGTGGGTTGCGGTTTCAAACCCGGCAAGCATCATCAGCGACGTGGTTTTACCGGAGCCGGATGGCCCAAGCATAGTAAGAAATTCACCACGAGGGACATCAATATTCAGGTCTTTTACCACCAGAACCTTGCCATCGTAGCTTTTCTGAACACCCTCAAATCGTACAAAAGCCTCACTGGAAGCTGAATTTTCCATTTGTTCTTATGCCTCGCTACAATTTATTTTTTTGTTGCCCGCAAATTTTAAAATTTGTAGTCGGATACTGTTTCAGTTCTGTTAATACACTACGATATTACGAGCTTAAAGTGCAAACATAACCTTTAAAAACCTATAATTAAGTCTAAATGTTCTGTTTTGGTGTTCAAAAAATACTAAATTAACTACAAATATTGACCATTCGCGACATTTTACTATTTGGCTTTGCGTTTTTTTCGAAAAATAACGACTGTTGCTATTTGCTCTTGTTTGGTGCACATGGTGAAGAAAACTTAATGTTTTTTGTCTTTTATAACCTGTTTTTTGTCGGGCTGCATCATTCTGGGTTCACCGGATGAGCAGCCTGTTTCAACCCGAGCCCAATAAGAGGGCTCTATCATCCATTCGTAGAGTCGCTGCTTATGGGTTGTTTTATGCTGACGCCATAGAATTCGGAATCTTTGTAACGATACAGATTAAATTTGTACTCATTCACGCACCCCGTTTATTCTGCTGAGTCATCGATAAATCCACTCACAATCTGTAACCGGTACTCTTAAAGGATAGGTTATGATGGTGTAATTGCACTTTAATTGTGTGGAATTTCTCTATCCGGTATGTTTCCTGCAACATCTTTCATAGTGAGAGTAGTATTTGGTTATATAGCAAATATATGCTCCGTTTTGGTGCAATATAATCTTTTTGTTGAGTGAGTGCACAATAACAAGAGGGGAGAAGGATGACTCAAAAGGTTCTGATTTTTACAGACCTTGATGGTTCGCTACTGGATCACTTCAGTTACAGCTTTAGTCAGGCTGAATCTTTATTGTCGCTTTTAAACGAGGTTGAGGTCCCGGTTATTCCTGTAACCAGCAAAACCAGGGCTGAATTAACGGCTTTGCGTGTGGAGTTAGAAAGTCATCACCCCTTCGTTGTTGAAAACGGTGCAGCTGTTTTTATCCCCGAAAATTATTTTCCCACGCCACCCTCTGACAGCGACCGGGTTGATGACTATTTCTGCTGTCAATTTTCAAAGCCCCGTGATCACTGGATTGAGCTACTGGGCGAACAGCTGTCTGCGTTTGGCGGTGAATTTGAAACGTTTACCTCCATGGGTGTGGCAGGGATTCAGGCTTCAACCGGGCTTTCTGCGTCTGCTGCGCAGCTTGCAAATCAGCGCGAATTCAGCGAGCCGGTGAAGTGGCTCGGTACGGATGAGCGCAAACAACTGTTCGTCGAAACACTGAGGCAGCAGGGGGCGACTGTGCTTCAGGGGGGACGCTTTCTTCATGTAACCGGAGCCTGCAATAAGGGTAAAGCGTTGCAGTGGCTAAAACAGCAATATGCTGATTCAGCACCTGACAGTTCGTTTTTAGCCATAGCGGCCGGTGACAGTTACAACGATATTGATATGTTACAGGTTGCGGATTGTGCCCTGGTGATCCGTTCGCCGGTACATGAACCACCACCACTAGAACATTCTAACCTCTATCTATCCAGTCAAACAGGTCCCGCAGGTTGGGTCGAGGGCGTCAGCTGGTTTCTGGGCGCAGCCGGAAGGCCTGCAGATATGAATTCAATTGAATACCTTCGCAAGAAGTTAAGGAGTCAATGTTATGGGTGATTTTCATCAGAACGGCATTATCACCACCCTGCATAATCTGTCGCAAAGGCCGATTGAAGAGGTAGAAGAGGAGTTGACCCGTTTTGGCAAAAAAAGGCCGCTGGCGCTGATTCTTCCCTCTCTTTTTTCTGAATTGGAAGGGCCTGCACTGGGACATATTATCGACGAGATCAGTAAGGTTCCCTATCTGTCGGAGATTGTTATCGGCCTGGATCGCGCCAATGAAGAGCAGTTTCGCTTTGCCCATAAATTCTTCAAGAAGCTACCCCAGCATCACCGGATTCTATGGAATGATGGTCCGCGGTTAAGGGCTCTGGACGCTGAACTACAAACGCTGAAACTGGCGCCAAAGGAGGCAGGAAAAGGCCGTAATGTCTGGTACTGCATGGGCTATATTCTGGCGTCTGGTCGTGCGGAGTCTGTTGCGCTGCATGACTGCGATGTGGTCACTTACAGTCGCCAGATGTTAGCCAGGTTAATCTATCCTGTGGCTAATCCGCAGTTCAACTATGAGTTTTGTAAAGGATTTTACGCCCGGGTTGCGGATGGCAAGATCAATGGGCGAGTCAGTCGTTTGCTGGTGACGCCGTTACTGAGAGCGCTGAAAAAGGTGTTTGGTGAGATCGAATACCTACAGTTTCTGGACAGCTTTCGTTATCCCTTAGCGGGCGAGTTTTCTTTCCGTCGGGATGTGCTCAGTGATATTCGTATACCCAGTGACTGGGGGTTGGAGATCGGTGTGCTGTCCGAAATGCATCGTAACTATGCCAATAACCGGCTGTGCCAGGTCGATATTGCTGATCAGTATGATCATAAGCACCAGGATCTGTCTCTGGATGATAAGAATGCCGGGCTGTCGAAGATGTCGATCGATATCACTAAATCCCTGTTCCGGAAGTTGGCCACTCAGGGGCATACCTTCAACACCGAGACATTCCGATCGGTAAAAGCCACCTATTTTCGTATCGCTCTGGATTTTGTCGAAACCTATCATAACGATGCGGTGATGAACGGTTTACAGCTGGATATTCATGAGGAAGAGATGGCGGTTGAGATGTTCTCCCGCAACATTATTACGGCTGGCGAGCAGTTTCTCAGTAACCCGATGGAAACTCCGTTTATACCCAGCTGGAGTCGTGTTTCCAGTGCGATGCCCGATGTGTTTGAGCGGCTGATCGAAGCGGTTGAGTTAGACCATCAGGAGTTTATGGCGGAATAGTATGGACAGTGTATTAAGTAGTGCGAGTACGCAACTGGCCGGACAGGTTGAAAATCACCTGCAGACCATTTATCAGACGGCTGCTCCTGAGGTAATTGCACAGTTGGTATCAGATCTGATCTCAATTATGCGGCTGGGCAGTGTTGAGCAGCTTCCGGTGCCGTATAAAAATCACTGGAGCCAGCAGGACGTCATTATGATTACCTACGGGGATAGCCTGTATCGTGATGATGAGCGGGCGATGACTACGCTGCACACCTTTCTAAATGAGCAGTGTGATGGCGTGATCAGTGGTGTCCATGTGCTGCCTTTCTTTCCTTACAGTTCCGATGATGGTTTTGCCGTGAGCGATTATTATCAGGTGCGGGAATCGGTCGGGGAGTGGCAGGATATTCAGCGACTCTCGGCGGAATACCGGCTGATGTCTGACCTGGTGATTAACCATGGCTCCGGCGAAAGTGAATGGTTTCAAAACTTCATTAAAGGCGAGGGGTATGGGCATGACTTTTTTTACACCGCCAGCCCTGATGAGGATCTGTCAGAGGTTGTACGGCCACGCACCAGCCCTCTGTTAAGAGAGGTGCAAACGCCTGAAGGGTTGAAGTATGTCTGGTGCACTTTCAGTCATGATCAGGTCGATTTTGATTTTCGTAATACCGAGGTATTGAAAGAGTTTGTCAAAATTGTTCGATTCTATCTCGACCAGGGGGTGAATATTTTCCGTCTGGATGCGATTGCGTTTTTGTGGAAAGAGGCGGGCACCAGTTGTCTCAATCTGGAGCAGACCCACGAAGTGGTTCGACTATTCAGAACCCTGATTGAATACGCCTGCCCGACCGCGATGATCATTACCGAAACCAATATCCCCAGCCGGGAAAATCTCTCCTATTTTGGTAACGCCAATGAAGCCCACTGCGTTTATAACTTTTCGCTACCGCCATTGTTGCTGCATGCGCTGATCACCGGAGAGAATTTTTATCTCAAGCAGTGGATGATGAGTATGCCACCCGCGCAGGATGGCACGGCTTTCTTTAACTTTATCGCCTCACACGATGGTATTGGTCTGCGCCCGGTTGAGGGCATCCTGCCGGATAGCGAAGTTGATCTGATGATTGCGACCATGCAGGACTTTGGCGGGCATGTTTCGTGGCGGGCGCTGGATAACGGCGAGAAAAAGCCCTATGAAATTAATATTGCACTGTTTGAAGCGCTGCAGGGCACGGTCGAAGGTAAAGATGCCTTTGGCGAAGCGCGGTTTCTCTGTGCTCATAACATCATGCTGGCGCTGGAGGGTATTCCGGGGATCTATCTGCATAGCTTGCTCGGTACCCTGAATGATTATGAGCGGGTAAAAACCACCGGGCATTCTCGCTCGATAAATCGTCATAAGTGGGATTATAGCGAGCTTGAAGTGTTGTTAGCCGATGAGACAACCCATCATCAACGAGTGTTTAAGGCGATTAAGCGCTTAATTTATATCCGATCCCGGCAGAAAGCCTTCCATCCGAATGCGACTCAGTTTACGTTGCACCTGGGGGAGCAGATTTTTGGCTTCTGGCGTCAGAGTATCGATAGAACTCAGAACATCTTCTGCCTGAATAACATCAGCTCTGAAACGGCAGTCCTGTCGCTATCTGATCTCAATCTGATTAGCACGCAGGACTGGTCTGATCTGCTCAGTGGCGAGCACTATGATGATCTGCTGGGGTCTATTGAGGTGGCGCCTTATCAGAGTGTCTGGTTATCAAACCGATCATAAGCCAGATGGTTCTTCGGAGTTGAATTCGCGGGTAGGTATCAATAGCTATTTATCAAAGCCTGTTTATAAATGCCAATTTATAAATGCTTAGCATCCAACCCTTAAACGATTAAGGGTTGGATGTTTTAATAGTCCAGCCAGCTAAATTAGCGGGGAGCTTTACCCGCACCTTTTACGCTTTTACCCCGACCGCCTTTGCGCTTGCGTGGTTTTGGCGCGCTTTGGACTTCGTCTTTAACGGCCAGTTCAAACTCAATCTTGCGCTGATCCATATCGACTCTGACAACGCGGATATTGATCTTATCGCCAATGCCGAAGCTGGCGTGGGTGCGTTCGCCGACTAAGCGTTGCTGAGCAGCGTCAAACTGATAATAGTCATTGTTAAGGGCGGTGACATGCACCAGGCCTTCAACCTGAGTATCATCCAGTTCAATAAACAGACCGAAGTTGGTGACGGTGCTGATTACACCGCTGAAAACATCACCCACATGGTCCTGCATATATTCGCACTTGAGCCAGGCTTCAACATCCCAGCCCGCTTTATCTGCGCGACGGGAAACTGTGGAGCAGTGCTCAGCCAGATTTTTCATCGCTGCAAGGTCATAAGGATAACTGTTACCCGGAGCAAGCGGTGTGGCGTTTTTAATACGCTGAACCGGATCAGAGCCCACACCGGTTACCTTTTTCAATGCCCGACGAATCACGCTGCCGCTTTCGCTACGGCGAATCACAGAGCGGATCGCCCGGTGAACCAGCAGGTCCGGATAGCGGCGTATCGGTGAGGTAAAGTGGGCGTAGGCTGGATAGGCCAGACCGAAGTGGCCCTGGTTATCAGAGCTATATTCAGCCTGACTCAGTGAGCGCAGCATCATCATACGAATGATCTGAGCGTCAGGACGCTCGCCAAGCCCTTTCAGTAGACGGTCATAATGTGCAGGCGTTGGTTTTTCTCCACCCGCCAGGTTCAGGCCACGCTCGCCAAGAAATGCGCGCAGATTGGTCAGCTTCTTCTCCACCGGGCCTTCATGGACACGATACAGTGCCGGGATCTCTAACTTTTCCAGGAACTGTGCGGTAGCAACGTTGGCACAGAGCATAAACTCTTCAATCATCTTGTGTGCATCATTACGCACAACCGGCACAATGCTTTCAATCTTCCGGTCTTCGGTAAACTTAAACTGTACTTCCTGCTTTTCAAAGTCGATAGAACCACGTTTAGTGCGCGCTTTTCTCAGCACTGCATACAGGTGGTGCAGGGAGTGGATGTGTGGCACAACATCGGTATGGTTGCGGGCAACAGCTCGGCCCAGCTCGGTTTCCGGTGCTGATACCAGCGCGCCTACCTGGGTGTAGGTCAGGCGGGCGTGGGAATGAATAATGCCCTCGGAGAACTTATAGCTGGTCATCTTGCCTGCACTGTTGATAGCCATTTCACAGACCATCACTAGTCGATCGACATGGGGGTTCAGTGAGCAAAGGCCGTTTGACAGCGCTTCCGGCAGCATGGGTACAACATGACCGGGGAAGTATACCGAGGTGCCCCGTTCAGCCGCTTCCTGATCAAGAGCGCTGCCGGGTGCGACGTAGTGAGATACATCGGCGATAGCGACAAACAGACGCCAGCCACCGGATTTACGTTTTTCACAGTAGACCGCATCATCAAAGTCGCGGGCGTCTTCACCATCGATGGTGACAAACGGCAGAGCTCTCAGATCGGCGCGGTGCTGCTTATCGGTTTCTTTAACCTCTTCGCCCAGCGCTTCAGCCGCTGCAAGAGCGTCTTTAGGCCACTTATGGGGGATGTCGTGGTTGCGGATCGCAACATCGATCTCCATGCCAGGAGCCATCGAGTCGCCCAGAATTTCAACCACCCGTCCTTCAGCATTAAACCGGTTACAGGGGTATTCGGTGATCTCAACGGTGACATACTGACCCGCTTGTGCGCCTTTTAACTGGTCATCCGGGATATCGATCTCATTACAGATACGGCTGTTTTCCGGCTGCAGGTAATACTCGCCATCTTCGACTCGCAGACGACCCACGAGCTCCGTCATGTTTTTCTCTAGCACATTAACAATCTGAGCTTCCTGGCGACCGCGACGATCGGTACCGGTTATACGGGCCTGTACCCGGTCTCCGGGAAATGCTTTAAGCATCTGACTATCGTGCAGGAACAGGTCATCACCACCCTGATCAATAGACAGAAAGCCAAAGCCATCGGGATGTCCGATAATCTTGCCTTCAACCATATCCTGAGAGGTTAGCAGGCTATAGCCCTTACGTGGGTCAAAATTAAGTTGCCCATCCCGTTCCATTGCGCGCAGACGGCGACGTAGCGCTTCTTTCTCTTCATCATCAAACAGTTTCAGGGTTTTACCCAGTTGCTCGCGATTTAAAAATTTTCCGGGCTCATCGAATAGCCCCATGATGTATTCCCGACCGGGAATAGGGTTGCTGTACTTTTCAAAATCTGCGGCATTGATAGCCGTTTTCGTATCTATACTCATTCTTTTCTCAAATAAACCAGCGTCAGAGCGGGGCCTGGTAGTGTGAAGAACTCATTGTTAATGGGCTTTAAATACTACGAGGAGGCGTATCGCTGGCATCACTCATCTTAATGGAGTGAATCAAATTGGGTTGGTTATCAGAATCACTTTTTGGCGGGTGTTTAACCCGGTCTGATGACCATAAATTTATGCTGAGATCTTCATATTCTAACTCAGGCATATGACAAAAATATTTATCGCTGTCAGTGCCTCATGCACTCTTACACAGCTGATTAAACGCTTTAATTTAGGCCCCTTTGGGCCGTTTAACTAAGAACAAACAATACTCATCGAAAGAGTGGTAACAATCACTGACTGAGTATTTAAACCGGCAACGCTGATCTGCTGTTTGAAGTGACTCTTTTTAGTCTAGTCTCAGCACGGCTAATAGCAATGAGGCACCGAGGTTCAAAACACAGAAAGTTTTACCTGATAGCGAAAAAATAAGACTGGAATTTAATACAGAGGGACGAGAATACTTAAGTAAAAAAACGACAGTAATACAACGACAACAAATGGTTAAAAAATAGACTTTTTCTAAGCTAATGAACACTATATAGAGTTGCTGTGCTTTGTCAATGGATCCTTTCCGATTATACGGGCTGACAGGTGTTTCAGGGGAAGTCTGACTGCATTTGTATTTGCAAATCAACCTGCACGAGGTGAGGCAGGTTGTTGCGACTGAACAGCAGTAGAGTATTGAGATTGTTTCCCATTGACTATTGTCTGATGGCTATACCGTATAACTCATTTTTGTTTGCTTTTAACAACCCATAGATTGCGCTATCGATTTTCCCCTCAGCGACCATTTCATCCATGATCCCGATAACTTCATCAATCTGCAGTCGGTGGCGGTATGGACGTTTTTGGCAAAGCGCCTGAAAGATGTCTGCAATTGATAAAATCCGGGTAGGGAAGTCGATCTGATCTCCTTTCCAGCCGAAAGGATAGCCGGAGCCATCTAATTTCTCATGGTGCTCAGATGCCCATTTAGCGATCTGAGTATTCGGGAAGAGCGATTTTAATACCCGCTTACTATCGAGAGGGTGGCTGCGCATCTGTGCTACCTCATATTCAGACAGGGCTCCGGGCTTTTCCAGAATCTCATCCGGGGTTCTGAGTTTACCAACATCGTGGAGTAACCCTGAAAGCCTGAGAATGCGGCGCTGATACTGATCAAGACCTGCCAGGCCTGATAGTGTATAAGCAAGATCAGCAACACGCAGGCTGTGGTAGTGAGTATAGGGGCTCTTCGCGTCAACGATCTGAGAGATAAGCTCGCCGAGTGATTCAATCTCATCAAATGACAACGTTATCTCATAATCTTCGGAAGACAGGGTCTCCGTAATGGCATCATCCAGGTACTCGTCTCTGAGTTCCAGCCAAAAGCTGTCCCTCTGGATGGTTGATTCAGCCGCTTTATAGATCTCCGGGGAAAATAAAAGTCCAACATAAGGGGCTAATTCGCCGAGAATTTGTTCTCTGCTTAGCAGTGCTTCATGGGGGGCTTTATTCAATATGAAGGTGGAATAGGCCACATCTAAACGGTCAGCAAAGAATATAAGGTTCGCATACTCCCGGGTTTCATCATCAAGGTTTTCAGGCAGGTCCTGCCAGCGGGTATGGTGGTATTTGATAGCCGGTGCGAACGCGCTAAAGGGTGGGAAACTGCGTAAAAAATTATCACCTCGGATACAGTGTTCCTCTGCACCTTCCCACTCCATCTCATCTACCAGTTTTTGGTGAATAGTGGTTGAGGAGACGCCACAATCGTGAAGCATTCCGGCGATTAAAATAAAGTGCCGTTTGGTTTTTTCCCAGCCAAGCAGGTGGGCGATGCGATGGCAGATAAGCCCGACACGCCGGCCATGGCTTTTATCGTCGATGCCGACATAATCGAGTGCTTTTGTCACCGTAAATGCCGCGCGCCCGACATCGATATTCATTCCGAGAATAACTTCAGAGACTCCATCTGCCGTTTGTTGCATATATCGTTGTCCATCACAGTTGAATGTCATCAGTGAAGTCTGGTAACACAATAGCCTGTCTCTATTTTACAACAGGTCGTTGGATTTTCCATGTTCAGGTATAACTAAAATGGTGAGTCTGCATTACCCGGCAAATATGGCAGAGTCTCAATTGGGCTTAATGGCCGAATTGGTCAGCATCAAGCATCTGTGGATCATTTCGCCCAAGGCTATCCAGTAAAGTCATTTCACCATCGGATAGAGTAAAATCAAAAACACTCAGGTTCTGTATCATCCGCTCAGGATTAGCCGATTTAGGCGCTGTGGCAAAGCCTTGTTGTACTGCCCAGCGAAGCACTATCTGTGCCGGTGTGCGGCCATGGTGATCAGCAATAACATGTATTGTCGGGTCAGACAGCATCTCATTGCCACATCCGAGAGGGCGCCAACTCTGAATCGCAATACCCTGACTACGCTGGAGTTCGATAAGTTCATCTCTGCGGTGGTAAGGATCCAGCTGAATCTGGTTCAGATGCGGCTTCAGTCCCAGATTAATCAAGCGCTGCAGGTGTGCAGGTTTGAAATTAGAGGTGCCAATGGCCCTTACCACGCCCTCATCCAGCAGCCGCACTAATCCAAGATAGGCATCCACGAACTGGTTCTGATCCGGATTTGGCCAGTGAATCAGCAGCAGATCGATATAGTCGAGTTCAAGCCGTTTAAGACTTGCGTGGCATGTTTCTTTTACCCCGTTGAAGCTGTGCCACTCGCGGTTGAACTTGGTAGTGACAAACAGATCTTCCCGCTTAACGGAAGCATTGCGGATGCCCTCACCGACACCGCGTTCATTCTGGTAGTTTTCAGCTGTATCGATCAGACGATAGCCAAGCTCAATAGCTGTTGTCACGGCCACCGCGGCCTCAGCATCATTCATTGGCCAGGTTCCAAGTCCCAGCTGCGGCATCTCAACACCGTTAGCTAATGTGATTGTTGGGCCTTTTTGAACGGGCATATGACTCTCCATTTTTATCTGAACTGATCTAAGAAAAACAAAGGTATTGTTTTAGGTGGTATACGTTTAGAGGGCGGGTTAATTCTAGAGGATTAACTCCATAAGGGTAAGTTCAGATGATTAAATCGGGTGAATATAATCCTCAGACCATGCAAAAAACCAGAATGGGCGTTCAGAGTTGAGCAATCTCGCAATTGTGAGATTTATTTGGGAGAGTGATGCGCAGATAAATCCTTCCTAACCATCTGTTAATGTTGAGTTATGTTTTTTCAAGTAAAAGTTGGCTTAATATTTGCTTTTGGTTATGTATCTGAAACCCCCTAGCTTGGCATATCGGTTTAAGTGATCGATTCTCAGAGCATGGAAAAGGTATCTGGCTAATGAAAAAAAGATCTGTGCTATTTGATACAAATAAGAAACCAGTTAATCGAGTGTCGAAAGAGGCTCAAAATGGTCACTTTGCTCAACATGCTGATAGCTATGTGGCCTCTTCTTTCAAGAATAAAGCGGTGAATGATGAGCTCCCGTTGACGCGGCTGAAAGAGAGGTTTAATGAGGTGATGGATGAGTTTGACCTGCTCAGGCCAGGAGTATTTTTGTTGGCCACAAATGGTGAAGTGATTTGCTCAAATAACGCTGCTGTTCAGATTCTTTTAAAAAGAGCCGGGTTGAAAGTCGATATGAGAAATCGTTTAAGCTGCAGTAACCTTGTCGAAAATTTGAGGTTGCAACGAACCATAGCAAAGGTCGTGAGTGGTGAAGACAATCGGCATAAAGGTAGTATTGAAATTGAAAAATGTGATCACGCATCGTCCTACCTTCTGAGAATGTTAGCGGTTTATCAGGATCAGACTCCGGTGGGTATCATTACAGTCGTTATTGATGATGAAGAAGGCTATGAAATTGATTTAGCCGATATAACAGCTCTTTTCGAACTCATGTCAAATGAACAGCGGTCAGAGTTCAGTTTTGACAGGCAGACAAGTGTTTAAATGATCCCGTTCCAGGCCGCCGATACTTCCAACTACTGGTGGACAGCATAGGCGCGTACTTCGGTTCGTTGAAAAACTTAGCGCTTGGCTGGGCGAACCGTTCAATTGTTAAGCGGCTGTCAAGGTGACACATCCCTCATTCTGGAGCACGATTGTTGATCTGTTATTTTGAGTACTGAAATGTTGTTTTTACCGTCTCTTTGGTTGACTGGGGTTTATATGGATGCGCTAATCTCTCTGGGATTGTTAAAGTATAAGCCTAAAGACGGAAAATTTAATGACAACCAACTTCGAACGACGAACAGCCGTTCTCATCAGTCTTGTTAGCTTTATTCTTGTTTCTATCACCAGCCCGATTGCCTGGTATGTCGCAACAGAGGAAGCTGAGAGTGCGATAGTCTCGCTTGCAAATGAGGAGACGGAGCGCCTATTGGCTTACTACCATGTGCTGGATTTTTCGAATGAGATATCCAGGGAGGGGGCTCAGCAGGCCGCAGATATTTTAGCGGGCGGTTTCTTTGATATTGCGGAGCTGTATGGCTCATCGGGTGAAAAGTTGGCTGAGGCAATGACTCCATCGGGGGCTAAGGTTGAAGACCAGTTAACTAAACACGTCATGCCTGTCTACATGAAAAGTTCCTACGAAAGTATGAAGTTGGCAAACGGTGACTGGGTTCTCAGAGTGTTTGTGCCACTGCATTTTGTTAAGTCTGGCTCTGAATCATTAGCAGGTTATTTTGAAGGGGTACGTATTGTTCCTGATTGGCAGAGTAGACAGATAACTACGACGGCTTTTACGGCTGCCCTGATGGTGGCGTTAGCATCATTAATCTGTGGTGCAGTTGTCTATCCGATTGTTGTCTATCTATCTAAAGAAAACCGTCGCAGAGCAAAAGAGGTGCTTGATTCTCATATTTCTATGATGGAAGCATTGGGCAGGTCGATCGCTAAACGTGATTCTGATACCGGTGTTCATAATTACAGAGTTGCATGGATTGCGACTAAGATTGCAGAAGCCATTGATATACCTAAAGACAATATGCAACCGCTGATCATCGGAAGTTTTCTTCACGATGTAGGCAAAATAGCTATTCCAGACTCTATTTTGCTGAAGCCTGGCAAGCTGACGGATGATGAAATGGAGCTGATGCGTACCCATGTTGACCAGGGCGAATCTATTTTAAAGGGCATCGGTTGGCTGGATGACGCCAGCACGGTGGTTGCCTGTCACCATGAAAAATGGAACGGAACAGGTTACCCCCGAGGGCTTAAAGCAGAGAGTATTCCGCTGGCTGCGAGGATATTTGCGGTAGCGGATGTGTTTGATGCTCTTTGCTCAAAGCGCCCGTACAAGGAGCCAATGTCTTTTGAGCAAAGCATGTCGATCCTTATCAACGATAGCGGAAGCCATTTTGACCCTCGTATTATCAAAGCCTTCGAAAAAATCGCATTGGGTGTGTATAAGAGGCTTGATTGCATACAGGAAGATGAGGCTAAAGCGCTGCTTCAAGAGCGAGTGCACTATTATTTTGGTTTGTAGTGACGGCGATGTCCTCACTTTATTCTGTATTGTTTGAGGCTACCTGAGTCTGATTCCGGCCATTGCGTTTGGCTTGATAAAGCGCTGAATCAGCGGCCAGGAGTAATTCTTCGATATTCTTATAGTTTTGGTTTGATAGCGCAGCAACACCTGCACTCAGAGTAATTATTTCCAGGGGGGAGTACTGATGTGGTATTTGGAACTCAGCAATAGACGCGCATATCTTTTCGGCTGTTTGCCGGGCAGTACTTTCGTCGGTGTCGGGAAGAATAAGCAGGAACTCTTCGCCACCATATCGTGCTGCAACCTCTCCAGCGCGCTGGACTGATTTTAGAAGAACATCCGCCACTCTTTGCAGGCAATTATCACCTGCCTGATGGCCATAATGATCGTTATAGTCCTTGAAAAAATCGACGTCCAGCATTACCACTGCCAGAGGTCTTTGATGACGATTAGCTCTTGCCCATTCCTTTTCGAGAATGTTGTCCATGCTCCTTCGATTCGCCAGGCCCGTGAGCTGATCAGTATTGGACTCTTGTTGCAGCTTTGATTGGGCTTCTTCGGTAAAGCTTAATAAAGCAAATACCCCGCTAACAACACTGAAGGCGGGCCATATAATTTGTGACGAAATGATGGTGGCGCTAAAGAGTTCGGGTGTAAATGTTAATAGCAGAGAACGACTGGCAACGACTATGGCCATGAAGAGGCATGTGTAAGCCAGAATTACATCAGAGGGGTTTCTGTGTGTTTTAACGTTTAGAAACAGATAGCTCATGATGCAAAAGGCTAAAGGGACAAACAGTGCGCTAACATGCAAAGCGTTATATAGCTGGTCAGCATAGGTAAAGTAACCTAAGGCAAAACAATTAATCAGAAAAATAATTGATAAGAGTGTTCGTGGTAATGGGCATTCGCATCGTTTGTAACTGAACACAACCATGCCCCAGATGAATGCCGACGATAAAACTGCGGATGCAATTTTTAAAGTGGTGCCTATATCAAATACATATAAAAACCAGCTTAGGAAATTTGCTGAGAAGGCGATGATAAAAAAGAGTACGGATCTCTGCTTTCCTTCCGGGTCTTTGATTCTGGTGCCTGAAAAGGCTAATACCAGGTTGATTAATGCAGCGGTAAAGAAGTACGCCTGCTCAGTGGACATATATCTTCTCTGAAAGAGCGCTTTCGCTGGCCACAGGTTGATGAAGCATAGAGGGCAGGAGTTTTGGGTGCCCGGAAACGGGGGGTGGGATATCGTAATGTGCGCTTAACGATCCGGTTGACTGGTTTAGTTTAGCTAAATCGTTGTAAGTGAGGTGTTTCATCAGCGACCGAATCCATTCTGGTGTAGTTTGCTCTGGTGTTATTTTAACTGAGTCATGCATCGACAAGTATAGGCAATAGGCCTAAAAGGGTTTAGTTCAAGAGTGTTTTATTGACAGTAGTGTTGTTTGATGTTGTAAAGATAAAAATCCGGGGTACCTGTATACAGATAAAACCGACGGTCATCTATACCCCGTTAAATAGAGCTCTGACCGAACGCTTATGCCTCTGTCACTAGCATTACTTTTTGCCAGAAGCCTGAGCCATTTGCATGACTTTGTGACCGCCATAGATAAACCAGCGCAACCGTTGAGCCAAGTGAAATAAGTGCACTTAGGATAAGTAAAGTGCGGACGTCTAAATCAAGCATTTAAGGTCCGTTTCGCTCTCGAATATCGTCTAACTTGGTGATTAACTTAAAAGATCTATGACTTTCAAGTCCTTAGACACCCTTAATAGGAAAACTATTTTATCATGGAACGTATAAAGCTCTATAGCCTGAAGCTATGCTGCAGAGTTTATTTTACCGGGGAGTGTTTGATTCTGAGAGGAAAAACCGGGGTGGCTGAATACAGGATAAAACAGGCCTGATGAGTTACTGTGAGCAAGTAACAGAGTTTAATGACTATGGTCTTGCAGGAAGTCCTCAGTTTAACAAAATTAATTTCTGTGATCCTTGCCTGGTGGGCTTTCAAAGCAGATCTGCTATCAGGCTATGCTATGGAATGAATGACGCCTCGAACTGAATTTATGGTATCAAACCGACAATGCGCCTTCGGATATTGTGTTTTAAGTCATTTATATGAGTGATATCTGATTTGAATATTTATGTGCTACAACATTTACTAGGGTTGATTTTGAATATAGTCTTGTTCAGGAGATTAGCCTTCAGCGGTGATTAAGAATGCCTATTAACAGAGTAGCGCCCTTCCTGTTTTCCATTATCTTTCTTGTCGGTTGTGCCGGTCCAGCTCCCGTCAAACATGTTAGTGAGATACCTCCTCCAACACAGACTGTCAGTTTTGAAGGGGGCTCGATAAAAGTCTCATATCAACCCCTGGATCTGGATGGTGAAACTGCGTACGAGTATCACGGGGAACAGGAAAGCTTTGTTTCTGGTGTCAGAGATTACACCCGGCGTTACCTGAAGAACTGGAAAATCGTTGATGCAGGGGAGGCGCTGGTTACTTTTCAGTGTAAACGGGTCAGAAACGGCTGGACAAACTGCGCTGAGATGATGCATGAATGTACCGTTACCGCTTTTGGTGAACAGAAGGCATTCACCAGACTACTGGAGAGCGGTGCATGCATGGAAGGGGGCAATTCCACTGCCTATCAGAACGAAAGTCGCAATCATGGATTACAGATCGCTAAACCTCTTCTTGAGCAGCTCTCCTCGTTTACTGGGCTGCAGGTTGCTGCCGCGGAAAAGGCGTTAGAAAGTGCCTTAAAGCAGGAAGGTACGAAAGCGCTTGAATCGGTCGTGGCGACATATCGAAACACTGAAGCTTCTGTTTTAGCACAACGGGAGCTGGATAAGCGTATTGAGCAGGCCAGGCAAGAACAACTAGCCAGGATTGCCGAGAGGGAGCGTGAGGAGCGTCTTTATGGTGAGTTCCGTAGACAGTACAAAGCGTTAGCTTCACGCTATATTTCTTCACCTCCGATGACTGCTGATAGAAGACAGGCGTGTGGCAAACTCAGCCTGAAATCTCCGCCAAGCCTGCCAAGAAATCGCCGGGTCGGCCAGTACCCGAAGTCATCTGAATTTGAGCAGAGGATCAATGAGAACGTACAGAGTTTCGGTAAGCATGTTCAGTGTGTTTCAGACTTCCTCCAGAACGCTGACTATGAAAGTTATGCTTTGCAGGTTGAACAGGACACCCTTGATGAGCCGTTACTCTGGCAGGCGGCAAATTTCAAAAAGGGGCAGCAAAAGCGGGCTGAAATTGTAACACTGGAAGCGATGCTTGATGGTGAAGATGCCTATATGCGTGAGCTGCAAAAACGTTTTGAAAGTAATCAGGCCAAGTTTGAATCGGAATGGAAACGACAGGTCAGGGATGAGCAGGAGTTTGCCCGTCGTGAGGCTGAAAGGCGAGCTGAAGCGGCTAAGAAGCGTCGCATAGCAGAAGAGAAAAAGAAGTGCCTGATGGGACTTGCAGCCAGGAACGCTTTGACTCTGTATTCCGATGGCTACTGTGAAACTCTGGCTAAAAAAGGCATAAGCGGATACAACGCTGCGATGATGGGATCACAGGGGGCAGGTACTAACAGCGGTGCTTCCAGTTCATCAGGCTACACAACCAATCTATATGAGATGCCAAAATTCGATCTGGCCGGTACGATCGCTAATGCAAGGGAAGCAGCCCGCACAAATAATCCAGCGATTCTCTGGGATGAGTCCGGCAAAATCCGGACCACCGCAGCACCCGGTGTAAATCGTCTTGATGGTTATCGCCGTGATCCTGTACGCAGTAGCTCGTCGGATGGCACGACTTCTGCCAACCGAAGTTATTCTGCGCCGACCAATACGGCTTCTTCTGCCAGATTACCTAAGCAAACTGCTGGCAGTCCAAATAACGATTCTTACCGTGAACGTGCTGCAAAAGCAGTATCCAGTGCTAAAACGCAAACAAAAACGCCAACGGTGGTCAGTAAACCTGATTCTGGGAAGAGCGGTATTAATATAACCGCCGGGGGGAGTTTGAGTTTTGCTGAAAAGCCAGCATCGGATGTAACTGTATCGACAGCTCCGAAGCCTGTTGCGCAGGAGTCTGAGTTGCAAAAGCTGGAAAGAACCCACGGTTGTTGGGACGGTCTGACACAAAACAAACGCTCTTGTCTTGTCGTTATCAATACGGAGATGAAGAAGTCCGGACAGTTTTTTGTTACTTATAAAAACACATGCCAGGATCGTCTCTACGTTAAATCATGTATCGAGAAAAAAGATGGATCAAACTCCTGTGGTGCTTTTGGGATTCTTGGAGGCCGGCAGGGTAGGTTTGATGCGTACGAAGCTACCACTCATCATGAAGAGCGTGCTATCGGTGCGAGAAAAGGTTCTTCGGACTGGGTTTGTAGCGAATTAGTAAATGACTGGAATAGCTTTGATGACTAAATGTTTAGGCTGATTAAAGTACTTTTTGCTTTACTGTTCTGGATAACCTTCATACACCATAGTGCCCAGGCTGAAACCCGGCCTGGCACTTTTGGTGGTTCCAAGAGCTGTCCTAAGGGTTACTACTTTATCCCTCCTTGTCCTGCTGGAAAGCAGTGTGCCTGGCGGGGTAATGTCTGCATGAAATATCCCACTTCGCCTGAGCACTGGCCGTTAATCCGTCGTCCGGGCTCACCTACTCCAGGGGGGAGTATCAAGCCCTCACCGGGCAACCTTGGCAATCCCGCTAAACCCAGAGCGGACCAGTCTTTTTCTGATTGGGATTCTGATACCGGTTTTCCTTCCCAAGAGAGTCCTCTATTCAAGAATAGAGGTGATCGTTCCGATGATTGGCAGATGAAACACTGTATAACCCGAGAGGCGAAATGGGGCGAAAACTGCGGAAATCCTGATTCCCTTAAAATAGTGTTTCGTAATCAATGCTCTATCACTGTTGAGCTGAAGTATTGCCTGGAGCGAGCTAATGGCAAATGGGTGTGTGGTCGGGTAAGTCAATTTGATGTTGATGAAGAAACGCAAGGGGCCTGGACATGTAGTGCTACCGGCAGGTATGAATGGTCTGTTAATACTGTTGAATAAGTGGTCTGGCAATAGGAAGAGCTCCCATTTTTATCAAACCAGGCTATGGGATTGATGAGATAACCAAGAAGATGTCTATTAGATTTTTTTGCAGACGGTCTCGCTAATTCAGCGCTGATTGCAAATGTATCGTATATTGATAAGAAAAATCCGGGGTAGCTGTATACAAGATAAAACAGAAATTAGTGTATACCCCGGTGAATAACGAAAGAACTTCGTTAAGGTTCAGCGAAGGGGATTTGCTGAAAAACAGGTCCGATTAGTTGCTATAAGCAATTAACACATAAAATGGTGTAGGGCCTTTCAGAAAGTGGTCGGGGCAGCAGGATTCGGATCTATGACCCTAACCTGGAGAGTTCCCAAACCAGATGCGCTTTTTACAACGTCTTCAAAGTGGTCGGGGCAGCAGGATTCGAACCTACGACCCTCTGGTCCCAAACCAGATGCGCTACCAGACTGCGCTATGCCCCGTTCTGAAAGATGGCTCCTCGAGCTGGACTCGAACCAGCGACCAATAGATTAACAGTCTACTGCTCTACCAACTGAGCTATCGAGGAA
>NZ_CAKZLP010000085.1 GCF_937127095.1 uncultured Amphritea sp.
GAACCAGAACCAGAACCAGAACCAGAACCAGAACCAGAACCAGAACCAGAACCAGAACCAGAACCAGAACCAGAACCAGAACCAGAACCAGAACCAGAAGTAATGTCAGTAGCGTCTGTTGATGTTGATTCAGAACCACTCCAGTGTCTTTTAGTGAAGATGTATGGTGTGAAGCTAGCTCTGCCGGTTAAATATCTGCAGGGCGCTCATGATCTGAGTGCGATGAATCTTGAGCTGAGTGTTGAGGCGGACTGGATTCTCGGTAATTATGCCGAATCAGGAAAGATGGTTCGGGTTGTTGATACCGGAATGTGGATCATCCCTGAACGCTACGAGCCAGATAAAGCAGGCTATACCGAATTGGTTAAGTTCAAAGACTCTGACTGGGCTATAACTATTGATTCCATGATCGGCTCGCAAGAGATTGAGGAAAGTCTGATTACCTGGAATAAAAACCCTCAAAGCAGGCCCTGGTTGCTGGGTACCTGTATGCAGCATCAGTGCGCGGTGGTGAATGTGCCGGCGCTGTTGCATGGCTTGAACGCTGCGTTGCAGTAGAAGCAAGGAGATAAGATGATCTGGTTAGCCTTGTCGGTGGTAGCCATCGTTGCATTTGTGTCGATTGGATACTCAATACACGCCCGGCGAACATTACAGCAACATCAGCGACAATACGAAGCGCTGATTAATGTGCTGCGTAATGAAATTCAGGCGCTGACCAGTAGTTCTATCGGTATGGGGCATCGACTGATGGATGTCGAAAATCAGCTCAATATTACTGCTGAAAAACAACAGGAACTGGCAAATCGTGATCCGGGTGTATTGGCTTACAATCAGGCGGCCCGTCTGATGGAGATGGGTGCTGATGTGGATGATCTGGTGAAAAACTGCGGTATAGGGCGGCCAGAAGCTGAGTTGATGGCGCTGCTGCATAAAGAGATCGCCGCGCCGAATAGTCGTAGCTGAGCATGTTGCTGGCGTTCAGCTGATTTTTAGCGGTCATCCGTTTTTGAGCTTGTAGGTAAACGCGATAATCTCAGCAATCGCGCGATACAAGCTTTCCGGGATTTCGTCACCCAGCTCCAGACGCAACAAGACTTCGACCAGCTCCGGGCTTTCGTGGATATGTACATCGTGTTCCCGGGCCAGTCGGATAATCTGTTCGGCAATCACTCCCTGACCTTTGGCCGTTACCGTTGGCGCTCCCTGGTGATCATAATTCAGGGCGATCGCTTTCTGGTACTCTTCTGTTTTTTTCTTCACATCATCTCCATTTACTTTGTTCAGGTGATCACATCAATCAGCTGTTCTACCTGATTCACAGGCTTGGGTGCAGCACCTTCGCTACAGTGGGTCGAGTTAATGCTGTACCCCTGCAGGTGTAACTGGCGATTGAAGTCGGGTAGTTTGCCGTTGAGCTCCTCGGCGGTTGCCGGATTGCTGCACCAGAAATGTGCCGTGACCTGATGCTCCTGCTCCAGGACCAGCTCCGCGTCTACGGTTCCCTGTTCCTGCAGATCAAAGTGCAGTCTGACGCGCCACAGCCGCTGCCACTCATCTTCAGACTGCTGTCTTCGATGCTCGGAAATTTTAAGTTCAACATTATCCAGTCGCTCACCATTTTTTACCGGAAGATCCAGAGCAAAAAAACGCTCCAAAGCCCCATCGCTATTAACCCGGGTATTCTGGAGACTCTCTAACTGATTGCCCGTGACCCGGTTTAACAGACCTTTAACCAACTCATGCAGCTGTTGCCGTGCCTGCTCAGGCAGTTTGTCGGCTTGTTGTAATAACTGGTTTAACTGATGCTTCATATCCCCGGTAGAAATCTGGCTACGCGGGTCAGCCAGATTGCGCTCAGTAAACAGGCCACCATTAAGAATGTTTTGCTGGACCCCTGTTTGTCCTTCGGCGGCAGAGCCGGTTTTTACTCCAAACAGGTTGATTAGTGAGCTGATAATACTGTTTATCGGGCTTTTTTCGCCGCCAATGCTGCTATTTAGTTGTTGCAACTTCACCAGACTGTTAGCCACGGGTTGTTGCGCCGGTAGGACATAGCGCAGCGCATCATTGATGCTGCGATTGATATTCTGATTCTGTGAGGGTGACGTCAGGGAGTGTATCTGCACCTGATCGCTGGTTGTTCTGATGAGCAGGACTTTGCCATCAAAAGGGAGTGACTGTGGCAGAGCCAGGGGAAGTGATCGGCCATTGATATTGGCGACATAGTTTGCATCACCTGTTGCGGCTCTGATCGCCAGCGATACTGTTGCCAGAACCGGTCTGTTCATTGGTAATAGCCGGTTAAGGTTGGCTAAGGATCCTGGTGGGACAGTCGCCGTTGGCGTCGGCGGTGCTGACTGCTGCGATGAGGTGCCGGGTGGTTGCTGACTTCGCTGCTCTTGCGGACTCTGCTGTGGGCGGCCTTTAATCTGCACAATGGGTGGCTGATCAGGGGCGATAGTCTGGTGATTGCCTGATAACATGGCTGCAGCGCTTTGCTGAATGGGCTGCGACTGAGTTGTTGCCGGCAGGTTCAAGGTCTGTATCTGTGCTCCAGCGGCTGTGGGAGGCAAGGGCGCGGGCAAGGGAACGGTGCTCAGCAACAGCTGTCCTGCGGCTGTCCGGGTAAGGCTAGCGGTGCTGCCGGGGGGGAGGGACTGGTTGCTTTTTAGCTGATAAAGCTGGCTGCCCAGCTGAACTTGCAGCGTGAACTGATTAGGCCGTACCGCATCAGGGCTGACCTGACGGATGGTTATCTGGGTAGGGGTGTTCAGTGGCAGTGTGCGCACGAGCTCTGCGGCCGGGAGGGATTTACCGGCGCTATTTTGCAGACTTTGTATGCTCAGTGGATTAAGCACTATCGATTTCCCTGCATGGTTGCGGTGCAGTTATAGTTCTTTTGGCCGAGATATGCACTTCGGCAGTTTATTTTGTATATAATGCCTTGCTTTCGGCGGATATTGCTAATTATAAAGGCTGCGTTGCCTGTTTTGCTTTATTGAGGTTTTACTGTTGTCCACACCCAGACTGAAAATCGAGAATCTGTTTTGCGAGCGGGATGAGCGCGTGCTGTTTGAGGCGCTTTGCTTTGAGGTCTATGCAGGCGAAGTGATTCAGATTGAGGGGCAGAACGGTAGTGGTAAAACTACGCTGCTGCGGATTCTCAGTGGTTTATCTCGCCATTTTGAAGGCGATATCTACTGGCAAGGCGAACATCTGGATAACTGCGCCCATGAGTATCGTGAGTCGCTGCTCTACTTTGGCCATCAACCGGGGGTTAAAGCGGTACTGACACCGAGGGAAAATCTGCAGTGGTATGCGTCACTGCACCCTGAGATGGATCTGAGTAAGTTGGATAACGCACTGTTTAAAGTGGGTTTGAAAGGCTATGAAGATGCTCCTTGCCATACTCTTTCAGCGGGTCAGAACCGGCGGGTAAGTCTGGCCCGCCTTTATCTGAGTAGCGCGCCATTGTGGATTCTCGATGAGCCCTTTACGGCGATTGATAAGCGTGGTGTGGCGGAGAAAGAAGCGCTCATTACCAGCCATGCTGAGCAGGGTGGGACGGTTATTCTGACAACGCATCACGAGCTGGCGATGGGTGATAAAATTCGCAGGCTTAATCTTGATCAATTAGCGGGAACTTTATGAGCGACAGTGTGCCTAAGCAATCGTTAGCAGACAGTCCTGCCCGTGTGTATAAAGTAGATGGGCCGTTCTGGGGTGCATTAAAACGAGATCTGCTACTGTCATATCGACGAAAAAGTGATCTGGTTAACCCGCTGATTTTCTTTCTGATGGTGGCAACGCTGTTTCCATTGGGTGTCAGCCCGGACCCAACATTCCTGGCTGATGTGGCGCCAGGGGTAGTGTGGGTTGCCGCACTACTGGCGACCCTGCTGTCTATGGACAGCCTGTTTCGCTCTGATTTTGAAGATGGGACGCTGGAACAGATACTACTCAGCCCGCAGCCTCTTTATATGGTGGTGTTGGCAAAGGTCTTGGCGCACTGGATGCTGACCGGTTTACCTTTAACAATTCTGGCCCCGGTACTGGGGGTTATGTTGTTTTTGCCAGCCGATGGTATGTGGGGATTAGTGCTCAGTCTGCTGCTGGGGACACCAACCCTGAGTCTGGTGGGTGCTATTGGTGCAGCTTTAACCGTAGGTTTACGCAAGGGTGGGGTGTTAATCTCACTGTTGGTATTGCCGCTATATATTCCACTGCTGATTTTTGGCAGCGCAGCGGTGCAGGGGGCAGTGACGGGGTTACCCTTGGGGGGGTATCTGGCTATTCTGGGAGCAATGCTCTCGCTTGGATTGGTGATGGCACCACTCGCAATTGGTGCCGCACTAAGAATTAGTGTAAGTGGGTAAAACCCCGATAAGGTTGAAATATGGCTGAGAAAAAGTGGTTGCCACGTTGGTTTTATCAACTGGCTTCTCCCCGCTGGTGTTATGAATTTACGGGTAAGCTGTTGCCCCTTTTTGTCATAGCGGCAGTGTTGTTGTTAGGCATCGGTACAGTCTGGGCGCTGGCATTTGCGCCTGCGGACTATCAACAGGGTAATAGTTTCAGAATTATCTACATCCATGTGCCGTCCTCTATTCTGGCTCAGTCGTGCTATATGCTGATGGCAGTTGCCGGTGCTATTGGTCTGATCTGGAAGATGAAAGTCGCCGATATGGTGGCAAAATGCTGTGCCCCGATTGGTGCATCTATTGCGGTGCTATCGCTGGCAACCGGCGCTATCTGGGGTAAGCCAACCTGGGGTTCCTGGTGGGTATGGGATGCCCGGCTGACCTCTATGTTGATTCTGTTTTTTCTCTATCTGGGGATTATTGCCCTCAACTCGGCCATTGAAAGTGAGCGGACTGCGGCGCAGTCAACCGCTGTATTGGCATTGGTTGGGCTGGTAAATATTCCGATTATCAAATATTCCGTAGACTGGTGGAACACGTTACACCAGCCCGCCACCTTTAAGCTGACTGAGCGTCCTGCCATGCCTGCAGAGATGTGGGTGCCACTGTTGGTCATGGTGATCGGTTTTTACTGCTTTTTTGCCGTAGCAATGATGCTACGACTGCGTAACGAAATTATCCAGCGTGAGCGCCGCAGCAGTTGGGTGCGCGACATGATTACTGGTTGAGGGTATTAGCTTGAGTTTTGAATCGTTTGCCGCATTTATCGACATGGGAGGCCATGGCCTCTATGTCTGGATGAGTTATGCGATCGCACTGGTTGTGATTGCAGTGAATATTGTTAACCCCCTGATGCAAAAGCGTCAGATCTTTAGCGAACAGGCTCGCCGCCTTCGCAGGGAGAAGCAGAGCTAATGAATCCGAAACGTAAACAACGACTGATTATCGTTCTTTTTATTGTGTTTGGTGCATCGATTGCTGTCGGACTGGTGATGTATGCCCTCAATCAGAATATCAACCTGTTCTACTCTCCGACCGATATTGTTGAACATAAAGCCCCTGAAGGGACCCGTATCCGTGCTGGCGGTATGGTGGTGGAGGGCAGTGTGAAACGTGACCCTCAAAGCCTGATGGTGAGTTTTGAAGTGACTGACTTTGTCCACAAAGTGCCGGTAACCTTTACCGGTATCCTGCCGGACCTGTTCCGTGAAGGGCAGGGGATTGTTGCTCAGGGTGAGATGAACAGCGAAGGCGTGTTTGAAGCCGTGGAAGTGCTGGCAAAGCATGATGAAAACTATATGCCGCCGGAAGTCGCGGAGGCGCTTGAGAAAGCAGGTAAAATGCCTGATCAGATGCGCGCAAAGGAGGCACAGTCACTATGATTGCTGAACTGGGTCAATATGCGCTGATTATGGCGCTATGTATGTCATTATTGCTTGCAGTGGTGCCGATGGTCGGTGCTTCAATCGGTAATACGTTGTTGATGAACTATGCCCGGCCTTTGTCGATAGGGATGTTTTTCTTTCTCGCGATCAGTATTACCTGTCTGGGTTACTCCTTCATTGTTGATGATTTTTCTGTTGCGTATGTGGCGACAAACTCGAATACCTTGTTGCCATGGTATTTTAAGATCAGCGCCATTTGGGGGGGGCATGAAGGCTCATTGCTGCTCTGGGTCGTGATTCTGAGTGGCTGGACACTGGCTGTTGCGTTTAAAAGTCAAAACATGCCGGTGGAGATCGTTTCCCGTGTGTTAGGCGTTATGGGGATTGTTGCCGTAGGCTTTATGTCGTTTACCCTGTTTACTTCCAGCCCGTTTCTGCGCCATCTGCCGCAGTTTCCTTCAGAGGGGGGGGATCTTAACCCGTTGCTGCAAGATATCGGCTTGATTATCCATCCACCTATGCTGTACATGGGTTATGTGGGTTTCTCTGTTGCCTTTGCATTTGCCATAGCTGCGCTGCTGACTGGCCGACTGGATTCTGCCTGGGCACGTTGGTCACGACCTTGGACTAACATCGCCTGGGCGTTTCTGACACTGGGGATCGCGCTGGGAAGCTGGTGGGCGTATTACGAGCTTGGCTGGGGCGGCTGGTGGTTCTGGGACCCGGTGGAAAATGCGTCCTTTATGCCGTGGCTGGTCGGTACAGCACTGGTACACTCTCTCGCGGTTACTGAAAAGCGCGGTGTGTTTAAAAGCTGGACTGTGCTGTTGGCTATCTTTGCTTTCTCTCTTAGCCTGCTGGGTACATTTCTGGTGCGTTCCGGTGTGCTGACATCGGTGCATGCGTTTGCCTCTGATCCGGATCGTGGCTATTTCATTCTGGCGTTGTTGGTGATTACCATTGGCGGCTCTCTGATTCTCTATGCTGTAAAAGCTGGCAATGTGAAGAGCGAGTCCAGTTTTGCGCTGCTCTCGCGGGAATCGTTACTACTGCTGAATAATATTTTACTGGTGGTTTCCGCGATGATGGTATTGCTGGGGACTATCTATCCGCTTATCGTTGATGCGATGGGTTGGGGTAAGATTTCGGTTGGCCCTCCTTACTTTAATTCGCTGTTTATTCCATTAATGCTGCTGATTCTGGGTGCACTGGGAGTCGGGGTTGCGTCTCGCTGGCGGGAAACCTCCATGGCATTTCTATTGAAACAGCTGTGGCTGCCTGCGGTTCTGAGTGTAATTGCCGGTCTGTTGTTCCAGTATTTCTATGCTGAGGAATTTAATCTGACCGTTGCCGGTGTAATGACTCTGGTGTTCTGGGTGGTATTCAGCAGTATCAAAGATTTCTGGAAAAAAATCTCTGGCCGAAGTGGTTTTAAAAATGCGCTGTCGGGTATGTCCCGTAGCTATTTCGGTATGGTTCTGGCCCACACCGGTATTGCGGTTGCCGTCGTCGGTGCGCTGATGGTCAGTATTTATAATGAAGAGCGTGACCTGCGGATGGCGCCTGGAGATGTGCTGAGTTTCAGTAATTACCAGTTCGAATTTTTGGGTGCACAGAAAAAGCAGGGACCGAACTACAGCTCTGATATGGGTATTATTCGGGTGCTTTATCAGGGTAAATTGTATGGTGAATTGCGTCCGGAAAAACGCTTTTACCCTGCCCGGGGAAATGTGATGACCGAAGCCGATATCGATCCAGGATTGTTTCGTGATCTTTATGTTGCACTGGGTGAACCGTTGGAAAACGGAGCCTGGGCTGTTCGGGTGCAACATAAACCCTTTGTCCGCTGGCTCTGGCTGGGAGGTTTGCTGATGACCGCAGGTGGGTTGCTGGCGGCTACCGATCCCCGTTACCGTAAACAGGCCCGGCGGGATGCTGCCAGGGCTGCAGCCTGATTTAGTGTTTCTAAAGGTGTAATGATGCGTCGATTAATTGTTCTGTTGCCTCTGGTTCTGTTCATTGCCCTGGGGTTGTTTCTTTGGAATGGCATCGGTAAGGATACCCAGGTAATCCCTTCTCCGCTGATCGATAAACCGGTACCGGAGTTCGCTTTGTCTGCCCTTCTTGATGAGCAGAAAACCATTACCGCTGCCGATCTGAAAGGTCGTCCGGCCCTTCTCAATGTATGGGCGACCTGGTGTCCGACCTGCAAACAGGAACATGCGCAGTTGAATCGTATGGCCCGGGACGAAGGCGTTACTATCTATGGGGTCAACTATAAGGATGATCGGGCCAAGGCAAAAATCTGGCTGGACAAGTATATGAACCCCTATGCTCTGAATATCTATGATCCTGACGGTAAACTGGGCCTCAATCTGGGTGTCTATGGTGCGCCGGAAACCTTCCTGCTGGATGCACAGGGAATTATTCGTTACAAGCATGTCGGTGCTATCGATCAGCGTGTCTGGAGTGAGCTGCGCCAGAAAATGAAACAACTGGAGGTGAACTGATGATCCGGCACCTTCTCTTGGTGATGCTGCTTAGTCTGAGCAGTATCGCGACTGCGGCGATCGATACCTATCAGTTTAAAGATGATGCGACCCGTGAACGGTTCAAGTCTTTGTCCTCTGAGCTACGTTGCCCGAAATGTCAGAATCAGAATATTGCCGATTCCAATTCGCCCATCGCCAAAGACCTGCGTGATGAGCTGTACCAAATGCTTGAAAGTGGTGCAGATGATGATCAGGTAGTCGACTTTATGGTGACTCGCTACGGTGAGTTTGTGCTCTATCGTCCGCGGATGACAGAGCAGACCTACCTGCTTTGGTATGGACCTGCGGCGTTGCTGTTGATTGGCGTAGTGGTGGTTTTGCTGGTTAGCGGTAAGCGCAAGAAAGCTGAGCCGGGTAAGCCGAATAGCAGTTTAAGTGATGCAGAGAAAGAACGACTCGATCAGTTACTGAAACAGGAACAGAATAAATGACGGCGTTATGGTTAGGAATTGCACTGCTATCACTTCTGGCAGTGGCATTTGTTTTAGTGCCGGTTTATCGGGGACGTCAGGCTGAGAATGAGGTTCAGCCGGATGTCGACCGTCGGCAGCTTAATATCTCTATTTACGAGGAGCGTTTGGCCGAATTAGACGCTGAGCGGGCTTTAGGCACGCTTGATCAGGAAAACTATGACTCTCTGAAGCTCGAGCTGGAACGCAACCTGCTTCAGGATGTTGAGGATACTGTATCTTCTTCAAGCAAGCCTGTGCATGTTACCCGTCAGGCGATTATTACCGCATTTCTGTTGGCAGCATTGATACCTGCGACGGGTTTGGCAATCTATGCTAAGTATGGTCGTTCTGGCGATCTGGCAGTAGCGATGAACCGCCCTGCAGATCCGTTTAATGGCCGCCAGCCAACCGTTGATGAGGCGGTTACCGCCTTGCAGGATCGACTGAAGGATGAGCCTGCAAATCCGGAAGGTTGGTATCTGCTGGCCAATACCTTTATGAGTATGCAAAACTTTGCTGCAGCTGCCGATGGTTATGGTAAAGCACTTCAATACCTGCCTGCTGATGCGCCGCAGTATGCGGGGGTTAACGGTCAGTATGCTCAGGCTCTGTTCTTTGCTAATAACGGTAAAATGAGTCCACAGATCCGTGCGGAGGTCGATAAAACTCTCGCCATGGATCCTTTTGATGTTACCGCGCTTGGTTTGCTGGGGATCGAATCTTACGAATCGGCTGACTATCGTGCGGCTATGGAGTTCTGGCGAAAAGGGTTGACCAACGCCAGCGCTGAACAAGCCGATTCGTTGAAATCTGGCATCACTTCTGCTCGTGATAAATTGGTTGCAGCGGGTGAAACCGTGCCCGATCTTCCTGAGCTTGCTGAGGCTAAAATCCAGCTGGCAGTTAGTTTGAGTCCCGAGCTTCAAAGCCGGGTAACCCCTGAAATGACCGTGTTTATCTTTGCCCGTCCAGTAGGTGGCAGAATGCCTCTGGCTGCAAAACGGGTGACCGTTGCTGATCTGCCGCTCAGTATTGTATTGGATGACAGCCTGGCGATGAGTCCACAAGCGAAGCTTTCAGGTGCAGAAACGGTTGAAGTGACTGCGCGGATATCTGCATCAGGACAGCCAACACCGCAGCCGGGAGACCTGAGCGGAACCATTTCTCCTGTTGCTGTTCATGGGCAAGTTGATATATTAGAGCTGTCTATTGATCATATAGTTGAATGATTGAACAAATTCGGCACAATAGAGAGTCTACTACGCACATAAATTGATATAAGGGTAAAATCTGGCAATGGAATTAGGATTACGCGAATGGCTGATTATCGGTGGCGCGATAGTTGTTCTCCTGATTGTATTGGATGGCTGGCGCCGCATGCGTGGCGGCGGCAACCGGCTGAAGATGAAAATTGATAAATCCTTCAGCGATATTCCGGATCTGCCCGAAGAGTCATCCTACAACCCTGAACTGCCGGGTGGTGGTGCCAGGGTTGTTGGCCGACAGGATAACCCTCATTCAGGTAGTTCAAATGCTGACTCCCGCCGTGAGCCTGTATTTGGCAATGACGAACTTGATCTTTCGCCACCGAGAACTAGTAGCGCTGCTCATCATCCCATTGCGCAAAAGCCTATTTCACAAAAGCCAGTCTTACAAAAGGCCGCCTCGCAAGCACCGGTCTTTGAAACGCCTGTCACCTCCACTGCTGCCGTAAAACAGTCCTGGGCTAAAAAGTCTGAGGTTAAGAAGCCTGTGCATATTACCCCGACCTTTGCTGAGGATGAACATGATCCTCTGTTTGCTGCATCCGACAGCTTTCCACCCCATCATGATGGTCCCTCATTTGATGAGATGGATGAAGGTGTCTCTGCTCCGCGGGTCGTGCGTGTGCCGGAACCTGAGCCGCGTGTCGAAATAAGCACTGAGGTTGATGCTGAAGAGTCTCCGCTGGATGACAACGCTGTTGAAGAGATGATCCCGGTTGTTAATATCATTGTTCAGCCAGAGCCAGAGCCAGAGCCAGAGCCAGAGCTTGAGTTGGAATCAGAACCTGAACCCGAGACTGAGTTTCAGTCCGAAGCGGTGCCTGAAAATGAAGAACTGTTTCCTGTTGAATATGATGAGATCGAACTTGAAGCTGAGCTGGAGCCTGAAACGATCCAGCGCGTCTCTGCCTACTCCGCCGAGGATGATGACCTGATCGACTCGCTTCCTGAGGGGTTCCGGGTAGATCGTGCCGCTGAGACGGATGATGAGGATGACGAACATGAGTTCGACTATACTCGTCCGGTTAGCGAGCTGATGCGTCCGGTACGCGAAGATAACAACCGGTTGCAGCAGACCGCAATGGACCTGCCTGAACGTCAGGAATCGATTTTTTCACTGGTTGATGAACCTGTAACTAAGTCACAGCCGCCATTTAAAAAATCCAGATTTGAGCGAGTGAAAGCAGCGCTGAAACCTGAGCACAATGCAGAACTTAATTCAGAGCTCTCAGCAACGCCTAAATCAGAGCATAAGGCTGAACGTAAATCAGACCATAAATCTGAGCGTAAAGAGAAACATTTCTCTGCGCTTGATGATGAAGAGAATGATCTGGCTGATGGTTTTTTTATCGATTCACCTTTAATTGGCGCGGAAGAAAAACCAGCAGCTAAAACGGCTAAAGCCGATAGTGGTATTGGCATTAAAGGCCAGTCACTGCAGAAAATTCCCGAAGCCGATAAAGTGCTGGTGATCTCTGTTGCTGCAGCCGATGATGGGCTGGGTTTCTCCGGACGTAGCCTGCTGCAAATTCTGCTCGCCTGCGGTATGCGTTACGGTGATATGAAAATCTTCCATCGCTATGAGGATGGTATCGATAAGGGCGCGATCCAGTTCAGCATGACCAATGCGCTGGAGCCGGGCTATTTTGACATCGACACCATGGATAGCATGGAAACCCGTGGCGTGACCTTCTTTATGTCGATGGAAGAACCCCGAGATGTCATGAATGCCTATGAGTGTATGCTGGCGACGGCAGTTGCCGTGGCTAAAAACCTGCACGGTGTTCTGCTGGATGAAAACCGCTCCACCATGCGCGATCAGACTAAAGAGCATTACCGCGAGCGTATCCGTAAGTTTGAGATGCGCAAGCTGAAAAAATCCACAACTGCCTGATAGTTCCAGATAAAAGCCGATGAAACCTGATACTTCCCCTACGCAGTTGCTTGAGCAGCTGCGCGATCAACTGCGCCATCATAATTACCAGTACTATGTGCTTGATGACCCGCAGGTGCCTGATGCAGAGTATGACCGGTTGTTTCAGCAACTGAAAAAGCTGGAAGATGAAAACCCTCAGCTGGTAACGCCCGAGTCGCCAACTCAGCGAGTCGGTGCCCAGCCCCTGGCCGCCTTTACCCAGGTGCGTCATGAGATGCCGATGCTATCGCTGGATAACGCGTTTTCAGCGGATGATATGCGGGCGTTTGAAAAGCGCGTGCGTGACCGGTTAAAACTTAGTGAAGATATTCCCATTGAGTTTGCCTGCGAGCCCAAGCTGGACGGTATTGCCGTCAGTCTGATGTATGAACATGGCCTTTTAGTCAGAGGCGCAACCCGGGGTGATGGCAGCACCGGTGAAGATATCACCCTGAATGTCCGTACTATCCCCTCCATCCCTTTGCGACTGATGGGCGCTGATTATCCTGAACGGCTCGAAGTCAGGGGTGAGATCTACATGCCCCGTAAAGGGTTTGAACGACTCAACGATCTGGCGCTGAAACGCGGGGATAAGCCTTTTGTTAATCCTCGTAACGCGGCTGCGGGTAGTCTGCGACAACTAGACCCTAAAATTACCGCGCAACGCTCTCTGGAGATGTGTTGTTACTCGGTGGGGGTTGTCAGTGGAGGTGAATTACCCGATAGCCATGCAGCAATATTGCGCAAGCTGGCGACCTGGGGCTTAAAGATCAATGCCGAGATGGCCGTTGTTGAGGGCGCAGAGGGCTGTCTTGATTACTTTGACAGGCTGTCAGAGAAGCGAAACCAGCTTGCATATGAGATCGATGGGATTGTATTTAAGGTTAACGCGATTGAGCTACAACAGCAGTTAGGCTTCGTTTCAAGGGCACCACGCTGGGCGATTGCACACAAATTTCCGGCGCAGGAGGAGATTACCGTCGTCAACGCTATTGAGTTTCAGGTGGGACGTACCGGAGCGATTACCCCGGTCGCCCGCCTGAAACCGGTGTTTGTGGGGGGGGTTACGGTGAGTAATGCCACACTGCACAACATGGATGAAGTCGAACGACTGGATGTTCGGGCAGGGGATAGTGTGATTATCCGCCGGGCAGGGGATGTCATCCCTCAGGTGGTGTCGGTAGTGCTTGAACGCCGCCCTGACGCAACTGAAGTCGTTAATTTACCGGAGCGCTGCCCGGTCTGCGATTCTGAGATCGTTCGGGTGGAAACCGAGGCGGTTGCGCGTTGTTCCGGTGGTTTGAGTTGCGCAGCCCAGCGCAAAGAGGCGCTGAAACATTATGTCTCCCGTAAAGCGATGGATATCGATGGCCTGGGTGAGAAACTGATCGATGCGCTGGTTGAAAAAGAGTTGGTACATAGCCCGGCTGATCTCTATCGATTACACCATCTGCAACTGGCCAGTATGGAGCGGATGGGCGATAAGTCAGCCACGAAACTGTTACAAAGCATTGATAATAGCAAATCGACAGAGCTGGCGAACTTTATCTATGCACTGGGTATTCGTGAAGTAGGCGAAGCTACCGCACGTACTCTGGCGGTTCATTTTGGTTCTATTGAGGCGGTTATGTCGGCCAGTGACGAGCAGCTGCAGGCTGCCCCCGATGTTGGTCCGGTGGTGGCAAAATATATCGTTAGTTTCTTCCATCAAGTGCATAACCGCGAGGTTATTGAAGCGCTGCGCAACGCCGGAGTTCACTGGCAGGATGTTGAGGTGGATGTAAAGTCACTGCCTCTGGCAGGCCAGACCTGGGTGCTGACGGGGACACTGGAGCAGATGCCCCGTACTGAAGCGAAAAAGCAGTTGCTGGCACTGGGTGCTAAGGTGGCTGGCAGTGTTTCTAAGAATACTGATTGTGTTGTGGCAGGACCTGGTGCAGGCTCTAAGCTGCAAAAAGCGGAAGAGTTAAATATTCCGGTGCTGGATGAGGCCCAATTACTGGCCCGGCTGGCTGAATATAACGAATAAGAGAGGCAGGCGGATGTTAAGATCGACGTTTTACAGATCAATACCGGTGTGTTTCCTCAGTGCTCTAATACTGCAGGGTTGTAGTGATATTGCTCAGGTGGTGCCGCAACGATTTGTAAAACCGGATAATCCTTTTTGCCTGGGACTCTACCAGAACAACGACTGGCTGGATTCTGCTGTTTTAACCGAAAATCGTTGGGGGTTGCCACTGCATATCGCCCTGGCGGAGCTGAATATGCCGGTGGGCACTGAGGCCAGCGAGTATATCAGCCCGGCGCCTTCCGATTGGGAAGAGTATCGTCTGGCCAGTGAAAACTGGTCGGGCAGTGTTGCGGATATCGGTACGGCGCTGGATTTTCTCGGCTGGCATGCGCAGATGGCCAGCCAGCGTAACGACCTGAATATGAATCAGGCCGGTAAACTCTATATCGCCTCACACATTGGTCATGGAGGCCTGCGCCGTTTGGAGTATCACCAGCCGGATCCGATACTGATGCGTCAGGCTGAGAAGGTTGATCAGCGTGCACAGCAGTATCGGGAAGACTTGAAAACTTGCCCCCGTATTCGTGAACGGGCCGATAGCTTCTTCCGCTGGCCCTGGTAAGCATGATTATTCCCTGGGAACAGCTGCAGCCAGAGACACTGAACAGCCTGATAGAAGAGTTTGTCACCCGTGATGGGACAGACTATGGTTTTAATGAAACAAGCACGCAGACGCGAATAGAGCAGGTCAGAGCCCGACTCAAACAGGGTGAGGCGGTGGTATTGTTCAGCCAGAGTACAGGCCAGTGCAATATAGTTGCCCGTAATAGTTTATAGTTGGCGGAGGTATCCTTATGGATCAGTTGGAACAGGTTACAGCACTGATTGCGCTGACGATGGGGGTTGGCTGGGCCAGCGGCATCAATCTTTATGCAACGATCCTGATGCTGGGACTGATGGCGAATATGGGCAACCTGCAACTGCCGGCGGGGTTGGAGATTGTCGCCGATCCCATGGTGTTGATGGCGGCCGGGTTTATGTATTGTGTCGAGTTTTTTGCTGACAAAATTCCCGGGGTTGATACCGGTTGGGATACTTTGCATACCTTTATTCGCATTCCCGCAGGCGCTGCACTGGCCGCCGGAGCGGTGGGCGATATGAATGAAGCGGTTATCCTCGCGGCTGCCCTTGTGGGCGGCTCACTCTCTGCCACCAGTCATGCGCTGAAAGCGGGCGGGCGGGTGATGATCAATACCTCACCTGAGCCGGTCAGTAACTGGGCCGCTTCGGTTACAGAGGATCTGGCCGTCTTTGGTGGCTTATGGGCTGCGTTAAACTATCCCATTGCGTTTCTGATCGGGTTGGTACTGTTTATTGCGCTGGTGGTCTGGTTGCTACCCAAAATCTGGCGGGGTGTGAAAAAGGTATTCGCATTCCTGGCGGGGTTGTTTGGCGCACGGGATAACGATATTCAACTCGATACTGGCAACAACGCTTTGCCCAACCAGAGCAACAGGTATAAGAGCTGATAGCCAGTTCTTATTATCAGCGTTTACTCAAAAACGTTATCAATAAATCTCAGCGTTAACGGCTATCCAGCCACTCGTTATTGATCAGTGACTGCAACAGATCCGTTCGGGTAATAATACCCGCCAGATTGCCGTTGTCCTGAACGATAGGTATGCAGCTGAGTTGGTGTTCAACACAGCTGACCGCCAGCTGACGAATATTGGTATCCGGCGTGGCGGTAATCACCTGTTTTGAATAACACTGTTCAATGGTGTCTTCCACGGTATGCGACTGGGCACTGCCCTGATAGCTGAGGTATTGCAGCAACAACTTTTCAGTGACAATCCCCATCAGCCGTCCGGCACCCGAGAGTACCAGTAGATGGCTGATATCATACTGCTTCATTTTGTATAGGGCGGACTGAATTTTGCTGCCCTGTAATACAGCCTGAACCGGATGAGTCATAATAAGTGACGCAGGGATGTAGGCGCGAGGATGCTCAATTGTGGTACTGCTACCACTGGTTTGGCTGTAGACCGATGCGGCTTTACGCGCGTTGCCTTTTGTTTGAGTGCCAGACTCATGATGCAATATCTGATCGGCATGATCTTTTTCATGATCCTTTTCAACCCCCGCTTCTGAAGCGCGGGCAGACGCACCCAGTTGCTCAACCCCTCGAGGAGCGAACATCGATCTAACCGGTGTCTGAATACGATATCCCTGATCGTAAATAACCAATGCCATAACTGTCTATCACTGTAATGTCAGAACTGTTCCTACTATATCGCCCGTCTGATCAGATTCTTGATGATAAATCGTGCCGGATTGAGCTTATCAATCAACTCTTTCTCCAGAGGTAATGGCTCATTCTCAAGCATAGAGGCGATAATCTCTCCACTTATTGGACCGGTGATCAGCCCTTTTGATCCATGAGCCAGGTTGGCAAATAATCCTGAATAATGCTTAGCAGAAATATCTATCACTGTTTTTGCATCATGCCTCAAGGGGGCATAGTCTTCGATAAAAGTGTCATATACCGGCACAGGGCCAATTATTGGAAGCTTGTCAGGCGATGCGCAGCGGAATCCAACCCTGCCTTTCAGGCCTTTGTTATTATGGTACTGCTTTAACTGTGTTCCTAACTCAGTCGCCATATCGGTGACTTTTTCCAGGTTGTGTTGGTGCCCTGAGTCGCGGATATCGGTTGCTTCATCCTTCAGATCAAAGGTTGCACCGAAACAGAAACGACCTTCTTTGGCCGGAGAGATATAGCCTTCGCTACAGAGTACAGTGTTGAGTGCTGGAGGATAGTCATCGGATGTCGATTCAGTCAGAGAAACCTGTCCGCGAATATTTTGTAACGGAAGATGCTTTAACTGTTCAAATTTTCTGCTATCTGCGGCGGAAGCAACCACGATAATGGCTGCAGTCAGTGTTTGATTGTCGCAGGTGAAACCGTTCCAGTAGCTATCCACTTGCTCCAGTCGGGTGATCTCAGTATTGGTTAATACTGTGATGTTCGGATGGTCGGTTAACCACTGACACAGTAACGGTGGGGTCACCCAGCCCGCATCGGGAAAGAATAAACCACTTTTATTAACCGTGGTGCCCGCCAGTGCTGACGCTTCTGTGCTGTCTGTAAAACGGACGAGCGCTTCTGGATAGTTACCGGATTCCGCAAGGTTGCGCTGCCTCGCCAGTTCTTTCTCACTGGCAGCCAGTTGTAGCAGGCCACAAGGTGACCAGATATCAGAGCGATCTGCCAGATTCTGTTTAAGAAAGTTACTGCTATAGAGAAAGCCGGAAAGGTGAAAGCGGCTGGCGGGTATCGGTTCCACCGGGAGCTTGGCATAGAGTGCGCCTTGACGATTACCGGAACCTTCAGCAGCAATCTGCGGGTTTTTATCCACAAGCGTCACTTTCCAGCCTCGCTGAGCCAGCGAACGGGCAGTCGAACATCCCGCAATACCCGCACCGATAATTAGCGCTGACCGGTCACCGGTATGCTTTTGAGGTAGCTTGAACCATGAGGGTGACCATGTTGTTTCAGGCTCTTCCGATAACGCGTTATTGGCAAAAGAGCCGACTAACATATCCCATTTTGGGCCAAAACCATCGGTTCTCTTGACCTGAAACCCGACTTCCCGCAAACCTCGCTTTACAATACCGGCAGAGGTGAAGGTTGAGAATGTCGTGCCCGGCTTGCTGAGCCTGGCAACCTGTTGAAAAAGTTCAGGGCTCCACATGTCTGGATTCTTAGCGGGAGAAAACCCATCAAGAAACCAGGCATCGACTTCTGCATCTAACTGGCTGTAACATTCAACGGCATCACCCAGCATCAGTGTTAGTGTGACCCGACCGTTATCGAAACTAAGACGGTGAAAGCCGGGAGCGTTGATGGGGTATTGAGCAATGAGTTGCTCGGAAAACATGCTAAGCTCTGGCCATAAAGCCAGTGCTTTGATCAGATCATCCGGTATAATTGGATATTTTTCGACACTGATGAAATGCAACCTTGCAGCCGCTGGCGATTGGTCATTAAACAGTTGCCAGGTCGCGAGAAAGTTAAGCCCCGTACCAAAACCTGTTTCGGCAATGGTCAATGACTCCGCTGCGTTGAACCGGTCAGTGAGTTGGTTGCCATCGAGAAACACATAAGTGGTTTCATCGAGACCGTTTTCGGTGGAGAAGTAGATGTCGTCGAACCTTGTTGATAAAGGGGCTTCAGAAGACCAGTCTAAATTGGCAAATGTATTTGGTTTTTTCATGTTTCTTTGAGTTATAACCCTGGACAGTAGTACCGCGCTTAAGCGAACAATTGTATAGAATCTGTTTACTCTGTGCTGAAGTTTGTGAATGACCTGTTCAGGTCATTTTTTTGTAAGAATAGAAAGGGATTAATGAATGAAGCTGTTGGTTACAGGGGGCGCTGGCTTTATCGGTTCTGCCGTTATACGTCATATCATTAAACATACACAGGATAGTGTAGTGAACGTGGATAAGCTGACGTATGCTGGCAATCTTGAGTCTCTTGAACAAGTGTTCAATAATGACCGCTATACGTTTGAGCAGGTAGATATCTGTAATCACAAAGAGCTTAGGCGAGTATTTGTTGAGCACCAACCAGATGTTGTAATGCATCTGGCTGCTGAGTCGCACGTTGATCGCTCAATAGATGGGCCAGGTGACTTTATACAAACCAATATTGTTGGCACTTATATATTGTTGGAGGAATGCCGCTCTTATTGGGCTGGCCTGTCTCCGGTGCGCAAAGCGAAGTTCCGCCTCCATCATATATCCACCGATGAGGTCTATGGGGACTTACCTCATCCAGCTGATTATGAGAATGCTGCAGAACAGCTATTTACCGAAGAAACTGCTTATGCTCCCAGCTCTCCATACTCAGCCAGTAAAGCAAGTTCTGATCATTTGGTGCGTTCCTGGATGCGAACTTATGGTTTGCCAGTATTGGTAACTAATTGCTCCAATAATTACGGGCCATATCATTTCCCTGAAAAACTGATTCCACTGGTTATTCTCAACGCGCTTGAAGGCAAACAGTTACCTGTTTACGGCAAAGGTGACCAGATAAGGGACTGGCTATATGTGGAAGACCACGCACGAGCTTTGTATACAGTTGTTTCCGAAGGCAAGGTGGGAGAAACCTATAATATTGGTGGTCACAATGAAAAACAAAATATCGAAGTCGTAAATGCGTTATGTGATGTTTTACAGGAACTCGTTCCCGTCAGCATTCAGTATAGGGATTTGATTACTGAAGTGAAAGATCGCCCTGGCCATGATCGACGCTATGCCATTGACGCGAGTAAGATTAAATGTGAGCTTGGCTGGCAGCCATTGGAGACCTTTGAATCAGGTATTCGCAAAACAGTGCAATGGTATCTTGAAAATCTTGAGTGGTGTCGGCGAGTACAGGACGGGAGTTATCAGCGAGAGCGTTTAGGGGAGCAAGTGTAAGATGAAAATCTTACTATTGGGTAAAACTGGCCAGGTTGGATTCGAGTTACATCGAATGTTGAGCTTATTAGGGACCATTGATGCGCCTTCGCGACTCACACTGGATCTTATGAATGAAGAAGCGGTAAACGACTATCTGATCGATAGTAACCCCGATCTTATTGTTAACGCTGCTGCATGGACAGATGTTGATGGTGCGGAAGAGCATCAGGCTGAGGCTTATCGTCTGAATGCAGTGTTGCCAGCTCAGCTGGCCACCTATGCATCTGAAAGAGGTATTCGTTTCCTTCATTACAGCAGTGATTATGTTTATCCGGGAACGGGGACGCTTCCCTGGTCGGAAACTAGTCCAGTCGGTCCGCTAAACCACTATGGGAAAACCAAGTTGGTGGGTGATCAGGCAATAGAGCACAGTGGAGCAGACTTCCTTATCTTCCGTATTAGTTGGGTTTATAGTGCGCGTGGCAAAAACTTTATGAAAACCATGCTTCGCCTGGCTCAAAGCCACACTCAGCTGGAAATAGTATCAGACCAGGTTGGCGCCCCAACCCCCGCTTGCTTAATCGCTACTATTAGCCTGTTGGCGATCCGTGATGAGTTGAAATGCGGTATATATCAATTAGCATCAAAAGGTGAAACGAGTTGGCATGGCTTTGCAACAGAGATATTTAACGGGGTGAGGCAGGCTAGTGAGCCACTGCCATTATCTCTGGAACATGCAGAGCCAATAAGTACTCTTGACTACCCCACACCAGCTAAAAGGCCTGTAAACTCAAGAATGAACTTGAGCAAGCTGGAAAACGCTCTGAATCTGAAGCTTCCCAATTGGAAAAGTCAGTTGGCAATTACTCTGACAGAGTTTCTGGAGAAAAAATGAAAGGCATAATCCTCGCCGGAGGTTCTGGCACTCGTTTGTATCCCATCACCCGTGGCATATCAAAGCAGTTATTGCCGGTTTATGATAAACCGATGATTTATTATCCACTTTCTGTGCTGATGCTTGCCGGAATTCGGGATGTTCTGATTATCACTACTCCTGAAGATCAGGAAGGTTTTAATCGTCTGCTGGGTGATGGTAGTCAATGGGGTGTCAATCTTAGTTATGCTGTTCAACCGAGCCCTGATGGCCTTGCTCAGGCATTCATTATAGGCGAAGAGTTCATTGGCAATGACAGTGTGTGTTTAGTCTTGGGTGATAACATCTATTATGGGCAAGGGCTAAGCAAACTTCTGCAGACGGCTGCATCGAAGGATAAAGGCGCGACGGTGTTTGGTTATCAGGTTACCGATCCGGAACGTTTCGGAGTCGTTGAGTTTGATGAAAAACATAAAGCAATAACCATTGAGGAAAAGCCCGACCACCCTAAATCCGATTATGCGGTCACCGGGTTGTATTTTTATGATAATGACGTAGTCGACATCGCTAAATCAGTTACGCCTTCAGCTCGTGGAGAGCTTGAAATCACCACGGTCAATCAGATTTATCTGGAACGTGGTGACTTGAATGTGGAATTGCTGGGGCGCGGTTTTGCCTGGCTTGATACTGGCACTTTCGACTCTCTTCAGGAAGCCGCCAGTTTTATTAGAACGTTAGAAAAACGGCAGGGGCTGAAAATCGCGTGCCTCGAAGAGGTTGCTTATCGAATGGGCTATATTAATGAAGATCAATTACTTGCTGAAGCAAAAAAACTTCAGAAAAACAGCTATGGTGCTTATCTAAAAAAACTGGCTAAAGCGGGTAGGTAAGGTATGGATATCAGGTCAACCCGAATTCCGGATGTAAAGCTCATCAAGCCGACAGTCTTTGGTGATGAGCGCGGCTTCTTCATGGAAACTTGGAATGAGCAGGTCTTTCAGGACGCAGACATACATGTTTCCTTCGTTCAGGATAATCATAGTCGTTCGGTCAAAAATACTTTGCGTGGTTTGCATTACCAAATCAGGCGACCTCAAGGAAAGTTGGTGCGTGTCACCACTGGAGAAGTGTTTGATGTTGCGGTTGATTTACGTCCAGATTCAGCAACCTTTGGCCAATGGGTAGGTGAATGTCTTTCTGAACAGAACCGTCACATGCTCTGGATACCGCCGGGTTTTGCCCACGGGTTTTTGGTAACTAGCGAAACAGCGGATTTTGAGTATAAATGTACTGATTATTATGCCCCGGAACTTGAACGCACAATTCATTGGGCTGATCCTGTTTTGAATATTGAGTGGGGGTTGGATAGCGCTATAGAATTGCTGCTTTCAGAAAAAGATCGAGTTGGACTAAGTTTTGAACAAGCTGCATCAGAACTCAATGATTACCGTGACACTCCAATATTGGTAGAAACTTTAGGATAGTTGAGTGATAAGGAGTGGCTTTGTCCAGCGACAAACCAGCAAATAGATTCATGGATGCGATCTCATAGAGTGTGTTCTCTATGGTCGGGTCACTCGAGTAGTGCCCATGTTGCATGCAATGGATTCGCGACATGGTGAATAACGGATAAGGTCGACGGCCGCTGCTGGGTTAGGTTAGTAAGGCTTAATGACTGCATCGGGGCCATCCATGAGATCAACTTAGCCATCCGAGACCGGATCTTCTACTTTTGGGACTGACGGTATTTATTGCTGAGCTCGCTGTCATTAAATGTGGTCTGCTTATCGATTTCTAGATCGTACATCGCTTTTTGCTGATCTTATCTCATACAAAGAACGTAATCATATATACAATAGCTTTTGATTCAGAGCCCCCTTCGTTGAATGCGAAATAGGAATCATGAAGCTGATATAGAATTGATGGGTTGCTGATCCATCTGATCTTCGACGGTTTTCTTCGTCATTAATCGGCTAATAATATCGATTACAATGGTAAAGTATTTATATATAATGTGATTTCTGTTCTTACTTTAGTGTATTAGTAATATATATTTTTTTATCATATTATTCTTGTTTAATCAACGGTGCAGGTGTACGGGATTGGGCATAATTTTAGGTGATTTTAGGCGATTATAATGAATGGACTGTACTTGGCGAGGGTGGGGGAATAATCGTGTCTGTTAATCTTGTTTTAATCTCCAGGAGTCTAAAGAGAAGCATATTATTAATGTATGATTTTTTATCATTGATGATTGCTATATGGGGAAGTTTTGTTTTAAGAGTTGCTGATTTCTGGCCGGAAAGTTATTTGCGAGAATCAGCTTGGATGTTTTTGATAATCCCTGTATTTGGTGTGTTGCTTTTTGATTTTTTTGGCCTTTATAGAGTGGTGGTGAGATATGCAGGCTCATATGCAATATGGATTATTATTAAAAGTATTCTAATTCTATCGCTGGGCATTCTTTTTGTTGATGCCGTCTTAGACTTTCCTTTTTTACCTAGAACAGTAGCAATTGGTTTTTCAATTATAGCATTTGTTTTGATTGGCGGAGGGAGATTTGCGTTCCGTAACTATTATTATTGGCTTCAAAAGCATTATGTGGATAAACAATCTGTTCTGATATATGGAGCTGGTGCAGCAGGGGTTCGCCTTGCTTCAGGTATGACAGGAGACTGTCAGTTTTTTCCTTGTGGATATCTGGATGATGATGTTGCTCTCAGGGGTAAAATGATTAAAGGTTTGAAAGTATATTCGCCGGATTGCATATCAACATTGATTGAAAACTATAAAGTGGATAGGGTCTTTATTGCTTTACCTTCAGTTGATATTAGTCGTAAGGCAGAAATTATTAAAAGTTTAGAGGGCCATCCTGTTCATGTTCAGACGCTTCCTACTATCGATGAAATAGCTAATGGTAGTGTTAGCCTGGATTTATTACGAGAAATAGAGTTAGAAGAATTGTTAGGAAGAGATCCAGTACCAGCAAGGATGGATCTCGTAACTGAAAGCTTATTTGAAAAAAATGTATTGATTACAGGTGCAGGAGGATCTATTGGGTCTGAACTGTGCCGGCAGGTCATTAAATCGGCTCCGCGAAGTGTAATACTGTATGAATTAAGTGAGTATTCACTATATCAGGTAGACCAGTCATTGAGATGTATAATGGAATCGGAAGGAATAAATCTCCCGATTTATCCATTGTTAGGTTCTGTTTGTGATGAGCAAAGAGTAGCTGAAGTAATACGGCGTTTTAATGTACACACTATCTATCATGCTGCGGCATATAAGCATGTACCAATAGTTGAGCATAATGTTTTGCAAGGAATCGTTAATAATGCATTTGGGACGAAGGTTGTGGCTGAGCAAGCTGCAAGGCTTAATGTTGAACGTTTCGTATTAATTTCAACTGACAAGGCTGTTAGGCCTACTAATGTAATGGGAGCAACAAAACGACTTGCAGAAGCAATACTTCAGAACTTAGCCTTAGTGGATGGATGCGATACTAAGTTTTCAATGGTACGTTTTGGTAATGTGCTTGGGTCGTCTGGTTCAGTGGTGCCGTTGTTCAGGGAGCAAATAAAAAGCGGGGGGCCTGTTACAGTTACTCACCCAGAAATTACTCGTTACTTTATGACGATCCCTGAGGCCGCCTCTTTAGTCATTCAGGCAGGTTCGATGGGACAGGATGGTGATGTTTTTGTGTTAGATATGGGCGATTCAGTAAAGATCTTAGATCTGGCTAAACGAATGATAAAGCTTACTGGTTTTTCTGTGTCATCTTCAGGTTCTGATGCTGATAGTATTGAAATAGTTTTCACAGGTTTGCGGCCTGGTGAAAAGTTATACGAAGAGTTGCTGATAGGGGATGATGTTACAAGAACCGCCCACCCGAAGATTATGAGAGCGCGTGAAGAAATAATAGCTTCAGAAAAGCTGGAGTTGTTACTCGTTGAATTACAGAACGCTGTATCTGAGGGGGATAGCGCTAAAGCAAGAATATTACTACAAAATAATATTTCAGGGTTTATTCCTTCATCGGAGTTGGTTGATTTGTTATATACGCAGATTGTAAGGCATTGATTTTCCTATTAATAATGCATAATAACGGTTGGCATGTAAATGCTCAAAAAAATAATAATATCTTCTGTATTGCTTAACCTTGGCGTTATGCTTGGGCGATTGTCTGGCTTCGCTAGAGAGGCCGTTTTAGCTGGGTCTTTAGGGGTCTCTGCTGAAGCAGATGTTGCTGTCCTTATTTTGTCTGTGCCAGATCTGCTGGTGAATATACTTGTAGGCGGTGCATTGTCTGCTGCTTTAATACCGAGCCTTTCTGACAAAAGTCGTGATACGAAAATTTTTTTTATTCAGGCACTACTTTTTTTCACATTACTTTTTATTGCCGTTACTTTTGTTTTGTTAATGTGCGTTGGAAGTCTTGTTGAGTTATTAGCTCCTGGTTTCAGTGCATACCAATCGGACTTGTCGATAAAAGGGCTTTCTATAGTATTGTGGTTGATTCCTCTCACTGTTGCTTCAGGTGTGGTATCTGCCTATCTTCAAGCTGACAATCGGTTTTTTGTTCCGTCTTTAGGTACATTGGTAATTAATATTACAATAATTTTCGGCCTTTTTTTTATAGTAACTAAAGATAATTCATTATCAATATTGGCATTTTTTGTAATATTAGGAGGTCTTCTCAGACTGATAATGCAATATGTAGCAGCTTTGAATATTGATGGTCGCCCCCGGTTTTGTCTTACCCCATGGTTGATTGACCGTGATTTATTAAAAAGGTATATCCAGGTGGCCGGTGCCGGAAGTTTAATATTGTGCTTTCCTGTGATTGCCAGAGCATTTGCTTCTATTAATGGGTCAGGGGATGTCGCTGAATTTAGCTATGCATTGAAGCTTGTAGAATTTCCACTGGCGTTGACTGTAACATTTCTTTCTGTTGTTTTTTTTCCACGCTTAGCACGATCTTTTTCGGATAATTTATCTCTATTTGGTAACCTATCAGTTTGGGGATTGAGAATAACTTTTTTCTTGGCGTCAGTTTCAGCAGTTTCAATGTGGGTGATTTCCAATTCAATAGCAAACTTAGTGTATGGCTATGGGGAAATGGAAATTCAAGCTGTTGAGCAAGTCAGTCGAGTTTTTGATATAGGTATATGGAGTATTGTTGGTATGGGGATTACTGTATTCACCGCAGCAATATTTAATGCTGCAAGGGATAGTAAAACGCCTCTTATTATAAATGTATTGACGTTATTTTTTCTGATTGCATCTCTTTATTTAGGTCAGAATGAGAATAATGAGCAAATAATGTTTAGCCTGATGTTGACTTATTGCTTCTCAGGTTTGTTTTCATTAGTCTGTGTTTTTGTAATGTTTAAATCTTTGATTATTTCTGTTCTTGAGCCTAGGTTGTTATTTTGGGCGGTAGTGAATGTTTTGATTTTGTATGTATCTATTAATAATTTGGTTTTACATTTTCAAAGCGATCTTGGTCGTTTGATTGTAGTGATTATGTGCGCATCGTTTTTTTGTATAACTACCGCCTTTCCAATATTTTATGTAGAAAAAAAAGCTAGGTATAGGTAAGTGAAAATGATTAACTATATTCTTATTACTAATGACCCAGACTTGGCTTTTTTTGCACAAGACTGTGGTGTAAGAAAAATATTTATAGACTTGGAGCGGCTGGGAAAGGTAGAGCGGCAGGGGCATCTTGATACATTAATAAGTCAACATGCTTTTGATGATATACCCAAAGTGAAGTCAGTATTGTCAACGAGCGAACTATTAGTAAGACTCAATCCATTTAATGATAATACATATGAAGAGATAGAGGCCTCAATAGCCGGCGGTGCTGAAACTTTAATTTTGCCTATGTTCAGGAGTGGTATAGAAGTAGGCGAATTTTGCCGGATGGTGGATGGAAGAGCGGGTGTTATGCCACTTGTTGAAACTTATGATGCAGCAATGGATATGCGTAACATAGTTTCAGTAAATGGTGTAACAGAAGTGTATATAGGATTAAACGATCTTCACCTTGATATGGGACTAGCGTTTATGTTTCAGCCAGTTTCGAGCGGCTTGATCGATTCCCTTGCGATTATTTGTAAAAAAAACAGAATGCCTTTTGGTTTTGGTGGTATTGCACGTGTTGGTGAAGGTGTTATTCCCGGAGAGATGGTTCTCGCTGAACACTTAAGGTTGGGGTCTAGTAGTGTTATTTTATCGAGAACATTTCATAGGAAAAGCAACAGTGTTGAGGATATTAAAGCTAACATGAATCTCAAATTTGAATTATCGAAACTGATTGAGGCTGAAAATCAACTTAGAGCCCGCAGTCATGCAGAGATTGATGCAGATCGTAAACTGTTTTTACAGAAAGTTGAAAGTTTTGTGGTGAGCTTAAATGAAAAGAATATTTGATATTTCTGTGGCTGTTTTTGTCTTGATTATTATTGCTCCTATACTTCTTATTATCGCAGTTTTAGTTAAAATTGAGTCGAAAGGCCCTGTGCTTTTTAATCAAGAGCGAGTTGGACTGTATGGGGAGTCATTCTATATATATAAGTTTAGAAGTATGGTCCAGAATGCTTCGGAAATAGGGCCTTACTTCACAGATCACAATGATAAAAGAATAACAAAGGTTGGAAAGTTAATTAGAAGAACGAGTATTGATGAGTTGCCCCAAATTATCAATGTTATTAAAGGTGAAATGAGCTTAGTAGGCCCTCGTCCTAATGTTTTTGCTCAACGTCCGGAGTACGATGCTGATGATTGGGAAATGAGAAACTCGGTCAGGCCAGGTATAACAGGACTTGCGCAAGCGCTTTTGCGTTCTAGTGCAACACCGGATGAGCGTACTGCTCTTGATTTAGAATATGTTGAAAAAGCTTCATTTATGTTAGATCTGAAAATTTTGTTGTTAACAGTTAAACAAGTTTTTATGAAGGGTGGCAACTAACAATGTGTGGTATATACGGCTACTTTGATACATATGGTTTGCGCCTGAGTGATTCAGTACTTTCTCATATGGGAAAAGTAATTAATCATAGAGGGCCTGATGGTAATGGCTGCTATCATGATGAAGCTAGATCTGTAGCATTAGGAAACCAGCGGCTTGCGATCTTAGATGTTGAGCATGGACATCAGCCTTTTATATCAGATGATCGGAGTATTATTGTTGTCCAGAATGGTGAAATCTTCAATCATGTAGAACTGGCGGCGGACTTAAGAAATGCAGGATTTGATTGTAAAACTCATTGTGATACAGAGGTTATTCTCAGGTTATATGAACGTGATGGAATCGAAGGGATATCTAAGTTAAATGGGATGTTTGCAATTGCCATTTATGATAAGGCTGAGGAACGCCTGTTTTTAGTAAGAGATAGGGTCGGTGAAAAACCTCTGTATTATCACTATAACGGCACAAAATTACTTTTTGGGTCAGAGATAAAATCAATACTAAAAGGGAGGGATAGCAATTTTATTCCATCTCCTGAAGCTATCGATCAGTTTTTAACATATAACTACATACCTCCTCCGCTGACGATTTTTGAAGGGATCTATCATGTAATGCCAGGGCATTATTTGGAAGTTTCAAAAGAAGGAGTGAAAGAAAAATGTTGGTGGGATATTGCCCGGATAAAAGAGCAAAACTTTTCAGAAAGCGAGTGGATAGAAAAATTTAATGCCTTGTTAGAGGATTCTGTCAGATTACGTCTCCGATCAGATGTTCCATTTGGCGCCTTTCTTTCAGGAGGCGTGGACTCTAGCTCAGTAGTAGGGCTTATGAGTAAATGTTTGAATGATCCTGTAAGAACGTTTTGCATTGGCTTTGATGATGTTAATTATGATGAATCTCCATATGCCTTTAGTGCTGCTGAACGATTTCGCACTTGCCATAAAATGCAGAAAGTAAAAGCAAATCTTATTGATCTTTGGCCTTTGGCTACTTATCACTGCGATCAGCCTCACGGAGATGTATCTTTTTTACCTACGTATAAAGTAGCCAGTTTAGCTGTAAATGATGTAAAGATGGTTTTGACAGGTGATGGAGCTGACGAACTTTTTGCTGGTTACGATAAATATAAAAGTTTTTTCGCTAATGATGTTTCTCAGATGTCTGATCTGGATTTTCAAGAGAAGTATATTGAAAGTATTTCTCTTTTTAATCAGTGTGATAAAAGTCAGTTGTATACAACGCATTTCAAACAAACACTAAATGATCATGACTCAATTGGTGTGGCTAGATACTTTTTTAACAAGTCTTCTACGATGGACCGGATTAATCAGGCGTTGTATATCGATTTTATGATGCTACTTCCAGGGAACAATCTGGTCAAACCCGACCGGATGGGGATGGCTGTTTCATTAGAAACCAGAGCTCCTTTTCTTGATTATAGGATGATGGAATTAGCATTCTCTATGCCGGGTAGTCTAAAGTTGAAAAATGGTGAAACTAAATATATATATAAAAAAGCAGTTGCTCCGCTTATAGGTAAAGATTTAGCTTATCGAAAAAAACAAATGTTTACAGTGCCTGTAGGGGAATGGTTCAAAGATGAACTTTTACCTCTATGTCAAGATCTTTTGCTTTCTGAACGTGCGCAGCGTAGAAATATTTTTGATGTGATGTTTCTAGAAAAAATTCTCTATGAGCATATTAAAGGTATATCGAATTATACACGTCAAATACGTGCGATAATGGCCTTGGAAATTTGGTTTAGAGAATTTATCGATGATTGATGCTTTGTATAATAATTTTAAACAAACAGTATTTCTGTTTTCTGCTTTGCTATTGATGATGGCATTAGGTCTGCTCAATTTCGAACTTTGGGATCAGGTTGAGTATGTTAGACAATCATCTCCAGAAATTACGTTGCGAGGAATATATACGGAATGGCATAAATTAAGGTATTTGTTAGTTTATCCCGTATATGAGGCCTCCTATTTCTTTGAAATAGGTCAAGGTTTTGTCTTTGGTGTTTATTTGATTCTTATTATTTCTATAGCGTCTTTTGTAATTAGTAGCGTAGTTGATGTTTTTGGGAATGTGGATTTCATATATAAGTTATTGATTCCGCTGCTGCTGTTTTTTTTATCGTTTTTCATGAATGGTCGCCTGGTTTTCGGTATATTAGGTTGTGGGTTGGTCTTGTTGTCTGCATTGTTTCTTATTAGGAATAGTTACTTTGTTTCTTCTTTTTTATGTTTTTTTGGGTTTGTATTTTCTTCTGTATCGAGTGGTGTTTTTATTTCGCTTTATTTTATTTATATGAGTATTTTTTTTATTTGTGCTGTATATTATAGGTTTTTTTTAGGGCGTTCTTTCGCTGTTGGTTATCTTTTTATTTTAATTGTTTTCTATGTTTTTTTTCCTATTTTTTTAATGATGTTTATTAAGAATTATTTTTATTTTGGAGGCGGAGCAGAAGCTGCGGTAAATGCTTTAGATCATGGGCTAATGGCTGAAGATAATTCTGGTATGAATCTGCAGCTTCTGTTCAAAGTTTTTTTATTTTGTTTTTTGGCTTTTCTAGTGTTTTTTGTTGTCGTGTTACGGCGGTTTATTTCAAATGGTAGGGCGTTGTACGTGACTTTTTATTTTTGCAGCGTGTTATTGTTTTTATCAATGTTTGCAAATTCTATTCTCGTAATAGCTTTTGTTCCATTTTCTGTCCTGGGGGTTTTAGCGAGCAGTATGCTCGTGCCTGCAGTTCTGCATGGGAGATTGCAAATAGGGAAGTTAATGAAATGAAAAAAATTGTCATCGTAACATATGGTGGCGGCCATATAAACATGCTTCTTCCAATTATCAGGCAGCTTACAAATGAGTCGGATATTATACTGTGTATATTAGCATTGACTACCGCTGGAAAAGTGCTGGAAAGAGAGGGGATAGAGCATCTAGGCTTTAGGGATCTATTGGTTGGCTCGGATGATGAGGCTGTTGAAAATGGCATTCGTTTACTAGGGCCGGAAGCTGAATTTTCACCCGTAGGTTATGATGAAAGTGTTGCATATATGGGGCTTTCATACTTGGATATGGAAACGAGGCTTGGAAAAATAGCAGCAAAAGAATTATTTCAAGATAAAGGCCGTCAGGCTTTTTATCAACTGACCGTTATGGAAAAGTTTCTGACACACCAGCAACCGGATCTTGTGATTGCAACGAATTCCCCCCGATGTGAAAAAGCTGCACTTGATGCAGCAGGTAATTTGAATATACCGTCAATATGCTTAGTTGATCTGTTCGCATTGCAAGAGTCTGAATGGATTTGTAAAAATTCATATGCCTCTAAGGTATGTGTATTATCCAAGTATGTTAAAAATATATTAGTAGAGAAAGGAAGACGGGCTGGAGATGTAGTCGTTACAGGTAATCCTGCTTTTGATCCTCTTTCTACTTTAGATAGAAAAGTGTTAAGGCAACAGACCCGTGAAAAATTAGGATGTAGCGAGTACGAACGCATTATTTTATGGGCTTCAAGTGTTGAACCCGCTATACATCCGTTTACAAATCGCAAAGGTGACATTACCTTACCAGAGAGAGTAAGAGATGAGTTAGTGAGAATTACAAATTCATCGTCTAAATATAGGTTGGTTATACGCCCTCATCCAAGTGAGCAGGTACCGAAGCTATCAGGTCGTAAAAATGTTTTTTTAAGCACACAAGAGCAATCAATTGAAGAGGTGCTAACTGCTGCTGATGTTGTTATCGTTTTTGCTTCTACAGTAGGTATACAAGCAGCCTATTTAGAAAAGCCTCTGATAAATGTCAGGCTATCTGTTTTTGCAGATGATGCTCCTTATGATGAAATGGGATTGTCAGCACCTGTCTATAAGCTTGAGGAGCTCGGTGGAGTTATCGACTCTTTGCTTAAGCAAAAAAAACCAATCTCAGGTCTGCTTCCACCAGTAGGGCAGGCGACGCAAAAGGTTGTCAAGGAAATTAAATGCATGTTGGGCCTATGAGGCCAATGCTAAGTTATAAGTTTGAGAGAATTTTATGAGCTTAAGAGTCATTGCGAAACTTGACGTCAAACCTCCGTTTGTTGTCAAACCAGTCCATTTTGAAGGGCTGCGTAAAATTGGTACACCTTCGGATCTTGCTTTGAAATATTATCAGCAAGGGGCTGATGAGGTTATGTATGTTGATATTGTTGCTTCTCTGTACCAGAGAGAAATTCTTTATCAATATATAGAAGAAACTGCTAATGAGTTGTTTATTCCTATGGGCGTTGGTGGTGGTGTGAGATCAGTAGATGATTTTTCAAAGCTGTTTCACTCAGGCGCAGACAAAGTATTGATAAATACATCAGTTCTTCAGAGTGATCCTTCTTTGATACGAGATGCTTCTAGTATATTTGGTGCACAGTCGGTCGTTTTAAATATTGAAGCAAAAAAATGGACTGATCATTGGGAGTGTTACAGTGATTGTGGAAGAATTAGAAGTGGACGTTCAGTTACTGACTGGGTCACCGAGGCCGTTGAATTAGGCGTTGGCGAAATTATGCTGCAGTCTGTTGATTGTGATGGACGTCGTCGCGGGTTTGATATTGATCTTGTTGCTAGTGTCACGGATAGAGTTAGTGTTCCCGTAATCGCAGCCAGTGGTGCAGGCTCTCTCCAGCATATCCTGGATGTAGTGAAAAATGGTAAGCCTGATGCGGTTGCTGTAGCGTCTTTGCTACATTATGACATTGCCACTATAAGAGATATTAAAATGTTTCTAATTGAAAATGGTATAGAGGTATCACTATGAGCAATATCATTGGCGTTGTTAACTATGGTGTTGCAGGAAATATTCATAGTATTTGTAAAGCTCTGAGAAAAGCCGACGCAAATTTTTTGATAGTTGAAGAGGCATCTCAGTTAGAGTCAGCCGATAAAATATTATTGCCTGGAGTCGGTAGTTTTAAGGATGCTATACAAGAATTAAAGAACGATCGATTACTCGAAGGTCTGATTTCTGCTATTAGAGTTAAACCAACCTTAGGTATTTGTATCGGCATGCAAATTTTGTCAAGAATTGGATTTGAGTTTGGAGAAACTGCGGGCTTGGGTCTTATTGATGCAGAGGTTAAGCCTGTTATATGTTCGGGTAGTGTTCCTCATGTTGGTTTCAACAATATAAGACTTGTTAAAGAAAGTCCTCTATTGAATGGTCTTGATGGTGAGCAGTTTTATTTCATGCACTCATATGAGGTTGTTAATTATACCGACATCGCTGCCTTAACAACCTACTGTAATCATGATTTTGTGTCTGCTATATCCAAAGGGCATATTCACGGAGTTCAGTTTCACCCTGAAAAAAGCCGTGATGCAGGAATAGAGTTATTTAAGAATTTTATTGAATTATAAGGTGGCGATGATGAAAGAAACTACAGGAAAGTATGGCTTGCCGCTCGAAGTTAAGTTCTGCAGAAAATGCACAATGAACAATCAGAGACCTTCATCTACTGTAGAATTCAAGCAAAAGGCAGGTGAAAAAAAGAGGACGTTGGCATTTGATGAAGAGGGTGTTTGTGAGGCATGTCGTTATGCTGAGAAAAAGAAGGCTATAAACTGGAATGATCGACACCTAGAACTTGAAGAACTTTGTAATCGATTTCGTCGTAATGATGGAAGGTATGATGTAGTTGTTCCTGGTAGCGGTGGTAAGGATAGTGTTCAAGCAGCTCATATGCTTAAATATAAATACAATATGAATCCAATTTTAATAACATGGCCTCCTGCTTTGTATACAGAAATTGGGCGTGATAATTTCGATGCATGGTTGAATTCAGGCTTTGCCAATTATACATATAACCAGAATAAAAAGTTACATCGATTTTTAACAAAGTGTGCTTTTGAAAATCTCGGTCATCCATTTCAACCATTTATTCTCGGGCAGAAAAACTTAGCTCCAAGATTGTCTGTGTTGCTAGATATTCCTTTGGTAATTTTTGGAGAGAATGAAGCAGAATATGGGAATGCTATTGAAGATAATGAAAAACCACAAAGAGATGCTAAGTATTTCTCAGCAGAAGTGGCAATTTCTGATCTAGTTTTAGGCGGAGTTCCTGCAGTCGAATTAATTGATAAGCATGGTTTCAAGCTTTCTGACTTAGAGGCTTATTTTCCGGTAGATCCGTACGCTATTGAGAAAACGAAAACAGAAGTTCACTATCTTGGGTATTATGTTAAGTGGCATCCACAGGAGACATATTATTACTCTGTTGAAAATAGTGATTTTATGCCCAATTATTATCGTACGGAAGGTAGCTTTAGTAAATATAGCTCTTTGGATGATAAGATAGACTGGTTACATTACCATACCACGACTATCAAGTTTGGTATCGGTAGAGCTACTTACGATTCTGCCCAGGAAATTCGTAATGGAGATATCACGCGTGACGAAGGTATTGCTTTAATAAAAAGATTTGATGGAGAGTTTCCTGAACAGTATATTCTTGATTGTTGTGATTACATGGGAATAAGTTTGACTCGTTATCATGATATTATTGAGAAATTCCGCTCTCCTCATTTATGGCATAAAAAGTTCGATCAGTGGGAGCTTGTTAAGCCTATTTGGAAAGAATAAATCGAGGTAAAATTAAGTGCTAAAACGTACAAGAAACAGTAAGTATTTAGCTGTTATACCAGCCAGAGGCGGAAGTAAGAGGCTCCCTGGGAAAAACCTCAAGCTATTGGCTGGAATACCTCTGTTGAGTTGGACTATTAATGCGGCTAGAAATAGTCAGTGTATCGATAAAATTGTTGTTAGTAGTGATGATGATTGCATCTTAACCTTGGCGGAAAAGGAGGGTGTTGTTGCTTTGAGACGCCCTGCTTCTATTTCTGCGGATACATCCAGTACTGTAGATGCGTTGATACATGCAGTAGCAGAAGAAGGTGAGGGTTTTGATCACATCGTTTTACTGCAGCCTACAAGTCCATTGCGAAATGAGAGCCATATTGATGCTGCGATTGACTACTCAGAGTTGAAAAAAAGCCCTTCAGTAGTATCTGTTTGTGAAGTTGATCATAGCCCGCTGTGGGAAAATACCTTGCCTAATGATAATAGCCTTAAGGGTTTTATAAGGTCAGATGTTGTTGGCAAGCGTAGTCAGGATTTAGATATTTATTATAGGCTTAATGGTGCAATTTATATTGTCTCAATAGACAGATTGATAGCTGAAAATTGTTTGATTTTTGATGAATCTTTTGCATTTATAATGGATAAGGAAAGTTCTGTAGATATCGATACAATCTATGATTTTCTTTATGCAGAGGCGATGCTTAGTTATGATGAAAATAAATGAATACTAGTTGTAAATATAAACTTTTGTTTTCTATATAGGTATAGATTTTAATGAGTTGTTTTATAATTGCTGAAGCTGGTGTGAATCATAATGGCTCTGAAGATCTTGCTTTCAAGCTGATAGATATCGCGGTTAATGCTGGTGCAGATGCTATCAAATTTCAGACATTTAAAGCAGACCGGTTAGTTCTCCGAGGAACTTCTACTGCTGAATATCAGCAGCGCCATACGGGGTCTAGTGATCAGTTTCAGATGCTGAAGCAGCTGGAACTTTCGGATTCATTGCATTTTAAGCTGAGAGATCGTTGCCAAGATCGCGGGATTGAGTTTATGTCTACCCCTTTTGATCTTGATGCAGCCGAAATGTTGATTAATTTAGGCATGAAGCGTCTTAAAATTCCTTCGGGTGAGCTAACTAATCTGCCACTTATTAAACAATTGGTTCGGTACAACTGTCCAATTATTTTGTCGACGGGAATGTCTTCCCTCAATGAAGTTGAAGACGCCGTTAATTGCATAGATGCCGAACGCCAAAAACTTGGATATTCACAGCCTTTATCACAGGTGCTTACTTTACTTCATTGTACTTCTAACTATCCGACTAAGCCTGAAGATGTAAACTTACAGGCTATGGTTTCTTTGAAAAATACTTTTTCATTACCTGTTGGATATTCTGATCATACAGAAGGCTGTCTTATTTCAACCGCTGCTGTAGCGATGGGGGCTGTTGTAATAGAGAAACATTTTACGCTTGATAAGACTCTTCCTGGCCCCGATCATAAAGCATCTCTCGATCCTCAAGAGCTTGAGCTGATGATTGCTCAGATAAGAAAACTGGAGCTGAGTTTTGGTGATGGTGTAAAGCGTGTTCGCGATTCCGAGTTACCTGTAAGGGATCTCGTCAGGCGGAGTATAGTTCTTGCTTCCGATAAAAAAGTTGGTGATGTACTTGCTGATTCTGATTTTCAGTTGTTGAGGCCGGGCTCAGGTATTGCTCCAAAGTATCTTGAGACAATAATTGGCAAAAGTCTGATTAAGGAGGTTAAACGAGGTCACATGCTTTGTTGGAGTGATATAGATATATGAGAAAAGTCTGTTATATCTCAGGTACAAGGGCTGATTTCGGTTTAATGAAAAATGTTCTTGTTGAAATTGACCGCTGTAATGAGTTGTCTTTAGATATCATTGTCACTGGTATGCATCTGCTTGCAGATTATGGTTATACTTTTAAGGAAATTGAAAACACTGGGTTAAAAATCACTTCGCGTATTCCTGTAACGCTCGCAGGAAGGTGTGGTGATGAGATGTCAGTTGCTATTGGCGAGCAGGTTATTGGCTTTACGCATGCGCTTAAGAAAATAAGTCCCGATTTAATACTTCTCTTAGGTGATCGTGGTGAGATGCTGGCTGGAGCTATCAGTGGGTTGCATTTGAATATTCCAATAGTCCATATTCATGGCGGAGAATTATCGGGGACGGTAGACGAGCCCGTTCGACATGCAATATCAAAATTATCTCATTTTCATTTTACTGCTACAAACCAGGCCCGGGAACGACTTATAAAAATGGGTGAGAATGATAGTCGTGTTTTTGTAACAGGTGCCCCAGGTCTTGACGAAATAGTAAACGCGAATTTACGTCCTCCTGTTGATGTGTGTAGCGAATATAATCTTGACCCAGCCAGGCCTTTTAGTCTTGTTCTATTTCATCCTGTTGTACAACACGCGGCTGATGCAGGAAATCAGTTTAGTAAGGTATTTAACGCATTAATTCAAAGTGGTGGGCAATACCTTATCATACGACCAAATGCTGATGCAGGGGGGGCAGCAATAAACTCAGTGATTGATGGGTTTAGATCTTCAAGCGACATGCATATTGTTACTCACTTGTCTCGAATAGATTTTCTGTCATTACTCCAAGCTAGTGAAATGCTAATCGGAAACTCAAGTAGTGGTATTATAGAGGCGGCATCACTTGGAACCCGGGTTGTGAATATTGGTGATAGACAGCGATCAAGAGAGCGTAATGCTAATGTTATAGATGTTCAGGTCGATGTTGAGGATATTTATCGAGGTATAATCCAATCCAGAAAAAAAGGGGTATTTTCTGGCGATAATGTTTACGGTGATGGTAATTCAGCTTCACGGATTGTAGAGCTTCTTTCTGATATTTCTTTGAATAGCTCAGTTCTGGATAAAATAAATGCCTATTGACTTTTTCATATATGGAGCAGGGGGACACTCTAAAGTCGTTTATGATGCAGCAAAAAAATCATGTGAAGAATACTCAATAGCTTTTTTAGATGGTGACTCTGAGCGAATTGGGTATTCAGTAATCGATGGTGTTGCTGTTGTTCGTGAAGAACACTATACGTATCAATCAGCTAGTTTTCATGTTGCTATTGGTAATAACCTTGCTCGTAAAGAAGTATCTGAAAGACTACTGTCTGCTGGGAATCAATTAATTACAATTATACACCCCAATTCATCGGTTTCTAGCTTTGCTAAGATTGAAGAAGGCTGCTTCATAGCTGCCCAGACTATCATTGGGCCAGATGTTGTATTGAGTTCCTCTGTCATAGTAAATCACGGTGCTATTGTCGATCATGATTGTTATATAGGTGCTTTTTCTCATATTGCACCGAATGTTACTCTGGGAGGAGGAGTTAATGTTGGTCAGAATTGTCTTGTCGGTGCAGGGGCTGTAGTCTTACCCGGCGTTACTGTTGGTAACGACGTAATTATTGCTGCCGGTGCCGTTGTGATTTCTGATGTCGCTGACGGGCTGACTATTATCGGTGTTCCTGGGAAAATGAAACAAAATGAATAATGTTGAGTCTGTTATAGTCTATTCCCAAACAACTTTGAAAGAAGCGTTACAAACTCTGGATAGTTCTGGTGTAGCTATCCTTCTTTTGGTTGATCAGACGGGGGTTTTGCAAAGAACTGTTACTGATGGTGATATCAGAAGGCTTATACTCGCTGGTTTTTCGCTTGAAGCATGTCTGCAGGAACTCGACTCTAAAACCCCTTTGACTATTTCTCTGGATGAAAGCTCAGAAGATGCGCTTCTCATCATGGATGAAAATCTTATAGATCATATACCTGTTGTTGATGAGCATTTCAGACCTGTAAAGTTATTTCTTCGAAGAAATATACATCCTAAGATTCTTTTATCTGTACCCCATATGGGCGACACAGAAGAGCGTTATGTAAAAGAGGCGTTTGATACAAACTGGATCGCTCCTCTGGGGCCAAATGTAGATGCTTTTGAGAAAGAAATTTCTGAATACGTAAGTTGTGGACATGCTGCAGCGTTAAGTTCAGGGACGGCGGCAATTCATCTTGCTTTAAGGCTATTAGATGTAGGCCCAGGGGATATTGTTTTTTGTTCTAGCTTCACGTTCATCGCAAGTGCGAACCCGATACTTTATCAGGGGGCATCTCCCGTATTTATTGATTCAGAGCCGTCCAGCTGGAACATGTCTCCTATGGCTCTTGAGAGAGCTCTTGAGGATTTCTCTACTGCTGGATCGCTGCCTAAAGCCATTATTGTTGTTCATCTATACGGCCAAAGTGCTGACATGGATGCCATTATGTCTTTATGCGATAGATATGGAGTTCCTGTTATTGAAGATGCTGCTGAGTCGTTAGGAGCCACTTTTAAAGGAAAAGCTACAGGAACTTTTGGAAAATTCGGTATTTTCTCTTTTAATGGGAATAAAATTATCACTACATCTGGTGGCGGTATGTTGATCTCGGATGATGAGGAAATGATTAGAAAGGCACGCTTTCTATCCACTCAAGCACGGGATGATGCACCCTATTATGAGCATTCGCAGGTTGGCTATAACTATAGGATGAGCAACGTCTTAGCTGGTATAGGGAGAGGGCAGCTAGAAGTTTTGGATGCTCGTGTAGAAGCTAGGAGGTCCATTTTTAGCCTCTATTTAGAGAGTCTGTCCGACATTAAGGCAATTCAATGGATGCCAGAACTGAAAGGAACCTTTTCAAATCGTTGGCTCACTACTTTTACTATTGATCCGCAGTGCGCAGATGTTACACCGAGCCAGATAATTGCTTCTTTGGCAGAAATAAATATTGAAGCGCGTCATTTGTGGAGGCCTATGCACAAGCAGCCACTGTTTAAAGACGTGACATATTATCGCCATGCTAATGTTAGCGTATGTGATGATCTGTTTGAAAGGGGTCTATGTTTGCCATCAGCATCAAATATGGATCCATCTCTGCAAAACGTCGTTATACAGCGCATACGGAAGATGTTTCAGTAGCTATTGGCTTGATGTGATGAAAAATCGGTTTAGATAATATATGTATGACAGTTAACAGCTGTAAATAGTTTATTTCTAATATATTCGTTAGCTAAAATGGCGGGTCCTGCAGGGGGTGCATCTGCCTATTAAAGACTGAGTCGAGCTTGTTTCTTGGGTTTTTCAGATGAAGGAGGTGGGGCTTGAACCTGCGACCGATCGGTCTCTATTTGAGAGTGAGTCGAGTTTTTTGTGAAAGTCTGTGAAGAAGGTGGTGCCTCTTGCAGGACTTGAACCTGCGACCAACCGATTATGAGTCGGGTGCTCTAACCAACTGAGCTAAAGAGGCACAAAGATGTGTAAAAATCCGTTTAAATGTCACCTAGACATTCATCCCTCATAAGAGCCTTTGACCGATCCGTCTCTATCGAAGAGTGAGTCGAGTGCTCTAACAAACTGAGCTAAAGGCCCCCATTGAAAATAGCTTTGAGCACGTCAGAAGAAATATCTATTTAAACTGAGTGTAAAAGCGACTCTCTGGGAGAGGACGCCCATAATACCACAGGATATTATGGGCGCAACGGTCTGATTTAAAAGATTTTAATGTTCGTCAAGGAAGCTGCGCAGATGGTCTGAGCGGCTTGGGTGGCGCAGCTTACGAAGTGCTTTCGCTTCGATCTGACGGATACGCTCACGGGTAACATCAAACTGCTTACCCACCTCTTCGAGGGTGTGGTCAGTATTCATGTTGATACCGAAACGCATACGCAGAACTTTCGCTTCACGTGCAGTCAGTCCTGCCAGAACTTCTTTGGTTGCTTCGCGCAGGCCTTCGCCAGTGGCTGAGTCTACCGGGGAGTCAATCGTGATATCCTCGATAAAGTCACCCAGGCTGGAATCCTCATCGTCACCGATCGGTGTTTCCATTGAGATAGGCTCTTTTGCGATCTTCAGCACCTTGCGTATCTTGTCTTCCGGCATATCCATACGTTCAGCCAGCTCTTCAGGCGTAGGCTCACGACCCATCTCCTGCAGCATCTGACGGGAGATGCGGTTGAGCTTATTGATCGTTTCGATCATGTGTACCGGAATACGGATAGTACGCGCCTGATCGGCAATCGAACGGGTGATCGCCTGACGAATCCACCAGGTTGCGTAGGTGGAGAATTTGTAACCCCGGCGGTATTCAAATTTGTCGACCGCTTTCATCAGACCGATGTTGCCTTCCTGTATCAGGTCAAGGAATTGCAGGCCGCGGTTGGTATACTTTTTAGCGATAGAGATAACCAGTCGCAGGTTAGCTTCAACCATCTCTTTCTTGGCGCGACGAGCACGGGCTTCACCGATCGACATGCGACGGTTAACCTCTTTAATCTCGTTCAGGGTGAGCTTCATCTCATGCTCAGCCTGGACCAGTTTTTTCTGCGCTCTGCGCAGCTCTATTTCGTGGCGCTTGAGGGCGCTTGCGTAGTCAGCGTCAGAGCTGAGCAGACCATCCAGCCATGCGCTGTTGGTCTCGTTGCCCGGGAACTCTTTGATAAACTGACGGCGCGGCATTTTTGCACGCTGGGTGCAGATCTGCATAATTGTCCGTTCCTGCTTGCGAATCCGGTCAATCGAGTTGCGCACGTTATCGACCAGCATGTCGTAAAAACGTGGAGAAAGCTTGATTGGAGAAAAAGCGTCTGCAAGCTCTTCGAACGCTTTCGCTGCGGTTTTGCTGCTGCGACCCTCTTTCTCTACCGCTTTCTGGTAGGTCGTGTAGGTGCTGCGTAACAGATCAAAACGTCGCTTGGCTTCCTCAGGATCTGGGCCGCGCTCTTTCTCTTCATCATCGTCAGAGTCATCGTCAGACTCTTCAGCTGCTTCGGCCTGTTGTGCTGCAGAAGGGATCTCAGCGCCATCATCGGGATCGATATAGCCACTGAAAATGTCGCTCAGGCGGCCCTCTTCTTCCTGGCTGGTATCGTAGGCAGCGAGAATTGCGTCAACCGAGCCCGGGAATGCTGCCAAGCCTGCCATCACTTCACGCAGGCCCTCTTCAATCCGTTTGGCTATTTCGATCTCACCCTGTCGGGTCAGTAGCTCAACGGTACCCATCTCACGCATATACATACGCACCGGGTCGGTGGTGCGTCCGGCATCGGATTCAACAGCTGCCAGGGCGGCTACGGCTTCTTCGTCCGCTTCTTCAGCGGAATCGCCTTCGGTCATCAGCAGGGTTTCGGCGTCCGGAGCTTCTTCCGTGACCGATATACCCATATCATTGATCATGCGGATGATGTCTTCGACCTGATCCGGATCAGCAATATCTTCTGGCAGGTGGTCATTAACTTCAGCATAAGTAAGGTAGCCTTGCTCCTTACCCCGTGCGATCAATTCCTTGAGGCGTGACTGCTGCTTTGAGGTGTCTGACATAATTGCCCTTCAGTGATGACAAAAGTGAAAAAAATTAGCCCGATATTATAGCGATTGCAGGGTGAAAATTCTACAGAGTGCGGACGGTTATATGGCTATTTCATCTATAAAAATAGACTATTTTCAGTGCTTTGTGCAGAAAGTTGAAAATTGGGCCAGGGTTTGCTCTGTAGCTTTGTAAATGGGGGTAGTTTGATCAATTTCAATGGTGGCTGGTTATTTTTCAGGCGCTTTTCTTAAGCGGCTGCCTGCTTGTTTCATAATTAGCTGGTTTAAACGTTGTTTGTCGTCGGCGCTCAGGTGAGGTTGGGATTTCAGTTGCAGTATTTCCCGGTCTAAATGACGCTCCTGCAAACGGTTGAGGCTGTCACTTAAAACCTGCTGGGCATTGTTGGCGTCAATGATGGGTGTCTGATGGGCAATCTCATTCAGCTGTCGAATCAGGGGTTTGAGATGGTCGTGTTCCTGCCAGTCTACCGCCAGTATGCCGGGCGTTACGCCGGGGTTTTCCTGGAGATATCGGTTTAGCTGATAGAGTAGCTGTTCCGAACCGGTATCTGAGCTGGCCAGTATTTCAAGGTCACCGCACTGGCTGGACAGTGACGGCAGATGCAGCAGTATCGATACAGCCGTGCTGGCCGGATTGAAGTGTACTGCAGAGCCTCCGGGTGGTGGTGGCGCCTGGCGAAATTTTTTATTGCCCTTGGAGAACTCTTTGCCCGGCTTTTTATCCTGTCTGAAGTTGCTTTGCTCCGGTTGGTAGTCAAAGTATCCGTCATCGGGATAATCAGACTCACCATGATAGTAATCAGGTTCAGGCGCGGAATGCGTAGCGGTGGTTTCCTGAAGGTTGTTTACGCTGATTAGCTGTTCGAGGCTGAGTCCGGTCAGTTCGGAAATTTTTTCCTGCATCATCTGCTTCAGTATGCCGGGTTGCATCTGATTAATGAGCGGCAGCGCCTGATTGCTGAAGCGAGCACGCCCATCCAGTGAGCTCATATCCGCACCTTCCTCCAGTGTCTTGAAGAAAAAATCGGACAGCGGCAGTGACTCGCTGAGTCTCTGCTCAAATGCTTCGCAGCCTTCCTGGCGTACCAGACTGTCGGGGTCTTCACCTTCGGGCAGAAAGAGAAAACGCGCCTGTTTGCCATCGGTGATCACAGGCATAGTGGTGTCCAGTGCGCGCTTGGCGGCTTTGCGGCCGGCCTCATCGCCGTCAAAGCAGAAGATGACTTCGGGCACCATTTTCAGCAGTCGCTCAAGGTGTTGAGCCGTAGTCGCTGTGCCCAAGGTGGCGACCGCATAACCGATACCGTACTGAGCCAGCCCGACAACATCCATATAGCCTTCAACAATAATCAGGCGATCGAGGTTCTGGTTGTACTTGCGGGCTTCATATAGGCCGTAAAGTTCGCGGCTCTTGTGAAAGGTATCGGTTTCCGGCGAGTTCAGGTATTTGGGCTTCTCATCACCCAGTACCCGCCCACCAAAGGCGATGACCCGGCCGCGCATATCCCGGATGGGGAACATGATGCGTTCACGAAAACGGTCGTAATAACGATCTGAGTCCTCTTTATTGATCAGCATGCCAGCCTGCTCGAGCCGCAGTTTGGTGTCCTCGTCCCTGGCAAGTTTCTTTAACAGATTATCCCAGCCCGGCGGCGCGTAACCGATGCCGAAGCGGGCGGCGAACTGGCCAGTCATGCCTCGATTCTTCAGGTAGTTGACGGCGATCTCTTTGCTGGAGTGTTCGCGCAGCTGCTGCTGATAATACTCAGAGGCTTCCTCAAGCAGCGCAAAAATATCCTTGATACGCTGTTCTTTCTGATGATCAACCGGTCCTTCCGCTTTGGGAATTTCAACGCCAGCGAGTTTTGCGAGTTCTTCAACTGCTTCGGGGAAGCTCAGGCGGTCGTGTTCCATGAGGAAGCTAAGCGAGTTGCCACCGGCGCCACAACCAAAGCAGTAATAGAACTGTTTTTCATTATTGACGGTAAAAGAGGGGGATTTTTCTTTATGAAACGGGCAGAGGCCGGAATAGTTCTTTCCGGTGCGTTTGAGTTTGACCCGGGCCTCAACGATATCGAGTACATTGACTCGCGCCAGAAGATCATCGATAAAACTTTGCGGTATGCGTCCGGCCATAGTGTCAGACTACCTGCTGATTAGAGGGGAAGGTTCAGCAGTTATATTAACTATTCAGAGCGTTTTTGACGAGTTGGCTGATGGCGCCCATATCTGCGCGTCCCTGAACCTGAGGTTTTACCAGGGCCATGACTTTGCCCATCTCCTGCATGTTCTGCGCACCTGAATCTATCACCGCCTGGGCGACAATGGCTTCAAGTTCTGCTTCGGTCAGCGGCTGAGGCAGAAACTCCCTGATAACAAGAAGTTCCTGTTGCTCAATATCGGCCAGATCATCACGACCGGCAGCGTTAAACTGCTCGATCGAATCGCGACGCTGCTTCTGCATCTTGTCCAGAATCGCGAGTACACGTGCATCATCCAGCTCAATACGCTCATCAACTTCGATGCGTTTGAGCTCAGACAGAATCATGCGGATAGTGCCCAGGCGCTCTTTAGCTTTCGCGCGCATGGCTGCTTTCATCTCGATACTGATGCGTTGCTTCAGTTCGGACATACCGCTCTCCTGTCTGTATAGGGCTGTTTAATGCGTTGTAGCGATCTTAGTACAGACGAACGCGACGCTGGTTTTCGCGCTGAACTTTCTTCAGGTGACGCTTAACAGCAGCAGCAGCCTTACGCTTACGGATAGAAGTTGGCTTCTCGTAGAATTCACGACGACGCACTTCAGCCAGTACACCGGCTTTTTCGCAAGAACGTTTGAAACGACGCAGAGCTACGTCAAATGGCTCGTTTTCTTTAACTTTAACTGCTGGCATATAAATACCTTACCTTTCCTGTAGAAATTTAATGTCTGTTCCGCTGAGCTTTAGACACAGCTGGCCAATAAGGGCCGGTATTTTATTCTCATGATCAGGCAGTGTAAAGCCTAAATACGATGAAATGATTGTTAAAATGGATGATAATGACGCGACATGAGCAGTCCTGCGGCTTTGAACGCCGCTTTTTATTCGTGATTTAGAGTGAGAACAGTCAACAATGCGTGTGTTAGGAATCGAAACCTCCTGTGATGAAACCGGTGTGGCGATCTACGATAGCGAAACCGGGTTGTTGGGCGATGCGCTTTATAGCCAGGTTGCGATGCATGCAGAGTATGGGGGTGTTGTGCCGGAGCTGGCTTCCCGCGATCACGTTCGCAAACTGTTGCCGCTGATCAAAGAGGTGCTGGGTCAGGCGAATACCAGCGCGGCAGAACTGGACGCGGTGGCCTACACCGCAGGCCCCGGTCTTATCGGTGCGCTGATGGTGGGTGCTTCAACCGGCAGGGCGCTGGCGCTGGCCTGGGATATACCTGCGATCGGTGTGCATCATATGGAAGGCCATCTGTTGGCGCCGATGCTGGAGGAGCATCCTCCTGAGTTTCCTTTTGTCGCATTGCTGGTCTCTGGCGGACACACGCAATTAGTGCAGGTCGATGCAATCGGTGAATACACCTTGCTTGGCGAGTCTCTGGATGACGCAGCAGGGGAGGCGTTTGATAAAGCCGCTAAGATGCTGGGTCTTGACTATCCGGGTGGGCCTGAAGTGGCTCGTCTGGCCGCGCTGGGTGATCGGAAACGATTTCGCTTTCCACGCCCAATGACCGATCGTCCCGGGCTGGATCTTAGCTTTAGCGGCCTGAAAACCTTTACCCTGAATACCTCGAATGACCTACGGGTGGATGGGGTGCTGGCAGAAAAAGATCGTCGTGATATCGCCGCTGCTTTTGAAGAGGCGGTGGTTGAAACCCTGGCGATTAAATGTCGCCGTGCGCTGCAACAAACCGGATTTAAACAGCTGATCATTGCCGGTGGAGTGAGCGCTAACCAGCGGCTGCGTGACCGTCTTGAAGAGATGGTCGCAAAAGAACGGGCGAAACTGTTTTATGCCCGCCCCCGTTTTTGTACCGATAATGGTGCGATGATCGCCTATGCCGGTTGCCAGCGTCTGATGGCGGGACAGCGAAGTGACCTGTCTATTCAGTGTGTACCGCGCTGGCCGATGGACAGCCTTGAGCCTATCAAGCAGCCTTGAGCTAATAAAACTGTATAAGCAGCCCGTTGAGTTTAAAGCTGGCTTTCTTTGTTGTTTAACAGGTTGCGGATATTCTGATGATGAGTGGCAAGGATCAGACTGCTCATAATCATGATCGGTAGTAGCAACTGTGGAATAAAAATTCCGCAAATCAGCGGGCTGAGTAACGCCATGCTGACCGCTGCCAGAGATGAAATCCTGCGGATGGCTAATACGGTTAGCCACACGGCGCTCTGCGCCAGTGCCAGTCGATAATCGAGAAACAGGCAGCCACCGAGCATGGTGGCAACGCCTTTCCCTCCTCTGAAGCGCAGAAAAATCGACCAGACATGGCCGATCAGGGCTGATATCGCGACCAGTGACTGGTCAAACAGAGCAAGGTCTGCCCATTGGGCGATTGACACGGCCAGCATCCCTTTGCTGACATCACCGGTTAGTGTTAACAATGCTGCAGGTCGGTTTCCTGTACGTAAAACATTTGTTGCACCAGGATTACCCGAGCCCAGTTGACGAGGGTCTTCGATCCCCATAAAGTGACAAATGAGTACAGCATTAGGAATGGAACCCAGCAGATAGGCGATTAACATAACGGTCAGCGTTGTGAGGCCCTCTGCTCCGATCATAGTCCTGTTCCGCTGTTTTCTTTAAAGTTAACTATTTTTTATAACGCACTTAGGCTCAGGATGAAAGCGGTAAACGGTGCGGCTGAGGATTTCAGGGATGAAGAAACGAATAGTGTTATCGTTGCTGCTATTGGCAAACAGCTGTGAAGCAGGATTCAGGATGGAGGATGGTAGTCTGGTCGGCGCAGGTGATAATATCGATCAGCTCTATGATCACTGGGGTAAAGAGAGTCAGCGACTGGTGACTGAAAAGACCTGCAATCGTATTATTGCGTTAAAGCGGGAGTATTGCTCTACTCGACGATTGATCTGGCAGCGTGATGGTCGTTATATGCTGGTGCAGGTGTCGGGGCGGATGATTATAAAAACAGGCTGGACGCGTTCACAAAGAGAGCTTAAGGCCGCCTTTTAAATATTTTTAGGGCAGACTGATAATGTTTGCTGGATTGTAAGGGTTTTGTCTTGGATATTGTGTACATTAAGGGTTTAAAGGTAGAGACCTTGATCGGCATCTACGATTGGGAACGAGAGATCCGTCAGACCGTCTGTCTGGATATTAAGATGGCTACCGATATTCAACAAGCGGCAGCCGCTGAAGATATTGACAGTACTCTCAATTATAAGACGGTCTCCGATCGCCTGATCAGTTTTATAGAGACCAGTGAATTTTTGCTGGTGGAAACGATGGCTGAAGAGATTGCGCAGATTATTTTGCAAGAGTTTGGTGTCCGCTGGCTGAAGCTGAAACTGGGAAAACCCGGTGCAGTGCCGATGGCGGAGGATGTCGGTGTAATTATTGAACGGGGAGAGCGCTTCTGATGGCTCAGGTGTTTGTAAGCATTGGTAGCAATACCGAACGTGAAGTCTATATTGAACGGTGCCTTGAGGCGCTGGATGCTAACTTTGAAAAGCTGGCGCTGTCGCCGGTTTATGAAAGTGCGCCGGTCGGTTTTGATGGAGACAACTTCTACAATCTGGTGGCATCTTTTAAAACCGATTTGCCGGTAGGTGAGCTGAGCAAGAAACTGAAGATGATCGAGGATGATAACGGCCGTTGCCGGACATCACCCAAGTTCAGTAGCCGTACCCTGGATATCGATATCCTCACCTATGATGCATTGATTGGCAATATTGATGGTGTCACTTTGCCTCGTGAGGAGATTACTGAGAACGCCTTTGTGCTGTGGCCTTTAGCGGAACTGGCGCCTAAATCCCGGCATCCGGTTCTGGCTGAAACCTATCAGCAGTTATGGCTGGATTACGATAAAACCAAACAGTCGCTACACCCGGTACCGTTTATCTGGCGCAAGAAGGATCTCTCCGCCTGATACAGGCCAGTCTATTCATGAAAAAGGAGTTACACGATGGGAATGGGATCACTTATTTTTCTGGTTATTATTGCCGCGTTGGTATTCTATGTTGTGGCGATTTACAACCGCCTGGTGACACTGAAAAATCGCTATGAAAACGGCTTTGCTCAAATCGATGTGCAGCTGAAACGTCGCTATGACCTGATACCTAATCTGGTGGAAACGGCTAAGGCATATCTTGAACATGAACGGGGCACGCTGGAAGCGGTTATTGCCGCCCGTAATGAGGCGATGGCAGGGCTTAAAGCTGCTGCAGCTGATCCGGGTAATGCGCAGGCGCTGTCGCAGTTGTCAAAGGCCGAAGGTGGTTTGCAGGGCGCTCTGGGCAAGCTCAGTATCGTGGTTGAGGCTTACCCTGAATTGAAAGCCGATACCAACATGCGTCAGTTGAGTGAGGAGTTAACTTCAACGGAAAACCGCGTCGCTTTTTCCCGTCAGGCGTTTAACGATGCAGTGACTGAATACAACAGCTACAAACAGAGCTTCCCGCCGGTTATTCTGGCGGGCACCTTTGGCCATGTGCGGGATGCGTCACTACTTGAATTTGCGGATCGGGAACAACTGCAAATCGCGCCTAAAGTTAGTTTCTGATTTGCCCGTCGCCGTCTGTGTGACACATATCTGAGATAGGGACGATCAATGAATTTCTATGCGGCCCAGGACCAGGCCCGTAAGAGCAGTCGCTTTCTCCTGCTGCTCTTTATTCTGCTGAATATCGGCCTGGTCGTACTGATAAACCTGCTGTTTGCCTGGTATCTCTGGGTGAATGATGACCCTCTGGCGCTGCCCGACCGGGTGTTTCTTGATTATCTTAGTTGGCAACGAATCGCTGTTGTAGCAAGTGCGATAGCGCTGTTGCTGCTTTTTGCTGCCTGGCTGAAATGGCTGGATGTAAAAAAAGGTGGCGGGGCCGTTGCAGAGATGTTTGGTGGTCAGCAGGTGCAGCCTTTAACCCGGGATACGGCCGAGCGACGGTTAATCAACGTGGTTGAGGAGATGGCACTGGCTGCCGGGGTGCCTGTTCCACCAGTCTATGTGATGCGCAGTGAGATGGGAATCAATGCCTTTGCAGCCGGACTGGGGTTGACCGATGCGGCGATCTGCGTGACCCGGGGGACGCTGGATAGTTTGAGCCGCGATCAGTTGCAGGGGGTGATTGCCCACGAGTTCAGTCATATTATTAATGGCGATATGCGTATCAATATGCGTTTGCTGGTGATGCTCCACGGGATGGTGTTTTTTGCTGAATTAGGTCGGGTGTTTGCCAGCAGTAAAACCAGTTGGTGGGCTGACTCAACGAAGTCGCGCAGCTCCAGTCGTGGTTATCTGGTGCTGTTGGGGCTGGGGTTGATGGTGGTCGGCTGGTGTGGGGTGATGCTTGGTAATATGCTCAAAGCTGCCATCAGTCGGCAGCGGGAATTTCTCGCGGATGCCTCAGCGGTGCAGTTTACCCGCAACCCTGAAGGTATTGGCGGGGCGCTGAAAGTGATCGGTGGCAGTCGGTTTCAGGGGCATCTGAATCATCCGGAATGTCAGGAAGCCGGACACCTGTTTTTCTCTGCGGTGATGCCCGGCTGGCTCTGGTCTACGCATCCTCCTCTGGATGTCCGGATTCGTAAGGTTGATCCCCGTTGGGACGGTCAATACCTCAAGCCGCAGCCTTCTATGGTGACTCCGGAGACCGATGTTGATAAAACCTTAAAAGCCAATCGTCCCACCGCTCAGGTCATTGATAGTCTTATCGGCACCCTGGCAGGCGCGGAGTTGCTCGATTATGTCGGGCAGGACGGGGCAGGGGTGCCTGAAGAACTGCAATCATCTGATCATGACCTGTATCAACTGGCACGAGATCCTTATGATGCCCGGGTGGTGTTGCTGGGTTTGTTGATGGATGGCGATAGCCAGATCAGGCGGCAGCAGTTTAAGCTGATTGCGGCAGAAGAATCGGCGCTGGCGGATCGTTTGTATCACTGTCTGGATCAGTTTCAAACGCTATCCCGATCTGAGTATTTGCAACTGATTCAACTGGCCCTGCCGGCCCTTAAGTCGCAGTCAGCCAATCAGTACAAAGCGTTCAAGCGGTTATTGTTGCAGGTTGTTAAGGCGGATCAGCAGATCGATCTGTTTGAGTGGGTGTTGTATCAGTTGGTGAGTCGCTTTTGTGATGCTCATTTTGGCGCGGTGCGTAAACGGGAAAATCGTTACAACAGTATTGATTCCCTGTCTGAGCACTATGCCGTGGTTATCTCGATGCTGGCTTATCATGGTGAAACATCCGATGAGATGACTCTCAAAGCATTTAACCGTGGCGCAGGCGTTGCCGGGCTTTATATGTTGCAACCCGTTCCCCTGTCTGAATGCACCCGGGAGGCTTTCGCTGCAGCGGTAACAGAGTTGGCTGCGGCCACACCGTTTGTGCGCCAGCGGATGCTTAAAGGGATGGTTCAGGTGGTGCGCCACGATGGCAGGATTGTGGCGGTTGAGCGTGAACTGATAACCGCAGTCGCCGCGGTAATGGAGAGTCCGCTGGTCGGTCTGGACGAGGATTAAGCCTGGCTCCGGGTGAACGTATAAATACAATCTTAGTTACTTTAGATGGATTTTAGTGACTATAGAGTGATTTTCCGCCATCCACGGCGATAATCTGCCCGGTTATAAAGGTCTGGCTGGCTAGAAAAACCACCGCCTGGGCAATATCTTCCGGTGTTCCCGCCCGCTTGAGCAGTGTTTTATCCACAATGGCGCGCTGCTCTTCAGGGCTGATTGCGGCGTCTTGTTCTGGCCAGAGTATCGGCCCTGGGGCAACACCGTTGACGCGCACCTCCGGGGCCAGCTCTTTAGCCAGACTGATGGTCATCATCTGTAATCCCGCCTTAGCAATTGAATAGATCGGGTAACCGGGCATCGCTCTCTGAGCATGGATATCAATCAGATTAATAATACTGCCCTGTTGCTGTCTGAGTGACGCTGCCAGCTTAGCTGAGAGAAAATAAGCGGCTTTGAGGTTGCTGTTGACCAGATCATCCCATTGCTGCTCAGTGCTTTGCTCAAGCGGCGTCGGGTAAAATGAGGACGCATTATTGATTAGCAGATCGATCTGTCCCCAGCAGCACAGTGCCTGATCGGCTAATGTTGAGACTTCGACGCTATTGTTCAGATCAGCCTGTAATACTCTGACGCTATCCGGCTTTAATTCGTTTAACTCCAGCGCCAGTTGATTCGCCGCGTCAAGTGAGTGATGACAGTGAACAATAATCCGGTATCCCTGTTGCCATAACTGGCGGGCAATGGTGGCGCCAATTCTTCGTGCCGCACCGGTAATCAGGGCTACAGGCTGCGTCATATTGAGACTCCGACAATCTGTTGCTGACAGATCTGCAGTTGAGCCTGATTGATCGCTTTGCCGAGTGCCTTGCCTTTGAAACCCTGCGCCATCAATTGAGCCGGGTCAACCTGCTGTAGTCGTTGCAGTAGCAGGGGGAGTTCTGTTTTTGCAGTGATCGAATTATCGGTGATCAGAGAGCAGCCCTCCAGTAGTAGATCGAGGTGTTCGCTGCGACGCAAAAGGTCGAGGTTCTTTATCAACTCTAGTCGCTGACCAGCGTTAAGCTGGGTGAATCGACACAGTTGATCAGCCTGGCTGCTGAACTGCAGCGCCAGATCACGATAGGCATTGGGGCTGCGGTGAGTGTCGCAAAAGGTTTTAATCTTCTCACTGCGAAGCTCGGCGTTCGTTGCCGCGAAGGCGCTGCGAAGGAGTACAGCGAACCTGACCCGGGCATCGGCGGGTTTGCTGATCGCCGTAAGAGTTTGTTGATCATTCACGGCGGTAATCAGTTCAGGAAACAGTATCTGCAGCGCGTTCGCTTGCTTCAGGGTTAGCAGGAACTGCTGCGGTGTCTTTTCACCCAGCGCACGCTGGAACTCCTGCCACACTCTTTCGGCGGTCAGGTGCTCGAGCTCATCGCCTGCTGCCAGGTGTTGCATCAATAGCAGTGTTTCGGGGGCAACGGTGAAGCCCAGGTGGGCATAGCGGGCCTGAAAACGGGCGACCCGGATGACCCGCAGAGGGTCTTCAGAGAAGGCGGGTGAGACATGGCGCAGCAGCTTTTGTTGCAGATCGTGCTGGCCATTATAAGGGTCGATGATGTTGCCATCATCGTCCATGGCCATGGCGTTGATGGTCAGATCCCGGCGGATCAGATCCTCTTCGAGGGTGACTTCAGGGCTGGCGTGATAATGAAATCCGGTATAGCCTTTGCCAGACTTGCGTTCGGTGCGGGCCAGGGCATACTCTTCACCGCTGTCCGGGTGGATAAATACAGGAAAGTCTTTGCCGACGGGGCGGAATCCCTGTTGTAACATCAGTTCAGGGGTTGCCCCGACCACAACCCAGTCGCGGTCGTACACCGGATACCCCAGAAGTGTGTCCCGGACTGCTCCGCCTACCAGATAGATTTGCATTCTTGGGTTATTCAGCGCTATTGGAACACTGCTCAGGACGGCTGGTTTGCCAGAGTTCAAAGCCGCCATCTAAACTGTACACCTGGTCAAACCCCTGCTGGATCAGAAAGCCGGCAGCCGACTGACTACTGAAACCGTGATAGCAGCAGACGATCACCGGTGTATCCATATCGGCAGACTGGATAAAATCGTGCAGGGTGTCATTGCTCAGGTGAACGGCATCCTTGATATGGTTTTGTTGATAGCTTTGTGGGTCGCGGATATCAGCGACTACCGCACCCTCTGCGATCAGCTTTTCAGCCCTGACGATGTCGATACATTCAAAGTTGTCCATCAGTTGCCGTACCTCATTTTGCTATTTACAGTGAACAGTTGTTGATCTTCCAGTCGCAGTGCCGTCAGTTTATTCCCCCAGACGCAGCCGGTGTCGATAGCAAAGACGTTGTGTCGGTCAGCTCTGCCTTCCAGCGCGGCCCAGTGGCCGAAGATGACCCGGCTCTCCTGTAACGTTTTACCCTCATGGCTGAACCAGGGCAGGAAGCCGGTTGGCTGACTGGCGAGTGTACCTTTGGCGGAAAACTCCATTCGGCCTTTGCTGTCGCAAAAGCGCATGCGGGTAAAATAGTTGGTAATAGTCCTGAGCCGGTCGAAACCTTCCAGTTTTCCAGACCAGCAGGCTGGCTGGTTGCCATACATCCGCTTGAAAAACTCAGAGCCCAGGGTGCTTTGCAGCACGGTTTCAACCTCTTTTGCCCGTTTATGGGCTTTTTCCAGCGACCACTGGGGTGGGATGCCTGCATGCACCATGGTAAAGCCCAGCTGTTTATCGGTAATTAACAACGGTTGACCGCGCAGCCACTTCATCAGCTGTTTGGCTTCGGGGGCTTTCAGCAGATCATGAAAAGTGTCAGAGCGTTTGGGTCTGATGGCACCGCTATACACTGCCAGCATATGCAGGTCATGGTTGCCCAGGGTGACTGTAACCCGGTCACGAATGCTGTAAAGGAAACGGATGGTTTCAAGGGATTTAGGCCCCCGGTTGACCAGATCTCCGGCTAGCCAGAGCTGGTCAGTTTCGCTGAACGCTATTGTTTCCAACAGTGACTGCAGTTCATCATAACAGCCCTGAATATCGCCGATCGCATAGGTGGCCATGAAACTCCTCAGTGCAGCGCGTTCGGCAAAGCCAGGGTGAATGGCTCGATATCCGCATTGAATGTCTGGCCGTCATTAGTTTTCATCTGATAATGCCCCTGCATGCTACCGACCCGTGTAGCTAACACTGTACCACTGGTGTAGCTATAACTCTGTTGGGGCTCGATAACCGGTTGCTCACCGATCACGCCTTCACCTTCAACTTCCTGAACCAGTTCATCCCCGTCGACAATCAGCCAGCGGCGGCGCATTAGCTGAACCGGATGAGGGTCATGATTGGTGATAGTAATGTGATAGGAGAAAACATAGCGCTTTTTTTCCGGATCGGATTGCTCCGGAAGATAGGCGGTTTCCACATTGATCGCGATGTTATGAGGTATCTCTGAGAGGATCATATAGTTTCGTTATAAGTTGTTATTTACTACTCAGATAATCACTTATCCGGATAAAGTCAGTCAGAGCAAGGCGTTCCGGGCGCAGACCCGGATCAATGCCCAGCGATTCAATCTCGTCGGCATCCAGCAGTGGCTTGAGGTTGTTACGCAGGGTTTTCCTGCGCTGGCCAAATGCGGTGCGCACAACGGTTTCCAGTTTGCTGATATCCTGTGCTTTTTGGGGCAGCTCTTTATAAGGTATCAGGCGGACGATGGCCGAATCAACTTTCGGGGCTGGGTCGAACGCATGGGGCGGTACCAGAAACAACGGCTCTATTTGGCAGTAATATTGCGCCATGATGCCGAGGCGGCCATAGGCGCTTTCACCAGGCTGCGCTGCCAGCCGATCGACTACCTCTTTCTGCAACATAAAATGCATATCTTCAATCTGATCTGCAAAGGTGAGCAGATGAAAGATCAGTGGTGTAGAGATGTTATAGGGCAGGTTGCCGACCACACGTAACTGTTCATCCTGCTGCTGCAGGGTGCTGAAATCAAACTTCAGGGCATCGCCTTCATGGATGGTGAACTTATCGGCATAGCTGAAAAATTTGGTGCGTAGAATTGGTATCAGGTCGCGGTCGAGTTCAACCACATCCAGTCGCTGGCACAGGTCCAGTAACTCTTCAGTGATGGCGCCGAGGCCGGGGCCAATCTCGATCAGGTGCTCTGTGTCACCCGGGGCGATGGCCCGGATGATGCGGCGGATAACGCCCTGATCCTGAAGAAAGTTCTGGCCAAAACGTTTGCGTGCTTTATGGCCTGCGGGTTTATTGCTCATTCATAGTTCCGGTGGTGTTTCGGTTAGCTGACATCTCAGCAGCATAATTAATAGCGGTTAACAGGCTGCCATAATCGGCTTTGCCGGTTCCGGCCAGGTCTAGCGCAGTGCCGTGATCAACTGAAGTGCGGATAATCGGCATCCCCAGGGTAATATTAACCGCCCGGCCGAAGCCTTTGTATTTTAGCACCGGTAGTCCCTGATCATGGTACATCGCCAGCACTGCATCCGCTGTGTTGAGTAGTTTGTCGGTAAACAGCGTATCGGCAGGCAGCGGGTCGCTCAGATTATAGCCCTGAGCTCTGAGGCGGTCGATGACCGGTTGAATGACCTCAATCTCTTCCCGCCCCATATGGCCACCTTCCCCGGCATGGGGGTTCAGCCCGGCAATCAGAATTCTGGGATGCTTTAGGCCAAAGCTGTGTATCAGGTCTTGCTGCAACACCGACAGGACCTCCTCTAGCAGCGGTTGGGTGATCGCTGCAGGTACGGCTGCCAGAGGCAGGTGGGTGGTCGCCAGAGCCACCCGTAACCCTTCGGTTGCCAGCATCATGACCACTTTGCTGCTGTGGGTCAGTTGTTCGAGAAACTCAGTGTGGCCGCTGAACGGTATGCCGGCGTCGTTGATAACCCCTTTATGTACCGGAGCTGTGACCAGGGCAGCGAACTCGCCACTTTGACAGCCCAGGGTGGCACGGGTCAGGGTGTCGAGAATATAGCGGGCGTTGGCTGGATTTAGTTGCCCGGGCACGGTGGTCTTTACCAGACAAACCGGTTCGATCCACAGGGTGCCCGGAGCCGTCGGATAGACCGGCTCGTCGGCATTGTAGGGAATCAGAGTGATCGGCAGGTTAAGCTGGCGCGCCCTGGCTTGCATCATCAGGGGGTCTGCAATGACGACCAGTTGGTGGTCGTGTCCTTGTTGGGCGATCTGAATACAAAGGTCCGGCCCGATCCCGGCCGGTTCGCCCGGGGTCAGGGCCAGTCTGTAGGAGTGCATCTGAATTACTTAATCTCGATATAGGCCTGAGAACGGATCTCGCGCAACCAGTTTTGCAACTCTTCGTTAAACTTGCGCTGGCGAATGGTGGCTCTGGCCTGATTGGTCTTCATCTCTTCGCCCATATCCTGCTGACGGCGATCTTCAACTTTAAGAATGTGCCAGCCAAAGCGGGATTCAAAGGGTGCGCTGATACTACCCGGTTCGGTATTGAACATCACATCTTCGAATTCAGGCACCATCTGGCCGGCTTGTGCCCAGCCCAGGTCACCTCCCAGTGAGCCGCTGCCCGGGTCATCACTGTACTGTTTAGCCAGTTCTGCAAAAGGTACGCTCTGTTGCAGTTTCTGGTAGATAGATTCGATCTCCCGACGGGTCTGCGCTGGCGAGCGAATCTCGTTCGGTGAGAGCAGGATATGCCTTACCTTTACCTGGTTTACCAGCTGAACTGAACCACCTTGTTTATCATTCACTTTCAGCAGATGAAAACCGCTAGGGCTGCGAAGTGGGGCGCTGAATTCGCCTGGGTTAAGTTTTTTCACAACAGCAGCAAACTCTTCCGGTATCTCATTCAACTTACGCCAGCCGATTTCACCGCCTTTGAGGGCGTTAGGGCCTTTTGACTGAGCAATCGCGGTTTCAGCGAAATTAGCGCCGTTTTTTAGCTCTGTTGCGATCTTTTCTGCCTGTTGTTGCGCGGTTTGAATCATCTGTGCTGTGGCCTGCAACGGCACAGCAATCAGTATCTGTGACAGGTTATAACTTTCGGCACTGAGTTGCTCTCCCTGTTGTGAGCTGAGATAGTTATCAATCTCTTGCTGGGAAACGTTGATGCGACTGTTAACGATACGCTGCTGAATTCGCTGTATCAGCATCTCGTTACGGATTTGCTGACGTGCCTGAGCATAATCCTGACCCTCAGCGATCAGTGCTTCGCGGAACTGTTCCAACGTCAGATTAGAGCTGGCGGCGATCCGTTCCATCGAGGCATTGAGTTCGCTGTCACTGATGCGGATACCTCGCTCTTCACCAATCTGTAGCTGGATATTATCCAGAATCAGTCGATCAAGCACCTGACTCTGCAGGGTTTGTTCATCAGGTAACGAGCGCCCCTGAGCACTTAGACGTGACTTAATTATCGCTTCGCGGTCATTCAGTTCGCTTTGCAGAACGATATCATCGTTGACAATCGCGATGATCCGGTCAAGGGATGTATTCGCGGCGCTGGCCGAGACACTTAGGCCCAAAAGAAGGGCAGCCATACCTGGCTTTAGTTTTTTTATGAGATTAGTAGTCATCATTCTCTTCACGTTCTTTAAAGCCAATAATATCTTGCAGAGCAGCGCTACCACCGCCTACAGTGCCGAGACCTTTCAGGATAAATTGCAGAAATAGCGCACTATCTTCCCTTCCACCGCTATCATCCTCTATCCACTGGCGGGCAGCAACCCGAACTTTCCAGCAGCAGCTGGCATATTCCAGACCCAGCAGTGCTTCCGGTGTCTGAGAGTTCTCCATATCTTCCTGCCAGCGTCCCATCAGCGTCCACTCCGGTGCCAGAGGCCAGATAAAGGATATCTCTGCCTGGCTTCTGGTGTTTTCCCGGTAGCGGTAACTAAAGCCGATCACTTTGTTGAGAGCCGGGGTGTAACGCGCTTTGAAATTGCTCTCTAACGGGTTCAGGGTGCTTTTATCCAGCTCGGTATCGACTGATAATCGAAGTTTCGCGTTGGGGTTCCAGTAGGCTTCAGCGGCGAAGTTGGACTGGTCTTCTGTATCGACACGGGTAATGCCGTTAAGTTGCACAGAGCGGTCAGCGAAATAGTAGGCCTGTGCTACGCCAAAACGGGCCATTTCGCTGCCATCGTTACGGAAGATGCCGGAGCTCAGACCCAGAGACAGCTGCTGGCTATCGCCGATTTTATCCAGTCCGGTAAAACGATTTTCCCGGAAAAGTCCCTGGTAACTGAAATCGGTTTCAGCGGTATCAAAGTCGGGAATACCCTGTTGATCCTCATGCTGGCTATATAGAGTGAACAGGCGGGGCTCAAGCGTTTGTGTATAGTCTTGCAACTGGCGTTCAAAGATTAAGCCTGAGTCAATACTGTAAACACCGGTTGCCCGGTTAATGCTGTCGTCCTGTCCGGCGACCTGATCCTGCAGATCATAGTGGCTTAACCAATAGCTCATTTTGGGTGTAAGATAACCCCAGGACCAGAGCATCGGAACACTGATAGAGGGCTGCAGATGCAGGCGGCTACCGGTCACCCGGTCAATGCCGCTCAGGTCGTCGATCTTACGGTCAAACTGGGTAGCATCGCTGAGGTAGCTGAAAACCACTTCCTGTCCCAGATCATAACCATAATTGCCGCTTACCTGTAACTGGGGCATCCGCTGATAGGGTGATTTGCTGTCATTTATCGTCTGGTAGTTATGGGCCCGCAGCGTGGCTGACCAGTGGTTGCGACTATAGGTTGCTTCTGCCAACTGGTCGAGGTGGCTGGAACGGTCGACTTCCAGGCTTGAGCCGAGATCATCGAAATACTTTTTATCACTGACCGCCGTGTAATCAATCAGGCTACTCCAGGCGCCTTTGCTGCCGGAGTGATCTGCTCCCACCAGCCAGCGGTCACGGTCAGCCTGAGTATCCTCAACGAGGAGCCCGGTGCTTAACGCTTGCTGACCATAGCTGTTCAGGTGACGAAACTCATTCTCCAGTAATAACCCCCGCTCAGTGAATATTTTCGGAGTCAGCGTATCATCGTAGTTGGGTGCAAGGTTGAAATAGTAGGGTGCTGCTAATTCGACCCCATCCCCATTGGAGTACCCCAGAGAGGGGAATAAAAAGCCAGAGTGACGCAGGTCGTCAATCGGGAACTCCAGATAGGGAAAATAGAATACCGGCGTATCGCCGACTCTCAGGGTGGCGTTACGTGCTGTGCCAAAGCCTCTGTTCGGGTCCAGAACCAGTGAGCTTGAAGCAATTTTCCAGCTTTCGTCGTTCGGTGGGCAGGTTGTGTAACTACTATGCTCCATCCGTATCCGGTTATCCTTCAAGCGGATAATCCGTTTGGCTTCACCGCGCAGGGATTGCTCATGGACCACGTAATCGGCATCGCTGATGACGGTTTCGCCGGTGATCGCATGGGTCTGCGCCTGAGATCCCCGAAGCAGTAATCCGGGTTCCCGGTACTGAATATTGCCGCTCATGGTGATCTGGTTGGACACCTGATCGACCTCAGCAGAATCACTGCGGAGGAAATGACCACTCTGTCGTAGCTCGACATTTCCCTCTAATCGGGTCAGACCACCCAATTGAGTTTCAGAACTATCTGCATCAACCGTGAGGCTGTCATCACCTTCCGGGGGCAACTGAGTGTCAGGCTCTATATAAACGCCATAGCATGCCTTTTGCGCCCCTGTTATCGGGTACCAATCCTGAGCTGCATAACGGATATCGTTTAGGTCTGCCTTTTTAGCGGGGTCTTCGATGACCGGTTGAACAGTGGTAAAACTGCTAGCATTCACCGCCGTAGGGGAATTCACCTGTGGTCTTTGTGTCAATGCAGATGCTGCTATGGGCTGATTATCCAGACATGACCAGCCACCGGATCCGTTTGCTTCACACACCCAGGCACCGCTGATCTGCTGCTTTGGTCTGGCCTCTTCAGTGTTTGCCGAAGGTGCTGATTGCACCTTAGGAGATGTATCAGATACCGGTAGAGGGCCTGCTGGCGTAACCGGGTCCGCCTGGATATCCTGGTCGAGCGGATTGGTCAGAGCCTGTTGATCGCATTGCCAGCTCTGACCATTTTCCATGGTGCAGGTCCAGAGCGCATCGTGGATATCGGAATCCATTTCGGCGGCAAACAGGGCTGCGGGCATTGCAGCGACAACCGCCAATGTAAGTGTGTAAGAAGAACGTCTTAAGAACGGCATTCAGATTGTCCATTAGGAAGCGCAGAAAAAGCGTCTATTTCCCTTATCGCTAAACCTTGATTCGAGTAACATACCCTATAGAGCATGGCATGATAAAACATTCAGCTATAACAACGCTAGGGGATTGATAGATATGGGACAAAGGCTGGCCGGACTAAAACAGTGGGTAGAGCTGATATTTGCCGAGCTGAACATAGATCTGGCTTCGGACTGGCAATGCATTCCGGTCTCAGGAGATGCGAGTTTCCGGCGTTATTTTCGTCTCAAAAGTCACGGGATGAGCTGGATTCTGATGGATGCTCCTCCCGAAAAAGAGAATAGTCATCCGTTTGTTTGTATCGCCAAAGCGTGGGAACCGCTGGAAATACATGCGCCGATCGTTCACGCTGTGGATTTTCAGCAGGGCTATATGCTGTTGTCTGATCTTGGGGATGATCTTTATCTGGGACAGTTAACTGATGACACGGCTGATGAACTTTATGGTCGGGCGTTTGCCGCGCTGACCCGGTTGCAGCAATGTCAGGATATCAGTGGTCATCCGTTGCCGGAATATGACCGGGCATTGTTACAGCGAGAGATGGATCTGTTCCGTGACTGGCTGGTGGCTGATCTGTTGAAAATAGAGCTGAAGCCCGGGGTCAGACATCTGTTTAATGAGGTGTCGGAATATCTGATTGATGCAGCACTGGAACAGCCCAAAGTCTGTGTTCACCGTGATTATCATTCACGTAACTTGCTGGTGGATGGCGATAATACCCCCGGTGTTATTGACTTTCAGGATGCGGTTATCGGTCCGATAACCTACGACCTGGTGTCACTGCTGCGGGATTGCTATATCGAATGGCCGGATATGCGAGTTTATCAGTGGGTCGATCAGTTTGGTGAACAGCTGGTTGCGGATGGTTTACTGGATCAGTATGACCGTGCAACCTTCTACCGCTGGTTTGATCTGATGGGTGCTCAGCGCCACCTCAAAGCAGCGGGTATTTTTGCCCGTCTGAGTCTGAGGGATGAAAAGTCGGGTTATCTTGCCGATATCCCGCGTACGCTCAACTACATTATCCGGGTGGCCGGTCGCTATGATAGTCTGCTGACTTTTTCCGCCTGGCTGCAGGACGTGGTTGTGCCCGCAATGTATGCCAGTGAGCACTTTGATAACACCCACCTGGATAAGTGGTTTAGCTGATGCGGGCGATGATACTGGCGGCAGGGCTTGGCACCCGGATGCGTCCGTTGACGCTGACAATGCCCAAACCACTCTTGCCGGTGGCGGGTAAGCCATTGATTGAATACCATATTGAACGACTGGTGGCCGCGGGTGTCACTGAGATAGTGATTAACCATGCCTGGCTGGGCGAACAGTTGGAACGCTGTATTGGTGATGGTCAGCGTTTTGGTGCTGTGGTGCACTGGTCTGCTGAAACAGAGCCGCTGGAAACCGGCGGCGGAATTTTCAAAGCGTTGCCACTGCTAAGTAAAGACGGTGAGCCATTTCTGCTGGTCAATGGGGATCTGTTTACTAACTATCCGCTGGTGCAGTTGGTCAACCGGACGCTTGAGCCGCAGAGTCTGGCTCACCTGGTGATGGTGACTAATCCAGAGCATAATCCAGACGGTGATTTTCAACTACAGCTAGGGCGGGTGAAGGAGCAGGGTGATGCAAAATTGACCTTTAGTGGTCTTAGCCTGATTTCGCCTCAACTATTTGATGGATGTTCGGCGGGGAAGTTCCCTTTGGCACCGCTGCTGCGTAAAGCGATGCAGACCGGGCAGATCAGTGGAGAGCATTTTTTAGGGTATTGGCGGGATATAGGGACGCCTGAACGGCTTCAGGACGTCAGTGAAGATATAGCAAAAGGTTGGGTCGATGGCATTGAGTAGTGAGAACGCAGGTTTCAGTCTGGGGCAGCTGATCAGGAGAAACCGAACGGCGTTAATCGTGGGTGGTCTGATCGGCCTGATGAGCGGTGGTCTTTTTGGCCTATTGTTCGGTGCAGGCATCGGTGTGGCGGTGTCAGCTGCTTTGAAGAATGCGCTGGGTAACGCGTTGAATCCTCAGGATGCTTTTTTTCGGGCAACCTTTACCGTGATGGGCAAGCTGGCAAAAGCCGATGGACGTGTCAGCGAAGAGGAAATTCGGTACGCCCGGGAAGTGATGGACCGAATGGGCCTGAGCGATGAGCGTCGCCGTGAAGCGATGGAACTGTTTTCTCAGGGTAAAGAGAGTGATTATGATATCGCCGAGGTGATGCGTCCGCTGAGCGCTTTGATCCGTTTCCGTATCCCTCTGAAACTGATGTTTGTTGAAATTCAGTTGCAGGCTGCGATGGCGGATGGTCAAGTCAGTGAAGCAGAAACCATTATTATTCGTGAAGTGTGTGGTTTGCTGCAGATGTCTCAGGCGGAGATGGCAGCGCTGATGGCGCGGATGCAGTCACAGTTCTCATATCAACAACACAGTTATCAGTCCCATCAGGGCGGTTATGTCTCTGAGCAGCAGCTATTGAAAGAGTCCTATGGGGTGCTGGGCGTGGCTGAGTCTGTGTCCGATGCCGAGCTTAAAAAGGCGTATCGTCGTTTAATGAGTCAGCACCATCCGGATAAGTTGGTCGCCAAAGGGCTGCCAGAGGATATGATGCAGCTGGCGAAAGAAAAAACTCAGGAGATTCAGGCCGCTTACGACCGCATCAGGACAGCGCGAAAAAATAGCTGATATGTCCTCGGCTTAAATTTACTGACCGGGAGTCAGCTCTATTGCCTGCGCGGCAGGGGCTTCCGGTTGCTCGGCTGTGAGGATGTAGGTTTTCAAAATGCCTCTCAGTTGGCGGGTCAGCCACAGAGGTTCCCTGCGAGGATCGTTGCTCTGCTGATTCAGGCGAAACTGCCGGTATTCCTTATTACCGCTTCTGCTTGCGGCACGTTTACGTAACGTTGCACGCTCCTGTTTGTAACTATTATTGCTAAACCAGAGATCTATGACCGGAGCCTTAATCTCTGTGATCATCTGCAGAAGATTAGGGGCGTTTTCATTCATCACCGGTGTAGGGTCCAGAAGCACCAGAAAACGATTGGCTTGTGTTTCATCCTGCATAAAGTAGTGCATCGCCCAGGTAGCGCTTTCGCCCACCCCCAGTATGATTTTAAGATCTCCTTTAGCATCCGCTAATTGTTTAGCTGCGTCTTGTCCCAGCTCAGAAATACTTTTTTGGTATTCTTTCATTTTTTCTGCAGCAGAAGCGCTATCAGGGTTACTGACCTCTGTTTTAACGTTTTTTTGATCAGTTGACTGGGCTGTTTCAGTCGTTTGTGAATTTGCGGCATCAGTGGGCGTCTGAATCTGCTTTCTGTCTTGTAGAGTGGGCAGCGTTCGTTTCGGGATCGGCGGCGGCGGCAGGTCAGGCAGGGTAATGCTCAGGGTATTCCAGCCAAACTTGGTGAGTTGAGTTCGCAACGGGTGCACAATAGCGGGCCAGTCAGCGCTGGTGGACTGGTCAGAGAAGATCATCACCGTACCTGCAGGTGTTGCTGTAGCAGCTTGCTGCAGCAGCGCCAGCTGTTTTTGGCCATTGAGATCCAGCCAGATCACCTCAGTTTCTATGTTGTGAGCTAGTGCCAGAGCCAGGTCTTCCTGCTGTTGCTGGGAGAAATCAGGCACCATCCGATCAGCAGAGTTAGCTTCAGAATTATTACTGGCAGACGAGTCTGAACTTTCGGCACCATTTTTCTCTGCCGTAGGCAGGTCTGCAGCAAAGCTTATAGCAGAGCCCATAGCAGAGCTTATAAATAGTGTAAAAATCAGCGGTTTGATGAGTTTCATGCTGCGATTATTCAAGAGCGAGACAATATTAGCAAGAACGAAAGTCGGTTGAGTTTCAAAGCCTGCAAAGTACAATAGCCAGAATCCTCTTCCTATTACTTTTCGAGTTATGTTAATGGCTGACTATAAGATTGCTCCATCAATTCTGTCTGCAGACTTCGCCCGCCTGGGTGAAGAGGTTGAAAATGTCCTTGCAGCAGGCGCGGATTACGTTCATTTCGATGTCATGGATAATCACTACGTGCCCAACCTGACGATTGGCCCTATGGTGTGTAAGGCGCTGCGTAACCACGGTATCGAAGCTCCGATCGATGTGCATCTGATGGTCAAGCCGGTTGATCGCCTGATTGGTGATTTTATCGACGCCGGTGCCAGCATCATTACCTTTCATCCGGAAGGCTCTGAGCATATCGACCGTTCACTGCAGATGATCCGTGATGGGGGTTGTCAATCGGGGTTGGTATTTAATCCGGCAACGCCGCTGAGCTATCTTGATTATGTGCTGGATAAGGTGGATATGATCCTCCTGATGTCGGTTAACCCGGGTTTTGGTGGTCAGAAATTTATTCCGGCAACCCTGGATAAGCTAAAACAGGCCCGCGCCATTATCGACAACAGTGGCTATGATATCCGTCTTGAGGTCGACGGGGGCGTGGGTGTTGCAAATATTGCTGAGATCGCCGCAGCCGGTGCGGATACCTTTGTGGCCGGTTCTGCCATCTTTAATACCGATGACTATAAGGTCACTATCGATACCATGCGGGCAGCGCTGGCAAAGGTTGGCTGAACCGCGCTCAAAAGTGTTGAGAAGTGTTAAAAGGCGTTGAAACCCACAACAGAGTCTGGAAATTCGGATGCAGATAACCGCATTGTATGACGACGCATTGCCCCGACTGGTGCTGTTCGATCTGGATGGTACTTTACTGGACAGTGCCCCTGACCTGACACTTGCCATTGACCGTATGCTGGCTTCGCTGGACCGGCCGATAGCCGGGCCGGAACGGGTGCGAAACTGGGTGGGTAACGGTGCACAGATGTTGGTCAGGAGAGCACTGACGCAGAGTGACACTCCCTGTGGTGATGAACCTGAATTAGCGCTGTTTAATCAGGCCTTTGAGCTGTTTCTGAAACATTACGGACAGTGCTGCGCCGAGCAGAGCACGCTCTATCCGGGCGTGCAGGAACTTATAAGCTTCTTGTATGATAGCCAGGTGAGTATGGGGCTGGTGACCAATAAGCCGATGAGCTTTACTGAAACCCTGTTGGACGAATTTAGTTTGCGGCGCTATTTCTCTGTGGTGCTGGGGGGCGATAGTCTGTCCGAGAAAAAGCCGCATCCAATGCCCCTGCAGTATGCGATGGATAAGCTGAAGGTCACACCACTACAAACTCTGATGGTAGGCGATTCGCGTAGTGATATTAAAGCGGCGCAGGCGGCGGGTTGCAAAGTGGCCGCCGTCAGCTACGGATACAATCACGGTGAACTGGTTTCATCCTACAATCCTGATATTATCATTGATAACCTGATTGAGCTGATCAACTGATGAATTCTCCCGGTTAAGTTTTTTGTTGTCTGATGACATGGTCAGATCGAATCTATCTCATCAAATAGTGCCATTCTGGCCGCATTACACACCGCTAATACCCCGGCGTGACTTACCCGACGTTCCAGTGATATGGCATAAAAACGTTCCCGGATATCGTCCATCCGCCCGATCACCTCGACACCGTATTGCCGGGTCATCTGTTTCTCAATAACGGTCGGCGCGCAGAAAATGCCGGCGCCGGACAGGCCAAAGGCTTCAATCAGTGCGGTATCGGCACACTCTACTTTAATATCCGGCCTGATTTTATAGCGCTCAAACCAGCGCTTCAGGCCCATCCCCCGTTCAGTTTCTGCAGAGGGCATTAGCATGGGAGCCCCCTCTAGTGACGCGGGAAAATCAGCCCGATAGCTCGCGGCAACCTCTTTCGTGGCAAAAAAACTAAGTCCGCATTCCCCTAAGAGGTGGTTATAACCGCGGATATGAAAGCTGGCATCCAGTGGGCGGTCTGCCAATACCAGGTCCAGCTTCTGAGTTGCCAGATCTGCCAGCAGACTCGGCAGTGGTCCCTCTTCGCAGATTAGTCGACTGGCATCGTTTAGTTTGAGTGCGGGTTCCAGCAGATGATAGGTGATCAGCTTCGGTAGCACATCAGCAATGCCGATATTGAAGCGTTGCTGTTTGTGGCTCACGGGATTATGGATGCTCTGTTTCAATTCATCGCCTAAGAGAAAAATATCCTCTGCATAGTTGAGCGCGTGCTGGCCTGCTTTGGTGAGCTTGAGACTACGGCCGCGTTTTCTGAATAGGGGAGTGCCCAGTTCATGCTCAAGCAGTTTCAGCTGGCCACTGATGGTTTGTGGGGTCAGGTGTAGTTTCTCGCTGGCTCGGTTGATGCTGCCTTCCTGAGCAACCACCAGAAAGTAACGCAGGTGTTTGAAATTCATAGAGATACCTGATGGAGAATAATATAGTTCGAAAAAATCTTACTATTATCATAGTAAATTCGTATTTTATTTGTAGTTTTGCTGACTATACTGTGACTTATCGGGTTTGTCATGACCCCCCAGGTTCTCCCCTACAGGGTTATGGCAACCGAGTTGTTGATAGGTTGTTATGTAAGTAAGTTGTAAGACTCTCCTCCAGTCTTAAGTAAATGGACTCTCATCCAAACATTCACCCGGCGCCCAAGGCCGGGTTTTTTTTCGTTGTTCGCGCGAAACCACTGCTCAGCCATAACGTCATCATTGCTGGTCTCATGGCTAACCTTATTAACCTGTTTTTAGGTCGGTTGGGCCTGCTGGTTACCGGAATAACGCTTATTTTTTCGAGATCAAAGATGCCTTTCCCGGTAAAAAGCGATGATCCATAAAAAATCGGTCTGTGAATAACTGACCTGGTTGATTCGGAGAGAGGGCTGCTATAAGGTTGGATCTCTGAATTAACGATTGTCTGGAATCACTGTGTCAGATTTGGTAGCCCCAATGAATATAAACCTTTGCTCCTTCTGTGTGGGGGAACGTTGGCGATGGCGTAACTGACCCCCGCTTATCAGTTATTACGCCCGGCTGCTTAAAAACTCACCCGGAATCGATTTCAAAAACTCTGTTAAAGACATTACAGAGTTGTTACGAGAACAGACCATGACACCTGAACAATTTGCTGAGCTTTCAGCTCATAATTACAACCGTATCCCTGTGGTTCGCGAAGTGTTGGCGGATCTGGATACCCCTCTTTCCACCTACATGAAACTGGCTAATCAACCCTACAGCTATCTGTTAGAGTCCGTGGAAGGCGGCGAAAAGTGGGGGCGTTACTCAATCATCGGCCTGCCTTGCCGGACGGTGCTTAAAGTTTTTGGTCACAGTGTCCGGATTGAGACCGACGGTGAAATAGTCGAGCAGTCAGAAGTGGCTGATCCGCTGGCGTTTGTTGAACAGTTTCAGGCCCGCTATCGGGCGGCGGAGTTGTCGGGCCTGCCTCGATTTAATGGTGGTCTGGTAGGCTATTTTGGCTATGACTGTGTCCGCTATGTTGAAAAGAGGCTGGCCGATAGTGTGCCAGACGATGTGATTGGCACACCCGATATTCTGTTGATGGTGTCAGATGAGGTTGTCGTGTTTGACAATCTTAGTGGTAAGCTGATTCTGATCAGTCATGCTGATCCCGCCGAAGAGGATGCCCTGAATCAGGCGCAACTGCGGTTGGATGAACTGGTTACCCGGCTGCGTTTTTCCGTACCCTATCAGGAGACTCAGCCGACAGAGCGCCGTCAGGTGTCTGAATCAGAGTTCAAATCCAGCTTTGGAGAACAGCAATTCAAAGACGCTGTTGATCGGATTAAGGAATACATACTTTCAGGCGATGTGATGCAAACTGTTATATCGCAGCGGATGACGATTCCTTTTACCAGCAGCCCTCTTGATCTTTATCGTGCCCTGCGTTGCTTGAATCCGTCACCCTATATGTACGTTTTGCATCTGGGTGATCACCATGTCGTGGGTTCCTCACCGGAAATCCTCGCTCGGGTGGAAGACAACGTGGTAACGGTTCGGCCAATTGCCGGAACCCGCCCGCGGGGAGAAACGGAGGCTGAAGACCTGGCGCTGGAAAAAGAGCTGCTGGCTGATCCGAAAGAGCTTGCAGAACATCTGATGCTCATTGACCTGGGGCGAAACGATGTCGGCCGGGTCGCAGAAATAGGCAAGGTTGAGCTGACCGCGCAGATGGTGGTTGAACGTTACTCGCATGTGATGCACATCGTTTCTAATGTTATCGGTCAGCTGAAGCCAGAGGTCTCAGTGATGGATGTGCTGCGTGCAACGCTGCCTGCGGGTACCCTGAGTGGCGCACCAAAAGTTCGGGCGATGGAGATTGTTGACGAGCTGGAACCGGTTAAACGGGGCATCTATGGCGGTGCTGTTGGATATCTATCCTGGAATGGCAATATGGACACTGCGATCGCCATCCGCACCGCCGTGATTGAAAACGGCCAGCTGCATATCCAGGCCGGTGCCGGTATCGTTGCCGACTCTGTGCCCAGTTCCGAATGGGATGAAACCATGAATAAAGGCCGGGCTATATTCCGCGCGGTGGCGATGGTCGAACAGGGGTTGGATAATCTCTGAAAAGTACTCATGTGATCAAGCCTCCGCAAGGGGGCTTTTTTGTATATATTTTATTAACAGATGTTCTATTACATCGATGCTTATAGCTGATCGGGGTCAGTTGACCTTCACTGCGGATTGTGGCCAAATACGCACTCTCGCGAGAACAGGGACAGTTTTCAATTAGGACGTACTTACTATGGATGGTTGGCGGTGAAGATTAGAATTACTCTGATTGCTTTCAGGGGTATCGCTCCCGCAAGGAAAGTCGAGAAGGTTTTTTCCGGAGAGGATTTCACCATTGGCAGGGCCGATGATAATGAGATTGTGCTGGAAGACCCTGATCGATACTGCTCACGCTATCATGTCCGCTGCTACCAGATTTCAGGCAGCTACTATCTCGAAGACATCAGTTCTCCCGGTACTCAGTTAAATGCTGGCCAGTTTATAACTCGTGGTCAGCGTCATAAACTGCAGGACGGTGATTGTCTGATTATTGGCGAAAATCAACTATTAGTCTCTGTTGAAGATGATGAGCCTGTGCGACATCAGCAGACCAGTCAGGACTCGTTTTCCATCGATGATTTTTTTAGCGAAACTGAAGCTGATTTAGCAGAACACCATCCCGTATCCCGCGTCGCGCCTTTACCCAATATCCCTCTGGGAAATACCGCTGACTTTTACCGCGCTCCAAAATATCAAAGCAGTGTTGATTCTGAAGATCATAACCCTTTTGATTTTTCAGATCTTTCTCTACATGTGGGCACTTCCAATGACTGCACTGCTGATGTATCAGGCGAGTCTCTATCTGCTGCGTATGATGATTCAGCATCGGAAGGTCTGCTTAAGCCAGCAATGCCTTATACATCGGACGTCGATGAATCTGTAACAGCTAAAAACCAGGTTGCGCCTGAATCAATGAGTGTAGAGCAGTCGCAAGCGCAAAGCCCTGCATTAAATAGTTCAGAGCTTAATAGTTCAGAGCTTAATAATTCAGAGCTTAATAATTCAGAGCTCCATATCGACAGTCGCGCAATTCGGGCGTTTCTGGATGGGCTTGGGCTCAAGTCTGAAGACCTTATTGGCAGGAATAAAGTTGAAATTATGCACGCCGCAGGAGAGATGCTGAAGATCCTCACCAAAGGAACAATGGAGATCCTTCAGACCCGAAGTGATATTAAGCGTGAATTCGGTATGGATGTGACGCGCATTGGAGCTGTCAGGAATAATCCTTTGAAATTTTGTCACAGTATCGAAGACGCGATGTTGATTATGCTAACCCATTCAGAGGGTTATCTTGGCCCTCAGGAAGCGGTTCTTGAGGGTGTGGTTGATGTGAAAGCACATCAGGTCGCCGTGATGTCTGGTATGCAGGCCGCGTTAACAGCGCTGCTTAAACGATTTGAACCTGCAGCATTAGAGTCTCAGTTAAACGTTCGCTTTACGTTATCGAAGAAGAGTCGCTATTGGGACCTCTATACGACGGCATATCAACAGCTACAACATGAAGCCCAGGATAGTTTCCATGGTTTGTATGGTGATGAGTTCTCACGCGTATATGAAGAGCAGGTAAGGCAAATACATAAAGTGTTGTCGATGCCTTAGCTTGTAAAACATGTAGTAATCAGTTCAGAAATATTACGGAAAGTTAAACGCTTACAGGGATGAGTGCGAACAATGAATAAAACCATTTGGTTGAATACTCCAATACAAAGTCTTGTAGCAGGAGGAATCTGTTGTCTGCTGGCGTTTAGTGTATCCGCCGCAACTAAACCTATGCCTGATGGAGCAACGACCGGCGGCACGACCCCCAGAACATTATCACAACAGCCGGGGCTCCCTAAAGAAGTTGATCTGACCATTCCCCCTCGAAAAGACCGTCCGGTTGATTTAAGCGCAGGTCCCCTTTTTGATGTATATCTGCTTAATTTATACCAGCTTGTCCCATCACAGAATACTAAACAGTTGGTCGACGATGAAGTGGTCATTGAGATGCTGATGTCTGCGATGGTGGAGAATAATGCACGCTTTACATTGGGGCGACTGCAGCAGTTAGCGGATAAAATTACCAACTATTACCGCGCTAAGGGATTGGTGTTGGCAACTGCTTATGTACCCGCTCAGGATGTGGTGAATAATACAGTAGAGCTGCATCTGCTTATGGGTGAATTGGGTGAGATAGAAGTGTCCGGTGATTCCTCTTATGACGCTGAAACGATAAGCCGTGTTTTTGCTGATCAAATAGGTAAACCGCTTAATAAATCAGACATTGAATCTTCACTGCTGACTGTGCTGGATTATCCTGGCCTCGATATTTCCGGCGTGCTTGAACCAGGGGAGAGTGTGGGCTCCACTAAAATGTTAATCAATATTAACAGTGAAGATCGGGTGTCCGGCGCAGTCTATCTGGATAATAAAGGTTCACAATACTCCGGCGAAGAGCGCCTGGGGCTGGATCTCTCTGTGAATAACCCCCTGGGTTTGGCGGATAGGTTGACACTGAATTTTATCATACAGAATAAGCCGGAGGTTGAGGGGGACTTTTCAGTTGATAATGCGAAGTACAGCGGGGCGACTTATGAGTTTAGCCCCGTCGATTCTGACTATATCGCTTCACTACATTATCATCAGAGTGATTACGAAGTAGGTCGTGATCTGGCTGCGTTTGCATTCGCTGGTAAATCTAAGCAATGGAAAGCAGGGTTGAAAAAACAGCTTGGCCGTAGCCGCACCCGGAATAGTTATGTCAAGGCTGAGCTGGTTCATGATCAGGTTGAAAACACTCAGGCATCCGAGCAGAGTAGCGCTGATAAGCTTACGGCTCTGGTTGCCGCCTATGGTTATGATTTCTCAGATAACATTTTTGGTGGTGGATTTACTCGCGGAGAAGTTTCTGTACAACATGGTTTTGCCGGCGTTCTGGGGGCCATGGAGAATAATGACCTTAATGCCAGCCGCACCTCTTCTGAAGGGCCCGCGCCTGCAGAGTTTAATCTGTTTGAGTTTAATCTATCCCGCTATCAGCGGTTGTCTGATAATAATGCCCTTATTTTAAAGTTTAATGCGCAGTATTCTCCTGACTCCCTGTTCTCCGTTAAGCAGTTTGGAATGGGCGGGTTTGATAGTGTGAGGGCTTACCCAAGCGGCGAGTATCTGGCTGATTCCGGTTTTTATACAGGTTTAGAGTTAATCAGCAATGCGCCTGGGTTTTCTGATAAGCCTGCCTTTAATAATCGAACCTGGGGAGAGGTATTACAGCTAATGCTGTTTGCCGATTATGCTCATGGTTATAAGAATAATGCACTTCTTGGTGAGGAGTCCCAGCTAGACCTGAGCGGTCTTGGTGTAGGTGTACGCCTGATGCCTGCTGAGTCATTTACGGCCACGCTGACAGTTGCTACACCCTTAGGCGATAGGAAAGCATCAAATGATCGCGATCCTCAGGTTTATGGTGAGTTGAACTATCTTTTCTGATTCTGATTGAGTTCGAATTATATTTGAAAGAGTAATTACGAGCTTTGCATACCGCGAAGCTGGTTGAAACGTTAAAGGGATATGCTCCATGGAATGGAAACTGAAACCGCTTGTACAAGTCATTAAAGCGATTGGTGCGACAGGGGCTGGCTCCTTTATGTTGTTCAACGGAGCACATGCAGCCGTCGAGAATTTCAACGTTTCTTCCGGCTCCGGGAGTATCGCAAGGCCGGACTCTAGCACCAATATCGTTACCCAGAACAGTAAGGTGATGGTTGCTACTGTTTCACGGCTGGATCTCGTCGGTAATGAACTGCTGCAGCATAACGCACAGCTATCTGGTTCATCTGTTCTGTATAAAATACAGGATGTAAAAGCTTCCGATATTCAGGGACGAATTGAAGGGAATGCAAACCTGAAACTGATGGTTTTACAAAACCGTAACGGGATGGTCTTTGGCCCGAACTCTCAAGTGGATGTTAACTCCTTCGTTGCCACAACCCTTGACGTTGATGATGCTGCGTTTCAGACCGGGCAGCTTATTCTGGATGCCAACGGCAGTACGGGGGTTATTGTTAATAAAGGGTTAATTCAGGCGGCTACCGGGGGTTCAGTTGCTTTGGTTGCCGGTCAGGTTGACAACCAGGGCGTGATTGTCGCAGAGAAAGGTCATGTTGAACTCGCCTCAGGCAGTGCTGTAACCATCGATTTTGATGGTGATGGTTTGCTGCAATTACGCATTGATGAAGAGATTGCTTCAGGCTCAGGTGATGCCGTCGTCAATAGTGGTCTGATTCAAGCGAATGGCGGAGAAGTATTTTTAACGGCAAAAGCTGCTCGGGATGTGTTCACCCGTGTTGTTAATAATAGCGGAGTCATTCGTGCTGGCAAAGTCAGTAATGAAGGGGGTGTTATCCGTCTTCTGGGTACCGGTGGCGATACTATTAACAGCGGGAGCCTGGTTGCTACCTCTGCTGATGGCAATGGCGGAGACGTCGATGTCCTGGGGGATCGCGTTGCCCTGACAGATAATGCGCTTATCGATGCTTCCGGTAAATCGGGAGGAGGCAATGTTCGCATCGGCGGCGATTTTCAGGGTAAGAACCCGGAGATTACTAACGCATCCGATACCTTCGTAGGATCCGGCGTTGCAATCAAAGCGGATGCTACCGGTAATGGCGATGGTGGTCGGGTTATTGTCTGGGCTGATAACAGTACCCGTTATATGGGTAGTATCAGTGCCCGTGGTAAAGGCCCATCGGGTAATGGTGGTTTTGCGGAAGTCTCGGGTAAGCGCTCTTTGAGTTTTACCGGTAATGCTGATCTGAGTGCTGAAACTGGCAATAATGGTCAGTTACTACTGGATCCTGACAACCTGACCATTGTCGCTGATGATGGGAGAGATTCGATAGCCGCAGGAGTTATTAGTGAAGACTTTGAGTTTGGCGGAACTGAAAGTGTTATCGATAACGACACAATCATCCAACTGTTATCAACGGCCGATCTTAAGTTACAGGCCCATGATGATATTTCTGTAGATTCAGTTGTAAATCTTAATGCATCTAATAGTCTTACTTTAGAAGCCGGCGATGATATTCATATCAATGCCAGCATCAGCAATATTGGTAGTGGTGATCTGAGTTTTATTGCCGGATCGGAAGATGCAACCCCAGATAATCTTGATGTTCCAGCCCAGATTATGCTTGGAGCAGATGTCACCACCGCAGGCGAACAGATCTATACCGGCGCCGTGACTCTGACACAGGATGTGATACTGGCAGGTACAACGATCACGTCCAACGAAGTTACTGGAACCCAAAACCTGACAGTGACAGGCAGTGCCGATCTGCAAGGAGCGGTATCGGTCAATGACCTGTCGATCAGTAATAATGCTAGCTTCGCCTCGACGGTTGATGCCAGCAGTGTCCTAGTTAGAGGCAATGCGGTCATTAACGCGGTAGTGAATACCGACAGTCTGGCAATCACCGGCACCACCGATCTGGGTGCCAATGTTACCACCGTAGGCGATCAGACCTATACCAGCGCCGTGACGCTGACCGGGGATGCGGTACTAACCGCCACAGGTGCAGGAAGTACGATCAACCTCAACAATACCGTGGACGGTGCCCAGCGACTCGAGCTGAATGCCGACGGGGTTCAACTGCTGGGCACTGTCGGTGGCACGACCGCCCTGACCGAAGTGGTGTTTGATAACGCGGCGACGCTGGGCGTGAACATCACCGCTGGCATCCAGACCTTTATGGACAGCCTGACACTGGGTAACAACGTCACCCTGACCGGCGATGTAACGACCAAATCGATCAGTGGCTCGCAGAATCTGCTTGTTACAGGCACATTGAATAGCGAGGGCGCCGTTGCAATCAACGACCTGAACGTCTTTTCCGATGCCACCTTTGGTTCCACGGTTGATGCTGGGAGCGTTGTTATTGGTGGCAATGCCAAGATTAACGATACTGTGAATGCCGATAGTCTGGCAATCACCGGCACCACCGATCTGGGTGCCAATGTTACCACCTCCGGCGATCAGACCTATACCGGCGCTGTGAGCCTGGTACAGGATGTGATACTTGCAGGCACAACGATCACTGCCAACGAGATCACTGGAAACCAGGACCTGACAGTGACAGGCAGTGCCGATCTGAAAGGAGCGGTATCGGTCAATGATCTCTCGATCAGTAATAATGCAAGCTTCGCCTCTACTATTGATGCCAGTGCTGTCAGCATTGGTGGTGATGCAGTTATTAGCGATGCAGTGACTGTTGATAGCCTGGTAATCAGCGGGACAACGGAGCTGGGCGCAAATGTCACCACTGTCGCTGATCAAACCTATACAGGTGCCGTTACTCTGAAAAAGGATACGGTACTGACGGGTACAGCGTTAAACTTCAGCAATAGCATTGATGGTGGTCATCGACTGGAACTGGATGCTGCTACGGTTAATCTGGCATGGGATATCGGTGCAACGCAGTCCCTGAGTGAGATCGTCTTTGATCACACAGCAACTCTGGCCGTTGATATCACCGCCGACATTCAGACCTTTATGGATAGTCTGACGTTAACTGACAGTGTCACCCTAAACGGTGATGTGACGGCGCAAGGAATAACGGGGCCGTATAATCTGACAGTGACAGGCAATGCCGATCTGAACGGAGCGGTATCGGTCAATGATCTATCAATCAATCATAATGCAGTCTTTAATTCCACGGTTGATGCCGGTGTTGTCAGCATCGGTGGTAATGCGGTTATTCGCGAATCGGTAACTGCTGACAGCCTGGCAATCACCGGCACCACCGACCTAAGCGCAAATGTTTCCACCGACGCTGATCAAACCTATACAGGTGCTGTGAGCCTGACACAGGATGTCGTATTGGCTGGCACAACGATCACTACCAATGACGTCACAGGAGCCCAAAACCTGACGGTGACAGGCACTGCCGATTTGAAAGGAGCGGTGTCGGTCAATAATCTGTCGATCAGTAATAATGCAAGCTTTGCCTCTACTATTGATGCCAGTGCTGTCAGCATTGGTGGTGACGCGGTTATTGGGGATGTGATTACTGCTGATAGTCTGGCAATCAGCGGGACAACGGATCTGAGTGCAGATGTCACCACTGTCGCTGATCAAACTTATACAGGGGCCGTTACTCTGACAAAGGACGCGGTGCTGACGGGTACAGCGTTAAACTTCAGCAATAGCCTCGATGGTGGTCATCGACTGGAACTGGATGCTGCTACGGTTAATCTGGTCCGGGATATTGGCACAACGCAGTCCCTGAATGAGATCGTCTTTGATCAGGCAACAACTCTGGCCGTTGATATCATTGCAGACATTCAGACCTTTATGGACAGTCTGACGCTAACGGATAATGTCACTCTGACCGGAGATGTGGCGGCACAGTCAGTAACCGGTCCGTTCAATCTGACTGTTGCGGGTAATGCCAATCTGAATCGTTCAGTTGCTCTCAATAGTCTGGATGTGCAGGGTAGCAGCAGCCTCTTAGCCGATGTGCATACCAGTGGCATCCAGAACTACGGTGGTGCTATGTCGCTGGGCCATGATGTGGTGTTGACCGGCTCAACGGTAACCACTAATGGTGTCAGTGGCACGTATAACTTTAGAGTAGATGGCACCGCAGTCATTGATGGTGCTGTTGATACCCGTAATATCTATCTAACCGGGCCTGTTAGTCTGGGAGCTGATGTCACAACCGCTGTTGATCAGACCTATATCGGTCCTGTAACCCTGACGAATGATGCTGCACTCACCGGTACAGTCCTGAATTTCAGTGACTCGATTGATGGTGCTCACGCATTAGTTCTGGATGCGTTGGTTGTTAATCTGGCCCAAGATATCGGTGCCACAGAGTCTTTGAATAAGGTTCTGTTTGTCCAGGGTTCAACTCTCGGCGTTGATATTGATGCCGGATCTCAGGTCTTTATGAATAGCTTGACGTTAACCGACAATGTCACCCTCACCGGTGATCTTAACGCTCAGTCAATAACTGGCCCTTTCAATCTGATTGTTTCGGGTAATGCTAATCTGAATGACACCATTTCAGTGGGAAGTTTACATGTTATCGGGGCAACTGATCTTGGCACTGATATTTCGACCACAGCGGGGCAGGTATATGGTGGTGCTGTCTCACTGACAGGTGATAGTAGGCTTACCGCAACGACTGTGAATTTTAGAAGTACCGTTGATGGTAATCATCGCCTATATCTCAATGCCGATGTCAATCAGGGAGGCAGCATAGGCGCAAATCAGCAGCTCAGTGAAATTGTCTTTATGAAGGCCGCTGACCTGGCTGGGAATATTTATGCTGATAGACAAACCTACCTGAGTGATTTGAATCTGAGCCACGATGTTCTGCTCACCGGAGAGGTCTTAGCGCAGTCAGTCAGTGGTTTGCATAATTTAACCGTCAATGGCACTGCCGATCTGAGTGAGACTGTGACTATCAACGATCTTTCGGTGACGGGGGATGGCCGGTTTGGGTCAACGGTTGATGCCGGGGCCGTCACTATAGGTGGTAATACCATCTTTGTGGATACAGTTACGGCCGATAGTCTGATAGTTGGCGGGACAAGTGATCTGGCAGCAGATGTTTCCACCATAGGTACCCAGACCTACAGCGGAGCCTTGATGCTGAATAAGGCTGTTAACCTCACGGGTACAGCGATCAATGCAAACAGTATAAACGGTGCCCATGACCTGGTGATAACAGGGAATACCGATCAACGTGGGTCAGTGTCGGTTAATGATCTTACAATCAGTGGCGATGCTGCCTTTGCCTCAACGGTCGATGCCGGAGACATTAGTATTGGAGGTAACTCTTCGATCATGGATACGGTGACGGCAGATAGCCTGAGCATTACAGGAGAAACTCAGCTCGGTGCGGATATCAATACGCTGGCTTCGCAGACCTATGGCGGAGCTGTTACGCTGACCAATGATGCCGCCTTGTCAGCGACAGCGATCAACTTTAACAGCACAGTGGACGGTAACCACCGTCTGGTGCTGGATGCAGTTGTTAATATGTCGGCAGATGTGGGTGGAAGGGAACAGCTAAACGAAGTTGTTTTTACAAAAGCGACCGGGCTGGCGGGGAATCTCTATGCCGGGGTACAGACTTACTTGAGCGATCTTACCCTGAGTCAGGATGCCACTCTCAACGGAGATATAACTGCACAATCAGTGATCGGTGCGCATAATCTTGTAATCAATGGTGATGCTGACTTTAGCGGCGTTATGTCGGTCAATGATCTATCCGTGAGAGGTGATGCAGCGTTTGGAGCAACCGTAGATGCCAACGTTATTACCCTGGGTGGCAACACGGTCATCAGAGGGGGAATAAACGCCGAAAGCCTGGCCGTGAACGGCACCAGTAATATCGCAGCCGATATCACCACTCTCGGAGCGCAGACCTATACCGGTAGCGTAAATCTGACACATGATGCGATGCTAACCGGCACCAGCGTCACGGCTAATGCGGTAACCGGGGCTCATAACCTGAGCATAACCGGTGATGCCGATCTGAACGGAGTAATAGCCGTAAATGATCTGTCTGTGAATGGTGATGCAGACTTTGCATCTACGGTCGATGCTAAAGCGGTCAGAATTGCGGGTAACAGCATTATCAATGATCTGCTGACGGCGGATAGCCTGAATATCACCGGCACCAGTATTGTTGCAGCCGATATAACTACTCTTGGCACACAAACCTATAGCGGCGCGATTACCCTAACGAATGATGTGATACTGTCCGGCACCAGCATCACCGCTAATGCGGTAACCGGTGCGTATAACCTGAGCGTAAACGGTGATGCCGATCTGAACGGTGCAATCGCCGTGAATGATCTGTCGGTGAGTGGTAATACCGACTTTGCATCGACGGTCGACGCTAATGCGGTCAGAATTGTAGGTAATGGCATTATCAATGATCTGCTGACGGCGGATAGCCTGAATATCAACGGTAGCAGTGATATTGCAGCCGACGTAATTACTCTCGGCACACAAACCTACAGCGGTGCGGTTACCCTGACGAACGATGTGACACTGACCTGCACCAGCATCACCGCTAATGCGGTAACCGGTGGGCATAACCTGAGCGTAACCGGCGCTGCGAACCTTAACGGAGCGGTATCAGTTAATGATCTGTCCATCAGTGGTGATGCAGACTTTGCATCTACGGTCGATGCTAAAGCGATCAGTGTGGGTGGCAACAGCGTTATCGGTGATACCGTTACCGCCGAAAGCCTTATGGTTGCTGGCACAACTGACCTGGGAGCCGACGTCACTACGGTAGCGGCACAGACCTATAGTGGCGGGGTAACGCTGACGAATGATGTCGCGCTGTCTGCGACAGAAATTAACTTTGAAAGCACCGTTGATGGCAATCACCGTTTGGTGCTGGATGCGGTTGCTAATCTGTCAGGCGATGTGGGTGGCAATGTGCAGCTGAGTGAGGTTGTCTTTACGCAGGCTGCCGATCTTGGGGGCGATGTCTACGCTGGCATACAGCGCTATATGAGTGGTCTGAGTCTGAGCAATGATGTGATCCTGACCGGTGATATAACCGCTCAATCTGTGACCGGTCCACATAACCTGATTGTTACGGGTAGTGGGACTCTGAACGGCGCAGTGTCTGTAAATGACCTCTCTGTGAGTGGTGATGCAAACTTTGGATCGACGGTTCAGGCTCGTGCGGTACGTATAGTGGGGAACACCACCACTGCCGATCTGGTCACGGCAGCCAGTCTGGATATTACTGGCACGTCAGACCTGGGTGCAGATGTTACCACTTCTGGCGCACAGACCTATAACGGTGCTATCACCCTGAAGAAGGATGTCATCCTGACGGGTGCCGTAACAACGAATACCGTTATCGGAGCTCATAACCTATCGATTTTGGGCAATGCTGATCTGAACGGTGCAATCGCCGTGAATGATCTGTCCGTGAATGGTAATGCAGAATTTGCGGCAATGGTCGATGCTAACGCGGTCAGTATTGCGGGTGACAGTATTATCAATGATCTGCTGACGGCGGATAGTCTGAATATCACCGGCACCAGTGATATTGCAGCCGATGTCACCACTCTAGGTACACAAACCTATAGCGGTGCGGTCACTCTGACGCATGATGTAATGCTGACCGGCACCAGCGTCACCGCTAATGCGGTAACCGGTGCGCATAACCTGAGCGTAACCGGCGCTGCTGACCTGAACGGAGCGGTATCAGTGAATGATCTGTCCGTCAGTGGTAATGCCGACTTTGCTTCTACGGTTAATGCTAACGCGATCAGAGTGGGTGGCAACAGCGTTATCGGTGATACCGTTACCGCAGAAAGCCTGGACATCACAGGCACAACAGATCTCGGAGCCGACGTCACCACTGTTGCGGCACAGACTTATAGTGGCGCAGTGACCTTGACAAATGATGTAGCGCTGTCAGCCACGGACGTTAACTTTGGTAGCACCGTTGATGGCAATCATCGTCTGTTGCTGGATGCGGTGGTGAATCTGTCAGGCGATGTGGGTGGCAATGAGCAGTTGAGTGAAGTTGTCTTTACTCAGGCAACTGATCTGGGGGTTGATATCTATGCCGGCATACAGAGCTACATGAGCGGTCTGAGTCTGAGCAATGATGTCTCTCTGAGCGGTGATGTAACCGCTCAATCAGTGACTGGCTCGCATAACCTGATCGTTACGGGTAGTGGAACTCTGAACGGTGCTGTGTCGGTAAATGATCTCTCTGTGGGCGGTGACGCAAACTTTGGATCGACGGTTCAGGCTCGTGCAGTACGCATAGCGGGGAACACGACATCTGCCGATCTGGTCACGGCAGTCAGTCTCGATATCACCGGCACGTCAGACCTGGGTGCCGATGTTGCCACTTCTGGTTCACAGGCCTACAACGGTGCTATCACCCTGAAGAAGGATGTCATCCTGACGGGGACTGCCGTAACAACCAATGCCGTTACCGGTGCTCAGAATCTGTCGATTGAAGGGGATGCCGATCTGAACGGAGCAATCGCCGTGAATGATCTGTCTGTGAGCGGTGATGCAGACTTTGCATCGATGGTCGATGCTAACGCGATCAGTATTGATGGTAACAGCATTATCAATGATCTGCTGAGGGCGGATAGCCTGAACATCAACGGCACCAGTGTTGTGGCTGCCGATATTACTACCCTTGGAACACAAACCTTTAGCGGTGCGGTCAGCCTGACAAATGATGTGCTGCTCACCGGTACCAGTGTCACTGCTAATGCGGTAACCGGTGCGCATAACCTGAGCGTAACTGGCGATGCAGATCTTAACGGAGCGGTATCAGTTAATGATCTGTCTGTGAGTGGTGATGCTGACTTTGCATCTACGGTCGATGCTAAAGCGATCAGAGTGGGTGGCAACAGCGTTATCGGCGATACCGTTACCGCAGAAAGTCTTACTGTTGCTGGCTCAACTGATCTCGGAGCCGACGTCACTACGGTCGCAGAACAGACCTATGGCGGTGCGGTGACCCTGACGAATGATATAGGGCTGTCAGCGACGACGGTTAACTTTGACAGCACCGTTAATGGCAATCACCGTTTGGTGCTGGATGCGGTGGTCAATCTGTCTGGCGATGTGGGGGGCGATGAGCGGTTGAACGACGTTGTCTTTATGCAGGCAACCGACCTGGGGGTCGATATCTACGCTGGTATACAGACCTATATGAGCGGTCTGAGTCTGAGCAATGATGTCTCTCTGAGCGGTGATGTAACCGCTCAATCTGTGACTGGCTCGCATAACCTGATTGTTACGGGCAGTGGGAATCTGAACGGTGCTGTGTCTGTAAATGATCTCTCTGTGGGCGGTGACGCAAACTTCGGATCGACGGTTCAGGCTCGTGCGGTACGTATAGCGGGGAACACCACCACTGCCGATCTGGTGACGGCAGCGAGTCTGGATATCACTGGCACGTCAGACCTGGGTGCCGATGTCACCACTCTCGGCGCACAGTCCTATAACGGTGCTATCACCCTGAAGAAGGATGTCATCCTGACGGGGACTACCGTAACAACCAATGCCGTTACCGGTGCTCAGAATCTGTCGATTAAAGGGGATGCCGATCTGAATGGTGCAATCGCCGTGAATGATCTCTCCGTGAGTGGTAATGCAGACTTTGCATCTACGGTCGATGCTAACGCGGTCAGTATTACGGGTAACAGCATTATCAATGATCTGCTGAGGGCGGATAGCCTGAACATCATCGGCACCAGTATTGTTGCTGCCGATATCACCACTCTCGGTACACAAACCTATAGCGGTGCGGTCACTCTGACGAATGATGTATTGCTGACCGGCACCAGCGTCACCACTAATGCGGTAACCGGTGCGCATAACCTGAGCATAACTGGCGCTGCTGACCTGAACGGTGAAGTAGCCGTGAATGATCTGACCGTTAGTGGTGATGCTGACCTTGCATCTACGGTCGATGCTAAAGCGATCAGTGTGGGAGGCAACAGCGTTATCGGTGATACCGTTACCGCAGAAAGCCTCGACATCACGGGCACAACTGATCTCGGAGCCGACGTCACTACTGTTGCAGAACAGACCTATAACGGTGCAGTTCGCCTTGTTAATGATGTTGATATGAAAGGTTCGGTCATGAGTGCTGGTGCTATGAGCGGAAATCATAGTGTGGCTATTGATGGCATAGCCGATTTCAACAGCACAGTCGTTATACAGAACCTCTCAGTTAGGGGGATTGCAACATTCAACGGTGCTGTCGATTTACAAAACGCAACGTTGGGTGCCGATGTAGTATTCGGGTCAGAGGTTAATGCACAAAACCTAACGGTTGCGGGTAACACTGAGTTGTTTGGTAATGTAACAACTGCGGCCGCTCAGTCGTTTACAGGTGCGGTACATATGAATACTGATATTACCTTATCAGGCTCCGATATTTCAGTTGGATCAGTGGATGGTGGATATGCCTTAACGGTCTCAACTGACCGGTTTTTAACCGGTGATATCGGCTTAAATACGGCTCTGACTCAGCTCGATATTCATTCGTTTTCTGGCTTTAGTCTGCAGAATGTCAGTGTCGATGGTGATGTGTCATTGGTTTCGAATGGAGATATATCAGGCAGCAATGGAATATCTATCTTGGGTAATCTGTTAGTTGATACCGCGAGTGATGTCATGTTGATGAGCAAGCTTAATGATTTCTCTACTGTTGAGATCACAGCTAGAAATGCATCACTAAGAGACAGCAACAATGTTGTTCTTAATAGTATCAACACGTCAGAAGATCTGACGGTTACGTCGGACGATAATATTTATGATAATGGTCATGTTTCTGTCGCAGGATTAGCGACATTCAGGGCTAATGATGAGATTGACTTGGGTAGCTGGGGTACCACTGAGGTAACCCGTTTTGGTTCGCTTGCTGTATCCGGCCTGGATCAGGATAGGGCCAAGAAGGTTTCTGTGATCGAGGATGATAGTCTGCATATCGCGAAGGGTGGGGCAAATGATTTGGCGCTGATCTCTGAGCTGGGGAGTATCACTACGGATACCGGCCTGACTCTGGAAGTTGAGAATAACCTTCACCTTGAGGTTAAGGCAGGGCAGAACATTGGTACATCGACTAATCCGATTGATTTTGACTTTACGGGAATCAATGGTGATTATTCTACTTCTACCCTGAACTTAGTGGGTGATAACGCTTTCATTACCACCCAGGCAAGTTTGTTGGCTGTTCGGCTGAATACCAGCGGTTCCTCTGTTCTGTTTCGCTCGGCTCTGACTGATACCGTTTTATCCTCCAGTATGGTTGATTTTCTCAACTATCTATTCGGTGCAGATGAGGCGCTGTTTAACGAATTTGTTATTATCTTTGACGTTAATAGCGATGGAATAATGCTTCCAGAAGACCAGAAAGATGACATATTTGCGTATATCAAAGAGGGACGTACATCTGTCGGATATATTCGTCAGGGAGAAAAATTTAAACAACTCTTTGATCTCTGGCAAAAATACGATACTGTGTTTACATTAACCGTGCCACAGCGTGATATGATCGCTGCCGGTTAACGATATGCCCAGGGATAGGCAACTATTTAAAAAGGACTTTGAAATGCTTCCGATGTTTTATAAGCGACTCACTGCAGTCAGCTCTACCGCACACACTGATCTGAATATTGAGGCAAATGATTACCGTTTTGCCGAATCAGCCAACGTAATTCCTGTTGGTGTTTCTGAATTTAGTCAGTTGCTATCTCATTACCCCATTGTTTTCATAAAATCGGATACCGGGTATACCCCTGTTTCTGTGGTCGGTACAGAAGCCGGGCAAAATCTATTCGTAGATGAGAGTGGTAAGTGGCTGGTCCCTTATCTGCCTGCCTATGTCCGTCGCTATCCCTTCACGGTTGCTTCTGTCTCAGAACAGAGCAAAAGCCTGACGGTTTGTATTGATGAAACCTATACTGGCTGTAATCGGGAAGGGCGTGGAGACGCACTGTTCAATCAAGATAAAAGTCAGACTGAGTATTTACAAAAGACCAGCCAGTTTCTGCAACAGTTTGAACTGGATTTCAGGCGTAACAAACTTTTCACTGAAAAACTAGTTGAGCTGGATCTGCTTGAGTCGACAGAAGCGACGTTTATTCCTGAGGGGGCAAAGAAAGGGCGCAAGCTGGATGGCTTTTTTGTTGTTAATCGGGAACGTCTGAAGCAGCTGGATCAAGCTGATGTGCAAGAGCTTCATCAGTCGGGGGCGCTGGAACTCATCTATCTGCACCTGGCTTCCCTGGCTCGTTTTTCCGCTCTGTTTAACTCCAACTTGGTGAATAGCTGAGTCGGTTATGGGAATCATGGAGCAAGACTGGGCAGAAAAGCTCGCAACTTCGCCGATCAGTGCGCCTGAGCGAACTGGCAGAGATATTCAGCATGAGGATATTTATAGCGAGCTGGATGACGAGATCAAAAAGGGTGAAGGGATTGATATTCAGCCGATCGACTGGACCCGTGTTCAGGTGCTTGGCGAAACAATTCTGCGTGAACACTCTAAAGATCTCAGGGTTGCCAGCCGCCTCAGCGTTGCTCTGTATTTTAGAAATGGTTTTGCCGGGCTGGTAAATGGAGTGGCATTGTTGGCATCGATGCTTGAGGCCGATTACTGGGACAATATTTTTCCAACCCGGGCAAAAAAACCAAACAAGTTACGCGCAGCAGCGTTTGAATGGCTGGTAAAAAAGCTGGAACGCCCCTTATCTGAGTTTCAAGTAACGGCCGCTACTGCCAGTGATGTTATTCTGTGTGGTGAACAGTATAAGCGCCTGGAACTAGCGATTAATGAGCGTCTTGGTGATGATGCTCCTTTCCTGTTTGAGTTCAAAAATCAGCTTAATCGTTTCTGTCAGGACGCAGACTATATTTTGGCTGAACAGAGAAAAGCGCCGTCAGCCGAACCCGTTGATTCAGTTGAAAAGCCGCTTGATAGTGCAAATCCCTCAGTATCAACATCGGCTATGGCGACAGCTGAGCGCGCCCAGAAGCAACCGGCCACTCAAAGCAATGTGCAAGCGCAACCGGTCGCGCCGATTAAAGCACAGGCTCAATCGGTGGCCTCAACTGCAGATATCGAAAAAGCGTTGACCACCAATAACCGAACTGTCGATAAGATCTGCCAGTTGTTGCGCGAGCAACGCATTACTGACCCATACCCATACCATCTCCTGCGTTCCAGTACCTGGATGATTCTGGAAAAACTTCCTGCCAGCGGTGTTCTGCCGAAAATTCCTTCAGATAGCCGGATTCAGGAACTGCAGGCTCTGGAACAAGCTGGTAACTGGCAGGTATTGATTCAGGAGTGTGAAAAAAGTTATGCCGGTGGCGCTATTTTCTGGCTAGGGCTGCATCGCATGGTGTGCCGGGCATTACAGGAACTGTCAGCACCGGATGCTGCCGAAACGGTTGTCCACAATGTCAGTCATTTGCTGGCACGTTTTCCTGAATTCAGTAAGAGTAAGTTTGCAAATGGTGAAGGATTCGTTGATCCGTTGACTCAGTCATGGATTGAAAGTGAGCTGAGTATAACCGGCGCAAGCGATAGTTCTGATTCTCCGCGGGTAGATGCTCCGCAATGGATTTCTGCCTATGGAGAAGCCCAACAGGCTGCACTGAAAGGGCGTTTCGACGAAGGATTAAAGCTATTAAGTGATGGTGCTGCTCATGCGAATGGTGAGCGACAGCGTTGTTTTTGGCAGCTACAACAAGCTCAGTTCTGTTTTGATGCGGGCCATCTGGACGTGGCTATGTCACAGCTGAAAATGCTGCATCAAATGCTGCAGGCGAAAGGCCTGGAGAGGTGGGAACCTGAGCTCTATCTGAATGTAATAAAACTACTGCTAAGCGGCCACAGTCAGAAACAAGTAAAGCAGAAATATACCAAGGAACAGCAGGACGAAGTGGATCAGCTGAGAATGGCCCTGTGCCTGATGGATCCATTGAGCGCGCTGGCTCTATAAATTTTAAGAGGGATGAAAACTCATGGCTAAAGATGGATCAGTGGCACCGAAGGAACGTATCAATATCGTCTATAAAGCGGCGACGGGCGATGGCAAGCAAGACATTGAACTGCCAAACAAGATTGTGATGCTGGGTGATTATACGCTTCGGGAAGAAGAGGATGATCTGCAGGATCGGGACCTGATTGATGTGAACAAAGAAAACTTCTCTGATGTGATGGCTAATCAGCGTTTGAGTGTGCAGATGACGGTACCTGACAAACTCTCCGGTGAGGAAGATGCAGAAATTTCAGCAAATTTGTCATTTAACAGTCTGCGTGATTTTGAGCCAGAGTCTGTTGTTAAGCAGGTCCCTGAGTTGGCGAAACTTCTTGAACTACGTGAAGCACTCTCATTTCTTAAAGGGCCGCTTGGTAACGTACCGGCGTTCCGCAAGCAGATAGAAGAATTGTTGGGTGATGATGATTCCCGTAAGAAGCTGATGGCTGAGCTGGGTATCGAAGAATAGTAACTGCGTCACTGAAGCATAACGGTGAACACGAAGTAAGGGATTGAACTATGTCAGAACAGGAACAGATAGCCGCTCAGGCCGCTGTAGAGTTAACCAGTGACGGCTCGTTGCTTGATCAGATCATGCAACAGACCAATATGAAAACCGGCGACGAAGCCTATGATGTCGCATCAAAAGGTGTCCAGGCCTTTATTGCAGAGATTCTGAAGACCGGAGAAAAAAGCGAACGGATTCGTAAGCAACTGGTCGATGAGATGATTGCATCTATCGATGAGAAACTGAGCTTGCAGGTGGATCAAATAATCCATAATGACTCTTTTCAGAAGCTTGAGTCCGCCTGGCGTGGTCTTAAGTTCGTTGTAGATCGCACAGAGTTCCGCGAAAACAACCAGATTCAGCTGTTAAATGTTTCTAAAGATGATCTGATAATGGATTTTGAAGATGCGTCAGATATTACCGAAACAGGTCTGTATAAGAAGGTGTATACAGCAGAGTTTGGTCAGCACGGCGGTCAACCGGTTAGTGCGATGATTGCCAACTATGAGTTCGATCACAGTGCGCCCGATATCAGCTTACTGCAGAACGTTGCCAGTGTTGCCACTATGTCTCATGCGCCTTTCATTGCGGCGGCTGCGCCAGAGTTTTTTGGCGTGGATGATATCCAGAAACTGCCAAACCTGAACGATATCGCATCCATTTTCGAAGGGCCTCAATACGCTAAATGGCGCTCTTTCCGTGAAACCGAAGATGCCCGTAGTATTGGCCTGACCATGCCTCGCTTCCTGCTGCGTCTACCCTATGATGAGCGTGATAATCCGGTAAAAGCGTTTAAATATAATGAAAGTATCTCTGGCGATCATAAAAACTATCTCTGGGGCAATACATCGTTTTCATTTGCCACCCGCTTAACCGAGAGCTTCTCTAAATATCGCTGGTGTCCAAATATTATCGGACCTCAAAGCGGTGGTGCGGTAGATGACCTGCCGTTACATCACTACGAAGCGATGGGGCAGATTGAAACTAAGATTCCGACAGAGGTGCTGGTATCAGACCGTCGGGAGTTTGAACTTGCGGAAGCGGGCTTTATTCCGTTGACCTTCCGTAAAGGCAGCGATAACGCAGCATTCTTCTCTGCTAACTCAGTCCAGAAGCCTAAATTCTTTGGCGTGAGCAAAGAGGGTAAACAGGCTGAAATGAACTATAAGCTGAGCACGCAGCTGCCTTATATGTTTATCGTAAACCGCCTGGCGCATTACATTAAAGTTCTGCAGCGTGAAAATATCGGTAGCTGGAAAGAGCGCAACGATCTGGAAGAGGAACTGAATGTCTGGATCCGTCAGTTTGTTGCCAATCAGGATGGAGCAAGTGCTGATGTGCGCAGTAAACGTCCCTTGCGAGAAGCCTCTATCGAAGTTTCTGACGTCGAAGGTGAACCGGGTTTCTATAAAGTGGCGTTACATGTCCGTCCACATTTCAAGTATATGGGTGCTGATTTCACCTTGTCCCTGGTGGGCAAGCTGGATAAGTCCTGATCGATTAACGGTACTTGAGAAAACCGCTCTCGTGAGAGGGCGGTAAGGAATACAGGTATGTTGCACTACACCCTTCTGCAGCGCGTAGCGCTGGGGGATGAGGGGGCCAAGCTGTCACTGGATGTTAATGAAGATAAGTTGCGTGAGTCGGTACAGATGCACATGCAGAATATGTTCAATGTACGCCAGGGCAGTGTGACGGCTCTTGATGACTATGGACTACCTGACTTCAATGATCTGGATATGAGTAGCGGTTATATGAAAGCCGTGACCGAGATGCGTAAAGCGATCAAGCTGGCGCTGGAAAAATATGAGCCTCGTCTTGATCGGGTCAGAGTTCGTTATCTGCAAAATGATGATAATCCACTCGACTTACGCTTCGAAATTAATGCGCATATGGCGATACCAGAAAGTCCCGTGCGGGTGAGATTTCAAACGATGATGGCGAATGACGGCCTGTGTAAGGTAGTCGGTTAACATGGCGTTTAATAAGTACTACCAGGATGAACTTTCATATCTACGGGACATGGGTGCGGAGTTCTCTCGCCAGAACCCTGGATTATCCAAGTTTCTCTCAGAAGAGGGGAATGACCCGGATGTTGAGCGTCTTTTCGAAGGTGTGTCATTTCTGACCGGGCGGTTGCGGCAGAAACTGGATGATGAGCTGCCGGAAGTCACCCATGCTCTGCTGGGATTACTCTGGCCTCACTATCTTCGCCCACTGCCATCAATGAGTGTGCTGGAGTTTAAGCCAATTGAAAATGCGCTGATTGAAGGTAAGCGGATTCCTCGGGGCGAAGCGGTACAGTCGGTTGAGGTGGAAAACACCAGCTGTCGATTTCGTAGTTGCTACGATGTGGATATCTACCCGATCGAGCTTCACCAACTGAGTTCTACGAACCAGAGTGATGGGGCCTCTCTGACGCTGGATTTTCAGCTTGAACCCGGCGCCGCTTCAGAAAACCTGGGGCTGGATAAGTTGCGCCTGTTCCTGCATGGGGACCGTGAGATGCATATTAGTCAGGGGCTTTATCTCTGGCTGTTTCGTTATCTGGATAAGCTGGAACTCTGTGTGCAGTTGCGCTCCGGTCAGCAAACGCGGATTCAACTGGGAACGAAGGCGATTACTCCGGTGGGGTTTGCGGATGATGAAGCATTGTTACCCTATACGAATCGTTCATTTAATGGTTATCGCTTGCTGCAGGAATATTTCAGTCTTCCGGAAAAGTTTCTCTTTGTTGATATCAATAACCTGGGCGAGCATCTGCAGGTGCCGATGATTGAGTCGTTCAGCCTTAAGTTTACGTTTAATCGTAAGTTCGATTCGCAGCTGCGACTTCAGAAGGGGCATATTCGGCTGTACTGCACTCCGATTATCAATCTGTTCAGTGCGGATGCAGACCCGATACGGGTTGATCATCGTCGGCAAGAATATATGGTTCGTCCCAGTCATGAGAAGCAGGAGCATATAGAGCTCTTCTCTATCGACCATGTTAGTGGAAGCTTGCGCGGCCAGAGTAAGCGCTATCATTATCCGGCCTTTGAAAGCTTTGACCATGAGATCCGCAGTGACAGCAACGATAAGCAGGTATTTTTTTCATTGAAACGTCGTTTGTCGACCTTACAGAGTGGTCTCGACAGTTTTATCAGCTTTGTGCATGTTGATAGTCGGGATACGGTTCCCCCGACGGAGACGATCTCGCTGGAATTGACCTGTACCAACCGGAAGTTGCCTGAGGTTTTACGCGCCGGAGATATTATTTATCCAACGGCAGACTCGGTCGAGTTCGCTTCATTTCGCAATATTACCCGGGTGACAAATGCGCTGCAGCCACCATTGCGGGACGGTTTGCATTGGCAACTGATCTCCCAGATGGCGCTGCACTATCGGTCATTATCAAGGTTGGATTCATTGCGAACGCTGCTGGCCTGTTATGATTTTCGCGCTTTTTTTGATCGTCAGGCCGAGCGTGCCAGTCAGCAGATGCTTGAAGGTATTCAGAGTATTTCCACTGAGACCCGCGACCGGATCATAAAAGGTGTGCCCGTGAGAACCCTGCAGACTAAGCTGCAGCTGAGAGAGAGTAAGTTTGGGGCGAAAGGTATTCAGGGTGAGAGCACCATGTTTTTGTTTGCCTCTGTGCTGAACGGTTTTTTTAGCCAGTACGCAAATATCAATGCTCACCATGAGCTGGAAGTCGAAGGGCTGGATAACGGAGAGATCTATCGATGGCAGATTCAGAGCGGTCAGCATTTCTTACTCTAAGTAATGAATTGCAGCGGACCGCCCATAGCTTTGAGTTTTTCAAAGCGGTGAATCTGCTGGAATCATTACATGAGGGAGCACGCGTTGGGTATCAGGGGCCGGTAGCGAAAGAAGCGATACGCTTTAAAGGCCATCCAAGTCTGGCATTTCCGGCGAGTGATATTCAGCATGCAGGCATTAACCGACAAGGTCAGTTGGAGCTGCAGAATAATTTTATTGGCTTGTATGGGCCGGCATCGCCGATGCCTGCACATGTCACTGAATCGATCATTGCCGAACAGATGCAGATTGAGAATCAGGAGCTAATTGAATACTTCCTGACGTCTGAACAGCAGATCAGAGCGCTGCGGGATCATCGGTTGGATATCTCCAATATGGTGCTTCGGGCTGCTGAATATAAGCAGCAAATTCGCGCGGGAGTTCTCAGTGTCCGGTCTCTGAGTAATGATGAGCTGGAACAGTTGCGCAGTGGCGAGAGCTTACACGAGCTGTTGAGCCCGACAGAACAGATGAGTTTCAGAAACGGGCAGTTAGTCATACAGGTTTTTGAACTGCCAACATCCCGCCAGCGGGACTTTCTTGATCTGTTTAATCATCGGCTGACGGCGTTTTTATACCGTATCTGGCATAAATACAGGCCCGCTTTGCAATATCAGCCGGGCGCCGGGGATGATTTTTCAGAGTGGCTGTTTGCTCTGATGGGCGCACCTGAAAAGGCATCCCGGGAAGAGTCCGCAATCAACTGGCCACGGTTGCTTGGGTTTTCCGGTTTGATCGCGATGCAGGGGAATTCTGCCAGCGTCCTGCGTCAAGTTGTCAGCGGTTATTTCAATAATGTACCGGTGCAGATTATTGAACATGTTGAACGCTGGGCGTTGGTTCCGGATGAACAAAAGAATCGCTTAGGCCTGGGGCCGAGTCTGTTGGGCGAAGACATTACCCTGGGTAGCCGGGTAAAAGATTTTAATAGTAAGTTTATAGTGCAGTTAGGGCCGATGGTGCATTCACATTTTGCGCACTTTCTGCCCAGTGGGAAGCATTATGCAGCCCTGAAAGAGATGATTCTGATGCTAATGCCAGAACAACTCTGCTTTGATATTGAACTGGTTTTACAGGGCGATCAGGTGCCTGAATCACGACTGGGAAGCGAGGGTAGTTGCTATCTTGGCTGGTCTGGCTGGCTTGGGAATCCGCATTCCGATGATCGCAATGTAATACTGCATGGTATTGGTTAACTGGTTCAGACGTTAGAGTACTGAACTGCAACAGGGACGTTAAAGATGGAAAAGATTCAGCTTAAATCATTGGTTGAGCGGCTTAACAGCAACTGCACCCGAGCGCTTGAGGCTGCCGCAGGGCTCTGTGTTTCGCAGGCCGGGTATGAGGTTAGTGTTGACCACTATCTGATGAAGCTGCTTGAAGAGGAAAATGATCTGGCGCGGATTCTGGTGCACTACGACATCAATGTGGTTAATTTTGTCAAACGCATTCAGCACAGCATCGAACTGGATAAAAAAGGTAATCAGGGTAAGCCCGTCTTTTCTCAGACATTAGTGGGGCTGCTGGAAGATGCCTGGTTGATTGCCTCTCTGGAACTGGCTGCCCCTGAAGTTCGTAGCGGACATCTGGTTATGGCGATACTGGCCAATCAGCGGCGTCATGGAATGGCCAGCTATGTTGATGATCTCAATGCAGTTCCCTACGATGATCTTAAAACACACTATCAGGCAGTGACGGAAGGCTCTTGTGAGGTTCGTCATGCCTCGAAAGGTGCTGTTGCCAGTGCGGTTGCTGACGCTGATCTGAGCATTCTGGAAAAATACTGTACCAATATTACCGCTAAAGCCCGGTCTGGCGACATCGACCCGGTTTTCTGCCGCGATGTTGAAATTCGCCAGATGATCGACATTTTGGGACGGCGGCGCAAGAACAACCCGATCTGTGTCGGTGATGCCGGTGTAGGTAAAAGCGCAGTGGTTGAAGGCTTAGCGCTGAAAATTGCTCAGGGCGATGTCCCTGATGTACTGATGGGCGTTGAACTTTATGGCCTGGATCTTGGTTTGTTACAAGCTGGCGCCAGCGTTAAAGGTGAGTTTGAAAATCGTCTCAATGGTGTGATTAATGCGATTAAATCATCGCCTAAACCGATCATTCTGTTTATCGATGAAGCGCATACCCTGATTGGTGCTGGCGGTGCCGCCGGCAGTGGCGATGCGGCAAACCTTCTGAAGCCTGCGCTGGCCAGAGGGGAACTACGCACCGTTGCCGCGACAACCTGGTCCGAATATAAAAAGTATTTCGAGAAAGACCCGGCACTGGCACGGCGTTTCCAGCTGGTGAAGCTGGATGAGCCTACGGTTGAGCAGGCGGTCATTATTATTCGGGGTCTGCGTCAGACTTATGAATCTGCCCACGGTGTCTATGTCAGAGATGATGCGGTTGAGGCCGCTGCCAGGCTGTCGTCCCGTTATATCTCCGGCCGCCAGCTACCGGACAAAGCGGTGGATGTTCTCGATACCGCTGCTGCGCGGGTGAAGATTAGTATTACCGCCAAGCCTGATGCGATTGATGATCTCGAGCGCATGATACAAACGCTGGAACGTGAGTTGCAGGCGCTATCGCGTGATATATCCAGTGATGTTTTGGCAGATGAGGGGCAGTTAACTGCGTTAGAGCAGCAGATTAGTAATCATCAGGCTGAACTGGAAATACTGATGATTCAGTGGCAATCAGAACAGGAACTGGTCAACAGTATCGTGCAGTTACGTCAGTCACTTGCTCAGCATAGGGAACAGACGGGTGATGGAGAAGAGGACGGCTCTGAAGAGAAAAGTGTCGAACTGGAAGGCTCTGAACTGGACGGCTCTGAACAAGAAGGTGCTGAACAGTCACTGCGTCAGGATATCAGTGACAGAGTCGCGGCACTGAATGCCCTGCAACAGGACAATCCACTGATTCATTATGAAGTGTCGCCGGACGTAGTCGGGCGCGTTATTGCCGACTGGACGGGAATCCCGCTGGGTAAAATGGTGCGTGATGAAGCGCAGAGTGTTCTGAGCTTCAACAACCAGTTACAGCGTAGGATAAAAGGACAGAACCACGCCATTGATGCGATTGATCAGGGTGTCCGCGCAGCAAAAGCAGGCGTCAATAATCCGGAAACGCCGATGGGGGTTTTCCTGTTTGTCGGCCCCAGCGGTGTCGGTAAAACTGAAGCCGCTATCGGGGTTGCCGACCAGCTGTTTGGCGGTGAGCGCTTCCTCACCTCAATTAACATGTCTGAATTCCAGGAGAAACATTCCGTTTCTCGCCTGATCGGATCACCACCCGGCTATGTCGGTTATGGCGAAGGCGGATTACTAACCGAAGCGGTTCGGCAAAAACCCTACTCGGTCGTATTGCTGGATGAAGTGGAAAAAGCTGACCTGGAAGTCCTGAACCTGTTCTATCAGGTGTTCGATAAAGGGATGTTGTCTGATGGTGAAGGTCAACTGGTGAATTTCCGCAATACCATCGTTTTCCTCACCTCAAACCTGGCGACCGATATCATTACGGATATGTGTGCCGATGGTGAACGCCCCTCTAAAGAGGCCTTAATCGAAGCGATTCGTCCGGTGCTCAGCGCGCATTTCAAACCGGCATTACTGGCACGGATGCAGATTGTTCCGTTCTACCCGATCGCCGCCGAAGTGATGGGCGATATTGTCCGTATCAAGCTGAATAAGCTGGTGCAACGTTTAGCCAGCAGTCAGAAGCTGGCACTGCACTACAGTGATCAGGTAGTTGAGACCATTGCGCTGCGCTGTACTGAAGTGGAAACCGGGGCCCGGAACATCGATCATATTCTCAATGGCACTCTGCTGCCGCAGATCGCTACTGAAGTGTTAGAACGGATGGCGGATGAAACCCGTTACACCAGCCTGTTGCTTGATATCGATGATACCGGGGGCTTCCGTCTGACATTTGGCAATGACTATGATCTCCAAATGGTTGAAATCGCCCCGCAAATGCCAACAGTTGCTGCAGCCGACGATACTGTAGTGTCCGCAGATGATTGAACAGAGTATCGAAGATTCCCTGCTGGCGTTAGAAGAGCTGGTACAGATCAATCTCAGTATCACCCGGGAGAAAGATCTGCATCTGCTGCTGGATAAAATTCTCACGGCAGCCCGGAAACTCACTGCGGCTGAAGCCGGGTGCATATACATTCTTGATAGAACCAAGCGTTATCTGCACCCGGAAGTTATTCAGGGAGACTATCTGCAGAACAGTGTTGTGCCACTGCATAAAGTCGATCTGAGGCCGGATCGTCGGCCAAATATGGAAGCGATTACTGCATATACAGCCCTTTCAGGGCAGATTGTTAATATCAGCGATGTCTACACTTACAGCGGTTTTAATTTTGACGACCTGTACCATCGGGATCGTCTCAGCGGCATCCGCACCCGTTCGCTGATGGTCATTCCGCTGACGGACTATGAAGGTGTTAGTCTGGGGGTGATGCAGCTGTTTAATCGCCGGGTAAGCGAAAAGGGTGAAGTGGAAGCGTTTCCGACAAAACTGGAAGCCTTTGTCCGGGCCTTTGCTGTTCAGGCCGTTGTGGTGGCAGAAAATACCCGCTTACTGACTGAAAACCGAAACCTGATAGTGCAGCTGGATGAAACCAATCAGGTGCTGCAGATCGAAAACGAAGAGTTACGTAACCGCATGAGCGGTAAGCTGATGGTCGATGAGATAATCGGTCAGTCGGCAGCGATGAAGAAAGTGTTCAGCCTGATTGAAAAGATTGCAGACTCAACGGCTACCGCGTTGATTCAGGGCGAAACCGGGACCGGTAAAGAGTTGATCGCAGCGTGTGTTCATCGTAACGGGCCTCATCGTGACGGGCCGTTTATCGCGCAAAACTGTGCTGCCTTGCCGGAAGACCTGCTTGAAAGCGAACTTTTTGGTTACCGCAAAGGCGCGTTTAGTGGTGCGACCAACCACAAAAAAGGTCTGATTGAAGCCGCAGAGGGAGGCACTCTGTTCCTGGACGAGATAGGCGATATGCCACTTAAGCTTCAGGCCAAAATATTGCGGGTGCTGCAGGAACGGGAAGTCAGACCACTGGGTTCACTGGAAAGTATTCCTGTGAATATCCGGGTGCTGGCGGCAACCCACCAGGATCTGCCAAAACTGATAGAGCAGGGTCGTTTCCGGGAGGATCTGTTTTACCGCCTCAATGTTTTTCCAATCGAACTGCCACCTTTGAGAGAACGTCGGGATGATATTCCGGCATTGGTGCACCATTTCATCTGTCAGTTTTCAAGCCAGTATGGCAAACCTATCAGCGGCATAAAGCCTCAGGTGTTCGACCTGATCCTGAGTCTGCCACTGCCGGGAAATATCCGCGAGCTACGTAACATCGTCGAGCGGGCGGTGTTACTGGCAGACAAGGATGGCGTGATAGAACCTCAACATCTGACTGGATATGAAGCCCATGAGGTTCCGGTTACTCCGTTAGAGCAGGAACTGGATACCGGCGCCAGCCTGAAAGATATCATGGGGCGGCTGGAAGCCCGGGTAATCGCCCGTCACCTGCAACGTCATAACGGCAACCAGACCCGTACAGCCGATGCATTGGGTGTTTCCCGTCGTTCACTGGTGGAAAAGCTGGGTCGGTATAATCTGCGAGAAAATACCTGTGAACTTAGCTAATGGCACATGGTTTGCTGTGAAATTGGAAAGATATGGAAGCCCTCGTAGTGTTGATACTGCGAATCTATTTATACAAGGGATTGAGTTATGGTGTTTTTAAAGGCGAACGAAGAACGCTTTTTCTTTCAGCTACAGGATACAGACGATTCAGAACAGTTCAGTCTGGTACGGCTTAACGGCGCAGAGGAGATCTCGGCGCTGTTTGAATTTGCCATCGAAGTGGTCTCCGACGATGGAGATATCGATTTTGCTACTCTGATCGGCCAGCCAGCGTTTGTTACCCTGCTGGATCAGACCGATGGTAGCGATGAACTCACCCGCTATATCCACGGTATTGTATCGGAAGTCACCCTTGGCGATCAGGGGGTCAATCAGAGCACCTATCATATCCGCCTGGTGCCTAAAATCTGGGCGCTGCAGCATCGGCAGAACAGCCGGATTTTCCAGTTTCAGAATGTCCAGGTCATCATCCAGACTATCCTCACCGATGCCGGGTTGAACACCGATGAGTTCCGTTTTGATCTGCTCAAAAGCTATCCGGATTATGACTACTGCGTGCAGTACCGGGAAACCGAGCTGGATTTTATTCAACGGCTGCTGGCTGAAGAGGGGATTCACTACTACTTCGAACACAGCGATGAAGGCCATGTGCTGGTGTTCAGCGATACCTCCGGTTCTAACCCGGCGATCAGTGGTGATCCGCTGCTGGACTGTTTCCACGACAGTCAGGGAGCGGTGCGTGAACAGCACATCTTTAACTTCAGCTACAGCGAATCGATCGTCCCCGGTAAAGTCACCCTGCGGGATTTTGATTTTAAAAAGCCCAACCTGAAACTGGAATCGGCTAAATCCGGCGAACTCGACGTGCCACTGGAGATCTACGACCATCCGGGCCGCTTTATCGATTCAGGACGAGGCAATAATAATGCCTTGATTCGGCTGGAGTCCCTCAACCGTTATCGCCAATCGGCGAAGGGCAGTAGTGACGTCAACCGGATGACCCCGGGTTATAGTTTCGAACTCAGCGGACACGACCGGGATGCACTCAATAGTGAGTATCTTATTGCGCGGGTTGAGCATGAATGTTCTCAGCCACAGGTGCTGGAAGTGGGCGCATCGACCGAAGGCAGCCAATACAGCAACAGTTATCTGTGTGTCCCTTTCAGCGTACCGTTCCGCCCCACAACCGATGTCAGATCCCCCCACGTCGAAGGCACCCAGACCGCGACTGTTACCGGCCCCGAGGGTGAAGAGATCTACACCGATGAGCATGGCCGCATCAAGGTTCAGTTCCACTGGGATCGCGAAGGACAGGGCAATGAAACCAGCTCCTGCTGGATCCGGGTCAGTCAGATCCATGCCGGCGGCAGTTTCGGCGGCATGTTTATCCCCCGTATTGGCGAAGAGGTGATCGTTGATTTCCTTGAAGGCGACCCGGATAAACCGCTGGTGATTGGCCGGGTGTATCACGGCCTCAACCGCCCCCCTTACAAGCTGCCGGAACACAAAACCCGCTGCACCATTAAAACCAACTCCACCAAAGGCGGTGATGGTTTTAATGAGATCCGTTTTGAAGATAAAAAGGGTGAAGAGCAGGTTTTCTATCACGCTGAAAAAGATATCGATCAGCGGACCAAAAACGACCATCGCAGCTGGCTGGGTAATGACAGGCACAAAATTGTCGAAGGTAAGGTTTACAGTGAGTATCGCAGCGATGAACATCACCTGACTCAGGGCGATCAGTTCCAGCAGGTCAATAAAAACCAGCACGTGACGGTAGATCAGAACCTGCATATCTCCGTAGGGCAAAAAAGCCACCTCTATGCCGGGCAGCAGATCCATCAGAAAGCCGGACAGAAAATCTATATTACCGCGGGCACCGAGATCGTCCTGAAAGCGGGCAGTGGTATGGTCAAGCTGGATCCTTCAGGCGTCACCATAACCGGTGCCAGTATCAAGTTGAACTCCGGTGGTGGTGGCGGAAGTGCGGCAAAAGCATCACCGACCCCGCCAACACCGCCTGTTGAAGCACAGAGTGATGATCCCGGTCAGATTAGCGAGCCCTTGCCACAGCAGGTGGCCTGGCAGTCAACACCGGCCTTTACGCATCAGGTGGCACAAGACCGGGTGACTGATCAGCCAATTACACAGATGTGTCAGAAGCAACCCGATGGCAGTTGCCCGTTGAGTGATTGCCCCTGTGGGCGGAACTAGGAACAGGTATGATTAATACTCTGGAAAAAACATTAAATGATATGCCTGGCATGACGGCGTATCTTTTGGCCGACTTTCATCCGGAACAGTTACAAACACTATTTGAAGTAGCGGATCTGGATGAAAAAGCGGCGCTTTTTAGCGGCACTCTGTTTAACGAACAATTGAGCTATAGCCCCTGGCTTTTTGAGTTTGGTACAACGTCTCAGCTATTCGAATATTATGCGGTTGGCGAAGAGGGAAAAAGTGCGCCACAGGGTATTATTTTAATCGCGTCAACTGAACTAAGTTTTGCGCAAGTGCTGGCGCAGTTGCAGAACCGATTAGTCATCCGCTTTGACGGTCAGCGACAGGGGTTACTACATTTCCAATCCCCTGTTATTGCCCACTACCTGTTTAATGATAGCGCGGCAGCTGACACTGATCGCTGGCTGGGTAAACTCTCAGGTGTAATCTGGCGGCACGCAGAACTCAAAGGCCAAACAGATACCTGGTATGTGCATATGCAACAGCACCTGGGTGGTGCTGATCAGAAAGAGTGGGAACTAACGGAGAGCCAGCAACAAGCGCTGGTCAGACTTAAAACCGATCAGTTGATTAAACAACATCATAAAGCGCTTTTTACTGATACTGAAAGCCCCGTAACTGACGAATGGTGGCAGCTGCAGCGCCATTATATTGATGATATTCAGAACTGCGGTGTAAGTGACACATCATTGATTCTGCAATATCTGCAGCAATGTCACCGTCCAGACAGTGAAGCTGTTTATATCCCGATACCGCAATCGGCTGAGCGGATACGGGCATTGCCAACAGAACAGCAGCGATTTGTTGTTGCCACAGGCCATCTGATTTAATTGTTACAGGATTCGAAGGTACAGGGATGAGTACAACTAACACAGGCACAAATATAGGCCCTGCATGCGACAGTAAAAAACTGTTTATTCAGGTGTATGGCAAGCAGCACCCAGCAGGCCATCGTTTTGCATTTTATGATCTGACTAATCAGCAAGAGCAGGAGTGGCTGAGCAATCAGAAAACGGTAGAGTCGGTTGATCTTCAAGAACATCCGGCATTTGAACTCTGGCAATGGCCCTGGGATGGGCAGCCCAAGCGTAATGTATGGTTGGATATAGAAGCTGAACAGGGAGCCCCTGTCCGGGTCAGCCTGTTTGATGAAGTTGACCAGTGTAAACGTCAGGAAAAAGCGCAGTATTATGCTTTGCAACCTGTCGTTCCGATGCTCGAATGGACTGGTTTACTGGATAAAAAATTATATGCTCTGCCGCCAAGGTTTGGTTATCTCTACCTGTTTCGTAAGGGCCTGCTATGGCGAGAGCTATTGGTTAGCCACAATGACGCTGATCAACTGGAGATGCGGGATATTCGTCTTACCGATCATCGTCAGGGGGAGCAGATTAAAACCACGGATAATCTGCGTCAGCCGGTGGGTAAACCACTATCTGAGTTGTGGATACCCATACGCCAGCAGGGCGGTAAAATCACAGATGTTGAAATGGCCTTTAGCGAAGTGCAGTGGTCCGCTGCCCGGGTTAATTATCTGCAAAATAATGCCGCCGCCCGTCGCCAGCGCTGTTGTCGTGTAAGGGCTGAGCCTTCGCTGCAGTTGCGAACAGGGCGACTGGTGGATATTGCCCGGCAGCCCTCACAACGACCAAGGGATTCTACAGAGGAACTACTTACCCCTACCCCTGAACGTTATAGTACCGATCTGGAATCAAACCATCTGAGTACGCTATTCCAGAGTGTCAATGACGATCTACAAAAGTATGAAGAAGGAGGGGCTGCCGCAGTTAGTACTGCCAGTTGGGGTGACCAGGACACTAAAGAGTCATTTCTTTATGCGGGGCAGGCACGCGGTGCGGTAATGGAGAAAATCCTACGGGATGAGCAGAATCAGCAATGCTCTCCGGTTGAAGAGGTTTGGCAGGAGGCACCGAGTGTAGAGGATATCTGGATCGATGCTAAACAGCGTCATATACCGGGTTTATTGTTGCCAGATAACCTGTTTCAGGTGCGCCATGCGGCGCAAACGGTAGCAGGCGTTCAATTATATCAGCAGCACCTGTTGCAGCGTCAACAGATGCAGCCTAACTACCGTAGTGCAGAATTGCTCGCCCTGCGGGGCCTGCCACCAACGATTGGCGGCAAAGAAAATCCGATATCTAAATTTTTTCATGGAGAAGATATAGGTTTTCTGGGGGGGACTTTTCATAGCACGATCCGCACAATACAGCGACAAAACCTGGATAATAGCTGGCGAGCTAGTCAGCAATATCTGATGGCACAAATCAAAGACCACAATAATCAACAACTACTGGCTGATTATTTCAGCCTGGAAGGCGTGGATTACATTGCCGGTTTTAAACTGGTGACTGATCTGCTCGCACCACTGACCAGTCAACCGGGTGTTCTGGATAAACTTAATGGCGCTGATCCGTTTCGTCCGCCGGTTCAGGATCCGGCAAACCAGTTGGTGGCGGATATCTTTAATCACAACAGTGGCCAGCCGTTAAGCGAGATGTTGCTGCGGGGTGAATCATCTCCGGCAGTCGATCAGTATTTGACACAACAGGAAGTGGAAGAAAACATGGGTGATGGCCGTTTCCGGCTGGGCTATATGCAGCAGCAGGCAGGTCTGGAGGTTCAGGAGGCTTCGGTGGCTACATTTGAAGTCACGGCGCTGCTGGCCTTGAAAAAAGCCCGGCCTGATCTGTTTACTGAATCAAGACGGGCAGCCAGTGTCTTTGGTTTTGTTACCGCAAAACTGACAGAGACTGCCAATACAGCTCTGACCCGGGTGTTGGGTGCAGCAGCCGGCGAGAGTCTGGAACGAACCATGCGAGTGCATGGTAACCTGTTTAACCTGCTACGAAGCAGTGATCCACTGCTTCATGAACTCACCTTTAAAGCCCGCAAAACTGCCGCAGTAAACGAAGTGGTACTGGGTGTCGAAGATCTGACAACAGGAAGGCGGTTTGGCCTGAGCGAAGCCCAGCGTCAGTACCGGCACGCAGGAAGTCATCAGGCACGTTTCTATGGCGATATCAGCGGAGCCAACGGTGAGCTTCAGGCCAGTACCAGCCGTGCCCGCGCGGCCCGCTCTCTGTCAGAGCTTCAGCTGAGTGAGGTGCGTTTTATCACCGCCCCCGCGAATAGCGAAGCTGTAAGAATTCTGAGACGTCATCAACAGGCAACTGAAGCACTGTTAACAAGCGGTGAGGCGCGAGGGGTTGAGGTTGTTCGGAATGTCGATCTGGCCAGAGAAGGCCGAAGAGTGGACCGGTTTATCAAACTGGGACAGCTGGAGCAAAAGGTACAGCTGCCGTTTGCCTTATTGCTGTTTGAAATGTGGAATTTGAAGTTAGCTGTAACAGGGGTTCGAGAAAAAAGTATATCAAGAGCTGCTTTTGATTTTATTTCTGCAGCACTAATAGATCTGCCTGTAGCTTTGATGAATGCGGGTAAGTTTTACCACGAATACTGGGCAGGAGGTGGCGGCAACCCCAATATTCTGGCAAGAGCCGGTGCAAAAGTCGTTTTTGATAACAGTGCAGGATCTGCTTTTAATAAATCGGCACAAGCGTTTAGTACGAGACTGGCTGAGAGACTCCCGCAACAGATAACCCGGGTCTGGATCGCGACTGCTGCGTCGGGGGTTTTATGTACTGCTGCCTTTATCTGGGATGCGATTAATGCGTTTGATAAAGGCGATAATGATAAGGGCGCTGCCCTGGTTGCAGCAGCGCTGGGCACGGCGATGATGACTGCCTCGGGTCTGCTGACCGGGCTGGGACCGGTGGGTTGGGTAGGTCTGGTGCTGATGCTGGGCGGAGTGGGGCTGAGTATCTGGCTCACCGATACCCCCTTAGAGGAGTGGATCAAACATGGCCCCTTTGGCAGTGAAAAAGATGATGCTCCCTGGCTGCAAAATGAGGAGGAAGCCTATATCCGGCTGCTGAATCTGTTTGCGGGCATCCGTATCTCCATTCGAGATAACGGTAGCTTTGATAGCAAAGGCAATCGCCTGCAAACCATCAGCATCCAGAGTAACCTGCCGGATGATGCCGGGCTCGAGTGTTACCTGCGACTGCGTCAGAACAATATTACAATGATCGATATCAGCGCCGTTACTGTGGAAGATAACCGTAAGGTCTATCAAAAAAGGTCGGTGGAGGGCTATAACAAGATTGACGGTGGGCTGGAGATTATTGTGTCAACCCCACCATCAGAAGGAACGTCATCGTCCAGAGAGAATGTTAGATATGACTGGGCGGTGAAAGCCCGCTGGCGTATGTTGATAGCCGATTGCGATCTATACTCTTTTCCTAATCTGAAACCCCTGGATGATGCAGCAGAAAGGAAAAATAACCTGGCCGTAAACCCCAATTTTGAACAAGAGAATCAGCCGGGCTGGGCCGATGAGCTCAGCTACGGTAGCTAATCATAAAAGGACAGCGAACGACCATGATGGATCTGGACACCTTTCTCAACCCGCCAGTGGCAGAGTATAAAGCCACCGCCTACCGGCCGGATAAAAGCCTTTTATACCGTGAGCCGGGGCTACGGAATCGTTATCGCAAGGGTAAGTATCTCGCAAGGATAGTGCCGACTGAGGAGGTGCTGCCCCGGGATACGTTTAATGTTACTCCAGATACGCTTAGAGAGTGCGAGCGGGATGACGAACCCGGTATTAAGGAAAAGGCTGCAAATGGGACATTGACAAAAGAGGAGCAGAAGATACTGCAGCAGTTACTGAGTGTCGCTCAGTTTGCACATATAGGTATCAGCCCAATACGTTATAACAAGCTTTCATATGCACTTAATTTAATGTATGGGGTGGGGCGTTTTCTATCTTTATACTTAGGTGGTGGAGGTGTCTTCACCGTTTTGTTTTTATTAGCACTAAGAGATGAACCTTTTAGTGCAGAGTATTTAATAGTCCCTGGTATTATTCTTGCCCCCTGTTTATTTAGTTGGTTAATATCTGCTTTTTTAAGGAAATTTAATCCTGAACTATTCCACAGCACCAAGGATTACCGTGCCTGGTATCTTTGTCGTGAAAGCGGCCTGGTGACTAAATACCATCAGAAAAAGAAAAACGTGGTGCTTCATGAAGCGCCGTTCAGTGAGATGGAATGTTATCTGCACAGCGCCCCGCTGCCCAGCGGTCTGCTGCGATACAACCTGGTGTTAGCTCATTATAAAGATGACTGGGGCATCGACCTGTCTGATTTCTATAAACCTTCCGAACTCTGGCAGGAGTGCGCGGCAGACTGGGACTCTATGCAATACTTTATGGATGTTACCCAACCGCTCTCGGATGACCCCGACCATGAAGAGTTTCGGCACCTTGACCCGACCACGGCAGAATATGATAAAAAAACCAAGCGTCCACCCCATTACTGGCGGGATATGGATATGCAAACCTTCGAGAAACTAAAGCGGGAAAACGATACCAAACTGAGGAAGCGGTATAACCGTTGATAGATAAATACAATTCGGGAATTAGAATTCGCATAATTATCGTTTGATAAAATTAATAAGTTATAGCAATGGAATGTGAAATGAAAAATATGGTTAGGGTTTATGTGTATAGATATTCTTTATTGATTTTTCTGTTATACCAGGTTTTTCTACCAAGCAGTACTTATGCATATGCGTTTATTAATCTTGGAGATAGCATTGGCTGGGAAGCACTCAATGATCAGTTTGATAAGCCTGCCCCTCTTAAAGAAGAGACGCAGATAGTATTCTTTGCTAATAGTTTAGATGGTATCGAGCTTCTGGATCAGTTTATGGTAGAGGTGGGTGAAGATGAATTAGAGGGGCTGAAATGGCAGGCTTTATTAAACGTATATACCTATAATCGAAAAATAAAGAGTTTGAATGATTATTTTGAAGCAAAGAAAAAAACATTGGGTTTGTTTTTGTTAAAACGTAAGCCTTACCCTGTGACTATTGATTATATGGGTGAAGAAACGTCTTTCTTTAGTAGTTTAATAAGAGAAAAAGGTGTGAGTGTTATCTTGATTTATAATGGTGCATTTGGCGGTGTTGCAGCGGGGTGGACGGTCGATGAGTTGCAGGAAGCTATTGAGAGTATTAAGAAGGATAAGAAGTGGCTAGACAATCATGGATTTTAAAATATTTGAAAAGCTAACCCCGTAAAATAAAGAGAGATTGTGGAAGCGACATAAGCAGTAAACCCATAGCTCGGAATATAATTGCAAGAGTAAGTTATATCGGGAAGGTCAGAAGGATCTGATAGGATTGAGGAAAAGGACGTAACTGCGCATTCGTTTTTCTGAGCGCCGTGCGTTTTTTCTATAGTGATCGCATATCAATTATCAAGGAGTGTTTAAAATGCCAAAAGCGGCACGTTTAGGTGATATTGGGTCGGGTCATGGATGTTTTCCGCCATCGCCTATTATTTCAGGTAGTGGCGATGTGCTGATTGATGGCATCCCGGCGGCTCGTGTAGGTGATCCTCTTGCTCCGCACGGCTGTAGCAAGTGTCCGCCGCATGGACGGGCGGTCGCGGCAGGTTCCTCTTCTGTAATGATCAATGGACGGCCTGCTGCCCGGGTAGGTGATGCGATCAGTTGTGGTGGTTCGGTGGCGGCTGGGTCTGGTAGTGTCTCAATCGGCTGATAAGTGACTGGGTGGCTTGGCATCCTGGAGTGGATAAACAAGCCGCCAGGTCTGTCGATTATAAAAGCTCTTTCTTCTCGCGTATCCAGGGGGTTTCGCCGGTCTGATCTTTAATTGTTTCAGAGAGTGCGATGGCTTCGATGTATTCAACCGGTTGCGCTGTGACGACGTTGAACCACTGAGTGAATTTCCCCTGGCTTTTGATCACCTGGGTTTTTATATCCGGATAGCGTTGTTGCCATTGGCTGGCGTCCTGTTTGTTCTGGAAGGCCGCCAGCTGGAGCAGATAATATGTTTCCGGCTCCAATGCTGGGTTGTTAAAGTCAGTGTTCTGTATTACCCAGTGATGTTGTGTCTCCTGGCTCTGTATTGGCGGATTTTTTACTGTCTGGGGGGCTGTTGTCTGAACTATTCTTGTCTGGGCTATTGTTTCCTGGGCTATTGGCGTCTGACTTTTCTTTGTCTCGTGGGTTTTGCCCGCTAACTCTTTTTTCTGATGTTCGTTTGTCTGCATATAAGCCAGTTGTTGGGCAGACTCGTGCTTTTTATGCGGTATTTTCTGAACGATCGGATTTTTCGCGCCGGGGACGGTTTCCGCCTGAACAATGGGTTGCTGTGCGAGTGTCGATTGTTTGGCGGGTGCGGTATTCGCCTGAGTAACCGGTTGAGATTCTTGATCAGTAAATGCCAGTGCCGGGTCTTTCAGCGTCGTTCTGAATCGGCGGATGGTTTCGCTGTCAGAGGCATTGCAATGCCAGTAACGTTCTGAAGGTTGCTTACGCTGATAGCACTGGATAAACCAGGCACCCAGTTGCTGTTCGTGGTAATAGTAGTTATCGGGCCTGATCTCCACATTGTAGGTGGATGAGGGTAAACGGGGCACACGCTCCGATGCGTTGCCTGAGACAGTTGTCGTCATGGCGGCGATTAATATCGCAATCGGGTAAACCTTATCCATGGCTGGAATCCTTATTTTTCTCTCTACGGCCTTTTTATAATAAGCAAAAATCAAGCCACTCCACAGGTGCCTGATATTCCATAGAATATCGGGCAAATTCAGGTGCGCAATCAATAGTTGCGCTGTTTTGTTCTCACTTATAGCAGGTTGTTGCATGGCGCTTTTTTTTACGTGCTGGCTGCAGTAAACTCCGACAATCAAAAGGATTGTCACGTTAAGGGAGTAAGAGAGATGCAGGGAGCTATGACGCCTATCAAAGAGATTCAGCTGGAGCAGATGACTCAGCTGCGGGAGCGGTCTAAGGCTGTTTCTGTCATTCTTAATAAAGAACTTCAGGCGTATCTGAAAACCATCACCCCGTTGTTTTCTCCCAGAAAGGTATTGGGGGAATATATGCAGAGTGCCACCCGCGATAAAGTTGTTGGTGCTGAGAAAAACTATTCCATCATATTAGAGAACTACAAATCTGTTTTGCGTGATGCGTTTGGTTACAACGCAAAGCTGTCCTCTCCTGTGCCTGCTATTCAGAATGAGTTAGTTGCTGAACCCTGGGTCTATAGTGATGATCTGGATGGGACGGTTCTGAGTTTTAGTTCGCCGGTTCGCTGGGTGCTTAGTTATGACTGCAGTTATGATCTGCCCAGGCTGATCGCAGAAAAGCTTAAAGATGAGCAACCTCATTACGATTCTATTACTCCGTTTGTGTTGAATGCGCTGGTGATCTGGCTGTTGCTTGAGAATAGCCCGGGACTGGTTCGTTTGCTGGAAGGGTTAGGTTATGAGGTGTCAATTGAGAGACAGCCGAAAATTGCGGGCACGCTTCCTTTTGTTGTGCTGACATCCCGGGTGGCTGCGTTTCGTCCGCAGAATGATCTGGTGAGAATGGTTGCTCAGTTCTCAGGGAGCTCAGGTTTTGAAGAGATCATTGATGTTGACCAGATCGATGCTATTGAAAATCCGCTGCAAATTAAATTGCAGTCTCTGTTGAGCGTTGAGTGACTTTGCGCAGTGGTGATTGATTGCGCGATTTATTGCTCAGCGCGGCTATTGAGTGCTATCTGATATTTATTTTAAATTATTATTAAGTTATTGAAATATATATATATTTTATTTTTTGGCTCAAACCGTGCTTTAAACCTGGCAGGCTAACATCACTATCTAAGGAGAGAAAAAATGCCAACACCAGGTTATATGTCCATTCAAGGCGAAACTCAGGGTAATATCACCGAAGGCGCTAACAGCATGGAGTCTATGGGGAATCGTTATCAGGAAGGTCATGAAAACGAAATCACTGTTCAGGGCTTTTCCCATCAGATCATGATCCCTCGCGACCCACAAAGTGGTCAGCCGAGTGGTCAGCGTGTACATGATGCGCTGGTTATTTCTAAAATTTATGACAAGTCTTCACCGAAACTGTTTGAAGCACTGACCAGTGGTGAGCGTCTGCCACGTATCGAACTGAAATGGTTCCGCACCTCTATGACGGGTCAGCAAGAGCATTACTTCACTCATGTGCTGGAAGATGCAATGATTGTTGATATCAAGGCTCACATGCCTAACTGTCAGGATCCTGCAATGGAACACTTCACTCACATGGAAGATGTTGCCTTCACTTATCGTAAGATCAGCTGGACTCATGAAGTTGCCGGAACCTCCGGTTCTGATGACTGGCGTCTGCCAAAAGCCTGATATCTCAGGTTTTTGTCTGCTAATAACCGACCTGCGGGTCGGTTTTTTTATATCTATTGCTCCAGAACATTGCAATAAACAGGGGATTTAGGGTTTAATTCACCTTCTTAGAAAGGGAGTTCACTATGTTCCAGGGATTTTTGGAGCGATCCTGGCGGCAATTTTTTATGCTGCTTATCGCCACCACACTGCTAAATGGCTGCTCTACCGTTTCAGATATGCTGTCTGATGATGAGCCCCCGCCTCCACCCCCAGAGCTTGTTGTTTCTGTTATTGCGGATTCCTCTGTTAATCAGGATCTCGATGGACGACCCTCCCCGACTGTTGTGCGTATCTATCAGTTAGAAGATGATGCCCTGTTTAAAGAGAGCGACTTTTTTGCTCTCTACGACAATGACAGTGCTTTGTTGTCCGGCGACCTTTTATTGCGTGATGAGATGATCGTTAATCCCGGGGGATCGGCGATTAAAAAAACACTGCTGGATAAGAATACAGAATTCGTCGGCGTGTTGGCTGCGTTTCAGAATACTGACAACGGTGTGATGAAAAAGGTGGTTGCTGTGCATGCTGAAAAGGATCAGTCGGTTCAGGTTCGACTCAAGGACAATCAACTGACACTTGATCTGCTCAATTAAACACCGTTTATTGTGATTTGAATTTAAGCCTGATTTTGGATTTTTGAAGTGGAGTCACGGAGTGACGAATAAAGTTATCTGGCATGAAGGCATGTTCCTTCGGCCGCAGCACTTTCAACAGCATGACCAGTATCTGTTGAAGGAAATTAATAACCGCATTCGTGCGATCGGCTGTTTTAACTGGGGATTTTCCCGCTTGAAAGTAAACTCAGCCAATTTGAAAATTGGCGAAGTTTCGCTGGATGACTGTGCCGGTTGTTTTGCCGATGGTACCAGCTTTGATATGCATACCGGTGATGCACCGCCGTTGCCTGTGCTGGTTAATGACTCAATCTCCGATGCGATCATTTATCTGGCAATTCCATTGCAACAATCAGGCATTACGGAGGTGGGTAGTAACGACAACCGTAATAGCCTGGTGCGCTATCTGCCTAAATCCGTTGAAGTGGCTGATATGGCTTCAGTTGAAAATGAACAGACCAGTATTCAGGTCGGCGAGCTGCGCTTACGTCTGTTTATTGAAGATGCCCGGCAGAACTCTGAAAACCGGGTGCCCGATGGTTATACCCGTTTAGCGGTGGCGCAAATTGAAGAGGTAAAAGGCGGGCAGATCCGTCTTCGTCAGCAATTTATCCCGCCTTTGCTTGATATCGGGGCTTCAGACCTGTTACAGAACTTTCTCACTGAGCTGCAAGCGATGCTGACTACCCGTGCCCGTGAACTTGCGGCCCGGGTGAGCAGTTCCGGCGGTAAGGGGGGCGTTGCCGAAGTGACTGACTTTATGTTGCTTCAGTTACTGAATCGTTTTGACCCTGTGTTGTCGTTGTACCGTCAGGTGCCAGAGATGTCGCCGCTGGAACTGTATGAGCGGTTACTGCAGCTGGTGGGCGAACTGGCCACCTTTATGAAGCCGGAAAAGCGTCCACCCGAGTTTGCTGAATATCAGCAGGATAATCTGATCGGTACGTTTCTTCCGCTGCTGGAAGAGTTGAAAGGTTGCTTCGGCACGGTACTTGAGCAGATAGCTGAAGGCATTCCCCTTTCACCTGAACAGTATGGTATCCGGGCTGCCAGAATCCGCGACCGTGTATTGCTAAAAAGTGCTGACTTTATTTTTGCTGTCAGTGCTCAGGTTGCTCAGGAAAAACTACGTACTCAGTTTCCGCAACAGATTAAGATCGGTCCGGTTGAACGTATACGAGAGCTTATTACCAGCGCATTGCCGGGTATTCCTATTGCTCCGTTACCGGTAGCCCCACGGGAAATACCTTACCACGCAGGGTTTACCTATTTTCAGCTTGATACCAGTCATGAGATCTGGAAAGAGTTGGATAAATCCGGTGGTATAGCTTTCCATGTGGGGGGCGAGTTCCCAGGGCTTGAATGCCAGTTCTGGGCCATTAAACGCAGATAGATAGTTGTAAATCATGGATGATCAAACCGTAATTCGCCCGATGCCGGGGGGGCGTAAACCCCGCAATACAGGAACCCCTGACCGGCGACCAGCGGAACCAGTTCCGCGGCAGCCAGCCCCCAGGGCTGACAACGCTCAGTACGGTCACTCTTTACATCAGTCTGCGGGGGCATCTGCGCCGGAGCCCAATTATGAGCAGCCGGGTTCGGGGGCAATCGTACAGGGAGCAATCTCTCAGGGTGAAAATCCACTGTTGCAACTGGTTACTCCGCTGCTGTCATTCCTGGGCAAAATTCAGAATACGGTTGAGTGTCCTGATCTGGAAGAGTTTCGTCGATATGCGCTGGATCAGATTCAACTGTATGAGTCTCAAGGCTGGGGCGTGTCCGGAGGGCGGGAAAACAGTGAATACATCAGTTATCCCCTGTGCGCGCTGATCGATGAGATTGTACTGAATACTCCCTGGGGCAGTAACAGTCGCTGGGGTAGTGAAAGTTTGCTGATTACCCGTCATCAGGAAGCCTGGGGTGGTGAGCGCTTCTTTAGTTATCTGAATGAGTTGATGAAACGTCCGGCTAGTAATCTTGAGCTGCTGGAGTTTTATTTTGCGTGTTTGTCTCTGGGCTTTGAAGGCAAATACCGGCGCATGGCCAATGGTCGACGGGAGCTGGATCGTCTGCGCAGCGAGCTCTATATTCTTATTAACCGGCACCGCAACTATGAGTCTGAAGGGCTCTCCCCTCACTGGGAAGGTGTGTCTGATCGACGTATCGGCATCGCCCGATATCTACCTTTCTGGGTGATCTGGGCATTTTGTCTGTTCCTGCTGATGGCCGCGTTTCTTGGGTTTATCTGGAAGATAACCCAGAAGTCTGATCAGTTGATGGAACAATTTTCCGGTATCAGCCGTACCCCGGTTATTGAAGTGACCCCGGTGAATATTGACCGTCTGGCTGCGCCGCTGTTTGCAGTGACAGAGCCTGATTTGGCACCTGAGACGATTGATTATTTTGCGCTGCTGGAACCGGAGTTAGTGGAAGAGCTTGCAGCCGGCACGGTCGAGCTGATCGATGAGGAAAATCAGGTCAGGCTGCGATTACGTCATGCAAGACTGTTCCCCTCAGGGCAGGCGGGTCTGTCCCACGAGTTTGTCCCCTTGGTTGAGCGAATCGGTACACAGCTTAAAGGTGTGGGTAAACCAATTATTATCGAAGGACACTCCGATAATGTGCCTATTTTCTCTACCCGTTATCCCTCGAACTGGGCGCTGTCACAGGCCCGGGCCAAGTCCGTTGCCGAAGTGTTGCTGAGTCAGTTGGAAGAGGGTGTGGTAATGCGGGTTGAGGGTAAGGCCTCCAGCGCCCCTCTGGTGGAGAATAACTCCAATCTGAACCGGGCACTGAACCGCAGGGTAGAGATTCTGCTGCGAAAATAGTAATGCCTTAATGGCGAGCATGTTTTGTTCAGGGATTGACAGGAAGACACGTGAAAAAGTTAATCAGGATTATCACCAATCGATGGTTTATTCAGAGTATCGGGATTATCTGTCTCGCATTGCTGATCTGGTTTATCGGGCCATTATTTGCCATTGCTGAAAATTATTTTCTTGCCAGCGAGTTTGCCCGACTTCTGGCGATTGTAATCGTTGTGCTCTGTTGGGCAGGTATAACGGCATTGTTTTTCTGGCGGCAAAAGAAAAAAAATGAACAACTGCTGGATGATCTGGGGAGTGAACAGCTGGATCAGGCCTATCTGGCGGAGAGTGCCCGAGAGGATGAACAGGCGATCATCAGTGGCCGGTTTGATGAAGCATTACAGATTTTGCGCAACAGTAAGGGCGGCTCCGGTAAAGCCGCCAATCTCTATGAGCTGCCCTGGTATATCATTATCGGCCCACCGGGTTCGGGTAAGACCACCGCACTGATTAACTCAGGGCTAAATTTTCCGCTGGCTGACCGGATGGGCAGCGAGGCGATTCAGGGGATTGGTGGTACTCGCCATTGCGACTGGTGGTTTACCGACGAGGCGGTGATGATTGATACTGCCGGTCGTTTTACCACTCAGGATAGCCATGAATCGGTTGACCGGGCGGCGTGGCAGCAGTTTATGGATCTGCTGAAAAAGAATCGCCCGCAACAGCCGGTCAATGGCGTATTGGTGACCATGAGTGTTGCGGATCTGATGCAGCAATCCGACGACGAAAGAGCGTTGTATGCGCAGACTATCCGACGACGTATCGAGGAGTTAAATGAACATCTCGGGATCTCAGCGCCGGTCTATTTTACCTTCACCAAGTGTGATTTGATCTCTGGTTTCAGTGAGTTCTTCGGCCATTACGACCGTGACGCCCGGGCACAGGTCTGGGGTGAAACATTTCAGCTGCCTGAGTCCGGTCGGCCTCAGTTTAATATTGATGATTATGCTGACAAATTTGACGCACTGACATTGCGCCTCGAACAGCAATTAATCGAGCGGATGTATCAGGAACAGGATCCTGATAAGCGTACCCTGATTATGGGCTTTCCCCGTCAGTTTGCCGGGCTGCGCGATATTATCTCTATCTTCCTGGGGGAAATCTTCAGTACTAATCGCTATAGCGAGGGAGCACTGTTGCGCGGTGTTTACTTTACCAGTGGGACTCAGGCGGGGACACCTATTGACCGTTTGCTGGGGTCGCTGGCAAAGAGTTTTGGTTTCAGTAATTCGACACTGGTGGGCGCCAGTGGTCGTGGTAAAAGCTTCTTTCTCAAAAACCTGTTGCAGCGGGTGATCTTTGTCGAAGCCGGAATCGCTGGGGTTGACCAGCAACTGATCAGACGGCGTCGCTGGATGCAACGTTTGGTTGTTACTGGCGCGCTGGCGGTATTTCTGGTTGGCACCGGCCTGCTGAGCTGGTCATTTTTGAATAATGAACAAAAAATTCAGCAACTGACTCAGCTGAATACCGGCTTTTCTGAACAGTCAGTGCAGGTGCCGATGTTTGAAGCTGATTTTCTGGCTGTATTGCCGGAGTTGAACACCCTGCGTGATGCAACCAGACTTTACGATGACGCGGGTGTTGACCATACCTTCGGGCTGTATCAGGGTTACACCCTCACCCAGGGTGCACGTTCGGCGTATCTGAATCTTTTGCAAAGTGCCTTGCTGCCGGTGCTGACCGCACGGATTGAAGAGCTGATTATTGCCAGTGATCCCAAACAGACCTCCAGCCTCTATGAACTGCTGAAAACCTACCTGATGTATGGCGGCGTAAAACCCTACGATGCTGAACTGCTAACGACCTGGGCGGTGCTTGACTGGCAGGAAACCTATGCCCTTGACGAACAGGCAGTGAATGATCTGAGCGGGCATATGCAGGTGCTGATGGAGAACGGCTTTCTGCCGGTTACCCTGAATGAGGAGATTGTCTCCTATGCACGGCGAATTTTGTCGACCGATCCTTTAGAGAAACAGGTCTATCAGGCGATTCTCAGAGAGTTGAGTCAGGAACATAAATATGATCTGGCACTGGATCAGGTGTTTGGCCCTTATGCGTTTGATCTTTTTAAGAGTAAGCATGGCGGCGATCTGACGACATTTGTCATGTCTGGCGTATTTACCAAACAAGGCTTCTACACACTTTTCCTGCCCAACAGTACCACGCTTTCAAAGGAGTATATCGACAATAACTGGGTGATGGGGGACCGCTATCAGTCACGTCATTTTATGGACAGCGATACCCTGCAGCGTAAAGTGCTCGGTTTGTATTATGACGACTTTATTCAGCACTGGGATGGCATGATCAATGACATGACGATGCAACGTCCTGCCAACGCGGAAGCGAGCATCCGACAGATCTCTGTTGCCGCAGGTCTGGATAGCCCGTTACGTCATTTAGTGGAGACCCTGAATGAGGAAACGACGCTGACAAAACCGTTTTCGGCAGAGCAGGGTGAAGGGTCTGATCAGTTGGCACGTACTCTTTCCAGTGTTAATCAGGGGGTGGCTGTGAAGCAGCAGAAGGTCAGTCGCCTGATGCGTGATGCCAAAAAAGCTGGCTTGCTCGATAATCTGGGAGGCGATCTTGGGCAACAGGTTGAGCGTTATTATACGCCGTACTACAAATTAATGGAGAAACGAGGCAGCTCATCCCTGCTGGATCGGCTGAGTCAGGATCTGGCTGAACTGAGTAGCTATATGGATGATGCCGCTAATTCATCGTTCTCCAGCACCGGCGCGATTGATGCGGTTCAGGGACGGATCTCCCGCAATAAAACCGATCCACTGGCAAAAGTGAACAGCTATCAGGCAGATATGCCTGAGATGATGCAAGGGTGGCTGGGGGCCCTGGGTGCTCAGAACTGGTCGGTGGTGCTGGACAACACCAAAACAGAGTTGAATCAACTTTGGCAGTCTCAGGTTACTTATGAGTGCAAGAACTTCCTTGAGGGACGCTATCCGGTTAAAGCCAATGCCAGCTCAGAAGTCACACTGGAGGATTTCAGTCGTTTCTTTGGCCCGGATGGCACCCTGGATAGTTTTGTAAATACCTACCTGAGAGACTTTATTGATACCAAAGGGCGAACCTGGGTTGAGCGTGAAGTCGACGGTCAGAAGATCGGTCTGACGAAAGAGACCCTGCTTCAGCTACAGAAAGCGAATGATATTAAAGAAACGTTTTTCCGCAATGGCGAACTGTCGGTGCCTTTCGTGATGCGACCGGTCAGGCTGGATACAGACGCATCAAAATTCTTTCTCAGTATCGGTTCACAGGAAGTAATCTATCGTCACGGGCCTCGCCGTTCCAGTGCCGTCACCTGGCCTTCGCTCGATAGTGACACTGTGCGCCTGCGCTTTGAAGGACTTGATGGTGAGGTTAAGTCCAGCACTGAAGATGGTCCCTGGGCCTGGTTTCGTCTGTTGAATAAATCTCAGCTGAATATTACGGATAACCGGGCCGTGTATGAAGTGAATTTTGCTGAAGATGGGTTGAGTGCCACCTTTGAACTGCGTGCTAAAAGTGTCATTAACCCTTTTGCTGATGACCTGCTAGCGGGATTCCGCTGTCAGGAATCACTCTGATATGAGTCCGGTGCAGAGTGGCTTTTACGGTAAGGTGCCCTGCAAAGGGGACTTTGTCAGTCGGGGCCTTAGCCGTCACTGCATTGGCAATCTGGATCGTTGGCTACAGCAGGGCATGACCAGCAGCAAAGGATATATGAATGACAGCTGGAGCGAACATTATATGATCGCTCCGGTGTGGCAGTTTTATATCTCGCCGGGCATTTTAGATAGCCATGGCTGGCTGGGCGTCTTTATCCCCAGTATCGACAGTGTCGGACGTAAGTTTCCCTGTCTGATAGCCGTGCCGGTTTCAACCCCGTTTGTTTGCCTGAAACAACTCGAAGATCAGGAAGAGTTGCTGATGCAGATTGAGACACTGCTGTTTGACTCGCTTGAGGATAACTTTGACTTTCCTCTGTTTTGTCACCAGACCAGTAATCTGAAGCTGCTGCCCGCATACCCCTCAGTGGATCTGTTTCGGGCCATAAAACCGGTGGCCGTTATGCACAACCTTGAGCCGCAGCGGGCCGGTTTGCGTAATCTGGATTTAAAGTCTGAATATAGTCATCCAACGATCTGGTGGAGTGAAGGATCAGACACCATTGAGCCTCAGCTTTGGTTTAGTGATGGCTTACCGGATGCGTCCCAGTTTCGCTTCTTTTTAACGGGAAAATAGATGATTTATAACCATGGAGCGGTTTATGTCGGTTGAAACCCTGCTAGCGTCCAGTCGGTATATCAGCAGCGCGCTGACCTCAGTCGGTAATGTACGCAAGCATAATGAGGATGCCTTTCTCAGCCAGCCGGAACAGGCTCACTGGGTGGTTGCTGATGGTATGGGGGGGCACTCTGCCGGGGATTTTGCGAGTCAGTCCATTGTTGACGCGTTACAGATGTTTGAACAACAACCACAGGTGTCGGACAGCGTTGACCTGCTGGAAGATATTCTGCTGCAAACCAATCACAAACTGCTGGAGCTGGCCGGAGACGATCACAAGATAATTGGCTCAACAGTAGCGGGATTGGTGTTGTTGGCTGACTATTACCTGCTCTACTGGTGTGGTGATAGCCGCATCTATCTTTATCGCAATGGGGTGCTGATGCAGGAGAGCGTAGATCACACTTACACACAGGGGCTGGTTGCACAAGGCAGGCTGACTCCGGAAGAGGCGCTGATACACCCGGAGCGAAATGTGATTACCCGGGCAGTGGGCGCCGCCGATGCTCTGTATATCGATATGGATATCCGCAACCTGCAGAGTGGGGATCGCTTTCTGATCTGCAGTGACGGGCTGGATAAAGAACTTTCTGATGCCGATATCGCCGCATTTCTGGCCCAACGTCATATCCCGCTGGAGCAACTGGCGCAAGAGATGATGGATTGCTGTCTGGAACGCGGAGGCCGGGATAACATTACATTGATACTGATTGAAAATCCGGCAGCTGCCTGAATAAAGGAATACCAGACAGCTCATGAAAGATTTTAAACATCAGCTAAAGCAGTACCTGCATGGACAGGCGGCATTCGACAGGTTGCTTGAAACGGTTTCTGCACTTATCTCAAGTCAGCCTCATTTAACCACTAAAGTGGTTACTGGCCTGCAGCAGATGGCCGAACGTCAGTTGCTCAGTGAGGAAGACCTCAGTGCCCTGATGCAGACAATCGACCAGAGCGCTACTGACACCTCTGCGGATCCCGCTGATGATCAGACTCTACTGCAGGGTGCTGCTGCTTCCCCGAAAATGGATAACCAGGCGGGTGATGAGCACACCTCTTTTCGGCCTCCGCAAAGTAGGGCGTTACCTCACGACGAAGAAGATAAAACCCATGTGGCCTCTTTCAGTTCAGGTGCGGCAAAGCCTTCCGACAATCCAGATAGAAATCAGGCCAGACCAGCGGCACCGAAAACAGGAACGGCGACGCCAACGTCAACCGGCACCAGTACATCCCGCTGGAGCAAACCCTTTACGACTGACGATTCAGAAGAATCGGTTATCGGCGTAGGTACGCTGATAAAAGACCGTTTCCATCTGGTTGAGTTTATTGGCTGTGGCGGCATGGGGGATGTCTATAAAGCTGAAGATCAGCGGCGCATTGATGCGCAGGATATTGATAGCCTGGTCGCCATAAAGGTATTGAATAAAACCTTCAGAGAGCATCCGGAATCACTCAGGTCGTTGCAGAGGGAAGCACGTAAAACCCAGAATCTCGCCCACCCGAATATTGTCAACGTTTTTGATTTCGACCGGGATCGGGAACATGTGTTTATGACCATGGAGCTGATGCGCGGTGCTCCTTTAAATGCAGTGATTAAAAATCATCCAACGGGATTTCCTTTGTCTACGGTGCTTGACTACACCGCGGGTATGGCCGGCGCACTGGGATATGCTCATCAACAGGGAGTGGTTCACTCCGACCTGAAGCCTAGCAATGTGTTTCTCGATGGTGGCCAGGTTAAGGTGTTTGATTTCGGCATCGCCCGGGCGGCAAAGACTGGCACGGCTCCGGAAGACAGTTTTGATGCCGGAGAGCTAGGGGCGCTCACCCCCAGTTATGCCTCGCCAGCGATGCTGGCAGGGGTACCAAATGCAGACCCCCGGGATGATCTGTATGCGCTGGGGTGCATCATCTATGAACTGCTAACGGGTAAACACCCGTTCATCCGAAATGGTAAGAAAGTCCCGGCTGATGAGGCCTGGAAGACTGGGATGAAGATGGCTGAACTGAAGCAACTCAGCCGCAATCAGAATAAAGCGCTGAGGCAGCTACTGGCATTTGATGAACGCCAGCGTACAGAAAGTGTTGATGTTTTTTTGCAGCAGTTTATGCCCCAATACCAGCGTCATAGTCTGATGAGCCGTTGGTATGTCTGGGTTATGATTTTCCTGTTTGTGTGTGGCGTGTCCTACTTTCCCCTGCGTAATCTGTGGCACCAGCAGCAGATCGATGATTTTGTAGATGATCTGACAAACCTGGATGAAGAGGCGGTAGATGAGTGGCTAGCGCGAATTCAGACGATGGATGCCGAGCAGCAGAGTGAATTTTTCAACGATGCGCAGGTGAAGCGTGAACTGACCCGATATTTTCTGCAACAGGTCAGTCTTAATGCTGATGCCGATGCCTATAGTCGTGCCCAGCAACTGGCCGACCGGGCGCTACGGATTTATGAAGACTCCCGACGGTTGTCTGATAAGCAGGAGCAGCTGATTAAACAGCAGGCTACGCGACTTAATGATCTGAATAACGAACTGAATAGTTTACTTGAGCTGCCCGCAGAAAAGTTTGCCGGGGCATCCGAGGCTTTGCTGCAGCTGTTAGCGAGTATTAAAAAGGTTGATCCCGGTAATGCGATGCTGAGTGATGCCCGGCTGCCGGTAAAATTTATTGAAACGATGGCTGAGTTAAGCGAACAACGACAATTCGCTATTGCCAAAGACGCGGGTAAAACCTCGGGTAAACTGTTTCCTGCTAACCCCGAACTGGAAAGTGCGCGACGTAATCTTGCCCAGGAAGAGTTGCGCTATAACCGCTCTGTGCGAATTACTGAACTGAATCAACGTCTGGATGCTCTGGCACCAAACAGTCTCAGTAGCTTTGCTGCCGCAGGCCCGGATATACAGGAGCTTAAACAGTTGGAACCTGGCAGTCTCAGGGTCAGTCGGTTGCAGGATACACTTGCAGAGTTACTGCTTTCTGAACAGCAGCAATTGACTCGCCAATATCTATGGCAGCAGGCGGCTGCGCTGTCGACAACATTTGAGCTGCTTCTCAGCCCTGAGGGGCTGGCTCAGCTTGAGCAAGCATTGAACCGTTCACAAACCGAATACCAGAGAGATATCGATCAACGGGTTGCAGAAATTGATGCGAATATTTCCGCTCAGCGAATTGATGAAGCTGCGCAGCGTATCGCTGAGTTGCAGCCGATGGTGTCTGATCAGCGAATTATTACTGCGGTGTCGGACCGGTTAGCCTCAGCACTGATAAAGCAGTCCCGTGTGGCCCAGGATGAGCAACGTTGGCAAAATGCTGCGGATACGCTGGCACGGGTTTCATCGTTGCAGGTCAGCCCTGAGTTACAGCAGAGTCTGGTGTATGAACAGCAGCAGCTGGAACAACGCCAACAGATGACAGCGCAGCAACTGGAGGCCTCTGCATTAGCCGAGCAGGCGCAAAAGCGCAAAGAGGAGCTGGACTCACTACAGGCTGAACTGGAGGTGATATTAAGTGATCCGCAACTGTCTGATAGTAGTACCCGTAAAGCTCAGAACATTCTCGATCGTATCGAAACACAGGTGAGTGATTCGTCTATCGTGACCGAGGGGCGGCAGCGACTGGTTGAGCGCTACAGTGCCGCAGCTGTTGCTGTGGCTGAAACAGATATTTCCCAGGCTATCAGCCTGCTCGAGGATGGCAAGCGCTTGTTGCCCGGACAAGCCGGGATTACCGAGCTGTTGGCACAGCTACAGACCCGTTCTGATAACGCGTCGCAACAAGAAAAAGCACAGCAGCAACAGGCTCTTAAACAGCAGATCGAGGGGGTTTTAGCTGTTGCGACGGTGTCGCCCGAGTGGGAAGCCCAGGTTGCTGATCTGTTAGCGCGGTTGAAAGCGGAACAGCATGAGCCTGAGTATTTGCAGGGGGTTAATAGCCGCATTGCCGCTATTTATGCGCAGCAATCAGAACGCCTGCAGGCACAAAACGAGTTTAATGCGGCCAGAGACAGTCTGGACAAGGCGGCTCAATATGACCCTTCCCTTAGTCTCGCTGATCAGACCGATGCAATAGTGAACGCTGAAGAGCAGTTTCGACAACGGCAAGCTGAGCGAAAGAGCGAGGCGAAGATTAGCGGCCTTAAACAGACCTTTGATACCCAGATACAGGCGAATGACCTGACAGCCGCAGGACAAACCTTTAACCGTTTGAAAGCACTGCTGGGGGCGGATGATCCCTTCATTACGCAACAAGCGCCACAGACGTTTCAGACGGTTTACCTGCGCTTAGCGGATCAGCTGGCGGCGCGACAGCGTTTCACTCAAGCAGAAAAACTGCTGCAAAGTGCGCGCACTCTTGTCGCTGACACGTCTGTGATTGATCAGCGTATAGTCGGTTATCAGGATGGTGTTCGCCTGTATCACATTGGCCAGGCGATCAAAAAACCGGATCTGAATAATCTTCAACAGGCCTATCGCTTGCTGTCTGAGTTGCAGCCCGGAATGCAGCCGGCTAAATATCAGCAATTGAGTCAGGATTTACAAAATGCGGTTGTCGGGCAAGTTAATAGCTTAAATCGTCGCTCGCCGACACGGGCTCGTCAACTGTTACAAAAAGCTCAGCAGTTATTTCCCGACAACCCTCAGCTACAGCAGCTCAGGTTAGGTAGCGAAAACTTACAACCTGAGAAGCCGTCGCCGGAACTGACTTCGGTACAGTCTTCGCTACAGTCTCAGAACCCACCAGACACTCAACAAGCGAGTTCCCAGGCGGATAGTAATCCGACGACATCAACAGCGCGCCAGCCTCCGCCTGTTTCAGATCGCATCTGTAGTGCAGAGCTGGCCGGTAAAGGGATTCGTTCAGTGGCTGTGTGCTGGGATATGCTGGCGCAAGGCGCTGAAAATAAAGCGCCCTTTATGATTGTTGTTCCTGATGGGGGGCGCAGTCTGGCGATCAGTAAATTTGAGATATCCCGACAGGATTACAACCTCTATTGTACCCTGTCCGGAGAGTGTAAAGGGCTGGCGGGGGTTGCAAAGCACCCGGCGACAGGTCTCAGTCAGAACCAGATAAACAGCTATGCGGCATGGTTGAGTAATGCCACCGGCCACCTTTACCGCTTGCCGGTTAAATCCGAATGGGTGAATGCCGCGACAGCGACAGGTAGTCAGCAACCGCAAAATTATAACTGCAGATTGACCCGGGGCGACCAGATTCTGAAAGGACGCGATCTGGTCAGTGTGCAGCAAGGTAAACCCAATGCCTGGGGGCTGGTTAACTATCTGGGCAATGCTCAAGAGCTGGTACGTAGCGGGTCGGGTCTGGAGGCTATGGGGGGGAGTTATCAGGTTAAGATGTCTGATTGTTCAGTCTCAATGTCGGTGCCGATATCCGGTTCGGCTGATGCAACGACCGGATTCCGTCTGGTAAGAGAACTCTAGAGGAGGCTACGATGAGCCGGAGTTTATATGAGCTATGTTGCCGTTATGCCAATGGTGAATTAGATTCGCACGAGTACCGGCAGCTGCGGCGTCGTTTTATCGATCATTTAGTGAATAGTAGTGATCGGACTCAGCCCGTTACTGATCTCTCTCCCGGGGAGCTAACGCAACCTCATTCATCTCTGGTTGAGTCTCCAGACACTGTGCCGATCGATAAACAGGCGATGAATATAGCGTCATCAGGTTTTACAACAAACGTTGAAGCGTCCAGGGTTGCCACGGAAAATCGCAGTAAAAGTGGCAAGTGGCTTATCATCGCGGTCATACTATTGCTTGTTACTGGAGCGCTATTTTGGCTATTAAACCCGCAGAATAGCCGGGAACAAACGCCTCTACAGAGTGGTAGTGTGAACGCGCCGATCAAACGGGTTGCCTCTGTGCCATTGTTAAGCAGTATGCATGATCTGCTGGATCAGGATAAATGGTCGATCACCAATATTGAAGACTACTCTTTACTGTTGTTGCAAAGTTCGCCTGCGGATAAAAGCGCGCTTAAGTCAGACAGTCGTTATCATCAGTTTTTAGATATGGTTCATATCTATCAGGTATTGGCTGAAGCGGATCAGAATGCGGAGATGATCGCTAAACTTGACCAGCTGGAACGGGATCTGCGTGACTAGTGCGTTTCACCAGGACGCTCTATTCGTTTTTACAAGCGGATGACGAAAGTTATGACGTAAAATGGTTATTTTGTTATATTGTAACAAAATAACCTATTAAAGATTTCCTCGATGTATAGTCAGATCCCTACCAATATTATTACCGGCTTTCTCGGCGTGGGTAAAACCACCGCTATTCAGTATCTTTTAAACCACAAACCTGTCGATGAGCGCTGGGCGGTACTGGTGAATGAGTTTGGTGAAGTGGGCATCGATGCCAGCCTGCTGGGTAATGAACAGCACGCCACCGGGGTGTTTATGCGGGAGGTGCCCGGCGGTTGTATGTGTTGTGCTGCGGGGATACCGATGCAGGTGGCGCTGAGTCAGCTGATTCGTCAGGCCAAACCTGATCGTATCCTGATTGAACCGACCGGCCTGGGACACCCTCTGGAGGTGATCCGGGTGCTGCAGCAGCCCCATTATCAGGATGTTCTCGATCTGCGCAGCACTATTACGTTGGTGGATGCCCGAAAACTATCAGATTCCCGCTATACCGAAAACGATACCTTTAATCAGCAACTGCAAGTAGCTGATCTGGTTATTGCTCACAAGACCGATCTGTATATAGCAGCTGAAACGGAACAGTTGATTCAATACTTGCAAACACTGGGCAGTGACGCACCTGTAATCAACTGTACAGAGGGGCAGTTAAGTCTCCAATGGCTGGAGGCTGCTTCAAAACATAGCGGTGTCACGCAATCGGAATCGTCTCATCATCATGATCATTTTCAGGCCGATGACCGGCTGCCTGAATGTGGTTATTTGCGCAAAGATAACCAGAGCGATGGTTATTACAGTAGTGGCTGGATCTTTAGTCCCGAATTTGAGTTTGATTTTGGCAAGCTGGAACCGCTATTGATGGGCATTGAGGCTGAGCGTCTGAAAGCGGTGTTTATTACCGATGAAGGTATCTTTGCGTTTAATATGGCGGAGTCGGTATTAAAAGTTCAGGCGCTGGATGAGGTGATGGACAGTCGGATCGAAGTGATAGGAAGTGAACCCTCAAACTGGTCCGGACTCGAACAGCAGCTGCTTCAAATAGCTGTCCGATACTAACGTTCTCTGAACTCCCGGTTGGGCGCTGCAATGTCCAGCAGTGGGGCGGCATCAAGGGACTCAGCATCCATCATTGAAGCAATCTGTTGCAGCGACGAGAGGATGGTGTGCTGTTCCGGGTTGGCCAGATTCTCAAACCGGCTGATAAACGATTCGTGCAGCAGCGTTGGCGCGGTTTGTAGTACTTCGTCACCTGTTTCTGTCAGTCGGGCATTCACGATTCTGCGGTCAGTGTGACTGCGAATCCGTTCGACCAGCTTGCGCTCCTCCAGACGGTCCATAATAGTTGTTACGGTCGCCTGGCTGAGTGACACATCAACGGATATCCGTTTAACGGTGACATCCCCCAACTGTTTAATCGCGCGTAACACCATCACCTGGGGAATTGTCAGACCGCAGGATTTCACCACCCGTTTTGATTGAAGGTCGGTCGCGCGGATGATCTTTCTTAGTTCGATTAAAACATCCTGCCAGCAGGGAACGTTATCGCTCATCGTATCTGAATATCCTATCAATTTTAAGCAAATCACTTATCAGAAAAAACTCTGAAAAACCGACTTAAAAAACTCAGCGAGTATATAGCGCGAGCGGTTATAAGCACAAATACTGAATGCTTAGAGATGAAGTAGTTTGAGTTCTAAATATTAGAAGGCTAATATGTTGTGATCAAATTCTAGTTAAAAAACATGGAGGCGTCATGAAAAAACTGATTGCTGCATCGTTAATGGTGTTGGCGGCTGGGCAGGTACAGGCTGCAGATGAGTGTGGAAAAGTAACCATTGCAGATATGAACTGGAGCTCCGCAACCCTGATCTCCAATGTGGACAAGTTTATTTTGCAGAACGGGTATGGCTGCGACGCTGAGCTGGTGCCTGGGGATACCATGCCGACCGGTACTTCGATGATAGAGAAAGGTGAGCCAGATATTGCGCCGGAGATGTGGAGTAATTCCATGCGTGACGCGCTGGACAAAGGTGTTGCTGAAAAGCGCCTGCGCTATGCCGGTAATTCACTCTCCGATGGTGGTGAAGAGGGGTTCTGGGTGCCGCAGTATCTGGTCAAAAAATACCCCGAGTTAGCGACCATTGAGGGTGTAAAAAAGCACGCTAAGTTGTTCACTCATCCGGAAGATGACAGCAAATCAGCATTTTATGGTTGTCCGGCGGGTTGGAACTGTCAGATCAGTGCCAGTAACCTGTTTAAGGCGTTAAAGCTGGCGGATTCCGGTTTTGATCTCATTGATCCGGGTTCGGGTGCAGGTCTGGCCGGTTCAATTGCTAAGGCGTTTACCCGGGAAGAACCCTGGTTTGGCTATTACTGGGCACCGACTGCTGTGTTAGGAAAATACAAAATGGTGAAAGTCGACTTTGGTTCCGGAGTTGATAAGCAACACTATATAGACTGTATCTCGGCTAATGAGTGTGCCGACCCCAAACCAACGATGTATCCGCCTTCGCTGGTGCAGACTGTCACCACAGAAAGCTTTGCTGAGAAGTCACCTGCGGCCTATCAATATGTATCTAACCGTTCTCTGACGAATGAGCAGCTCAATACCCTGCTGGCCTGGATGGAGGATAACCAGGCAGATGGTGAGGTGGCTGCGGAATATTTTCTGACAGAACATGAAGACCTCTGGACCCCTTGGGTATCAGCAGAGGTCGCCGCAAAAGTTAAGCAAGCCTTGCAGTAAACGCTGTGTTGATTTGCACTGGTTAATAACTGCCCGGTTGCCTTTGGTGATCGGGCAGGTTTGTTTCTGAATAGAGGTTTTATATGGCTGATTCAAGCTGGTTAAGCGAAGTACCCCAGCTAAGCAGAGGGGAGCTCAGAGATATCCGGAAATTTTTGGATACCGAGTACCGGGATTTTTCACGGGAGTATGGAGAGATAATAGAAGGTTTCTTTGACCCTCTATTATCATTTCTTGTCTGGTTTGAAAAACTCCTATTAGCCACGCCCTGGTGGCTGGTTATTGCGATTATTGCCGGTCTTGCTTATCTCTCCAGTCGTTCATGGAAGCTCAGTCTGGGGGTGGTGATCTCCTTTTTTATGATCGGCTATTTTGGTATGTGGGACGATACCATGCGTACCATGAGCATCATTCTGGTTTGTACCCTGATGGCGATAGCCTTGGGAGTGCCAATCGGCATTGCCATGGCCCGTTCTGACCGGGTGCAGTCGGTGGTGACGCCGCTGCTGGACATCATGCAAACCATGCCGGCCTTCGTGTATCTTATTCCGGTGGTTATGCTGCTCGGCATCGGTAAAATTCCCGGCGTGATCGCGGTGGTGATCTATGCGATTCCCCCGGTTATCCGCCTGACTAACCTGGGTATTCGGCTGGTGGATAAGGATGTGTTGGAAGCGGCCACCGCTTATGGGGCCAGCTCACTACAGCGTCTCATAGGCGTTCAGCTACCACTGGCGATGCCGACCATTATGGCGGGTATCAACCAGACCATTATGATGGCCCTCTCAATGGTGGTTATCGCCTCCATGATTGGGGTGAAGGGGCTTGGACAACCGGTGTTGAAGTCCATTACCAATCAGTATTTTACGCTGGGATTATTAAACGGTCTGGCGATTGTCGCACTGGCGATCATTTTTGACCGTGTTTCTCAGGCATATGCCAAACGGAGTCAGCGATATCTGGAGGGCATGGATAATGGTTGAAGCTAAGATAAACAAGACGGAACCTGTCGCACTGATCAAAATAGAAGGTTTGTATAAACTGTTTGGTAATAATCCGAAGAAGTTTATGCCGCTGGTTCATGCCGGAAAAAGTAAAGATGAGATTCTGGCAGAAACCGGACATACCCTGGGTTTGAAAGATATTAACCTGACCATTAATAAAGGGGAGATCTTCGTTATTATGGGTCTCTCAGGGTCGGGTAAATCAACCCTGATTCGTCACTTCAACCGACTGATCGACCCCACCGAGGGGGTGATCGAAGTCGAAGGTACTGACGTGATGAAGCTGCCGCAAAAAGAGCTTGAGCTGTTTCGTCGTCATAAAATGTCAATGGTGTTCCAGCGATTCGGTCTGCTGCCACATAAATCGGTAGTTGATAATGTCGCCTATGGCCTCGCTATTCAGGGCGTTAGCAAAAGTGAACGCGGTGCCAAAGCGAAAGAGTGGTTAGAAACCGTTGGTCTGGCAGGGTATGAAGAACAGTATCCCGCTCAGCTTTCCGGCGGACAACAGCAGCGGGTTGGACTGGCCCGGGCACTCTGTACCGATGCAGAGATTTTGCTGATGGATGAAGCGTTTTCGGCACTGGATCCATTGATCCGTTCGGAGATGCAGGATCAACTGATTGAACTGCAGCAAAAACTGCACAAGACCATTATCTTCATCACCCATGATCTCGATGAAGCGTTGAGAATCGGTGATCGCATTGCCATTCTGAAAGATGGCGAGATGGTGCAGCAAGGAGAGCCTGAAGATATTTTGTTGAATCCTGCAAACGATTACGTAGAAGCCTTTGTGCGGGATGTTAATCGCGCCCGGGCTCTAACGGTCGAAACCGTGATGAAAGATCCGGTGAACCGGATAACGGCAGATACTATCGGAGAAGCCCTGAAGCAGATGAAAGGCTTCAAAGGGGATTACGGCTATTACGTTAACGAAGACGGTTATCAGGGGGTTCTGACAGAAGAAAAACTGCAGGCTGCTTATGATGATGATAATAAGGCGAAACTGACCTCAGCCCATTGCGAAGCGTTAGACGCGATCTCGCAGGATGCCGTACTGGAAACGGTTATTCCGGATACGCTGAACTCTCAGTACTCTCTACCAGTAATAGATGACCAGGGAGAGATGACAGGCCAGCTTTCCAGAAGCACCCTAGCCGAGGTGTTGGGGAATGAAGAGCCAAGAAATCGCTAGAACGGAGCCTCCGACTCCTGCTGGTGGCTAGACGAAAAACTTCGTTTTTCTTGCTAGAAAGAGCTGACTAAAACCGCCGATTGGCGGTTTTTTTGTCGAGAATGAAATAGTATTTTTATTTAGTAACGGAGACGCATTGAGACAGGGCTGGTATGGCCATATCTTCATTCACTACTTCGATAAACACGGATTGATCTTTAGATGTATAAGATAATGATGGAACAACTAACGTTGGAGATATAAGCATCACACTCAAATTTTCAGAAACATCCTTGTTAGCCCAGATTGCAACGTAAACATTTTCTCCCGTTTTTATTTCGACTTCATGAGTTTTGTTCCAGAGGGCGGAGGCATCCCTGACAGGAGAGACAGATAGTGAGTATTTTCCTGCTGGTAAGCTTTCATATAGATAAGCGCCAAAAGGGAGTGCTAGAGCATTGGAATCATTTAGCGAGATGTTGGCGATATCTTTGGATAAATAGTCAGAAAAAAGAGGTCTGAAAATATAGATTCCACCATGTCCTTTCGGGGGAGACTCTATCTGATTGAAAACTGGCCCCGTTATCGCTGGCTTTAACTCGGAGACATTTTGAGCGCAACCTATAAACATGGTTGATAACATGAGCATAAAAAAAGTAATGATAATTTTTTTCATAGTTCCCTCTAAGCTAACTTTGTCTTATTAAAAATTAGTTGAGCCTATTACAGTGACTGAATTTTCTCTCTGACAATGAGAGATTCTTATCTGTGGAATTGTGGCTACGTTTCCTTTGTGATTCGATAGTGCCAAAACATAAAACGTCAGACAAACATTATTGTTGCTCTGAGGCCTCTTGTGCCAACAAAAAAAAACCGTCAGTCTGACGGTTTTAAAAATGCTTTTTCTAGCAAGGAAACGAAGTTTCCGTCTAACCACTCGCAAGTCGCGAAGCGACGTCTGGCTGCTGCTCTTAGGCAAAGCGACGTCTAGCCACTTGTTTTAACAGCCCCAGCGGCCGTTAAAGCTTTTTGCGTGGCATCCTGGATATCCGTCCCCCGCGCCAGCGCGACCCCCATCCGTCGCTTGCCGTTCACTTCAGGTTTACCAAACAGCCGTAACTGAGTGTCGGGGACGGCGAGGGCGGCTTCCAGATTAGAAAAGCTCAGGTTTTGCGATTCACCTTCGACCAGTATCACGGCGGAGGCGGATGGGCCATGCTGCACGATGTTGGGGATCGGCAGGCCTAAAATAGCACGGGCGTGCAGGGCGAACTGGGACAGGTCCTGGGAGATCATGGTGACCATGCCGGTATCGTGTGGGCGGGGAGATACTTCACTGAAATAAACCTGATCCCCTTTGATAAACAGCTCGACACCGAAGATACCCCGCCCACCAAGGGCTGTAGTTACTTTTTCAGCGATCTCTTTCGCCCGGCTGAGCGCTGTTTCACTCATCGCCTGTGGTTGCCAGGACTCACGATAATCACCATCTTCCTGTCGGTGTCCTATCGGTTGGCAGAAGCTGGTGCCCTGAATATGGCGGATGGTCAGCAGGGTGATCTCATAATCGAAATCGACGAAGCCTTCAACGATCACCCGGCCAGCGCCAGCGCGACCGCCTTCCTGGGCGTAGGTCCAGCTGGTTTCAATATCCGCAGCGCTTTTAATGGTGCTCTGACCTTTACCGGATGAACTCATGATCGGCTTCACCACGCAGGGCATCCCGATCTCGGCCACGGCGTTTTCGAAGTCCGCGAAGTTGTCGACAAACTGATAGTGGGAGGTCGGAATTCCCAGCTCCTCTGCCGCCAGACGACGGATACCTTCGCGGTTCATGGTCAGGCGCGCGGCATTGGCGGTTGGCACTACATGAAAGCCTTCCTGCTCCAGTTCAACCAGAGTGTCGGTAGAGATCGCTTCAATTTCCGGCACGATATAATCCGGTTTTTCCAGTTCAATTACCCGGCGAAGTTCAGCGCCATCAAGCATTGAAAAGGTATAGGAACGATCCGCCACCTGCATCGCCGGGGCGTTTTCATATCGGTCACAGGCGATCACTTCACAGCCATAACGCTGCAGTTCAATCACCACCTCTTTACCCAGCTCGCCAGAACCGCACAGCAGAATTTTTGTTGCAGACGAAGAGAACGGTGTACCGATAGTTGCCATGGGGGAGTCCTGTTGGAAAAAGATGCATTATATTTCAAGATAGCCATCAGCTCTAATTTTAAAATTACGAAGCCTGGACGTCAGAGCCCCCACCAGCCCATCAGCCCTTTAATGGTCACCATTAATGCCGATGCGCCGGAGACCGCCAGTAGCAGCGGTTTAGCCGAGGTTGTGGTTAATTTTCCGTCGATCAGACGCGCCAGAAAAAAACCTAAAAACAACCCCGGCAATATCTTCAGACTGAGGTGAGCGGTGTGCCAGTCGAGGCTGCCCTGATGGATCAGCATGATGATAGATACCGGCGTGCCGATCAGCAGAAACGCGGCGATCTCACTGCGGGCGGTAATCCGGTCCTGCTGCTGATACACCAGCGCAATCGGTGGGCCTCCCACTGAGGTGGCGGTACCGGTGACGCCGGAGAGAAAACCGGCAATGGTCAGGTTGATCGGTGTGGTTGGAATGCTCAAGCGCCACAGACTGAGCAGCACTGCACTGAGCACCGAAAAGCCGAAAAACAGACTCAGGGCATACTGTGGTATTGCGACCAGCAGGGCGGCCCCGCACCAGGCCCCCGGAACTCTGGCAATGATAGCGGGCATTACCCTCTTCCAGCGTAACTCCCGGCGCTCGCGAATCACCATCATCAGCGCCAGCCCTAAACCCACTAACAGGATAGGGCCCGGTACATAGACCGGATCGATCAGATAGAGCAGAGGTGCCGCCACCAGGCCATAGCCGATCCCCACCACGGTTTGCAGGGCGATACCGCAGGTTACGATCAGGACGGCCAGGAGTTCCGGCAGGGTATATAACATGGTGTGGGCGCTGTATTGAGGTGAATAATTAGTCAGTATGCCAGCGGATGAGATGGAGCGGTATAAGTTAATAATGAAAAGATGACCCGGTTGCAGGCGGTGCAACCTGTAACCGGGTCATCGGCAGGGCCAGCCCGATTAACATCAGACCGACCATACTCTCACAGTCATCGATGAGTTAGCGACCACCCGCTCCCTGCCGGGAACGCTCGCTATTTTCCACCAGGACACCTTCGCCGATTCTATTGATTTCGGCCCACAGAGTTTCATCGATATCGATACCGAAATCGACACTGTGCTCTTTATTGAGTCGGATCTGCTCAGCGCTTATATAACGGGCATTCCGGTTGCCTTTTGATTGCTGCAGTGATGAGGTCAGATCAACCCGCGAACTGCAAACAATCGTCATCGTCTGTTTATCTTCCGCGTTGGCTGACAGGCTGGTGATCGCTTCACTGTAACTTGGATAGCGTTCGCCAGCTTTAATAGCTGCCGTATGTTCGGTTACCGTCTGATGACCATTTTTCCAGTAGGCGGCCACACTGATGCCACGGCGACCGCAATCGGTCAGCGCTTTAAGGATAAACATCCGGTTATGGCAGTTATGCACTGTCACCGTTGCGATGCCATTTTCCAACGCTTTAGCATGGGCCAGATCGACAGACGCGGCGATACAGTTCAGTGCGCTGCGGCCGTTACTGTCGATAATCGCTGAGGTGCTGTCTTCGTAGATCACAGTACTCAGGGGCTTGCTGCTGTCATCGCCAATATAGGGCAGGGCGCGCTGCAACTCATTCAGTCCCTTAAGGCCATGTTTTTCCAGCCAGAGAATCATATTGGCAGCATCCTCATAGTTGCCAACATAGTAACCGGTGGCTTCAAAGCAACGACGCAGGGCGGCTTTCAGCTCAATCATAGATACATGCATCAGAGTTCTCCTTGCTGCGCTGGGGCCAGAGGCATGAACCAGTCATCATTGAAAGTGTGACCAATATCGTCCAATAGCGGAGCCCCCTGGAACATGGTATTGCGCACCCATAGTTTTGACCGGGGATCAAACTTACCGACACCAAAAAAGGCCAGTTTAGCTCTTAACAGATGCATGGGGAGGATATCCCGGTCCAGCAGATTAGCCTGTATATCGCCATAGATGCAGCGGTTCATACTCTGAATCCGCCGGACAATACCGCGCAGTTTCGGCTGTGCAACCATAAACCGGGCAGTGGAGTGTTGCGGATGTTCACTGATGTACTGACACAGCTGGTCATAGCATTTGCGTACGGCATAACCCACCCCCAGTGCCATCTGTTTCTCTTTTCCATCCTCCTCCCGGGCATCACCCAGGCGAGGTTCCATTTTCTCTTCAGATCGGTACCAGAAAGTGTCTTTTGCGCCGTCCGCAGAAAAGTCCAGCACCAGCGCCCACTGGTAACGTTGCTCGATGACTAGCTTCAGCTGCTGCAGGGGCATCACCGGATCCAGATCCAGAAACTCCTCGGCGGTGTGATAATCTTCCAGCTCATCGACCAGTTCTGGGTAGAGTTCCAGCATTACTGACACCAGTATCTCCTGTCCCTGCAGTGAACAGTTTTCTTCACTCCATCTGAGCAGAGCATCCCAGTTGCCGATGCCGTTAGCCGTATGCTCACGAATCGCTTCCAGATCTTTAAGAACCTGCAGGTTATTGGCTGTCTGCCAGGCATCTTCGGTGACGGTTTGTTCTGTATGAATAGCACAGCGTTCCAGTAATTCAGGGAATTGCTGAGTAATACGCTTGTTGATGTTACCCAGCACCCGCACCCTTGCCAGCGCCAGTTCCCGCATCTCTACCCATTGGTTAATCAGTAACGGGTGGTTGATCAGGTAGGGAGCCATACCCAGACCGGTTGAATTGCCGATACCGAAGAAACGTTTAATCTCTGGCAGCATCGGATGATAGGTTTCTGGGGTGCGGTGCTGTGCAATATGCTCCGCCTGAAGCAGACTGAAGTTCCGCAGCATCAGACAGACAAACATCTCTGCAGCGAAAGGACGGTTGAAATCGGGGTGGCGGGTAGACACCTTTTCCCAGTCGGCCATACCCAGCTTACCGCTACCGTAAACCGCAGTGGTTCGATACAGATAGCCTACACGGGCTATCTGGGCGACATCGGGTTGTTTACCACAGGCTAACTGATCAACAACATAGTCGAAATTCCGGGCACTACGATTGGCACGGGAGAGTACGAATACCCGCGCATCGACGCGGCCAGCTTCCTGCTTAGGGACATTCTGGCGCAGTTTTTCCAGGTAGATATCATCAACCTGGCCATCTACCAGCGCCATGGTCAGATCCCACTTTGTGGCGATCACCCGGTCGTTGCGCTCGTCCGGGGAGAGGTAATCGGAAAACAGAACAAAGCTATAGCACTTATTGGGTGTTGTGATTTCGTAGACGACAGTGCCATAGCTCTGCGGGTCGAGTTCAAAGCGAACTGGTTCGATTTGCCAGCGCTCACGCATGATCCGGCGTACCAGGGTGCGCATAAAACTGAGTCGGCTCTGATGAATAGCGCCCAGACGTTCCAGATCCATAACCTGATCAACCGGGCGCAGTGGCAGTGCATTATCGCCTCTCAGGGAAGCCTGTATTGCAGCAGACGTGGTCATTATTGTTATCCTCATAAATAGCAGCACATCTTTTTATAGTTAACAGCATAGATGTGTCCGAAACCTTCAGGAGTCCAGGCTCCTGTCTGCGCGCTACAGGTTTCGTTTGTAATTATTGTATGCAGGGCGCACTACAGGGAGGAGATCACGGCCATTGTCTGTCATGCCCTGCCTGTATGCGATTTATCATGGGCTATAAAAGGGATCACATACAAATCAGAAGGTTATATCGGCTAATAAGCAAAACTTATCAAAATAGCTCAAGCTATTATTTTTCCTATGCATCTGAGCGATGTTTCACATGGCAAAGATCTGAAAATTTATTCTGAACCTGCTTACGCCGGGCGACTTCTGGCCAGAATAAAGTTCACCAATGCCTGAGCGGGTGGCGTCAGCGATCTGTTTGTCAGTGTGACGATACCGATTCGCCGCACAACCACCGGCGTACTCAACGGAATAAAGCACAGGGTTTCACTCTCTTTGGGGACCGCATACCGGGGTAGTGTCGTTACGCCAAAACCGGCCTCTAACATGGCGATTAGCGATATCATGTTGGAGATGTAGAATTGTGAGTGCCCGATCAGAGGTCGTGCTTCACTGTCTTCCAGCAGGCGGGAGGTACCGTTACCAATCAATCGATGGTTGCGTAACTCTTTCCAGTGTAACTCTTTGAATTCTGCTAGTGGATGATCCTTTGGACATACCACTCCAATCTGATCTTCCCAGATCGGAATAAAGGTTTTATCGCTGTGTTCCTGTTCATGAAACAGGTGAGCGATACCGAAATCTACCTGTTGATTTTCTACCATCCGGTATACCGCGGCAGAGTTATCGTCAAAGAAACTGATATGCAGATCGGGCGTATTGTTAACAAACTCCAATAACAGCTCGGGTAATACCTGGCTTGCAATGGAAGGCACTGATGCCAGACGCAGATGGCCTGTCTTATGTTCGGCCAGCAGTGTCATATCTTCCGAAATCCGGTCGTGATGTTCGATAAGTTCTTTCGCTTTAGGCAGAAAATACTCGCCAAAGGGTGTCAGCTCGGTCTTGGCTGTTTTGGCGTTACGCTTTTCAAACAGCGATTCGCTGAGTTTATTTTCAAGATCACGAATAGACAGCGAAATTGCCGGTTGAGTGCGGTGAGCTTTTTCCGCTGCAGCATGAAAGCCTTTCAGTTCAGCGACCCAGACAAAGTGACGTAATTGAGTAATTTTAAATTCAGGCAGCATGGCATATCCCTCAGATGCATCGGGAGTCGTTGATAAAGTGTGATAAGGAAGCCTTATCAGTAGATATTATTTATTAATTATTCTTATTAAATCACAGGGCCTATGATTGATCCATCTACATTCAGGAGGTCGATATGTCTGATTCAGTTTTTCGCAATTACATTGCAGGTGAGTGGGTTGAGGGTAATAAGGGTCAGGTGATAAATATCAGCCCGGCCGATATCAGCGATGTGATTGGCAACTATGCTCAGGCCGATAAGGCGCAGACTGAGGCGGCGATTGCGGCGGCTGCTGTCGGTCAGGCTGAGTGGGCAAAGAGTGGTCTGGAGCAACGTTACTCAGTATTAATGGCGATTGGCGATGAGCTGATCGCCCGTAAAGATGAGTTGGGTGAGCTGCTGGCCCGGGAAGAGGGGAAGACACTGGCGGAAGGCGTGGGTGAAACCTATCGTTCAGGTCAGTTTTTCCACTATTACGCGGCAGAAGTACTTCGCCAGATGGGCGAGACTGCTGACTCTGTGCGCCCCGGTATTGAGATTGAAACCCGCCGGGAACCGGTTGGTGTAGTCGGTATTATCACGCCCTGGAATTTTCCTACCGCTACCGGTGCCTGGAAGATCGCTCCGGCGCTGGCTTTTGGTAACGCTGTTGTCTGGAAACCAGCTAATCAGGTACCCGCATCAGCCTGGGCGCTGACTGAAATCATCTCACGACAGGGACTGCCCGCCGGAACGTTTAATCTGGTGATGGGGCCGGGTTCAGAAGTGGGTGATGTACTGATCAATTCCCGCGGCATTAACGCGCTGACCTTTACTGGTTCTCTTGAAACGGGTCGTAAAGTGGCTGCTGCTACTGCGATCAATCTGGTCAAGTGTCAGTTGGAAATGGGCAGTAAAAATGCACTGGTTGTGCTCGATGATGCGGATCTGGATAACGCAATCGAATGTGCGGTGGGTGGCGCTTTTGGTGGTACGGGGCAGAAGTGTACCGCGTCTTCCCGCCTGATCGTCACTGAAGGGATTCATGACCGTTTCGTTGAGGCGATGATAGAGCGTATGAAGAAACTGGTTGTCGGTCATCCACTGAAACCCGGGGTTCATATCGGGGCTGTGGCTGATGCCCGACAGATGGAGCAAAACCTTCACTATCTTGAGATCGCTAAGAAAGAGGGTGGCAACCTCATATTTGGTGGCGAAGTGCTGACAGAGGAGACAGAAGGTTACTACATGCAGCCGGCACTGTTCACTGAAACCACAAATCAGATGACCATTAACCGTGAAGAAGCGTTTGCCCCGATCGCCAGTATTATCCGGGTTAAAGATTATAACGAAGCGTTGGCAACCCTGAATGATACCAACTTCGGTCTGACCGGCGGTATCTGCACAGAGTCTTTGAAATACGCGACAGATTTCAAGCGTAACGCCAAAACTGGTTGTGTGATGGTAAATCTCCCAACGGCGGGAACTGATTACCATGTGCCGTTTGGTGGCCGTAAAGATTCAAGCTTCGGGCCGCGGGAACAGGGTAGCTATGCCAAAGAGTTTTATACCGTCGTTAAGACTACCTATATCCGTGGTTAACGGAGGCGACTAATGCAATCTATACAAGAACAACACGCTCAGGCACTGCATTCAGAGTTGATCGTTATCGACGGCCTGCAGTACTCCAACTGGGACCGGAAGATCTTCGAACAGCTGCGTGAAGGTGGCGTAACGATGGTGCATGCCACCATCGTTTATCACGAACAGATCAGGGAAACGCTGACCCGCATTGCCGAGTGGAATCGTCTGTTCGAGCTGAACAGTGATCTGATCATGCCGGTGCGCAGTGCCGCAGATATTCGCCTGGCAAAGCAGTTGGGTAAGGTTGGCATCATGTTCGGCGCGCAAAACTGCTCTCCCATTGAGGATGATATCGGCATGATTGAGGTGATGCGTGAGCTGAATCTGATGATCATGCAGCTGACCTATAACAATCAGAGCCTGCTTGCCTGTGGTTGTTATGAGGCAGAAGACAGTGGTGTTACCCGCTTTGGGCGTCAGGCGATTAAAGAGATGAACCGGGTGGGCATGATTGTCGATATGAGCCACAGCGGTGAGCGCAGCACACTGGATGCGATCGAAATCTCTGATCGTCCCATTGTCATCTCCCATGCCAATCCGCTCAGTTTTCATGAAGCCAAGCGGAATAAATCAGATCGGGTGCTCCGGGCTCTGGGAGAGTCCGGAGGGTTATTAGGCTTCAGTCTGTATCCATTTCATCTGAAAAATGGCCCGGACTGCACCCTCGGTGACTTCTGCGACATGGTCGCCAGCACCGCCGATATGATGGGCATTGATCAGATCGGTATCGGCACTGATCTGTGCCAGGAGCAACCTCTTTCTGTCCTGGAATGGATGCGAAATGGACGCTGGTCAAAGTCTATGGATTATGGCGAAGGTTCAAAGAGTAATGCCGACTGGCCGCGACCGCTGTCCTGGTTTCGGGATAGCAGAGACTTCCCACATCTGACGAATGGACTGCTGGAGCGGGGGTTTAGCCGTGAGGATGTGGCCAAAATCATGGGTTTGAACTGGCTGAACTTTCTGGATGCCGGGCTTAAACCGCATTCGACTTTTTAACGTGTCTATGGCTCAGACCTTGAGAGTCCTGTCTGAGCCATAGGTTTACCTGATAACGAATAAATATAATGATCCGTCAGGAGACTACAATGAATCATACAACGCAAGCGACTGTTGCCGGGCAGCAGATATGCAATAACGAGGCTGAGATGGCCGGAAAAAAACTACTGGCAGGTGTTGATCTTCCAGTATTTCTGATCAGTGGTGGTGTACTGGTACTTTTTGCCGCACTGGCTCTTTATGATATTGAGATGATGTCTGGCTGGGTTAACGCCGCCTTTGCTACCTCCACTAAATATTTCGGTGCTTACTGGCAGATTTTGCTGCTACTGACCTTTGTGATCGGCCTGTTTCTGACGCTGGGACGCACCGGATCAGTGGTGCTGGGCGGCGTGAAAGTCCCCGAGATGCCGCTGTTTCAGTGGGTTTCTGTGATTATGTGTACTTTGCTGGCGGGTGGCGGAGTATTCTGGGCTGCTGCTGAGCCGATGGCGCATTTTACCTCGGCCCCGCCGCTTTTTGCGGCTACTGAAGCCGGTACTGCTCAGGCTGCTTATAACGCCCTGGCGCAGAGTTTTATGCACTGGGGATTTCTGGCCTGGGCAATACTGGGAAGCCTGACCGGTATTGTGTTTATGTACCTGCATTATGAAAAAGGGTTGCCTCTTAAACCCCGTACGCTGCTGTACCCGGTGTTTGGTGACAAAGTGATGAGCGGTCCTCTGGGCGCTATTGTCGATTCCAGCTGCGTGCTGGCAGTGGTTGCAGGCACCGTTGGGCCGATCGGCTTTCTTGGGTTACAGGTCAGCTTTGGTCTGGAGAAACTGTTTGGCATTCCCAATACCTATTCAACTCAGTTGATGATCCTCGCAGGTCTGATCGGTATCTATACCCTTTCTGCGGTGAGTGGCGTCACCAAAGGTATTCAGATTCTTAGCCGGGCTAACGTTATTCTGGCGGTTATTTTGATGTCGTTTATCCTGGTTTTTGGCCCGACAGCATTCATTATTGATGGTTTCCTGCAATCCTTTGGGGTCTATCTGGATCAGTTTATTCCGATGGCAACGTTCCGGGCTGATACCGGCTGGCTGGACTGGTGGACTGTGTTCTTCTGGGGCTGGTTTCTGGGCTATGGGCCTTTGATGGCGATGTTTGTTGCACGTATCTCCAAAGGTCGTACCATCCGCGAGATGATCCTGCTGATCTCTGTCGTGGCTCCGGTAATCACCTGCTTCTGGTTTACGATTGTTGGCGGCAGTGGGCTGGCTTATGAGTTGGCGAATCCTGGTGTGATCTCTGAACCCTTTACCGGATTCAATCTTCCTGCTGCGTTACTGGCGATTACTGAGCAGTTGCCTATGGGCTTTATGATCTCCGTGCTGTTTTTGATTCTGACAACGATCTTTGTGGCGACTACCGGTGACTCAATGACCTATGCTGTTTCCATGGTGATGACCGGAACGGATCACCCCCAAAGTTCTATCAGAGTTTTCTGGGGCATCATGATGGGGGTTGTTGCCGCTTTGCTGATCTCAATAGGTTCTGGCGGTATCTCTGCGCTGCAGTCGTTCATTGTGGTGACAGCGGTGCCCGTCTCGCTGGTTTTGCTGCCTTCTCTCTGGACCGCACCTCAGATCGCTCGCAAAATGGCGGATGAGCAGGGACTTTAATTAATACGAAATCCTAGTCCGAACACTGTGTTTGTCCTAGTTCCGAGAAAGCGGACAGACACAGTGCCTGACTTTATTCTTGTTCTTATCGGACAAACTGCACGGGCAACGCTCAGATAAGCACAGTGTTCGGACTTCAAATTGCTATTTTTTATATAAGTGAATTGTTATGAAACAAGCTGTAAAAACTGACCTGTTTGCCTCCAAAGCCCCGCTTGAGTGGGCGGTTATTGCCAATGGCCAGCTGTCGACAGCACAGATCCCGATCAATGCTGAAGGTCAGGTTGTAGAGGGTGGAATTGCAGCTCAGGCGCGCCAGACCATGGAAAACTTTAAACATACCCTTGGTGCGGCAGAGCTGACTATGGATGATGTCACTCAGGTACTGATCTATGTTACCGATCGCGAGTATCTACCGGTTTTTAATCAGGTTTATGCGGAGTACTTTAACGCCCCGTATCCGAATCGTGCCGCAATGGTTGTCGCAGGGTTAGCCAGGGAAGAGATGCTTTGTGAAGTTGTAGCATATGCGGCGGTGCCTGGCGCATGAGTCAAATAATGTCTGGTTAAGTCCGTTTAGCTGCTAAAAACCGCCTTTGTAGGCGGTTTTTGTTGTTAAAGACAGGTCGTTATTTCCGCCACTTTGCCCAGGGATCATCATTGTCAGATGAAGCGCCGGTCGAAGCCGATGGTTTTCTTTCGGGCTTCCAGCGCTCCTGCTTATCCCGGGCGTTTTCCTGTTTGCTGGAATAGCCGCCCGGCTTACTACTGCGATAGCTCTTCGTCTTACCATGCTCGGCCGCTTTCAACGCCTGTTTCTCTCGCATGCGCTCAGCATCTTCCAGACTCAGTTCTGCCGGTTCCCGGGGTGTCTGGCCTTCAGGAATAACACGGTCTCTGGGTGACAGGGCAAACTGTTCAGATGAAACCCGGGGCAGGTTTTTAAACTTATACAGATAGAAAATTTCAACCTTCTCCCGCGCCCAGTCGGTTTTCTTGAGAAATTTCACACTGGATTCAATGCTCGGGTTAGTTTTGAAACAGTTGATATTCAGATAGGCGTAGAGAATCTCAAAACCATAGTGATCAACTATCTGGGTGAGCAGCTCTTTTAAACCCAGACCGTGTAGCGGATTGTTTTTGTAGTTGATCTCGTCGTTCATAATGATGTCCGGTAATAGGTCGAAACGTTTAAAAGGTTTATGAGGGCTTCATCATACCTGTGACTGCTTTGACAATATAGCAAACCGCGGTCTTGGCCGCATTTCAAATGCGTCATACATTGCAATTCTGATGAACTAACAACGGTTATTGAACGTAGTAAAGACAAATCGGCAACCGACCAGTGAAGCATCCGCATCTGGAGACTTCATGACGTTCTGTTAGACTGCCAGATAATAGCGCTAAGAAAAATCGACAAGGACCCAGAAATGCCATCAGTCAGCAATGCCATTATCCGCATTAAAAATCTCCGTTTGCGAACCTATATCGGATTTAACCCGGAAGAGCGGGAAAAACTGCAGGATGTGGTGATCAATATTGAGATTCACTACCCGGCCGAAAAAGCCGCGATCACCGATGATGTGGAAAAGGCCCTGAACTATAAAGTGGTGTGTAAGGATATTATTCAGCATGTGGAGGAGGGGCATTTTCTGCTGCTGGAAAAACTTGTGGGGGATGTCCTGGAGATAGCCACCAGTCATGAATGGGTGACCTTTGCCAGCGTCACCATTGATAAACCCCATGCGTTGCGCTTTGCTGATTCCGTGTCACTGACACTGGAGAAACACTGTTGCTGATCCGCTGGTCACTTACTTCCAGCCGAGCAGTATCTCACACTGGGCTTCATCAGCCATCGGCGGACGGCCGATCATCTCATCAAAGGTGGTCGGCAATAGCATGACCGCGCTGTCTATGCGGGCATGCTGAAGCAGCTCCCGAATCTGTTCGGTATTATCAAATCGGGCCGGTTTACCCTGTGCGTTGGTGAGCATAGCGGTTGTTTCTCCCAGCTGCAGAGTGACCTGATAGAGCATCCGCTCGAGTGAGTGCACAGTCACTTTATTGATATGGGTAAGTGCTTCCAGCTCAGATATATCTAATTGATTCATAGTAAACCCCCTCTTTCTGATGAGTGGGTTTATACGCAGCGGATGGAATACGGATTACTGTTTTGCAGACTCAGTTCAATTGCAGGGCGGGCCCGACGCTAATCAGTGTTTCTCTGGTCGTGATAATAATTATCTGCGTTTGGTTTCGCTGGGGCGTTCGCCAAACATACGCGCATAATCCTGGCTGAAGCGACCCATATGGGTGAAGCCCCAGCGGATGGCAATTTCGGTGACCGATGAATCGGGATCCTGCTTCATCAGTGCCTCCCGGGCTCTCTGCAACCGAATCGTGCGCAGGTATTCCATCGGGCTGGTCTGACGAAAATCTTTAAAACCCGCATACAGCGTCCGTACGCTGACGCCTGCCATATCGGCCAGCATTCCCGGCGTCAGCGCCTCATCTGCGTGACTTTCAATATACTCCTCAACCTTTTTAACATGTCGTGGAGCCAGACTCCGGTCGGGTGTATTCATGGCGTCGGTGTAGTTGTGGGGTTGGATTGAGATGAGGGTATTGATGATCAGTTGTTCGAGTTGATGGGCGATGGCAGGTTGTGTCGTAATTGAGGGCTGATCCTGAAGCAGGTGCGCCAGATACATCATCATGTTGCGCCAGATCGGATTTTGATACCAGTGCATATCTGCTTTGAACCGCAGGGGAGCGCGAACGGATCGCCCGAGTATCTGGCTGCAGGCTAATTCCACAGAATGCCGGTCAATCCTGAACATCAGCTGGTCGCAATCCTCGCTCCAGATCATGGTCAGCGGGTCGGAAGGGTTAAGAATAGACGCGGTGTCTTTGTCTGTAGAAATGACCTGGCTACCGTTGTCTATGTCCGCATGACCACTGACGGGCATCTGAATCAGATAAAACTGTTCAAGGTTACCGGGATCGATGACAACTTCGGCGCCATACTTGAGCCGGTTAAAGCGGACATTCCCTAAAGCAACAGAGTGTAACCGGGCATCCAGCTCAGAGCCTCTGCCCCTGATATCCAGCAGATGTGGTTTATACATCGCTGAGACCTCTTCCCTGACCTGCTCCAGCGTACCCGAGCTGAATACTAATCGCTCGGGGTCACCTTTAAGTGCATCTCTCAACCAGGGAGACAACGTTAAGTCAGAAGACATCGTTTACTACCTTATTTTTATTAATCTAAATCAATAGACGGTCTCTTATATGTTGCATATTGATGAATTTAAATATAGTGGGGTTTCCCCGAACTCCTGTACAAATTTCACGCATCAATCAATAACCTGCGCTAACTGGATAGTCATCGCACTGACCGGATAGCCAGCGTTTACGGGCGTTAAGCCGTTTTCATAAATCATTGAGCCAGATCATCTTTTAGCACCTTGTGGATAGTCCCCGCATTTTGCGGAGCGTAATTGCCTGCCTGATATTCGAGGATAAATGACGATTCGAGAAAAACAAAAACATTCAGGAGGCGTGCTATGGGCACCATGATAGATATCCAGGCAAAAGATGGCAGTGGCAGTTTCAAAGGCTATCTGGCGGTACCGGCTGCGGGTGAAGGGCCGGGTATTGTCCTGCTGCAGGAAATTTTTGGTATCAACGAAACCATGCGTAAGGTGGCTGATTATTATGCAGAGGAGGGCTATGTGGTACTGGCGCCTGATCTGTTCTGGCGTCAGGAACCTGGTGTGGAGCTGGAATACAGCCCGGCAGAGTGGGAAAAGGCTTTCGGTTTATATCAGGGCTTTGATCAGGATCTGGGAGTTGAGGATATCGACGCGGCGATCAGTGTTCTGAAAGGACTGTCTCAGTGCAACGACAAGGTCGGTGCACTGGGGTTCTGTCTGGGCGCCCGCTTATCGTATCTGACAGCCTGCCGCTGTGATGTTGATGCTGCCGTCGGTTATTACGGCATGGGCATTGAAAACCATCTGCATGAGGCGGTCAATATCAGTGGCCGCCTGGTGCTGCACTTTGCCGGTAATGATGAATATTGCCCTGAAGCGGCGCGCAACGAAATCTATGCGGTGTTGGGTGATCAGGAGCATGTTGAGCTGTATACCTACCCCGGCGTTGACCATGCGTTTGCCCGGGAGGGATCAGAGCATTATCACAAGCCTTCTGCCCTGATGGCCCATCAGCGTTCGGTGACTGCATTCCGTAAAGTGATCGGCCCGCATTACGATCTGTCCTATCTGTGGGATAAGCATTGTGAGTATGAATTTGAAACCCGCAATGTGGATGACACCATGGCGACCATGGTGGCTGAGCCGTACGTCAATCATATCCCTAACATGACTGGTGGGGTTGGCTATAAAAACCTCTATCGCTTCTACAAAAATCACTTTGTTGATGTAAACCCTGCCGATACAGCGCTTATCCCTATCTCCCGCACCATTGGTGCAACCCAGATTGTTGATGAACTGCTTTTCACCTTCACCCATGACCGTGTCATCGACTGGATGCTGCCGGGCATTGAACCCACTGGAAAGTACGTTGAAGTGCCTCTGGTGGCGGTGGTTAAGTTCCGTGGTGACAAGTTGTATCACGAGCATATCTATTGGGATCAGGCCTCTGTATTGGTGCAGATTGGCAAACTCGATCCACACGGCCTGCCGGTTGCCGGACAGGAATCGGCGGCAAAACTGCTGGATGAGACCCTGCCTTCCAATACGCTGATGCCGAACTGGCCCGACAGTGAAGGTCTGGATCAGGGAGGTGCAAAATGAGCCTGTTCAAAGATCGCAGTGCCATTGTTACCGGTGGGGCAACCCTGATCGGAGCGGCGGTTGCTGAGGTGTTTATCGAAGCGGGTGCGAGTGTCACCGTGATCGATATCGATGCTGAGGCGGGTGTGGCACTGGCAGACCGGCTTGGGGTTAAGGCTCAGTTTATCGCCGCAGATATCACCGATGATAAGCAGTTAACCGCTGCAATACACAGTGCTGAAAGTCGCTTTGGTGGCGTTGATTATCTGATCAACCTGGCCTGCAGCTATCTGGATGAAGGGCAGGCCTCTTCCCGGGCAGACTGGCTCACCGCACTGGATATCAATGTGGTCAGTGCCGTGATGGCGGCCAATATCGCCCGGCCGCTGATGCTCAAGCGCGGTGGCGGCGCGATCGTCAACTTCAGCAGTATCTCATCACAGATCGCTCAGACCGGTCGCTGGCTTTACCCCGTCAGCAAGGCGGCGATTCGTCACCTGACCCGCAGCATGGCGATGGACTTTGCTGAAGATGGCATCCGGGTGAACTCGGTTTCTCCGGGCTGGACCTGGTCCCGGGTTATCAATGAAGTCAGTGGTGGCAACCGGGCTAAAGCGGATCAGGTTGCTGCTGATTTCCACATGCTGGGGCGTCTGGGTGATCCCCGGGAAGTAGCCGAAGTGGTGCTGTTTCTCTGTTCTCCTCAGGCCAGTTTTGTGACCGCCGCTGATTACGCGGTTGATGGTGGCTATTCCGCTATTGGTCCGGAACAACGAACCCCTGCAATCCCAAAACTCGCTGAGTAAGCCAGCAATAAAAATAAAATCTGGAGTAAATTTTATGTCACGTAAAATCGCAATTATCGGTGCTGGACAGTCCGGCCTTCAGACTGGAATCGGCCTTTTGAAACAGGGCTACCAGGTCACTATGTTATCTAACCGGACCCAGGACGATATTCGTTCCGGCCGGGTCACTTCAAGTCAGTGCATGTTCGATATGGCGCTGAATACAGAAAGAGAGCTGGGGCTTAATTTCTGGGAAAACGATTGCCCGCCGGTCGAGGGTATTGGCCTGACGGTGCCCAATCCCGAACGTCCGGGAGAGAAGCTGATCGACTGGGCGGCCCCTATCGACAACAAAGCGCAGTCTGTGGATCAGCGTCTGAAGATGCCGGTGTGGATGGATGAGTTTGTCCGTCTGGGTGGCGAGCTGGTGTTCAAAGATGCCGGTATTGAAGAGCTTGAAGCGCTGGCAGTCTCACATGATCTGGTGTTGCTGGCGGCTGGTAAAGGCGAGATCGTCCGACAGTTTGAGCGAGATGCTGAACGTTCAGTGTTTGATAAACCACAACGCGCCTTAGCACTCACCTATGTGCATGGTATGACGCCTAAAGAACCGTTCTCGCGGGTCGCGTTCAACCTGATTCCCGGTGTCGGTGAATACTTTTGTTTCCCTGCCCTGACCCTGAGCGGTCCCTGTGAAATTATGGTGTTTGAAGGTGTTCCGGGTGGCCCGATGGATTGCTGGGGCGATGTGGAAACCCCGGAACAACACCTGGCCCGCAGCCTTGAGATCGTCAATACCTACTGCCCATGGGAAGCGGAACGTTGCAAGAATATTCAGCTGACCGATGACAATGGTGTGCTCGCTGGTCGCTTCCCACCAACGGTGCGTAAGCCGGTAATGACTCTGCCTTCCGGACGTAAAGTGCTGGGGATGGCGGATGCGCTGGTGGTCAACGATCCGATCACCGGTCAGGGCTCAAATAATGGTGCTAAGTGCAGCAAGATCTATCTGGATTCCATTCTTGCCCGGGGTGATCAGACATTCGATGAAAGCTGGATGAAGGATACCTTCGAAACTTACTGGGCTTATGCAGAAGATGTGGTCGGCTGGACCAATAGCATCTTGCTGCCCCCTGAAAATCATACCCTCAACCTGCTGGGTGCGGCACAACAATCCCCCGAACTGGCTAAGACCATCGCCAACGGTTTTAACAATCCAGTGGATCTGATGCCCTGGTGGACCAATGCAGACGCCTGTAATCAGGTCGTTGGCGAATATTTTAAACAGGAGGCCTGAGATGACCGCTTCTAATACACAGTCTATCAATTCCGCAGCTGCTGTTGATATGCCGCTAATTGATACCCGCGAGCTGCGCAACACCTTTGGCATGTTTGCCACGGGTGTTACCGCCATCACCGCATTGGGCGATAACAATCAGCTGGTGGGGATTACCGCCAACTCTTTCTCATCGCTGTCGTTAGATCCGGCTCTGATTTTGTGGAGTCTGGTACTGACCTCGCCCAGTGTGGCGGCGTTTGATGAGGGTAAATATTTCAATGTGAATATTCTCAGTCAGCGCCAGGAAGGACTGGCAATGCAGCTGGCGACCCGTTCTGAGGAAAAGTTTTCCGGTGTTCAGTATCGCTTGAGTCCAACCGGGGTGCCGCTGTTGGAGGATGCATTGGCAACCTTGCAGTGTCAGGTGGAGTTTACCCGTGTCGCCGGTGATCACCTGCTGATCGTCGGCCGGGTGCTGGACTTTGACCGGGCCGATGAGGGCGAGCCGCTGGTGTTTTATCGGGGCGGTTTTAAACAACTTTGTGATTGAACCCTGCGCCACTGAGTCCGGCTGCGGCGTCAGTTTGCAGCCAGGTTCTGATCATACCAATAATAAGGAATAACCACTCATGAAACGTACCGTTAACTATGCAATGGGGTGTCTGATCGGGGCAGCTTTAATCACTACCCAGGTTCAGGCGACTGAGGGCGGTGGCTCAAACTACCCTATGGGGGCTGAAGATCTTATGGTGGGCGCTTTGCCACCACCCGGGCTTTATCCGCTGATCTACGCTGAGCACTATCAGGCAGATGATTTTAAGGGTAATGACGGTAAAAACCTGCCTATCAACTTCAGCCTGAAAGCCGATGTTGTGGCGCCACGTCTGCTTTATGTCACCGATAAAACGGTGTTCGGTGGTCAGCTGTTTTTTGCCGGATTGTTACCCCTGGTTGATCTGGATGTATCGGTCATGGGGATGAACGATAGCGAGTCGGGTATCGGTGATCTGGACCTGACCGCCGCGCTTGCCTTCCATCACAGTCCTCAGTTTCACACCGCTGTGGGTGTCGATGTGATCGCGCCCACCGGCGAATATGATTCCGCCCGGCTGGCCAATATTGGCCGTAACTACTGGACTGTTCAGGGTATCTACGCCGCGTCCCATATTGATCCTGCCGGAGTCAATTGGGGGGTAAAAGTGATGTATGACTACAACTTCGAAAATGATGCTACCCATTATCGGTCGGGTCAGGAGTTGCATGCCGATTATTCACTGGGCTATGGCGTATCACCGAACTGGGTGGTGGGTGTCGGTGGGTATGCCTATAAACAGTTGACCGGAGATGAAGTCAACGGCACGGATATCGGTAATAAGGGCCAGGCTTTTGCCGTCGGTCCTGCGATTAAATATGACAACGGCAAAGGCTTCTTTCTATCCGTTAAGTATCAAAAAGAGATGGCGGTTGAAAACCGGCCTCAGGGCGATGCTTTCTGGATAAAAACGATTGTGAAGTTTTAATCAATTAGCCGAGCCAGGAGACTGAATCAATGAATACTAATTCGAAACAAACACTGCTTGAGTGGCGCGATAAGGTTGAAAGCTGGACCGACTTCCGTCCTGAAGAAAATGTATATCGGGTGGCCCGCGAGATGTTTACTGATCGTGACCTGTTCGATATTGAAATGGATCTGATCTTTGAGAACACCTGGATCTATGCCTGCCATGAGAGTCAGATCGCCAACCCCCATGACTTTTTTACTATGCAGGCGGGTCGTCAGGCGATGATCATCACCCGTGATGGTAATGGTGAACTGAATGCGCTGATAAATGCTTGTCAGCATCGTGGCGCAACCCTGACACGAGTATGTCGAGGCAACCAGTCTACCTTTACCTGTCCGTTTCATGCGTGGTGCTATAAGACCGATGGCCGGCTGGTGAAGGTGAAAGCACCCGGCGAATATTCCGATGACTTTGATAAGTCCACCCGGGGGTTGCGTAAAGCGCTGATCAGCTCTTACAAAGGGTTCGTTTTCATTAACCTGAATACCGCCTGTAGCGAGTCACTGGAAGACTTTCTCGGTGATGCCCGTATCGGTTTTGACATGATGGTGGCGCAGTCAGAGAACGGTGAGCTGGAAGTGCTGCCGGGGTCCTCCTCCTATACCTTTGATGGTAACTGGAAACTACAGAACGAAAACGGTCTGGATGGTTATCACGTCAGTACTGTGCACTATAACTACGTAGCGACGGTGCAGTATCGTCAGCAGCTGGAAGTAGAAAAGCATGGCGCTGGCAAAAAAGTGCTCGACTACAGCAAGCTGGGGGCGGGCGATAAGGAAACCGATGATGGCTGGTTTGCTTTTAACAACGGTCATACCATCCTCTTCAGCGATATGCCCAACCCTGAGGTTCGTCCGGGCTATGCCTCGGTTATGCCTCGCCTGATCGAAGAGTACGGTGAAAGCCGGGCGCAGTGGATGATGCACCGTCTGCGTAACCTCAACATCTACCCCAGCCTGTTCTTTATGGATCAGATCAGCTCTCAACTGCGTGTGGTTCGCCCGGTCGCCTGGAATAAGACTGAAGTGCATAGCTTCTGTCTCGGGGTTAAAGGCGAATCCGATGACGACCGGGAAAACCGTATCCGTCAGTTTGAGGACTTCTTTAACGTTTCCGGTATGGGTACGCCGGATGATCTGGTGGAGTTCCGCGAAGCCCAGAAGGGTTTTGAAGCGCGCCTGGAACGCTGGAATGAGATCTCCCGTGGCTGTGAAAAATGGACCACTGAGCCTACCGTCAATACCCGGGCTCTGGGTATTCACCCGGCCATGACCGGCACCGAGTTCACCCATGAAGGTCTCTATGTCAATCAGCACTCTACCTGGCAGCGTTATCTGCTGCGGGGGCTGGATCTTAAACTGCAGCAGCAGGAGGAAAAGTGATGACCACCGAAATGAAAAACGCTGCCCTGCAGAGTATTGAACAGTTTCTGTATAAACAGTCCGAGCATTGTGATCGTCAGCAGTGGGATGAGTATCTGGCAGCCTTTGATGAAAATGCCGAGTTTCATATTCCCCAGTGGGACTCCGAGCATGTGCATACCACCGACCCTAAACGGGAGATGTCGCTGATCTACTATGCCACCCGGGCAGGTCTTGAGGATCGGGTCTTCCGCATCCGCACCGGCAAGTCGGCGGCTTGTACCCCGATGCCCCGCACCCTGCATAGTGTTAACAATGTGCAGGGCGAAGAGCAGGCGGATGGTACCTGGAAGGTTAAGGCCAACTGGGTGACACACTTTTACCGTTTTGGTGAATCTGAAGCCTTCTTTGGCCGGGCTGAATATATCCTTCGAGCCGATAGCGACAGTTGGAAAGTCCTTCGTAAACAAGCGATTTTATTGAACGATAAAATTCGTCATGTGCTTGATTTCTATCACGTCTGATCGGTTATCAGGTCGGATTTAAGATCTTTAGGCTTCAGAGCAGAGCCCGCTTTGTTCCCCTTCGCGGGCTTCTGCAACGGTCTGTATGTCGTCGATTCCGGTCTTTTATCAGGCGAAGATTCTCTGAGGTGTTTTATGAATAAAGTTGCTTTGAATTTCAGTGACGGGCGCACCAAATTTATTGGTGTTAACGCTGGAGAAACTGTTCTTGATGCGGCCCTGCGTCAGGGTATTACGATTCCGGTGGATTGTCGTGAGGGTGTTTGTGCCACCTGTAAAGGGCGGTGCAGCTCCGGGGATTACCAGCTTGAATATGTTGATGAGGATGCGTTGAGTCAGTCAGATCTTGAGCAGGGCAGTGTGCTGACCTGTCAGATGCGGGTGGCATCCGATTGCGCCATCGAGTTTGGCTTTGAGTCAACGCTCTGTACCAGCTCCGGGCCGGAAGAGCTGGAGGCCGTGATTACCAAAATAGACCTGGTATCAGAATCCGCCGCGGTGGTTTACATCGATGCCAGGGCCCGCGGTGACCAGTTGGATTTTCTGCCAGGACAGTATGCCCATGTGAATGTGCCGGGCACCGAAGAGTGGCGTTCCTACTCCTTTGCCTGTGCGCCAAATGAGACGAATCAGCTGCAGTTTCTGATTCGGCTTCTGCCACAGGGGGTGATGAGCGACTATCTGCGTGACCGGGCAAAACCGGGCGAGCGGATGAAACTGAAGGCGCCGTTGGGAGCTTTTTATCTGCATCAGATCAAGCGTCCGCTGATCTTTGTCGCTGGTGGAACCGGGCTGGCTGCGTTTCTCGGGATGCTCGATCAGCTGGTTGAGAATCCTGAACGTTGTGATCAGCCGATTACACTGTTTTACGGCGTCACTCAGGTGGCTGATCTGTGTGAGATCGAGCGTATCCAGCAGTTTGCAGAAAAGCTACCTAACTTCAGTTACTACAGCATCGTGATGAAAGAGGCTGCAGGCTGGCAGGGGCCGGTTGGGGTGGTTACCGATCTGTTTGAGGATAGCCATTTCAACGATGGCGAGGTTGATCTCTATCTGTGTGGGCCTCCGCCGATGGTGGATGCCGTTAAGGGCTGGCTGGATGAACGGGAGATGGCCAATAGTGCGATCCATTATGAGAAATTCTCCGCCAGCTAACGCTGCTTTGCCTGCCAGGCTCACCTGCTACTTAAAAAAGCAGCGCATATTTACCTTCAGCGACTAGTACTTCCAATACCTGGATATCATGGAAACGGATATGCAGGTATTTTTGCTCTGGCTGTTTATCGCTGTTTTCCTCTGTTAGCCCCCCGGTGAGGGTTTTCATCGCGCATCAGTATTATCCAGAATTAGGTTGCTGTACTATAATCGGCTGTTCTTCGAGGCCGTCTGCTGCTCAGTTTCGATTTCTTAGGTTTATAAACCGGGTAACCTGAATAAGGCTCGATGTTATTAATTATATAAATCAATAGGTTAAATATTGATATGTTGCTAATGATCGATAATTACGACTCGTTTACCTATAACGTCGTGCAATATCTGGGTGAACTGGGCGCTGATGTTCAGGTGTATCGTAATGATGAAATTACCATCGAACAGATCGAAGCCCTGAATCCTACTCAGCTGGTGATCTCTCCCGGTCCCTGTACGCCAAATGAAGCGGGTATCTCTGTTCCGGCGATAAAACATTTTGCCGGTAAACTGCCGATCTTTGGTATCTGTCTGGGCCATCAGAGTATGGGGCAGGCCTTTGGCGGTGATGTGGTGCGTGCCCGTCAGGTGATGCATGGTAAGGTCTCTCCGGTTTATCACCACAATACCGGGGTGTTTGCCGGGCTGGAAAATCCGGTCTCTGTGACGCGCTATCACTCACTGGTGATTGATAAGAATACCTTGCCAGATTGTCTGGAGATCACCGCCTGGACTCAGAACGATGATGGTAGTGTCGATGAGATCATGGGCGTGCGGCATAAAGAGCTGGATATTGAGGGGGTGCAGTTCCATCCGGAATCTATCCTCACTCAGCAGGGCCATGATCTGCTGCAAAACTTTTTAAACCGAGCATAAGGACGACACAATGGATATCAAACAAGCGCTGGCGCGGGTGGTCGATCATATTGACCTGAGTCGCGATGAAATGGTTGATGTTATGCGTCAGGTGATGACCGGTGAGTGTTCTGAATCGCAGATCGCCGGTTTTCTGGTGGCGCTGCGCATGAAGAGTGAATCGATTGATGAGATTACCGGGGCTGCTCAGGTGATGCGTGAGCTGGCAACGCCGGTAAAAGCAACCTCTGCGCCGTTGGTCGATATCGTCGGTACCGGTGGCGATGGCGCCAACCTGTTTAACGTGTCTTCTGCCAGCGCCTTTGTCGCTGCGGCTTGCGGTGTTTATATCGCTAAACATGGTAACCGTGGGGTTTCTTCCAGCAGTGGCAGTGCTGATCTGCTTGAGCAGGCGGGAATCAATCTCGACCTGAGCGCAGAAGCGGTAGCTCGCTGTATCGATGAAGTCGGGGTTGGCTTTATTTTTGCGCCCGGTTTTCATGGTGCGATGAAGCATGCTATTGGCGCTCGCCGTGCTCTGGGTGCCCGAACCATGTTTAATATCCTTGGGCCTATGACCAATCCGGCAGGGGCCCAGCGTCTGGTTGTCGGTGTTTTTAGCAAGAAACTCTGCAGACCTATGGCTGAGGTGATGCAGCAGCTTGGCGGTGAGCACATTATGGTCGTGCATGCGGATGATGGTCTTGATGAGATCAGTCTTGCTACACATACCCATGTCGTTGAACTTAAAGATGGCGCGATCACAGAATACAGATTGTCACCAGAGGATCTGGGGCTGGAGAGTCAGAGTCTGATTGGCCTGGATATCGATAGTCCGGCGCAGTCGCTCGAGCTGATAAAGAAAGCCTTCTCTGGAGCCCAGGATACCGTGGCTAAGAAGGCGGCATCGATGGTGGCGCTGAATGCTGGCGCGGCGATCTACCTCAGCGGTCAGGCTTCCAGCCATAAAGAGGGCGTGACAAAAGCCCTGGAAGCGATCCACTCGGGTGCGGCACTGAATAAAATGCAACAGCTGGCAGAGTTTAGCCAGTCGCTGAAGGATTGAACAACGATGACTGATACACCCACCGTGCTAAAAAAGATAATTGCACGGAAATATGCAGAGATTGCTGAGCGTCAGCCGGTAAACAGTATTGCTGACCTGAAAGCGCAGATCGCTGATCAGCAGGGCAGTGCGACGGACCCTCGTGGTTTTGTCGCAAATATGGCGAAAACACTGGCTGAAGGGCGTTCGGCTATTATTGCGGAAGCGAAAAAAGCCAGCCCTTCCAAAGGGGTGATTCGTGATCCCTTTGTGCCAGCCGATATTGCCCGTTCCTATGAGGCGGGCGGTGCGAGTTGTCTGTCAGTGCTCACCGATGCTGATTTCTTTCAGGGCAGCGAAGCTTTCCTGATGGAAGCGCGTGCCGCCTGTTCCCTGCCGGTTATCCGTAAGGATTTTATTGTTGATCCTTATCAGATCTATGAAGCCCGGGCGATCGGTGCCGACTGTATCTTGCTGATTGTGGCCGCGCTGGACGATGCTCAGATGGCGGATCTCAATGCCCTGGCACTTGAGCTGGGTATGGATGTGCTGATTGAGGTGCATAACCAGGTTGAGCTGGAACGCTCTCTGCCGCTGGGTAACACGCTGGTGGGGATCAATAACCGCAACCTGCACACCTTTGAAGTGTCTCTTGATCACACCTTTGCGTTGCTGGATAGTGTGCCTGAGGATCGTATCGTAGTTACCGAAAGCGGCATTCTCTGCCGGGAAGATGTTATCGCCATGCGTGAGCACAAGGTTAACAGCTTTCTGGTGGGTGAAACCTTTATGCGCGCCGCTGATCCGGGTAGTAAGCTGGCTGAACTGTTCGCCAAATAATAACGATTGAAAGAAGATACAGAGACTATGCAAGCAAAAGTAAAATGGGACGGCGATGTCCGTTTTAAGGGAACCACCGGTTCCGGATTTGATATCACCATTGATGGCGAGTTGAAGCAGGGCCCGCGGCCAATGGAGCTGATGCTGCTGGGCCTGGGTGGTTGCACCTCTTACGATGTCATCGGTATTCTGAAAAAAACCCGTCAGGATGTGGTGGATTGTGTCGCCGAGATCGATGCTGAACGTGCCGATGCCGTGCCAGCGGTGTTTACCAAGATCCATGTGAAATTTATTGTTTCCGGACGCGGCCTGAGCGAGAAGAAGGTTGAGCGTGCGGTAAAACTGTCGGCTGAACAGTACTGCTCAGCATCCCTGATGCTGGAAAAGGGTGGCGTAGAGATTACCCATAGCTTTGAGATTGTAGAGGTGGAATAAACATCGTTGTTAGAACGTCGCTGCGCGACTGGCTAGCAGACTGTCGGACTTAATCGAATAAAGCCTCTATGAGATAATCGCGCCACCCTGGCAACGACCGGATAACGAT
>NZ_CAKZLP010000086.1 GCF_937127095.1 uncultured Amphritea sp.
TTCCGATCTAAGGCCGAGGCGACAGCGAAGGCGGACGGGGCTAGCGGCAACCACATTGGGGACAGGCACTCAGAAGCTGCGGTCTAGGTCACGGGCACCGTGGATGACTCGTACGATTTCGACGCCGTCGGAAATTGCTCGATAATAGACGACATACAAGCCTACCGAAAAGCACCGAATGCCCCGCCCTAATTCACGTCGCTGCTCACCGAGTTCTGGCTGGTGAGCGTACGACAAACAATGATCGTTGATCTTGTCCAAGGTGCGGTTGGCCGCGATTGGATTGTCGTCGGCAATGTAGGCCCAGATTCCGACGAGGTCCTCCGTGGCCTGCGTGGATGTCTCGACGATTGGCATCAACGGGTTTCCTGTCGAGCCTGAAGCACCGCCTGACCGCGTGCTTTGATGGCCTCAATGTCCAGAGGCGACTTCTCGCCAGCATCCAGTTGATCGATGCCAACCTGCAAGTCCGCTCGCAGTGCCTCCAGTTTTTCTTCGCGTTGCCGCAACAGGCTCAGACCTTCCCGGACAGCTTCGTCCTCAGAACGAAAGCGACCACTCGCCACACCGCGAGCAACGAAAGTCTGGAGCTCATCAGGAATCGTAATTGTCATGCTGCCACCTTGTTGAATCTGAGACGTCCATTCTACCGGTCGAACCGGCTGAATTCCATTGCACTTTCCGCCGTCAATCCACCCGCCGCCGAAGTGTCTTACAGAGCCTCCTGACACGTCCGTACAATGCGGCCCATTCCGCCAACTGTGTCCGCTCATCGTCCGAGATGTTACCGCCCGCGTTACCGCCGCCATCGATTTTCAGCGTTTTCTCAAGGGTTCGGACCACTTCTTCGAGTCCAAGTGGGGGAGCTAGACGTGAAATTACAGGAAATCTGTCACCCTCGGGGCGGCGGATTTCCTGTCTTTTATGCGCCAAAAGTGGCGTAGATGGCGGTGATGACTCGGTGGCCCAGCCAGAGCCAATGATGGGGACTCTTTGCTTCTATGGCCTGGCCACTGGCTTTCACCAGTTCGTGCATCGCCGGTTCGTCCAGCTTATCGCGAGCGATGCATTACGTACCCGTCTGTGCTGAGCAGGCAGGCTGCCCATTGGCGACTCGATACGTGATCAACTTGGCAACCGCCGAAACACAGCCGTGATGAATGCTCATCACTTGCGACGGGAAGACCCAGAGCATCACCGAGGTGTTGTAAATTCTGGCGGCACCGAGAATGGAACTTGCCTCACCAAAGACCGATTCGATAGTTTCCTTTGAGATCAACGAAGCAAAGTACAGATCCCCACATTGACGGGCGTGATGAACTCGGCGGCGGAACGAATCAAAGGGATGGTGGCTCACGGGGGCTTCCTTGCCGGGGGTGTGGGGGGGGGGGATATCCAACCTCATCCCAAGTGAAGCCCCTTCTCGTCAACCCTGATCAAGTCCCAGCCACGAAACACCTTACACCAATTAAGTGCCATTCGGGTCAGAGTTGTTGATTTTCGCTCGACCCATTTTGTACTAGACTGATATACCTCAATTATGGGATCAAGGGGTCAGAGTTGTTGGTTTTCGCTCACCCCTTTCTGTACTAGACTGATATACCTCAATTCTTATTTTCTGGAGGTCAGGGATGGCCAGATTACCCAGGGCGGCGTTGCCCGGAATTCCTCAGCATGTGACTCAACGTGGAAATAATCGACAGGCATGCTTCTTTGCTGAAGAGGATTATGCGGTTTATCTGGATCGATTAAAGCATTATGCAGAACAGTATCAAGTTCTTGTGCATGCCTATGTTCTAATGACCAATCATGTACATCTGTTACTCACCCCGAAAACTAAAGAAGGGGTTAGCTGCTTGATGCAGGCTCTGGGCCGTTACTACGTGCGCTATATCAACCAGAGTTATCGGCGTTCAGGCACTTTATGGGAGGGCGTTTTAAATCATCTCTGGTCGATAGTGAAAACTATTTTTTAATCGTCAGTCGCTATATCGAGTTGAATCCAGTTCGAGCAGGGATGGTTGATTTTCCCACCGATTATCGCTGGTCCAGTTACCACGCGACTGCACTAGGCAAAGAAATAACGTTGCTTACGCCGCACGATATTTACCTGGGGCTGGGAAGTACTTCTGCAGAACGTCAAACAGCTTATACCGCATTGTTCTCGGGCTTTATCCCTGTACATACGTTAGAAAGTATACGTAATGCTACAAATAAAGCGTGTATATTGGGCAGTGAGCGCTTTAAGGCAGAAATTGAACAGCAGTTAGGACGGCGAGTTCAAGCGGGCTTGCATGGTGGGGATAGGAGGTCTAAGGCCTATCAGGATCAACAACTCTGAAACGTCCCATAAATGTTTTATCTCGTTTTTGCTAAAGTCCCTGGAATAGCCTTAGAAAAACAAAACCCCAGCAAAAATGCTGGGGTTTATCAGTAACCTGACGCTCCTCAGAAGCGTCCTTTTATGACATTACTTAGCCAGTGAGCGGAACATCTCCAGCGCCGCAGCACCATCAACGTTTTTAGCCTTTGCCGTTTCAACCCACTGCCCCGCCATATCGGCAGTTCTGTTTTTCAGCTCAACCACCATAGGATCGGTTTCACTCAGACGATTGATTGCAATACCGTTTTCTTTGGCTGCAGCATAGCCGCTGGCATCCGCCTCACCCCAGGTTTTACCCGCCAAACGGGACAGTTTTTCACCTGATACGCTCATCAGCGCCTGCTGATCCTTTTCACTCAGCGCAGCAAATGAGTCCGGATTGATAAAGAAACTAAAGGTCGTGGTGTACATTCCATCCGGGAAGGCCGTCAGGTATTTAGAGACTTCAGCCAATCGCAGATACTTCAGGTCCAATGCTGGCAGGAAAACGCCTTCAACCACCCCTTGCTGCATCATCTCATAGATTTTTGGTGCAGGTGCCGCCACCTCAGTCACTTCAAGACGCTTCGCCACTTCACTGGCTATGCCACCACCGATGCGGATCTTCTTATCTTTCAGGTCCGCCAGGGAGTTCACCGGGAAAGCGGTATGCAGCTGTCCCGGACCATGCACAAAGAGCCCCAGCAATTTCAACCCATCATATTCATTTGCCTGATTGAAATATTTTTCCTGTACCTTCCACAGCGCAACAGAAGCTTTCTCAGCATCCGGACTCTCGCCCGGCAGCTCTGCAATACTCCCCAGAGAGAAGCGGCCTGGCACATAACCGTTAACCGTAAAACTGGCATCGATAACCTGGTCTTCAACCAGATCAAACATCGACTTGGGATGCCCCAGACCATATTCAAGTTCAATTTTAACCCGGCCTTCGGTAGCCTCTTCTACCCACTTTGCCCAGGTAGGCCATACGATTGCATTCTGTGGTGCTGTCGGTGGCAACCAGGTGCCCACTTTCAGTGTCGTAACAGCGGACGCACTGAGAGAGATAAACATACCGGCACAAACACCTGCGGTGGCTAATACTTTTGTTATTTTTTTCATTTCCAGCTTCCTGATTGGTTGTACATTCAGCAGAATCCGGCCGTGATAAAGCGCACATAGGATTCTTATTATTTTATAGGTCTATATTCTGAATAACGGTCATGAACGGCGACTGAACTCCCTTCCTCCTCTTCTCTTCTGCATCGATTCAAACTCATTTCACTAAATCGGTGCAGACAATGAGCTTAGCAAAAATGATTTATTGTTTATATACTAAACAATAAATATTAATTAGCATATTAACAAAAAGGCTATACATAAGAAGCTAAAGAAATATCGCACCCCTCTATATTTTCCCTATAGGAAAATAGTACAGGCGGTGACATAGATGCTCATAGAGAATAGATAGACCGATAACAGAGGAACAATAAGAATGAATACCGCACCACAGCTTAAGCACTTCGCAGAGTTAAAAGTCAAAGTCGATGCGCCTCAGGAGATTGGTCATGCGCAGCACGGACAAAGGCGGGTGATCCCCATTAGCGGCGGCAGTGTCGAGGGCCATGGCTGGTCCGGCAACGTTTTACCTGGCGGAGCGGATTATCAGTTAATTCTGACGCCACGCATGGCAGGGCTTGATGCTCACTACGTATTGGAAACAACAGAAGGCGAACTGATCTACGTTCACAACCGCGCGATTCGGGTCGCTGAACCAGAGATTACCGCTAAACTGATCCGGGGAGAACCGGTGGATCCCGCAGAGATATACTTCAGATGCAGCCCAACGTTTGAGACCGAGTCACCCTCAATGAAATGGATCACTGAGCGCATGTTCATCGGTACGGGGGTACGCCGCCCTGACTTAGTGGAGATGCATTTCTACGAAGTGCTGTAGTAAAAGCAACTAAGCATTTTCGTTGATAGATAACAGCCCGGTACATTTTTCACATACCGGGCGGTTCAACGATGGGGATCATTTAATAACCGGCAACAACATCCGGGCTGCGCACCCAGATCTCTACCCGGCGATTACGCTGACGTCCTGAACGGGTTATATTCGATGCGACAGGCACCGCCTCCCCCATCCCCCCGACAACCTGCACATTGATTCCCCGCGCCAGCAACGCCTGTTCAACCGCCTGAGCACGCTGTTGCGAGATCTGCTGATTGGTCGCCGGTTCACCAATACTATCGGAGAAACCCACCAGAATAGCAGACTGTCCCGGATGATCCTCAAAATATTTCACCACCCGATCAAGGTCTCTCTGGGCCTTGTTATCCAGGATGATGGTGCCACTATGAAAACGGAAATTAAGTGAAAGACGTTCTGCATTTTCAGTTAGTTTAAGGTATGCAGGAGGTAACTGATTGCTTAATACAGGTCGGGTTTTATAAACATTCTGCGAGATAAATCCGGCCTCCTTCACCACATCCTGACCCTTTTCCGAGAGCACAAAGCGAATAAACTCATCGATCAATGATCCGGTGCCCACCGTAGCTGGCTCATACATATACAAACGACGCACCAGAGGATAATCCTCGGTCGAGATGGTAAACGAGGTAGGATAGATCGGCTGGGCGTTAGTTTCATCGGAGATCGCCAACGCCTTCGCCCGCAAAATATAGGGAAGGCCGATAAAACCGATCGCGCCGGGCTCTTTACTCACCTGATCAGACAGATCAATACTGGACTCAATCCGCACCGCATCGGGCGTCAGTTTCTTATCATGTTTTTTCAGCACCATCGACTTAAAAGAGTCCCAGGTACCTGAGTTTTCATCCCGGGCGTATACTTTGACAGGCAGATCCAACCCGCCAAAGGCTGACCAGTTATTGACCTCACCAGAGAACAGCATCGCCAGTTGCGCCGTGCTCAGATGGCTGATTGAATTGGCTGGATTGACAATAACGGCCAGTCCATCCATGCCGATAATATGCTCAGTCCCTTTCGCCATAAGATCGCCGTAACGTGGAGAAAGTTTGTCATTCTCTTTATCCTTGATACGCCGTGAAGCCATCGCCAGGTCGGCAACCCCCTGATCAAGCGATCTGAATCCGGTACTGGAACCATGTGCCTGCATCTCAATGCGTGATAAAAAGAGATCCCCGGGCATGCGAAACAGCAGATTATCCTCAACATCCACCGCGGTTGTACGCTGCTGAATATCCTCAGCACCCCGGCTGAGCAGAAACGCCTTTAACAGCTTAGGCGCCAGGGTTTCACCGATGGTATTCGAGCCATGCAATCGAAACAGACGCTTCTCTTTCAATTTCGCAGACTCAGGTGTCGGCGCGTTGCTCACAGTAGAAGCAACCGCCGCGCCCCCCTTCTGGCCCTGAAAATATTGAAAACCAAATACCAGCGCAACCAACAGAAACAACGCGAACAAGCCCGGAAAAACTCTGTTGCGCCCTATCGGTTCAGACTTTACATTAACCTCTGCAGGCGGCACGGCTTTAGCGTTTGCTGCGAGGAAGTTATCCGGATTATCCGCTACGGCCTGTTGCAGATCGATCTCTTTTGTCAGATCCAGCGCTTCGTCTTTAAGAAGATCGGTATAGATCGCTCTGATGCCCGCACTGAACTGAAACTGGCTACTATCCGCATTCAATAGAATGGTACGGCGATATTCACCATCTTCGGTAAATTTGTGCAGATCAATAGGCGCATGTCCCTCTTTTTCCAGGGCTCGCTTCAGCTTCCAAATAAGATCGAACAGGGTAGTTTTCACGACTGAACTCCGGCAGTGATACAGCAACAAGACCGGGTATTCTACTCAGGATAAATTTCGTCAATATTACAAGGCGTTAAAAAGAAATTGAGTGCGATTTTTGGCCGATTTAAATCAGAGAGGGGCAGGTTGAAGGGCTTGGAGGGCCAGACAGCCCCCCGGTAGAACATTCAAGCTTTTGAGCAAAAACTCGAGTTTACAAACGGCTGGAACCCGGTGCAAAACTGGCAGTAACTGATGCCTGAGGGCCTGGCACCGCTGATCCATCCTGCTCAGTCACAGGGAATACACAGTTAATCTGACCGGTACCTGAGCTACCAAAATAGGGTGTCAGAATTTCTGCCTGACCTTCGTAATCAGACCAACCCAGCGCTCCCAGCATCATCGCTGTATCGTGCATAAAGCCTTCACCGTGACCTTTGGCCGCATATTCAGGCAGCATCTCACAGAAGGTATTCCAGTCGCCACGCTTCCACATTTCAACCACTTCATGGTCAAGCGTTTCCAGAAACGGACTCCAGACCTTATTGGCAAACTCAGGCGCCTGACCATTCTGCGCAAAACGATGAGAGAGCGAACCACTGGCAAAGAACGCCACGGTGCCATCGTAATGTTTTTCAATCGCCTCACGCATCGCCCATCCCAGACGGGCTGAATCATTCAGATAGTGGACGGTACATAAAGCAGAAACCGAGATCACCTTGAAATGGCGGTCCTCATTCATATAACGCATGGGGACGATGGTGCCATATTCTGGCCCCAGCGAGGTCTTATCATGGGCCAGTGTTTCGACCCCTTGCTTACTGCACTCTGCAGCCAGAATTTTACCCAGCTCCGGGTTACCATCATATTCAAACTCCATATTCGAGATGAAGTGCGGCAGCTCTCCGCTGGTATAGTTACCCTTGAAATGGGGCGCGCAGTTGATGTGATAGTTGGCATTGACCAGCCAGTGGGTATCAAACACCACAATAGTATCAACGCCCAGTTCCCGACAACGTTTGCCGATCTCAATATGACCATCAATAGCCGACTGTCGTGAGCCCTTTTGCGGTCCATCCAGTTCAGACAGATACATGCTTGGAACATGCGTGATCTTTGCCACCAGCGCCAGTTTACCCATTTCAGTTTCCTCTTATCTCTTTTATATTCAGACTGATATAAAACGTGTCAGGCTGACAGATCAGTTTAGCCAGATCCCGTCAGGGCACACAACAAACACGGCTGCACACCTGATATGATCAGCTCAATAGGCTTATTTTGTTAACATATTAACTAATTTGCAACTATTATTACAAAAAATAATCTATCACCGCACTGAAGACATTGAATTATATAGGATTTATAAAAAACTACGCTGTAGCGTATACCCTCTAACTAGGCTATTGTTTAACTGCTTACGTATAAAGCGCTGACGACCGGCAATGAGACTTCCTGACATGAATAGAGACAACGCTGCAACTGACGCCAGCACCATCACCTTAGCCGATATGGATCCGGCAATTGCCGCCTCTTTGCTGGCGCAGCAAACACCCGATACGATTGAAAGCACACTCAACGACCTCCCTACCGAAGTCGCACTGAAAATAGCGTCCCACCTGGCATCTGAAGCGGGCCGCAAAGAACAAGGTGATCATGAGCAACACACTCTTGAAGGTATAAAGGGAACAGTTGCCGAGTTAATGACGGAAGCTTTCGGAACCCTGTCACCGGATGATACCGTGGCCAGTGCGCTGGACTATATTGTCAGAACAGATCCCTCCATCACCATCACCTATATCTATGTTACCGATGACGACGATAAATTGCTGGGGGTAGTGGCGATGCGCGACCTGCTACTGGCACGCCCCGGACAGACGCTCGAACAGACCATGACGCGGGACCCGTTTGCGTTCACGCCCGATGTAGAGATGCCTGAAGCGGTCAACGCAGCCCTGTCACAACGCCACCGTCTCTATCCGGTGACCGATGAGGAAGGCACACTGCTGGGGCTGGTGTATGGCTGGCGGTTGTTTGAATATGTCGCCACTGAAATCAGTGCGCAGGCAGGATCGATGGTCGGTGTGGATAGAGAAGAACGCATCTCTACCCCCATACTTGAGTCATTCCGGATGCGCCACCCCTGGCTGCAGATCAACCTATTAACCGCGTTTGCGGCGGCATTTGTGGTCGGCATATTTGAAGACACCATCGCCCGTATCGTGGTTCTTGCCGTCTTTCTTCCGGTGCTTGCCGGTCAGAGTGGCAACACCGGCTGTCAGGCTCTGGCAATCACATTGCGGAGTATGACTCTGGGCGAACTGGCCAATGTTTCAGTCTCCAGAGTTCTCAGAAAGGAGATCATCCTCGGCGCGATGAACGGCTTCTTCGTCGGCTTAGTCGCCGCCCTGGCGATGTGGATCTACGCCGGTATCAGCGGCGCAGAAGATGCCGCCACACTCGCTCTGGTGGTGCTTGTCGCCATGGTAGGCGCCTGTATCGGCAGTGGCATTTTTGGTGTGCTGGTACCCGTAGCCCTGAAACGATTCGGAGCCGACCCGGCAATGGCCAGCAGCATCTTCCTGACCACCTTCACCGACATTCTTGGTATGGGGCTGATGTTGTTCCTCGCCACCAGTTTGTTGATGTAGCTTAGGCACTGAAACAAACGCCTTTTTCATAAATCCGGCGCGCTAATTAGCAACTTATATATTGCTAACGCACATAAATGAAACTAATATGTTTCTTATAGATAAATAGCAACATATAAGCTTCATCATGAATTCACTGCTCGAACAAATAAAAAAACGCCGTATAACACTGGCACTCAAGCAACACGATATGATGTTGCGCGTCGGTATTTCGCGCCAGCAATATCAGCGCCTGGAATCAAAAGGCAATCCACGACTTGATACCCTTGAGCTTGTTGCCAAGGGCCTTAAGAGCGAGCTACTACTTATTCCCCAAGAAAAATTAAATGCCGTACTGGCTGTATTGGCCGACAATACCCCGGCATCAAGCGATCCAGATCAATCGGCCAAGGAAAAGAGCAAGTCATTAACCGATGATCCATGGCAAGGATTGCTCGGAGAAAATGAATGAGCACAGATACAGATGATGAAGTAAATGTATTACAGCTCTCAATATACGGCGTATTGATCGGCTATCTCACAGGCTTTAAGAGTGGCCGCAATGTATTGAGCTTTGCAGATACATTCAAAAATAATCCAGAGCGCCCTACGTTTAGCCTGATTACTCACCCCAACTTTGTGAATGCGGTCAAGCTCATGGCCGAGCCATGGGCACGAAATCAACGGCTGCATCCTGTACTTTCAAACTTGCTGCCAGAAGGCTCATTACGTGAGCTGATCGCACAAGGGCTGAAGGTACACGTTGATAATGAATTTCACATCCTCTCGTATCTTGGCGAAGATTTGCCGGGGGCTATCAAAGCCACGCCTATGGAGCCTGAAGATGTTCCTGATTCCGTATTGAACACGCACGGAAAAGCCAAGGCGGTTAAGTTCGAAAAGATCACTCAGGAAAACAAGTTTTCCCTGGCTGGCGTGCAGATGAAATTTTCCATGAAGGAAAAGGATGGGCGCTACAACTTATCCAAGGGCGATGTGCTGGGTGACTGGATCATCAAAACGCCATCAACCAAGCACAAATTTGTACCACTGAATGAATACACGGCCATGTCATTGGCTGGGCTGGTTGGGGTTGATATTCCCGAAATCAAACTCGTTGAACTGGATAAGCTCGATAATCTGCCACAAATTAACTTACCCGATGAGCAGCAAGCCTTTGCCATCAAGCGCTTTGATCGTGAGGATGATCAGCGTATCCACATGGAAGACTTCGCACAGATTCTGGTGAAATACCCGCACGAAAAATACACTTCCGCTAATTACGAGAATATCGGCAAAGTCATTTATGACTTTTCTGGCGACGGACTTGCCGACGCTCAACAGTTCGCAAGGCGATTACTGGTGAATATTCTCCTGGCGAATGGCGATGCACATCTCAAGAACTGGAGCTTTCTATACCCCGATAAGATCACGCCACGGCTTTCTCCTGCTTACGATATTGTGACAACCAACGTCTATATCGAAAACGAAACTCAGTACGCGCTCAATCTAGGTAAAACCAAGGAGTGGTATACAGTCACTATGGCACACTTTCAGTCATGGGCAGGCAGGTCTGGCATTCCGTGGCGAGTGATAAAGCCTCACTTGGACGATACAATGAGCAAGGCAAGAGAGTTATGGCCTGAGGCTCTGATAGCGTTACCGATGAACGAAGTGCACAAAGAAGGCCTTAGATCGCATTGGGCTAAGCTTCAGCAAGACTTTAAGATTGAAGTCACAAAATAAAGGCTATCTCAGTTAACGAATAATTAAGATACGACACGCTTGACTTACATCAGACATAAAAAAGCATATCCTTTCGATACACCTCTGATTATTACGTTGGTAGCGGGGGCCAGGTTTAAACTGACGACCTTCATGCCCTTATCAAGAGCCGAGCCCGACGCTTTCTTCGCACCTTTATAAACCACTGAATTTCAGGCAAAAAAAAGACCAACCTGTCGGCTAGTCTTGTTTTCCGTTGTGGTAGCGGGGGCCAGATCTAAACCAACGACCTTCCTGCCCTTATCAAGAGCCGAGCCCGACGCTTTCTTCGCACCTTTATAAACCACTGAATTTCAGGCAAAAAAAAGACCA
>NZ_CAKZLP010000087.1 GCF_937127095.1 uncultured Amphritea sp.
GCGAAAAACATCGATCACATCGAGGCACTGCTACCCTGGAATGTGACATTGCAAGATGCTGTTAACTGACCGCTTACCGTCTAGCGAGTCGCGAAGCGACGTTCTAGCCACTGTTGCTAAAGCGCCTCGATCTTCGAGTACTGCTCACTCAATTGAGCAAGAGACGCCTTATATTCCGCCAGCTTCTCGCGCTCTTTAGCAACAACCGCCTCAGGCGCATTAGCGACAAATTTGTCGTTGTTCAGTTTGCCTGCCAGACGTCCGGCTTCTTTCTCCAGCTTATCCATCTCTTTCTTCAGGCGGGCCAGTTCGGCGTCTTTGTCGATCAGGCCGGCCATCGGTACCAGAACCTGCATATCGCCAACCAGCTGTACCGCGGACATCGGCTCTTCATCGCCCGGGTTGAGCCAGGTGACGGAAGCCAGTGAAGCGAGTTTAGCGAGGAACGCTTTGTTGGCTTCGAGACGGGCTTTATCGTCGGCGCTGCCGTTTTTGATGAGGATATCCAGACCTTTGGCGGGTGAGATACCCATCTCACCACGGATATTTCGTACTCCGGTGATGACACCTTTCAGCCAGTTAATATCGGCTTCAGCGGCGGCATCATGGCGGGATTCATTGGCAACCGGGTAGGGTTGCAGCATGATGGTGTCACCTTCGACTCCGGCCAGGCCTTTAATCGACTGCCAGATCTCTTCGGTGATGTACGGCATGATCGGGTGGGTCAGTCGCAGAATCACTTCCAGAGCGCGTACCAGGGTACGGCGGGTGCCGCGCTTGGCGGCTGCGGAGGCGTTTTCGTCCCACAATACCGGTTTGGACAGTTCCAGATACCAGCCACAGTATTCGTTCCAGATGAAGTCATACAGCGCCTGCGAGGCCAGATCGAAACGGTATTCGTCCAGATGCTTAGTCACTTCAGCTTCGACTTTCTGCAGTTCACTGGCGATCCAGCGGTCGGCCAGCGATAGTTCAACTTCGCTCTCAGCGGAGAGCTGGCCGCAGTCTTCGCCTTCGGTGTTCATCTGCACATAACGGGCAGCGTTCCAGATCTTGTTGCAGAAGTTACGGTAACCTTCCAGACGTTTCACATCCCAGTTGATGTCACGGCCGGTGGAGGCCAGCGCCGCCAGAGTGAAGCGCAGGGCGTCGGTACCGTGGGCGGCAATCCCTTCCGGGAACTGCTTTTCGGTACGCGCGGCGATCTTTTCCGCCAGTTGTGGCTGCATCATGTTGCCGGTACGTTTTTCCAGCAACTCAGGCAGGCTGATACCGTCGATCATATCCAGCGGATCGAGCACATTACCCTTGGACTTGGACATCTTGTCGCCGTTTTCATCACGGATCAGGCCGGTGACGTAGACGGTTTTGAACGGTACCTGCGGCTTGTCGTTCTCATCTTTGATCAGATGCATGGTCATCATCATCATCCGCGCAACCCAGAAGAAGATGATATCGAAGCCGGTGACCAGCACATCGGTCGGGTGGAACGTTTGCAGACGCTGAGTGTTTTCCGGCCAGCCCAGGGTGCCGAAGGTCCACAGACCGGAGCTGAACCAGGTATCGAGTACGTCATCGTCCTGACGCAGCTCGGTTTGCAGATCCAGACCATATTTTTCCCGCGCAGCGTCGGCATCTTTGGCGACGTAGACATTGCCTTCGTTGTCGTAGAATGCCGGAATCCGGTGGCCCCACCACAGCTGACGGGAGATACACCAGTCCTGAATGTCGCGCATCCAGGCGAAGAACATGTTTTCGTACTGCTTCGGCACGAACTTGATATCACCGTTCTTAACCGCTTCAACGGCCGGGCCGGAGAGGGTTTTGGCATCGGCAAACCATTGGTCGGTAAGCATCGGCTCGATCACCACGCCGCCACGGTCACCGTAGGGGATGGTCATATCGTTTTCTTCGATCTTCACCAGCAGACCGGCGGCTTCCATGTCGGCAACAATCGCCTTACGGGCGGCGAAGCGCTCCATGCCGCGGTATTTTTCCGGCAGGGTTTTGTCGAGATCGTGGTTTTCGCTGCCATCGGTGTTGAAGGTTTCTGCCTCGTCACGGATATCACCGTTGAGGGTGAGGATGTTGATCATCGGCAGCTTGCAGCGTTTGCCGACTTCATTATCGTTGAAGTCGTGGGCCGGAGTAATCTTCACACAACCGGAGCCTTTTTCCATGTCGGCGTGTTCATCGGCCACAATCGGGATGCGCCGGCCAACCAGCGGCAGGATAACCGCTTTGCCGATCAGATCTTTGTAACGGTCATCTTCGGCGTTCACGGCGACGCCGGTATCACCCAGCAGGGTTTCCGGACGGGTGGTACCGACCACCAGAAAGTCTTCACCGGCAGCGGTTTTTACACCGTCCGCCAGCGGGTAGCGCAGATACCACATCTTGCCTTTGATATCGCGGTTTTCCACTTCCAGATCGGAGATCGCGGTGTGCAGTTTCGGGTCCCAGTTGACCAGACGTTTGCCACGGTAGATCAGGCCTTCGTCATACAGACGGATAAACACTTCCTGCACGGCGTTGTAGAAGCCGGAATCCATGGTGAAACGCTCGCTTGGCCAGTCAACCGAATCGCCCAGGCGGCGCATCTGGTTGGTGATCATGCCACCGGATTCACCTTTCCACTCCCAGATCTTCTCGATAAAGGCATCACGGCCGAGATCATGACGGGTTTTCTGCTCTTCGGCGGCGAGTTTACGCTCAACCACCATCTGGGTGGCGATACCGGCGTGGTCGGTACCGACCTGCCACAGAGTGTTTTTACCCTTCATCCGCTGATAACGGATCAGCGCATCCATAATCGTATGCTGGAAAGCATGACCCATGTGCAGACTGCCGGTGACATTCGGCGGCGGGATCATAATGCTGTAGGCCTCGCCTTCACCGGAGGGGGCAAAGTAACCTTTCTCTTCCCAGATTTTGTACCAGGATTTCTCGATCTCGTGTGGCTGGTAAGTGGTATCCATTAAATAACCGTGCTCTCAACGCTTGAATTAGGGCAGAAAAATAGTCGCATATTATAGCGCCGGGGGGCTTAAGTAGCTAGACGTGCTTCGCACTTGCTAGGGGTTAGGTACTCGCAAAAAACGCGAGAGTGGCTAGAACGGAAACTTCGTTTCCTGCTAGTGGTTAGACGCGACTGCGTCGCTTGCTAGGAAGAGCTAAGATTAAAAGCTTCTGGTGAATTGGCCGGGTGTGGGTTTTATCTTTTTCTAGCAAGCGCAGCGTTCTAGCGTCTAGCAGGAAACGAAGTTTCCGTTCTAGCAACTTATTCCCGAATGGGATTCCCATTGTGAACTGCGTTTTTTTTGAACTAGACTAATTTTCAGAAACGACGAAAAGGATTTTGTTATGAGTTATGAAGACCTGGATGTATGGAAGCGTGCTTGTCGATTGAGTTGTGAGGTGTATACCGTTCTTTCCCGCTGCCGGGATTTTGGTTTCAGGGATCAGATAACCCGCAGTAGTTTGTCGATACCCAGTAATATCGCTGAGGGGTTTGAGCGGGGATCACTAAAGGAGAAACGGCAATTTCTCTACTATGCCAAGGGTTCGCTCGCTGAGCTGAAAACCCAGGTTTATATCGGTCAGCGAATTGGTTACATCCATACGGAGCGAGGCTGTGACTGGAGAAAGGAGCTGGATGAGATTCAGAAAATGCTGGCCACACTGATTAAATCAACGGAGCCCTGAGCGCTGTTGCATTTTCTAGCTGCTGGCAAACTACGTTATGACGCGCAGAAGCTAGACGTGCTTCGCACTTGCTAGTGGTTAGGTACTCGCAAAAAAAACTCGAGAGTGGCTAGAACGGAAACTTCGTTTCCTGCTAGTGGTTAGACGCGACTGCGTCGCTTGCTATGAAAAGCTAAGATCAAAAGCTTCTGATGGTTTGGCTGAGTGTGGGTTTTATCTTTTTCTAGCGACTAGCAAGCGACGAAGGAGCGTCTAACAAGTCACGCAGTGACGTCTAGCGACTGCTCTTACGCATATCATGCATCTTTGGGGTGATGCCGTTGTCTTTATAGAGGGCGTAGTTTTTGCGGGTGGCGGTGAGGATATCCGGTTGCTGGATAACGATCTCCAGAATGCGGTCGAACTTGAGGGTTTCCGCTGAGGCATCCAGGGCCAGATTGATGAAGACATCCCGGTGTTGCGGCAGTTGATCACCCCAGCCGATCTGCACCGGGGCGTCGGGTTTGCTGTTGAGCAGGCCGTGGGGGATGAAGGCGTCGGCGCGATAATCCCACAATAGCTGATCCAGCCGTTCGGCTTCGCTGGCCCCGGCGACGTGGATATAGGCGTTGAGGCCGTGGCCCAGCACCTTGTCCGCCAGTCGACAGAGGAAGGCGGTGCGGCTTTCCGGGTCGGCGTCAGGAAGAACATAGAAATCAGCTTGCGGCATGTGGGTTACTCGCTACCTTAGATCAGGAAAATAAACTGCCAGGGCAAGGCATAAATACTTGGGAAAACGCCGCCTACCGGTTGTAGGTGAGTGTTTTAACAGTATTTATAACACTGCCCTGGCTCGTTAAGATCCTGATTTACTCGTCGTCGGTCAGGTCATCCACCTGTGCAATCAGATGTTGACACAACAGCGGTACGCAGCGTCCGGTTGCGCCTTTCGCTTTGCCGTTGCTGTTCCAGGCGACGCCAGCGATATCCAGGTGTGCCCAGCGGTATTTCTTGGTGAAACGGGACAGGAAGCAGGCGGCAGTGATGGTGCCTGCGGCCGGTCCGCCGATGTTGGCGATATCGGCAAAGTTGCTGTCCAGCAGCTCCTGATATTCGTCCCACAGTGGCAGACGCCATACTTTGTCAGCGGCAAATTCACCGGCGGCCATCAGGTCGTCAGCCAGCAGGTCATCGTTGGATAGCAGACCGGTTGCATGGTTGCCCAGTGCGACGATACAAGCACCGGTCAGAGTGGCAACATCGACGACGGTGGCCGGGTCAAAACGCTCAGCATAGGTCAGGGCATCACACAGCACCAAACGGCCTTCAGCGTCTGTATTGAGGATCTCAACGGTCTGACCAGACATAGTGGTGACAATGTCACCGGGCTTGGAGGCGTTACCGGAAGGCATGTTTTCCGCAGCGGCGATAATGGCGACAACGTTCAGATCCAGACCCAGTTGCGTCAGTGCTTCCATGGTGCCCATGACACTGGCGGCACCGCACATATCAAACTTCATCTCGTCCATCTTCAGACCCGGCTTAAGGCTGATGCCGCCGGTGTCGAAGGTGATCCCTTTACCGACCAGAACGTGGGGCTGCTGGTCTGATTCGCCACCGCTGTATTCCATAACGATCAGCTTAGAGGCTTCGGAGCTGCCTTTACCCACTGACAGCAACGAGTGCATGCCCAGTTGTGCCATCTCGTCTTCGTCGAGGATGGTGGTGGTCAGCTCTTCGCACTCTTCTGCCAGCGCCAGCGCTTTTTCGGCCAGGTAGGAGGGGGTGCAGATATTGCCCGGCAGGTTGCCCAGTTCGCGGGCGGTATCGATACCGTTGGCGATAGCCGAACCGTCGCTGATAGAAAACTCACCCAGCTCAGCATCATCATGGCTCAGCAGAAAGCCGATGCTTTCAAGGCTGATTGGATCGGCTTTTTTGCTTTTGGTCGCATCGTACTGATACAGCTCGGCGCTGGCCCATTCGGTGTTGTGGCGCAGCTGACGATAAAGGTCCTGATCAGCACTTTCCAGTCCATCCAGCGCAATCACGGCGGTCTTGCAGCGGATCGCTTTCAGATTGCTCATGATGCTCTTGATGATTTTTACCTGATTGCGGTCGTTGCGTTCCTCTTTTTTGCCCAGACCGATCAATAGCACGCGGCTGGCGCTGACGCCCGGAACCTTATGTAGTAGCAGGGATTCAGCTGTTTTTCCCTGATGATCACCCAGCACCTCTTGCAGATAACCCGCCGATGCCTGATCGATTAGTTTTGCAGAGGGGGCAAGTTCGCCATCAGGGGCGATGCCGACGATTAAACAGTCAGTTTCAAGGGATTCTACTGAACCGGTAACGATTTCAAATTCCATGCTTTCTCCACACAAGACATCGTGCTTGGTTTATAAGATAATGACGCACCTGCTCAACCTGTATCTGTTGGGCCGGTTTTTAAATTGATACCCGGATTTTATCCTAATGCCGCAGAAACAAAACCCTGTTTTCGGTATCAGAGAGAATTCTTTATCTGCAATTACACAGGATATGGCAGTTTGATTATCTTTCGCTACCTGGCCAAAGAGGTGTTGATCAGCATGGCCGCAGTCACTCTGGTACTGCTGTTGATCATTATGAGTGGCCGTTTTATCAGTTATCTGAGTATTGCAGCCGCCGGTGAAATTCCGATGGAAGCGGTATTCTACTACCTTCTGTTCCGCATGCCCGGTTTTCTTGAGCTGATTTTGCCGCTGGGGCTGTTTCTGGGCATTTTGCTGGCTTACGGTCGTCTGTATCTGGAAAGTGAGATGGTGGTGTTGCAGGCCACGGGTATGAGTCAGCGTCGCCTGACCATGTACACCCTCGGGCCTGCTGTGGTGACCGCGTTGCTGGTCGGGCTGATGAGCCTGTACCTGTCGCCGGTAGGGGCTAATCAGACCGAAATTATGTTGCAGAAACAGCGTAATGTGGGTGAGTTTGATGTGATCACCGAGGGGCGCTTTCAGACCATGCCCCGGGGTAACCGGGTCACCTATATTGAAAACCTCGATAAAACCAGCGGCACCATGAGTGGCGTGTTTATCTCCGAAAAAGTCAAACTGGATGGCCGTGAACAGGCGGTGATGGTGGTGGCTGAAAAAGGTCGCAGCTATACCAATCCGGACACCGGTATACGTTATCTGGTGCTGGATAATGGTTATCGCTATGAGGGTAACCCCGGTGAAGCGGATTATCGCCAGATTGCCTTTGAGGAGTACGGTATTCGTCTGCCGGACCAACAACCGATACAGCAGGTGAATGAGCTCTATTCTCTGCCCAGCCTGAAACTGATCGATGGTAATGCAGCTGAAAAAGCCCAGTTGCACTGGCGTTTGTCACTGCCGATGCTGACGCTGATTGTGGCGTTGCTGGCGGTGCCGCTAAGCCGGACCAATCCACGTCAGGGACGCTATGCCAAGCTGATTCCTTCGATTCTGCTGTATATGGTTTATCTGATGTTGTTGACCAATGTGCGTAAATATATAGAGCGTGACGGTGGTGAGGTGATTCTGCTGTGGCTGGTGCATCTGCTGTTTTTCGGCCTGGCGATGGGGTTGTTAAACGTCGATGGCAGATGGAAAAAACTGCTAAGCCGGCGGAGGGTTGATCATGCTGCTTAAGTTGGACCGCTATGTCGGTAAGCAGGTTTTGCTCAGTATTATGGCGGTGATGCTGATTGTTGTCGGGCTGGACTTTCTGTTTCAGGTGATCGACGAAATGTCTGAACTGAATGAAGGCTATACCCTGCTGATTATGCTGGGGTATTCCGCTCTGAATATGCCTGCTGCGTTCTATGAATACCTGCCGCTGGGCTGTCTGGTGGGCTGTTTGTTGGGCCTGGGTGGACTGGCCAACGGCAGTGAACTGACGGTGATGCGGGCTGCGGGTGTGTCGGTCTGGCGGATGGTGAGGATGGTGTTAAAGCCCATTATCATGCTGGCGGTGATGGCTCTGTTTCTCGGTGAGTATATTGCGCCCTATGCCGGCGCACTGTCTGAGAGTATTCGTGCGCAGCATCTTAATCGGGGCACAATCTCCGCCCGCACCGGTGTCTGGCACCGGGAAAATGGTGAATATGTCCATATTAACGTGGTCACACCGGCAGGTGATATCCAGGGCGTCACCCGCTTTGGACTGGCGCCTGACAGCAGTCTCTTATACAGCAGCTATGGCAAAACCGGCCATTACGTGAACGGTGTCTGGGTGTTGAAAGATGTGGTTGAAACCCGTTTTATCGACAACCGCACACAGACAACCCACTATGATTCCCAGGAGTGGAACATAGAATTGAATCCTCAGCGGCTTAAAGTGTTGCTGGTGAAACCGAAAGAGATGTCGACCAGCGAGTTGTATCAATACAGCCGTTATCTGGCCGAGCAGGAGCTGGATAACGACCGCTATATGCAGAGCTTCTGGCATAAAGCGTTTCAACCTCTGGCGATTATCGGCCTGGTGCTGGTGGCGGTTTCCTTTATTTTTGGCTCATTGCGCAGCGTCTCTTCCGGACAACGCATCATTACCGGCGTGGTGGTGGGGATGGTGTTTAAGATCAGCCAGGATATCCTCGCACCGATGAGCAGCCTCTACAGCATCGACCCGGTGTGGGCCGCACTGGTGCCGATCATGATCTGCATGGCGTTAGGCGGATGGTTGATTAAGCGGGCGGGATAGATCGCAAAAAGCGCGAGAGTGGCTAGACGTCACTGCGTGACTTGCTAGTGGTTAGAACGCTGCGCTTGCTAGAAAAAGATCAAAGCCACTCCGTGCTATTGCTCTTAATCTTTGCTTTTTCTAGCAAGCAACGCAGTTGCGTCTAACTACTAGCAGGAAGCGAAGCTTCCGTTCTGGCAACTATTCTATTTCGGAGTCTTTTCATTCGCGGCTGGAAGTCGCTCCTACAGAGAGAGACCTTGCAAAAAGCACGAGAGAGGCCAGACGTCACTGCGTGACTTGCTAGTGGTTAGAACGCTGCGCTTGCTAGAAAAAGCAGTAAAGATAGCAATAGCACGGAGTGGTTTTTAGCTTTTTCTAGCTCCTGGCAAGCGACGAAGGAGCGTCTAGCGAGTCGCGCAGCGACGTTCTAGCAACTTTATATTTAGCATCGAAAAGCGTTCTTGCTTCAATTTTTGGGAAGTAGAACGATCTGCGTATCTGAGAAACTGTCATGCCAGGTGGCTTTGTTGGCGGAGAATAACATCCAGAAAAAGCCCAGGCCGAAGCAGGCGAGTGAGACGATTGCGGTCATGAAGCGAATCAGTGCCTGGCGCAGGCTGATGTGCTTACCATCCAGCGTCTGCACCCGGAGTTTCCAGGCTTGCATCCCCAGGGTCTGACCCAGGCGCACCCAGAAAAACGCGAAAAACGCGAAGGTCAGCAGAAACAGGGCGGTCTGAAGCAGTGGGCCGCTGACCGCTTCGCCATTATTGAGTCCCACGGCGGCGAAGCCGGTACACATCCAGATGGCGACAACCAGAAAGCCGTCATAGATCATCGCTGCAAAACGGCGCATCAGACTGGGCTGACGCAGTTCACCTTCAAGTTCCGGGAAAGGTATGCTCATCTTGGTTCTTACTGTCTCTTGCTGATGGTCACGACTGGTTGTGCCGGTATGTGCTGACGCGCTAGGGGCACAACCCTATAAACTGCGCAGACTATACCACCAAAATAAGCGCTGTTGTTACCGCCAAAGGTATAAAAAAACCGGACACGAGGGTCCGGTTTTCTGGATGAGTGTGCGCTTACTTGAACGGCGTTACAAACTGGTTCTTGTACTCGGCTGCCAGCGCTTTTGCTTCTGCCAGTTCAGTATCAGAGAGTTTCATCTGAATACGGGACTGAATTGCTGTGGCGGTTCGGTTACCCAGTTCCAGTGCGTTTTGTAACCAGGCATAAGCGATGATGTTGGTCTGCTTGTCACTCTCTTCACCATGGTCATTAGAGTACAGTGCACCGAGGAAGAACATCGCATCCATATGGCCCTGCTCGGCCGCTTTGCGATACCACTCTTCAGCCAGAGCGAAATTCTGCTCTACACCGGTACCGAAGTTATACGCCCGTCCCAGGTTGTGTTGTGCAATAACCAGGCCCTGATCGGCAGCCAGTCTGTACCAATTGATCGCCTTAGTAGCATCACGGCTGACACCATAACCAAACTCATACATTTCACCGAGACGGTTTTGTGCGATTGGATCACCTGCATCAGCTGCAGGCTCAACGGTTTTCAGTTCAACCTTATAACCTTTGTTCTTATAAGCTCGCAGACTGTTGACGCAGTCCAGATTGCCCTGTGCGCTACAACGATTATACAGTTTTAGTGCTTGCTGTTCGTCCACTTCAACGCCCAGACCGAATTCGTACATCTGGCCAATCAGGTTCATGGCATCCAGATTGTTTTCGCCAAGCAGTGGCTTCAGTTCAGTCATGGCAGTGCTGTAGTCTTTAGCTTCAAAGGCTTTCAGACCCTTTGCCAGACTGGCGGCATATGCAGAGGCTGTGTTGAGAGTCAGTAGTAGCCCTGTGATGGCCAGTAGTAGTTTCTTACTCATCGAGTTACGCCCGTATGGTTAAAGATAAAAAATTTGGCGCCCATTATACCGGCCTGCTTTCCGAAGTTGATAGGGACAATACGGATCTTTTTGGCAGGCACTGTTGGCGCAGATCAGTCAAATGCTTAATTAGCAATATCTAATGTTGGCGCATTCTACATTATATGGGTTGAAAAATCATGACTTTGATGCATAAGAGAAGGGGTTGTGTTGCCGGGTCATCTGTGTGCTTGCTCCCCGGCAGACTTCATTACGGTGGGCTTAGTTTCCCAGCAGTTCGATCATATAACCATCAGGATCGCGGGCAAACGCCAGAATAGTTGAGCCATGCATCATTGGGCCGGGTTCTCTGACGACCTGTCCGCCTAATGATTTAATTTTTTCACAGGCAGCGAACACATCTTCCACTTCGATAGCGATGTGGCCATAGGCGTTGCCCATATCATAGCTGTTGGTTTCCCAGTTATGGGTTAGTTCGAGAACGGTATTTTCAGCTTCAGGGCCATAACCGAGGAAGGCGAGGGTGAACTTGCCGTCGGGAAAATCCTTGCGCCGTAACAGTTTCATATTCAGTATCTCAGTATAGAATGAGATTGATTTTTGCAGATCTGTAACCCTGAGCATGGTATGCAATAGTCGCATTTTGAGGTCTCCTGTTTGTGGCCGGACGATGGTTCATCGTAAACTATTCAACTGGCGGATCAAATCAATCTACGTGTAATATTTGGCTTTCTAACCCACAGTTGAGTGGCGAGTAAGGATATTGTTATGTTTCAAGATATGTCTAAAGTACTGAGTCAGTCCATCGGGCCATTTAAAGAGCTGGTGAATATCCAGACTAAAATGCTGGAAGAGCTTACCCGGCAGCAGATGGAGTGCACTAAGGCTTGTATTGACGCCACTGTGGCGCAAACTCGCCAGATGCAGAGTTGCAGCTCTGCCGATGAGCTGATCAAATCGCAGCAGGAATATGCGGCTCAGCTTGAAGAAACACTGAAACACGCCAATGATAGAAATCTCAAAGCACTGAATGACGCCCGGGAATCGGTTGAGCGACTGGCAGGTGATGCCTTTGATGCGTTTGCTCCAAAACGATAATGCTTCTGGTCTGATGAATTAAGTGAGACGCAATGAGTAAGGAAATAGGGCTTTTTTACGGCTCCACAACAGGTAATACGGAAAGCTGTGCAGAGCTGATAGCCTCTCATATTGGCTTTGATCGGGTTGATCTGCATGAGCTGGCCGCCGATGGCCTGGAGCAGTTGGCGGAGTATCGTTATCTGATTCTGGGAATACCCACCTGGGATTATGGCGAGCTTCAGGAAGACTGGTCTGATGTCTGGGCTGAACTGGATGAGATTGATCTCTTCGGTGTTAAATGTGCGCTGTTTGGTCTTGGGGATCAGGTCGGCTATGGCGAATGGTTTCTCGATGCCATGGGTGCGCTGCATGACAAGCTGGTGAGTCGGGGGGCCATTATGTGTGGCTACTGGCCGATCTATGGCTACAACTTTGAGGAATCGAAGGCGCTGAATGCCAGTCAGGATTACTTTGTCGGTCTGGCACTGGATGAGGATTGCCAGAGTGAGTTGACAGCTGACAGAATCACCCAGTGGGCGCCCCAGGTGATGGAGGCGTTTGGCCTCTGAACTGTATTGAAAAAAGTGCTTAAAGTGAAGGCTTAAACTCAGCGATCAGACCCCATTCAGCCACAGATGCGAGGCGATACTCAGCAGATATCCCAGCCCGATCGCCCAGCTCCATTTCAGATGGTTGTAAAAAGTATAAACCCCCTGTGCCTGTCCCATCAGCGCGATACCGGCTGCAGAGCCTATGGATAACAGTGAACCGCCTATTCCGGTGGTCAGCGTCACCAGTAACCACTGATTGGTCGACATCTCCGGCTGCATGGTCAGGACGGCAAACATCACCGGAATGTTATCTATCAGCGCAGATATCACACCGATCAGGGTGTTGGCCAGAGTTGGTCCTAAGCTGCTGTATATCAGATCAGAGAGTAGTCCAAGATAGCCCAGCGTCGCTAACCCGCCAACCGACAGTACCACGCCATAGAAAAACATCAGGGTATCCCAGGAGGAACGCTCTACCACCTGGAAGATATCAAAGCGGCGGATAACATCGGTATGATCGCCTTTCATCTGCCGCATATCGGTCAGATTATCAATATGGTGGTTGTGAATATGGCCGGTGTCGCGGATATTGGTCTCATACCGGCTGAGATAATAACCATAGAGTTTCAGGATACCCAATCCGGTCATCATCCCCAGCACTGAGGGCAGATTAAGAAAACTGTGGCTGGTGACCGCCAGCGCAATGGTGAGCAGGAAGAGCGCGAGGATGGGCATCGCGCCGGGTTTCATTTTACGTTTTTCGTTGCGTCGTTCTGCTGGTGGGCTGGCTTTTTCGATAGCAAATGACATCAGGCAGGCGGGCACTACCCAGCTGATGACAGAGGGGATAAACAGGTTGAAAAAGCCGCTGAATTCGATCACCCCTTTCTGCCATACCATCAGCGTGGTGATATCACCAAACGGACTGAATGCTCCGCCCGCGTTGGCGGCTACCACCACGTTGATACAGCCGACGGTAACGAACTTAATGTTCTGCTGCCCGACGGCCATCACTACTGCACCCATCAGCAGGGCGGTGGACAGGTTATCGGCGATAGGCGAAAGGAAAAATGCCAGCGCACCCGTGGCCCAGTAAATCTGCATCAGCGTCAGTTCGCAGGAGATCAGCCAGGAACGCAGGGCTGCGAATACTTGTCGTTCCTCCAGCGTAGTGATGAAGGACATCGCCGCCAGCAGGAAGAAAAACAGTTCCGCATATTCCAGCAGGTTATGGCGGAACGCCGCTGCGGCTGTTTCGCTATCGCCGTCAAGAGTGAATGCAAGACCGACTAATAGCCAGATCAGGCCAGCGGCAACAATCACCGGTTTGGACTTGCGCAGATGGAAAAACTCCTCTCCCAGCACAAACAGGTAACTGATCAGGAAAATGCACACGCAGGTGATGCCGATAAAGGTATCGGTATGAGAGTGAATACCTCCATCAGCAGCCATCACCGGCGTTGGAAGTAACGAAAAAAACGTGCAGAACAGGATTAGCAGGGGATACATATTTTTATGGATTATCTCGCGGTTCCCTTTGACGGCTCTAATTCTTGCTGATAAGAGGGGGTAAAGTCGAGTTTTTTCAGTCCATTGGATACACAGCTGCCGGGGAATCGGGTAAAATATGCTGCCTTTTTAAACGGTCCCGCTTTGGTGCAGAAAACCGCCCCGGTGCAGATACAGCGCAGCCCGCGCAGATAGAGAGAGTAAAGCGATTACGATGGAAATCAATCCGATCATCAACAGCCTGAAAGATATAACCGAACGTACCGAGGTGCTACGTGGCTATCTGGAATACCCGGAGAAGCAGGAGCGCCTGGAAGAGGTCAATCGGGAGCTGGAAGATTCTGCTGTCTGGAGTGAGCCCGAGCGGGCGCAGGCGCTGGGTAAGGAGCGCGCGATGCTGGAAGGCGTGGTGCAAACCATCGATGATCTGACCGCCGGGGTGACCGATGCCCGTGAGCTACTGGAGATGGCGGTTGACGAGGATGATGAAGATACCGTCGAGGAAGTGCGCAGCGAAGTGACCAAGCTGGAGGAGCTGCTCAACCAGCTGGAGTTCCGTCGCATGTTCTCTGGTGAAGCGGATGCTAACAACGCTTATCTGGATATTCAGGCCGGTTCCGGTGGTACGGAAGCGCAGGACTGGGCGGAGATGATGTTGCGGATGTACCTGCGTTGGGGTGAAGACAAAGGTTTCAAAACCGAACTGCTGGAATGTTCCGCAGGTGATGTTGCCGGTATTAAGTCGGCGACCATCAGTTTTCAGGGCGCCTATGCCTTTGGCTGGCTGCGGACTGAGACCGGGGTTCATCGTTTGGTGCGTAAATCACCGTTTGACTCCGGCGGCCGCCGTCATACCTCGTTCTCTTCGGTGTTTGTCTCCCCGGAGATTGACGACAATGTTGAGATCGATATCAACCCTGCTGATCTGCGGGTAGATGTGTATCGGGCCTCCGGTGCCGGTGGTCAGCACGTCAACCGGACTGAATCGGCAGTGCGTATTACTCACGGGCCGTCGGGTATCGTTGTGCAGAGCCAGAGTCAGCGCTCGCAGCACCAGAACAAAGATACCTGTATGAAACAGCTGCGGGCAAAACTGTACGAGATGGAGATGCTGAAGCGCTCCGAAGCGGCGCAGGAACAGGAAGATAACAAAGCCGATATTGGCTGGGGTAGTCAGATTCGTTCCTACGTGCTGGATGACCAGCGGATTAAAGATCTGCGTACCGGGGTGCAGAGCAGTAACTGCGATAAGGTGCTGGATGGCGATCTGGATCTGTTCATTGAGGCTAGTCTGAAGGCCGGGCTTTAAGTTTTAAACACTGCGAAAGCTATTGCGCTTGTGCTGACGGCGTTAAAAACTCGCTCAACATGCTCACCTACAGTCGTAGGCTCCGCTGTTTCGCACGTTTTTGCCTTGTCATCCTTGCGCTCATAACGCTTTCACAGCGTTTAAGCTACTGCGTCAGTCAGCGGAACGCTTAAAATATTTAGAAAATATGAAGAGATTGCTATTAGCGATCTCTGAAATTAAAGATTTAACCATTAAAGGTTGCACATAAAATGTCTGAAACTATTCAGCCGCAAGATGAAAACCGCCTGATCGCGGAGCGTCGAGAAAAACTCAACACGCTGCGTGAAGCGGGTAACGCTTTCCCAAATACCTTCCGTCGTGATAGTTATGCCCAGGATCTGCAGGATCAGCATGGTGATAAATCGAAGGAAGAGATTGCGGAGGAGGGTATTACGGTCAGTATTGCGGGCCGGGTGATGCTTAACCGCGGCGCTTTTGGTGTGCTGCAGGATATGTCTGGCCGGATTCAGTTTTATGTGAATAAAGAGGCGCGTGCGTTCGCTAAGTCACTCGATCTGGGTGATATCATCGGCGTTACCGGTGTGCTGCATAAGTCAGGTAAAGGCGATCTGTATGTTGACCTGGGCGAGTACCAGCTGCTGACCAAGAACCTGCGTCCACTGCCGGATAAGCACAAAGGTTTGCAGGATACCGAGATGCGCTACCGCCAGCGCTATGTCGATCTGATCACCAACGAGCACTCCCGTAAAGTGTTTGAAACCCGCTCGAAAATTGTAGCCGGTATTCGTAACTTTCTGACAGAAAAGCGCTTTATCGAAGCGGAAACACCGATGCTGCAAGTGATTCCTGGCGGTGCGAGTGCGCGTCCGTTTATTACCCATCACAATGCGCTGGACCGGGATATGTTTCTGCGGATCGCGCCTGAGCTGTATCTGAAACGTTTGGTTGTGGGTGGTTTTGAACGGGTGTTCGAGATCAACCGTAACTTCCGTAACGAAGGTCTGTCGACCCGTCATAACCCTGAATTCACTATGATTGAGTTCTATCAGGCGTACGCGGATTATCATGATCTGATGGATCTGACCGAAGAGATGCTGCGCACCGTGGCGCAGAACGTACTGGGCACCACGACCATCGTCAACACTGTGCGCAACGAAGATGGTGAGGTTCTGGAAACCTTCGAATACGATCTTGAGAAGCCGTTTACCCGTCTTAGCGTATTCGACTCTATCCTCCACTATAACCCTGATATCACCGCAGAAGCCCTGGCGGACGATCATGCTGCCCGGCAGATTGCTGAGCGTATGGATATCAATGTGAAAGATAGCTGGGGGCTGGGCAAGGTACAGATCGAGATCTTCGAAATGACCGTTGAACACCGTCTGCAGCAGCCAACGTTTATTACTGAGTATCCGACTGAGGTGTCTCCTCTGGCTCGTCGCAGCGATGCGAATCCGTTTGTCACCGATCGTTTTGAGTTTTTTGTCGCGGGTCGTGAGCTGGCAAATGGCTTCTCCGAGTTGAACGACTCTGAAGATCAGGCGGAACGTTTTCAGGCGCAGGTTGCTGAGAAAGATGCCGGTGATGATGAAGCGATGCACTACGATGCAGACTACATCAATGCACTGGAATATGGCCTGCCGCCAACCGCGGGTGAAGGTATCGGTATCGACCGTCTGGTGATGCTGTTCACTGATTCAGCATCGATTCGTGACGTTATCCTGTTCCCGGCGATGCGTCCGCGGGGCTGATGCGTCTTTGAAAAGAACAGGTTAATCCATAAGGGCTGCCTTCGGGTGGCCCTTTTTTGTCTTCAGGAAGTTTTTATGAGTTGGTTGATACCGCAGCACAAGCGATCGTTGCCCGGCAAGCGCTGGATCAGTATCATGCTGCGTTCGCTGCACCTGGTGGGGATTGCCGGGCTGGCGGGGGCTTATCTGTTCAGTCAGCCAGAGTCGGTCTGGCTTCCCTACCTGATCGTCGGCGTGGGTAGTGGCATCCTGATGGTGGCAAAGGAGCTTTATGTCGATGCTATCTGGCTGTATCAGTTGCGCGGCCAGTTGGTGCTGTTCAAACTGGTGCTGTTGGTGACTGGCATCTATTGGTTCGCACAGCCCCAGGCCTGGATCTATATTCTGGTGATTCTGATCTCTGGAGTGATCTCTCATGCGCCGGGTAATATACGCTATTACTCCTTTATCTATGGCAAAGTCCTGACCCGTGAAGTCTGGCTGGGGCAAACCAATGCAAAGATTCGTGACTGTGGTGATAACTGAATGAGTGCGGATAGTGTGATGACGCTGGATAATGCCCCCAGCTGGCAACCCTGGTTAAATGCTGAGTTTGATGCCCCCTATATGCAGCAGCTGAAACAGTTTCTGCAGCAGGAGAAGGCGGCTAATAAAACTATCTATCCCCATTCAACTTACTGGTTTCATGCTCTGGAGGCGACTCCTCTGGACCAGGTGAAAGTGGTGATTATCGGTCAGGACCCTTACCATCAGCCGGACCAGGCCCATGGGCTCTGTTTCTCGGTGCGTCCCGGCATTAAAACGCCCCCTTCGTTGGTGAATATCTACAAAGAGCTACAAAACGATCTGGGCGTTTTGCCGGTGAATCACGGTTATCTGGAAAGCTGGGCAAAGCAGGGGGTATTGCTGCTGAATGCGGTGCTTACGGTAGAAGATTCCAAGGCTGCGTCCCATCAGGGCAGGGGCTGGGAGCAGTTTACCGACCGGGTAATCGCTACCGTGAATGAGCAATGTGAGCATGTGGTCTTTCTGTTGTGGGGCAGTTATGCGCAGAAAAAAGGCGCAGTTATTGATCCGCAGCGCCATCGGGTGCTGACATCTGCTCACCCCTCGCCACTGGCGGCTTACCGGGGCTTCTTTGGCTGCAAACATTTTAGTCAGGCGAATGAGTATCTGCAGCGTTATGGGCGTGATCCGATTGATTGGCAGCTGCCGGAGGAGGTAAGTCGCTAATTTTTGTACTTTTTGATCTTCGAGCTACGGTTTGTTAAAGCTGTATTATCGTCGAGGTGGTGTAATCGATAGCGGGATCTTGCTTGTCGCTATTCATTTTTTGTAATCGATTATTTGCACTCGCTTGTAGCTTATCGAGTATCTCAAAGAATATTGTTACTTCGCCGGGTGATAGAGAAGCTAAAGCGGCTTCATTTCTTAATCTGACCGACTGACTGATTTCATCATAGATCGCTTGTCCTTTTTTACTCAGGGTTAGGGTGTTGCGACGAGCGTCAGATGGGTCGGTTTTTCTTAGTATAAGTCCTTGATCTATAAGTTTTTTAATGTTTCTGCTGGCTGTTGCTTTGTCAAAGTTCATTGCTTTGACGATATCTACAGCAGAGGCTTCTTTTCTTGCGCCTAAGATAAGCAGATAACGTGCATCGTTCAGGTTTGTTTCTGGGAAAACTTCGGAATAATAATAATTGCCGAAATGATCCAGAGTGCTGCTGATGCGAGTCAGCCTTGCCGCTAACATCTGTTCCAGATCAAGTGGGCTTTGGTATTTATCTTTCATCTACGATGATACTTGAGTCGGTTTTTAATTAACTCAATAGTAATTGAGTACAAGCCGTTAGGATAAAGATTATTAATTTTAAGTAAAGCGTGAACAGGTTCCTTTCAGCGGGTTTATGTGGGCAGCTGTAGGTGACGATATTCTTAATGTGTCTTTTGGTTATTCGTTTGACTATTCAATTGATTGTAGATTTGACTATGTGTAGAGATTTTATGTTTTATATGAAACATAAATATATCTGAGTGTTTTTCATAAATCTTTACTTTTTGTTTTTTAGTGGCTTTTAGCGATATATTCGCGACATTTTTGCTTTAATGATGGGTTTAAAATATTGCACTCCGCATAAATGGTTGCATATGAAACTATATTTGATTATGGTTCTCTCTTGTCAGTTCCCACGTTCTAATGAGGGCGGGATTAATGCCTGCCCATGTTGTTTGGCCGGTGTGGGTTTTTGTTGCATGGACTCAAGCCGGTATAGAGGAGCGTCATGCATCGTTTTTGAATGCTGAAGGAGTATTTTATGATTAATCGTTATGGGCAGAAAATTAATGGCCAGATTGCCTGGAATGGGGATGGCCTTAAATCGAACCAATCGTGGGTCTATATGCTTTCAGAAAAGGAGCAGGAGGTGCTCGATCTGGCGCTGAAGCACCTGAATGATCAAGGCATTAAGGCTCCGATGTTTGAAAAAAGTGACTTCCCCATCGCTGAAATGCAGGAAGGCATTGAGCGCATTCTGGATGAGTTAGAAGAGGGGCGGGGGTTTATCCTGATAAGGGGGCTCAATGCGGATCGCTATGATGAGAGTGAACTACAGTCTATCTATTACGGTCTGGGCTTACATCTTGGTCAAGCTGTGAAGCAGAACCCCAAAGGCGACCTGCTCGGTATGGTGATCAATGTCGGCGACCTTAACGACAAGAATACCCGGGTTTATGAGACCAACGCCTATCTGCCTTACCACACAGACCTGTCCGATGTGGTAGGGCTGTTGTCGATTAAAAAAGCCAGGGAGGGTGGGATGAGCAGCCTGGTCAGTGCGGCAACTATCTATAATACGATCCTGGATGAGGCGCCTGACCTCCTGGATGTGCTGTATCAACCGTTTTATTTTGCTCACCTGGGTGATGAAAAACCAACGTTGTCGCCTATCTTCAGCTATCACAAAGGTAAGCTCAGCTGTCGTTATTTACGTCAGTATATTGAGCTTGGGCACGAGATTGAGGGTGTGCCCTTGAGCCGGAAACAGATTGAAGCGATGGATCTGTTTGACGATATCATGCACCGCAACCAGGTTAAGCTGGATATGATGCTGCAGCCGGGCGATATCCAGTTTGCCAACAATTACATGGTGCTCCACTCCAGAACCGGATTCGAGGACTATAAAGAGCCTGAGCGGTACCGCAAGCTTGTCCGACTCTGGCTGAAAATGCCCAATGCTCGAGAGCTTGCCCCTTCTTTCCCAGGTAGGAATGGCTTTTCTGATTAACACTGTATCCGGGCATATTGCTATCATTTGGACGCCTTTTTTGGGGGGCTGAAGCTATTTTCAATCATATCCAGGCGGGTTTACCGGGGGAGGTTATGTCGCGAGATGGAAGTAAAAAAATCGTAGAGTAAACTGCTGATTGTGTTACGCTTTTTCTAGCCGCTAGCCAGCGGCGTAGCCGGTCTGTCGACTGAAAGGAGACGTTCCATGCATGAAACTGTGCGTTTAAAAGTGTTCCATCTGGATAATGCTGCTCAGGCATGTCTTTCTCAGCTGTTTGATCTGCGTCTGGATGAGATCTGGGCGGGTGGTTTGCATACCTGCCTGGGGCAGGATATGAACCGCGCCTGCTGGCTGCGATTCCGTTTGAGTGATGAACAGTGGATCGAGGTGAGTGTTGCCCGGCACCCGTTTGCCGATGGTTTTACCGTCGGTTGTCTGGCGGTCAATGAGGTTGAGGCGGTGGTGCCCCGTCCAGATCAGTGCAGCTGGATCAGTCTGCCTGCGGCAGCCAATATTGAGTCTATCGAGATCTATGAGCAGCGGGAGCTGATCGATATTGTCGCCGCTGAGCTGAATATCCCCTCCGAATCCCTCAACTATGACGCGCTGCTGATTCTGCATCTGGATAACGGCTCTGCGATTATGCTGGGGATGGAACAGGACTTTGTCGATGGCGAATTGGTTATATTACAAACCCTTCATCCTGAAGATCAGGTTGGGCCAAGTTTGCGCCTCAGGCGTAAACTGGAAAGTAGCTAGGACGTCGCTTCGTGACTTGCTCGTCGTTAGACGCGGCAGAGCCGCTTGCTAGAACAAGCCTGTTAAGACTGTTTTGCTGGCCAAAGGTGAATAAATCATTCGTACTTATTCTCGTCAAGGAGGGCAAGTTGTTTTCGCGAGCGAAAGGTCTATAAGAAAGTGCAACGCTGTATTCGAAAAAAACGTAAAATCCTGGGGTTATTCACTAGAAAAAAAACCGCCTGTATCGGCGGTTTTTTTATTAGCATATTGTGTGATCAGGCACGACCAGTAAATTTGCGCTCTTCTACGTTGACCTTGATGCGGTCGCCGGTGGAGATGTGCTCAGGCACCTGAACGATAAGTCCGGTGGACAGTTTGGCAGGCTTGGTGCGGGCCGTTGCAGAACCACCTTTGATTGACGGATCTGTTTCGATGATCTCAAGCTCAACAATACCTGGCAGATCAAGGGCAACCGGTGCTTCATTCAGAACCAGTACATGCAGGCCTTGAAGATCTTCAGTGATGAACATCAGTTCATCTTCGATCGCTTCTTTGTTCATGCTGTAGGCGGTGTAATCTTCGCTGTCCATGAAGACATACTCATCGCCGTCAGCGTATGAGAAGGTAACCGCGCGGCGGGTCAGGTCGGCCAGCGTCAGCATATCTGAATCTTTGAAGGTTTCATCGATCTTAGCGTTGGTTACAACATTGTACATACGCATACGATAGAGACTGCCACCCGCACGTCCCTGAGGGACAGAGCGCTCGATATCGCGAACAATATAAGCTTCGCCATTAATGTCGATTGCTGCGTTTCTTTTTATTTCACTGGCTTTTGGCATGGTAACGGGTTCCGGGATAAATAAGTGTGGGTAGTATAATCAGGTCCGCCGTCGGAAAAAATGGGGCAGGTGAAAAATTATCCTGATAAAGGTCGCTTCGGTTGATTATTTATAGCACTTTTTTTGCCAGTAGTGCGAATAAGGGCTAATAACTGAGAATAACTAGCTGGATATCTGAAGCAGTCGACAACACTATGGCTCGCGCTACAGCAGAACGGGGGCTTAAGCCCCCGTTCTGTTGATGTCTGGCTAACGCTGCAAGCGTTTGTCAAAGTCGCTGGGGTCGCTCAAACAGCTCAGGGTCGAGTGCATAGGGCAGAGTGAGTCGTTCCAGCGGCTGGTCGCTGTTCTCCAGGGTCAGTATTGTGCTGTCATCATCAACACTGGTTTTCAGAATAACCGCCAGCAGTTCGCCTTCAGTGTCAGCGTTCATCGCTGCGCTGACTACGGTGCCAACACCGGCGCGGTCCGGTGTATTGATTGCCGTGCCGGGCGCGGGAGCCTGATCAGCGGTAAACGCCAATCGGTACATCGGGCGGTTGAGTTTGCCCCGGTGTTGCAGGCGGGTGATCACTTCCTGGCCGGTATAGCAACCCTTGGAGAAACTGACGCCTTCAAATACCTGCAGGTTGGTCATTTGTGGGATAAAGGTTTCCAGAGTTTCTGTCTGCAGCGAGGGGATGCCGTTGCGGATCTCTGCCAGCTTCCAGCTGTCGGTATCTGCCAATGATGCTGTCTTTATCAATGAGGTTAACAGCGTTTCAGCCTCTGCTGCCGGTAGCCATAACTCGAAGCGGTCTCCTGGAACTCTGATCAGCACGCCATCTTTCACGATAGTTGTATCGCCGCTTGCCGCGGGGATGCTGAACCCCTGAGCTGTGAGCAAAGCAGATGCCTGTTCACCACTGATGCCCAGGCCAACGATCTCATCTGAATGATTCTGACTTTGTGCTTTGGAAAAGATCATATACTTCTTCAGATTGGCCATCGCCGCGTCCAGAATCGACCGCTCGGTGCGTAGCCAGAAGCCACCTTCAACCGGCATTAGCCGACTCAGGCTAATCATGCTGCCTTTGATATTACAGTGGGAACCCAGCAGGCTTTTACCCGCGCTGACTTTTTGCACATCGCAGGAGAGTTGGCCCTGGAGAAACTTCTCCGCATCCGGCCCAACTACATCAAACAGACCCAGATGGGTCAGGGGGGTAATTGTTACCGCGGTATCTCTGTTGTTTGCTGCTGAAACCTGGCAGTTTCCCAGTGCATCAACCTGAACACCCAGTGCATTAAGCGTATCTAACCAGCTCATAATATAACCTGAAAAAGTGTAAGTTATTATGTAAGTTCTTGTATAAGTTCTTATCTGAAAATTATTGTATGTAAACGCTTGCTAACCCAGAGCGGCTTGCTTAATCTTTTTCTAGCCACTAGCCACTAGCCACTAGCCACTAGCAAGCGGCGAAGCCGCGTCTAGCGAGTCACGCAGTGACGTTCTTAAGCGGCTCGTTCACGAGCCGCTTATAGCCTGCCCCAGGCGAACCGGATCGTCCGCTTTCAGCGTCTCTGACCATTCGATAGCGTCTTTTCCAAACAGCAGGATAACGGTGGAACCCAGTTTAAAGCGGCCCATCTCTTCCCCTTGTTGCAGTATAACCGGCTCAACGGGTTTTTGATGATCAATGCGCCAGCTGTGTTTTTGCACCGGGGCGACCTGACCACCCCAGACCGTTTCAATACCCGCCACAATCATAGCGCCGACCAGTATCATCGCCATCGGTCCCTGCTCGGTATCAAATATGGCCACCAGTCTTTCATTGCGGGCGAACAGGTTATCCACCCCTTTAGCGGTGGTTTGATTCACTGAGTACAGGTCTCCCGGGACATAGATGCTTTCGCGCAGGGTGCCGGTGACCGGCATATGTACCCGGTGGTAATCGCTGGGTGACAGATAGATGGTGGCAAAGCGGCCATGGATAAACTCTTCGGCAAGATCGGCGTGACCACCTAATAATGTGCTCAAGCCGTATCCCCGGCCTTTTGCCTGTAGAATCCTGCCATAGTCGATTGCGCCGATCTGACTAATTGCGCCATCGGCGGGAGATACCACTGTGGCGTTATCCAGAGGGCGCATGTCGGGCTTCAGTGCCCGGGTGAAAAAGGCGTTAAAATTGTCAAACTGATCCAGGTCTTCGATCAGGGCTTCAGACATATTCACCTGGTATTGTTTGGCAAATGTCTTAATGAAAGGACGCTTGATCCAATTGCAGCGGCTCTCAGCCAGATAACCTACCGCCCGTGACAGCAGATGTTGAGGCAACAGGTGTTGTAGTAGAATAAACAGAGAATCTTTCACATTCAGGTTTCCGAAATATCGTTCGATAAAATAGAGTTTTTATAACACGTGTTTTGAAAAAAGGGTTTGTGGCGGCTTTCTGGTCCAGGGCTCAGAGGCTCGGGACTCAGGATTCTATGGGTGTGTCCTCCTGATTACCCCACTCAAACCAAGAGCCATCGTAGCAGCGTACCTTGTCGAACCCAAGGTGTTTTGTGAACAGATAGCTGAGGCCTGAGCGGCGGTGGGTCTGACAGTGGGTTATTACGGTTTTATCCGGGGTAACCCCAAGCTCAGCCAGTTCTGCCAGTATCTCTTCCGCGGGGCGTAGTTGTGGCCTATCGGCAGACACCAGCGCACGGGTCCATTCATAGTTAACCGCGCCGGGGATATGCCCCCCCCGTTTCGCGTTGATGACTTTCTCACCGGAATATTCAGCCGCTGAGCGAACATCCAGAACGATGTGGCTGGCATCGTCAAGGTGATGGGTAATGTAGGGGATATCGGCAAGATAACCCGGCTGAAGTGTCACAGCATACTGGCTGGGTACGGCTGTATTGATGTTGGTCTCGATGGCGAGGCCGGCGTTGATCCAGGCAGGCAGGTGGCCGTTCAGAAACGAGCAGTGGGTGTGGCCGACACTGTGCAGGGTCCAGATCATCCGCCCGGCCCAGGGGCCCATCTGATCGTCATAGACGACAATATGCTTATCGGCGGTCAGGCCGATCTCACCCAGAAGAGCGCTGAGCTGATCTGCTTCAGGCATCTTATTGGGCACCTCGCCTTTGCCACGCATCAGCCTGGCCGGATCCAGATGAATGGCACCGGGGATATGGCCATTGCAGTAGCTTTCTGCTGAGGAAAGATCAACGATCAGCAGGCCTGTGTTGGCTGAATTATCGTCGGTTAAATGGTTAAACAGCTGCTGGGGAGAGATGACCAGTGGCAGACTCATTTTTTGGCTCCGGCGCGTAATTTATAAACATGATCCAGACAGCGTCCAGCGCTACTGCACAGATCTTTGAATTTTTTATGATGAAAACCCTGAACGCCTTCCGGAGCGCTATCCCGGTCGGCATAGACAATCACGACTGATCTGTTCGCGGCGAACAGTGACATCATCAGATAGCTATGGTGGCTGACATAGGGGCTGAACGTCTTTGGCAGCATCGTTCTGATCTGTTTATGGTTGGTCTGGTTGATTAGTAAACATCCCGGCTTTTCGTTAAGTCGGCTGAACAGGCTTTTGGGCCCCAGAGTATGGGTTGAATTGGGCAGCGGGTGTCCATCCTCAAAGCCGAGCGCTTTGACCACCTTGAGCGTGTCACTTTTCGGCGGCAGGATGATCAGAGCAACCCGCTGCATGCCTAACCCTTCGGTCAGGCCTGCTAGCAGGTCAGTCAGTACCGGGGTGCTTTGTGAGTAGTAATCACCCAGCTCGTTGAATCGCTGTAGGTGTTGTTGGTAGATATCTTTACTAAGGAACTCACCTTCCGGTTTGACAGAGAGGGAAGGCTGTTTAACCGAAGTGTTGCCCGTGGCTTTTTCAGCGAGAGTCGTCTCCGCATTGGCTTTGCGTTCTGACCCTGCGTCAGGCTCTACGTCTGGCTGGGGTGCTTTTGTGTTGTCGATATCAATAACATAACCCGCCGCACTGTTTTGTACGGTATCGTCTTCAGCTAAAAGAGTTGTCGGGCTTTTAGCTGCACCGTTCGATCTTTCAGGTGGGTTTTCTGCCGAGGTCTTGGTGGGGGCTGGTTTGTCACCCGGGTGCTGCTGTGCTGGCAGTAGATTAAACAGTTTTCGGTCTACCTCTGTCAGCCGGTAGTTGGGCGACAGATCAGAGTCCAGCATCAGCATCTCTGCTGCGGGAGAGAGTACACCGGCCACACGATAGTTGCGCGACGCCAAAACGCAGTTCTGGTGCAGGAAAGCGACGGTATGGCCCAGCTCGGCCCGCAGGTAGTCATTAATAATATCGATAAGGTGGAGCGTGGTTTCTCTGCCCCAGCCATAGTTCGCCGCCAGTGCCAGCCAGTTACTTAATTTAACCGGGAAAAACTTTTGCTGGGTCAGATGGTTGAGCTGGCGAAGCTGGTCGCCATCCAGACGCGGGTCGCTTAGGGCACGCTGGTGGAGCTGGATAATCATCTGTCTGTTTAACGGTGTGCTATTTTCCAGTGTTATTCTGGCCAGGCTGGATGCGGGCCAGCGAGTCAGTAAACGTTTGGATATACCGTCAATGGTACAACCCAGAATACGGGTTTCAGCCAGTTCAGGGCTGGCATTCTTTTCCCGGATCATTATCTGAATCTTGCTCATCTGCTGTGGCGCAAAATACCACAGCATCCAGTGACCTATATTGTAAAACAGCGCTGCCAGATAACTCTCTTCAGCAAACATTCCGCCGCGGCACTGTTTTAACCACTGGTGCACCTGAGTCGCAGCGTGGTGACTGTTGGCCACGGCGCGGAAGTACATTTTCTGGGCGGTGCTGCTTGGGTTCAGGCGGGTGGTGGGCAGACTGTTGATCAGTTCATCCAGTTTGTGCAGGCCGAGGGAGCCGATGGCGTGATCGATACTGGTGATTTCTGACTGTTTTTCATTGTGCAACGTGCCGGCGCAAACAGCGACATGAAAGCAGAGCAACGGATCGCTTTTGATCAGTTTACTCAGCTGAATCAACGAACAGCTGGGTTCATTCAGCGTGTTCTGCAACCGCTTAACGATGCTGAGCCTGACCGGCGGTAGCTTCTCGCTCAGGAAGCTGTACCACTGCTCAGCATTCTGTGGGTTAATAGATTCGGCCATCCGTACTCAGTGTTCCTTAGTGTCCGCGTCAATCCTGATTAAGGGTATTCAGTATATGTTTGTAACTGTTTACCCGCTGTGAGCTGATCTTACCCTCTTCGATAGCTCCTTTAATAGCGCAACCCGGCTCCTGCTCATGATTGCAGTCTCTGAATTTACAGTAGCCGATAAAAGGTGAAAACTCCCGAAAACCATCAAGAAGGTTGTGTTCGTTGATGTGCCAGAGAGCAAACTCACGGATTCCGGGGGAGTCGATCAGGTCGCCACCTTCCGGGAAGTGAAATAGTCTTGCCGTGGTGGTGGTGTGAGTACCCTTGCGGGTCGATTCTGACAAAGCCCCCACTTTGAGATCTATTCCCGGTAGCAGGGCGTTTATCAGTGATGATTTGCCCACCCCTGACTGGCCAACAAACACACTGATGCGGTCATTCAGTTGTTCCCGCAGCGGCGCAAGCCCCTCTTTGTCCGTCGACGAAACCAGCATCACCTGATAACCAATAGACCGGTACAGGTCGATCATCTTCTCAACCCGTGCGCGGTTATCATCGTCAATCAGGTCAGTTTTGTTGAGCAGAATGATCGGTTCGATACCGCTGAGTTCTGCAGCGACCAGATAACGGTCAATCAGGTTGTAGTGGGCCAGTGGCTCGACGGCGATGGTGATGACGATCTGATCAATATTGGCCGCCACCGGTTTCAGCTCGCCGTGGTTGTTAGGTCGCTGCAAAATAGTGGTGCGCGGCTGGGTTGCCACGACTACCCCGTATTCGGCTCCGGCGCGCCAGATAACCCGGTCACCGGTGACCAGAACATCGAGGTTGGTGCGCATATGACAGCGAAAGATCTGTCCGGCTGCTTCGCCATCCTGTGCTTCTACGTCAACCTGACGGCCAAAGTGGGAGATGATCTGGCCGTGTTGTTCCGGTCCCAGATCGCCGCCTTCCAGTTGCTGGTCGATATCTGAATCTTTGCGAGCCGCGCGCTGGGTGCGCTCGTCCTGAATCTTTTGTACGCGCCAGGTTTGGCGCCGGGTAAGCTTTCGTTTCGACATTTATCAGCTAAATCAGGTGTGGGGGTGAATTTTTACAGCCTGCTAAGGTATTCTATTAAGCAATAAATTTACAGTACTGGTATTAAGGAATACACATATGTCACGGCAGAATAACCTTATCTGGATCGATCTTGAGATGACCGGCCTGGATCCGGAGCATGACAGAATCATCGAGATCGCAACTATCGTAACAGATTCCCAGCTGAATATACTGGCAGAAGGGCCAAATCTGGTAGTTCATCAGTCAGATGCACTGTTGGCAAGTATGGACGAGTGGTGTACCAAGCAGCATGGCCAGTCCGGGTTGACGCAAAAAGTCCGGGATTCTCAGGTTAGTGAGCGCCAGGCGGAGCTGGGTACCATTGAGTTTGTCAGTGAGTATGTGGATAAAGGGGCGTCACCGATCTGTGGCAACTCAATTGGTCAGGATCGGCGCTTTCTGGTGAAGTATATGCCCGAGCTGGAAGCGTTTTTTCACTACCGCAACCTGGATGTCAGCACCATTAAAGAGCTGGCCCGGCGCTGGTCACCCGAGGTTTTGGATGGGGTTGTGAAAAAGGGCAGTCACCTGGCGATGGATGATATTAAAGACTCAATTAATGAGCTAAAGCACTATCGTGAAACATTTTTTAAGCTATAAACTATAACACCTGAGCCATACTCCCATTATGGGAGGAGAGTACTGAGTCGTCTGAAGACTTATCCCTTTTACTGTCATATGCTTATTTGTGAACCGGAATCTGGACACTTCTAATGATTGATGAAATCGATAGCGTAAACTCATTCGACCTGCCGCCTGCGGATGACGAGCGGGCGATGTCGGTTGAGGAACTGGATAAGATCCTCAGTTTGCAACAATCTATTTTTGCCCAGGTTGCCAGTAATGTGCCCTATGTCGACACTTTGAATGCTTTGTGCCGGATGGCGGAGCAGCTATTGCCAGACTCTGTTGCCTCCATCATGCTGCGGGATGAGCAGAGTGGTTTACTCAATGTATTGGTTGCTCCCAGTGTGCCGCAAAATGGCATTGATGCATTACAGGGGCTGGCTCCGGGGCCGGGTAGCGGATCCTGTGGTAATGCGGTGATGCGCAATGAGCCGGTGTTTGTCAGGGATACGTTTAATGACCCCCGCTGGCAGGACCTGAGAAAACTGGCCACTGATTTCAATCTGTGTGCCTGCTGGTCGATGCCGGTGCGTAATAATGACGGCAAAGTGATCGGCTCTTTTGCACTTTCCTCATTTGAGCACCGTTCGCCCTCGGCATTTCATATCCGTTTGCTGGATGTCGGTGCCTCGATGGTGAATATTGTTCTGGCAAAACAGTATCAGGAGCAAGTGCTGGAGGAACAGCGTAAACAACTGATTACTGCCCTCGAATGCGATAGTCTGACGTCACTGCCGAACCAGTCTAAGCTGAAAGTGCAGCTGAAAAACTGCATCGCTATGCAGTCTCTGTTGCTGATCAATCTGGATAACTTTCGTTTTATTAACACCGCTTACGGGCCATCATTTGGTGATCTTTTTCTCTGTAACGTAGCCGAACTGCTGGATCAGCAGTTTCCGGATGCTGAGCTGTATCGTATCAATGCGGATGAGTTTGCGCTGTATTACCGGATCCCGGTGGATCTACAACAGCAGATTGAGCAGTTCAGGGCGTATCTGCTGGGGTACTCGCTGAGGATAGATGACCAGTTGTTTAGTATCACCTTTACCGCCGGTGGTGCATCGGCGCGTAAACATCTGCTTGAACAGGCGGTTCAGGCGATGAGTCAGGCGAAAGCATTGGGTAAAAACCGTTATCATATCTATAACGCTGAACGGGATGAGCCAGACCAGGCGTTGCGCCGGGAGTATATAAGCTGGAATGCGCTGCTGCATCAGGCCTTGAATGAGGGGCGGGTAATGCCTTTCTTTCAGGGGGTGCGTGACAACAGTAGTGGTGAAATTGTCAGTTATGAGGCGCTGGTGCGTCTTGAGGATGGTGGCAAAATCTATACGCCTTACCATTTTCTCAATGCGGTTAAACTGTCTGGCCTGTTTCCAACCATTACGCGTCTAATGATTGATAAAGGGCTGGCAAAGATTGCCGGTACCGGGTTGACCCTGTCGGTCAACATTACTGAAGATGACCTGTTGATGGAGTATCTGGAAACCTATCTGACCGAAAAAACCGCCGAATACGCTGTGGCGCCGCAGCAGGTCGTGCTGGAAATCCTTGAGGGCATCAGTGCGGCGGGCAAGAAAAATCATATTGCCCAGTTAAGCCGGATTAAAGCGCTGGGCTATCAACTGGCGATCGATGACTTTGGCACTGAATATTCCAATTTCGAACGCATCCTTGAGCTACATGTCGATTTCGTCAAAATCGACGCGAAATATATTAAAAATATTGATACCGATAGCAAGAGCTATGAGATCACCCGGGCAATTGTCTTCTTTGCCCGTAATTCCGGCATTAAAACCGTCGCTGAGTTTGTTCATAATGTTGCGGTGCAGCAGGTCGTTGAGTCCCTGGGGATCGATTACTCTCAGGGGTATCTGTTCAGCGAACCTTCCCCTGATATCCATAAGATTTAGGCTTTTATAAGCAGTAGACCGTCATCCGCTGTTTGCTGATTATTTGTCGATAGAAAAAGTATTCATCCTTAATTCATCTCCATCATGTTACTTTTGTGCAGTGCACAATAATCCAGGAGGTGTTTATGAAGCCAGTTTCTATCAATCTTGCATTGCAGGGCGGTGGTGCTCACGGGGCGTTTACCTGGGG
>NZ_CAKZLP010000088.1 GCF_937127095.1 uncultured Amphritea sp.
GTACTGTCATTGCCCTGCAATACCATGCCCAGGGAGTCGCCCACTAACATCACCTCAACACCCGCGGTGCTGATAAGGTGGGAAAAACAGGCGTCGTATGCGGTTAACACCGCAAACTTTTCACCGGCCTGTTTACGAGCCATCAGTGTATGAAGGGTAATGCTGCTCATAAGAGAACCTGCTTATTTATTACTCAGACGGAGGGGATTATACATAGGCCTTTTCGGTTTAACTATTACCTATTGTGCAAAGCAGTAACAATCATCATAACTTATTGTTTTATAGGGCCTTACTGTTTGACTAAATTCGTTCCAGAGTGCCTTTTTCACAGTTTTTAAGGCATTCTGCGAGGCTTTTCTGGTTAGGAATGCTGAGTTGCGGGGCAATTTCAGCCAGGGGGTAGAGCACAAAACTGCGCTCCTGAATATAAGGGTGGGGGACGGTCAGGCGCTCATTGCTGATCTGCTGATCACCATAGAGCAGCAGATCCAGATCAAGGGTGCGTGGCCCCCAGTGCTGAATTCTGACTCGCTGATGTTGCTGCTCGAGGGCCTGCATCGCATCCAGCAATGCTAACGGCTGGAGTGTGGTTTCAAGGCAGGCAACTGCATTGATGTAATCGGGCTGGCCGGGCGGGCCTACCGGGTCACTACGATATAAACTGGAATGAATCAGGTTGCGACACTGAGGTAAGCGTTCAAGTTCAAGCAGTGCGCTGGCGACCTGGGTAACCGGGTGTTCGAGGTTACTGCCAAGGCCAATGAAGCAGCGGATCCAATCGTCTGAATCAGCTGTTTCAACCATTGTTCTGCTCTTGTTGCTTCGCCGGCCCGCGGCGTCTGCGGCGTCGCTTCGGGGCTTCATCCTTAGGAAATTCACGGGCCATATGGCTGCGGATCTGGGGGTTCTGAGTCTGATAGTCGGTCCACCATTTACCCAGTCCCTCTAACGCTTCGCCGCTGTTTTCCCGCAGCATGAGCAGGTCATAGGCTGCTCTGAAGCGTGGGTGCTCCATCAACCGGTCAGCCCTTTTGCCCTGACGCCGGGGCAGACGGAACTGCAGCTCCCAGATCTCTCTGATCGGGGTGGAGAAGCGCCGGGGGATAGCCGTTTGACGGATCTGTTCACCAATCACCTGATTGGCTGCCTCGTGCATCGCCGGCACCGTATGCATCCCCTCTTTTTTCTGCAGTTGATTCATCCGCTGCTGCATTGGATACCAGAGCAGGGCGGCAAACAGAAAGGCGGGGGTAACACTTTTGTCCTGCTGAATCCGACGGTCGGTATTCTGCAATGCGTTCAGTACCAGCTTTTCTACGGGCGCGCCGTCAGGGTTATCAAGACTGTGGGCTGTCTGACTGAAGACATGCTCCAGCAGGCCGTATTTGCGGAACTGATGGTAAGATTCTACACCGTGTCCTGACTGAAAAATTTTCAGAACTTCGTCAAACAAGCGTGCCGGGGCAATATCCTTAAGCAGATAGCCCAGTTCATACAGAGGGGCTTCGGTTTCCGGTTCGATGCTGAATCCGAGTTTTGCCGCAAAGCGCGCGGCTCTGATCATGCGTACCGGGTCTTCCCGATAGCGGGCATCCGGATCACCGATCATGCGCAGGGTGCGTTGTTTAAGGTCACTGAAACCGTTGGTAAAATCGTAAACGCAGTGATCTTTAGGGCAATAATAGAGGGCATTGACAGTGAAGTCGCGACGCAGGGCGTCCTCTTCAATGGTGCCATATACGTTATCCCGCACAATCATGCCGCTGTCGTTCTGCCGACCATGTTCACCATCGGTGTTGGTCGGATGGCTGTCATGGCTGGCGCGGAACGTTGCGACTTCGATCATATCCCGGCCGAAACGGACATGCAGCAGTTTGAAGCGGCGACCGATCAGCCGTGAGCGCCGAAATATCGCATGGGCCTGTTCCGGGGTGGCATTGGTGGCGACATCGAAATCTTTGGGTTGCTTATGCATGAGCAGGTCGCGGATACAGCCACCGACCAGATAGCCTTCGTAGCCTTCATCCTGCAAGTGATACGCGGTTTTCATCGCGGCATCGTTCAGTTGGCGTCGGGAGATCTGATGGATCTCTTCAGGGATCAGCTGAGGGCCGCTGTGTTGCGGGCTGGTTTCGCTGGCTGATTGCTTTCGATTACTACCGAACAATTTGCGGATAAACGAGCCTATAGGTGATGAGTTTTTGTCCATATATCACTGAAAAACTTACGCAGAAACAAGAGCGCAGAATAATAGCATGAAATTCAATCAAAAAATGCAGTTTACGCCGCAGTTTAACTGATCTTTAGTGTGTGCAGGGTGTTGGTAATTAGAGGATAACAGTAGATGGGTAAGCTGATCGCTTTTAGACAACAACTCAGTCTTAGCTTGTTGTTTTTATTTCTAAGAGCACTGATTCGGGACCGTTGTATTGGGTGTCAATTCAGCGACCAGCTTTTAGAGCCTCATTTTTATTTTTATTCGAGGCAGGTTACTTATCAGTTCATAATCTGGGTTTTATTTTTATTATGATTAATGACTGTAAGTATTGTTCTTTTTCTTGATCTATATACAGCAGTTGTTGTGCCAGTTTATTTAAGTGTTTGTTTTTATTTGTTTTGTTATTTTATTCTGCTGTTTGTTACCGGCCCTGAATAGTTTGGGTAACAAAAAGTGTTACCTTTTTACCCATGCTGCGGTTGCTCAATGGGGGATAAGTAACACTTCTGAAAGTGTTACTCCGCTATCAGATATTAGCTGAGCTGTTCCTCTTTAGACTTTCGTGGAATGCCTAGCTTCTGGCGTCGCTCCCATAAACACTTGCGACTAACCCCCAGTTTTTTCGCCAGCTTGGTTTCGCTCATGTTGTCCTGATTCTCCAGCACAAAACGCTGAAAATAATCGTCCAGTGAAAGGTTTTGTTCAGGTCTTCGCTCTCTCTGGTCAGTGTCGGTTCCTGCAATAATTGAGCGGCCGCTGGCAAAACTGGATTCCAGTTCAGCCAGTGATCCTGGTTCAATGTCCAGGCCGAGCAGATCGGTGGTGATGCTGTGGTCATCCGCCAGAATAACCGCTCGTTCGATGGCATTCTGTAACTCCCTGACATTGCCTGGCCAGTTATAGCGGACCATCGTCTGACAGGCGTCTTCGCTGAAACTGAGCAGCGGTGAGCCGAGCTTTTCGCAACTCTTTTGTAAAAACTGATGAGCGATCTCAATAATATCTTCACCCCGTTCCCGCAGCGGCGGCATCTGCAGCTCCATGACATACAGCCGGTAATACAGGTCTTCCCGGAACTCGCCGGTCTTGGCCAGCGCTTTCAGGTTGCGGTGAGTCGCGGCAATAAGACGGACATCGACGTTGGTTGATTTAACAGCACCCACCCGGCGGATCTCGCCCTCCTGCAGAAACCGTAGCAAGCGTGCCTGTGCCTCCAGAGGCAGCTCGCCAATCTCATCGAGAAACAGCGTGCCGCCATTGGCGGCTTCAATTAATCCATTGCGGGCAGAATCGGCACCGGTGAAGGCGCCTTTTTCGTGACCGAACAGTTCAGACTCTATGAGTGTTTCCGGAATCGATGCACAGTTAACCGACACCATTGGCGAGCCTGAACGAGCGCTTTGCTGGTGGATTGCCCGGGCAGCCAGCTCTTTGCCGGTACCGGATTCGCCCTGAATCAGCACCGTGGCATCGGTACGGGCCACTTTGTGAATCCGGTTAAAGAGATTTTGCATCGCGCTGCATGTACCCACCATCTGGTTCTCGGGGAGCGGATGGGAAGTACCCTTGGGTTGCGCGGTTTTATCCTCAGCCCCCCGCAGTTTGATGATGTTGGCGATGGTTTCCAGTATCTCATCGTGATCAAAGGGCTTAGCAATATAATCCACAGCGCCCAGTTTCATCGCATCAACAGCGGAGCGCATACTGGCATAACTGGTCATAATGACTACCGGTACTGCCTTGGCGAGGGTGATCAGATCTGTTCCGGGTGCGCCGGGCAGGCGCAGGTCGCTGATGATCAGGTTATAATCATTAAGATTGAACAGGTTGTTTGCTTCGTCGACGGATCCGGCATCGTCAACGGTGTAATTGTTGCGTTCCAGCAGACGCCGGAGTGCAGCACGTATAATAGATTCATCTTCTACGATCAGAATGCGGCTCATTCGGTTTACCTTTGCTTCTTGTCCTCTGGTCGGCAGGTGTCTGTTATTCTACAAACTTAATCCTGCAAAGTGACCGGGAGGGTGATAACCACCTGAGTGCCATTGTTCTGATTTTTATTGGCGGGACTCACTATGTTAATACTACCATAATGCTCCTCAATGATGTTATAGACCAAAGGCAGCCCCAGGCCGGTGCCTTTACCCGGGTCTTTTGTCGTAAAGAAGGGTTCAAATAGTTTGCTGTGATGCTCTGGTGAGATGCCACTGCCTTCATCGTTGACGCTGATCTCAATTGAGTTGGCGTTCTGTTCCGCCTCCAGCCATACCGAGCTATGAATCGGCGAGGCATCGCAGGCATTATTGATCAGGTTGACAAATACCTGCATCAGTCGCTGCGGGTCACCACTGATATTCAACGCGGCATCGATGTTATTAATCAGTTTTATCTCCCTGCCGCGGCTATCCATCGATACCAGATGCAGGGCTTCGTCGGTCAGCTCTTTCAGGTTGATATTTTCCAGCAGTTGCTGACTGTCACTCTGGCCCGTATGGGCAAAACGAATTAACGACTGCACGATGCGGGTGATGCGTTGAGTCTGGGCAACGATCTGTTTGCCGCTTTCAAGAATAATATCATCGTCGGTTTCATATTTGAGGTTTTGTGCCAGACAGGCGATACCGGTGACCGGATTGCCTATCTCGTGTGCGACGCCTGCTGCAAACCGGCCAATCGATGCGAGGCGCTCGTTATGGGACAGGCGGTTAACCAGAATCTGGTTTTCAGTTTCATTCTCTAACAGAATAACCATCGACTCGGAGTTCTCTGCCAGGCTGGCTTTGTGCAGGCTAAGCCAGCAGTTCTCTCCCTTTATCAACAGGTGGTGAGACAACAGATGGTTTTGCTCCTGGCTGGAAAAATCGTTCAGCAGTTCACCCCAGGGGGCGGGCAGACTGATCAGCTTTTTGGTTAACACGGCCGAGTTTTGTAGTCCGGTGAACTGTTCCATCTCCTCATTCCAGAAGATGATCTGGCCCTTTTCATCCAGCGAGCAGGCACCGACAGGCAGGCGTTGCAGAGTCAATCGGTGATGGCGGCGCAGGTTGTCCAGCTCGGCAGCCAGACCGCTGAGGCGGGTCTGATAGTTTTCCAGCTGTCCTTCTAGCAGGTGGATGTCACGGGTGCGATATTGATCCAGTGAATCTTTACGCACCTGTTGATTTAACAATGCGCTGGCTTCGACCGGTCCGAATAGTGCGCTCAGTCGGCTTTCGATCAGCGTTCTGAGTCGCATCAGATCGATTGCGTTCAGCTCTCCGCTGACGATGTTCAGTTCATGCAGCGCATGTTCTATCTCTTTCTGCGCGGTCACTTTACCCAGTCGCGAACTCAGTAATGTTATCAGTTCATCACTGTGACTGATGTTCAGTTGAGGGCCGATCGGGCGTTGCAGGCTGTTATGCAGGCAGGCGCTGGCGCTGGCAATCTCCTCCTGGGAGCTGCGTGTCAGAATTGATCCGAGCAGGAAGACGGTAATGTTTGCGGTAAGCGCATAGATAGCAATCTGATGCCAATTGTGCTGATCCAGAATCGACGAATCATTACTTAGAGCGCCGCTAAGCAAGCCTGTGAACATGGAGATAATCCAGATTCCCATACCGACAATGAGCCCCAGGCAGAAACCAGTGCGGTTAGCGCCGGGCCAGAAAAGCGTGGCGAGAATACCCGGTAGAAACTGCATAAAGGCGATAAACGCCAGGGTGCCCAGCCAGTGGATGTTGTAGTTAAGGCCCACCTGGGCGTAGAACAGATAACTGCCCAGCATCATGATGATAATGAGTATGCGTCGAAGCCAGAGTAGACGGGAGTAGAGTTTTTGCGTCGACAGTGGTGGAATCAGCGGCAGAATCAGATGGTTCTGCAACATCGAAGCGATAGATATTGTCGCCACAATAATGATGCCGCTGGCGGCAGTCAGTCCGCCAATGAAGGCCAGTGTGGTGAGAAAGTTGGATTCCAGTTTTATCCCCAGGTGCAGAATCAGGAAGGCAGGCTGGTCAGCAACTCCGAGTCTGATAGCCGCCCAGAGAATAGGGGGGACTGCCAGCGCCAGTATCAGCAGGTAGAGTGGCACGCCCCAGCTGGCTTTATGCAGGCTATTGGAGGAGGTGTTTTCAGTAAACATCATATGGAAGGTATGGGGCATTACAATGATGGCTGAGAAAAACCCCAGTAGCATGGTACGCCAAAGGTTACTGTCCAGCTGAGTGTCAAATACTGCCAACTCCTGAGGGTGTTGCTGCAGCCAGAGGTCAAGTCCGCCTGGACCATCCATCACACTGTAGAGCGCATAGAGTGCGATGGTGACCATCGCGAATAGCTTGATCAGTGAGCCGGTTGCCATTGCCATAATCAGACCGGTCCGGTTATAGCGCAATGATGGGTTGCGGGCGCCCACCAGAATCGTAAACAGGGCGATCAGGGAGCAGAAGCCTATAGCGATCTGATCAGAGGAAAAATCCTGGTTCAGAATGTGCAGTGAATCTGAAACAGCCTGAATCTGAATCGATATCAGTGGCAGAATCGCGATGAGTGAAAAGAGTGCAGTCAGTGTCCCTGCGGTCGCTGAACGAAAGCGAAACGCAAAGAGGTCGGCGAGTGAACTTAATTCGTAGGTGCGGGTGATACGCAGTATTGGAATCAGAATCACCGGTGCGAGAAAGAACGCAGCAGACGCACCGAGGTAGGATGCCAGGAACGTATAGCCGGACTCCTTGGCAATCGCGAAAGCGCCATAAAAGGTCCAGACACTGGTAAATACGCCCAGTGACAGCACATAGGTGAGTGGGTGATAGATGACGCGCTTAGGGATCCAGCCGCGCTCAGTGATATAGGCGGTACCAAACAGTGCCGCCAGATAGGCGATGGCGATCAGCAGCAGAGAGGTCAGGTTAAAATTCATCGCTGCGCCGTCTCCGTTCCAGGATTGCCAGTATCAGAATAAGGGCTGCCCAGATAATGTAAGGCCGGTACCAGGGGGTAGCTGAATCCGGCCACCATTGATCGAGAATCGGTGATAGCAGATAGCCGCCAATCACCAGTACGATCATAACGCGGTAAAAATGCATCAGCACTCCTCCAGAATGAAGCCCGTGGTTTTGGGGATGGCGGTAATATCCCAGTGGTGTGTGGCCCAGATAAGACACTCTTCGACACTGCTGTCGGCTAACTCAGTCGGCGGCTGTTGCCCCAGAAATTTCAGTGCGCGAATAATCAGTTGGCGTGCCTGGTTATCATCCAGAGCCGGGGCGAAATTCTGCTTGCTGAGTTTCTGTCCCAGTGTGTTTGTCGCCACCGGGATATGCGCATAGGCCGGTTGATGGTACCCCAGTAATCGCTGTAGATGTATCTGTTTTGGTGTTGAGTCGAGCAGGTCGGAGCCGCGGACGATATGGGTGATCTGTTGCTGCGCATCATCGATGGTGACGGCCAGCTGGTAGGCAAACAAACCATCCCGGCGAAAGAGCGTGAAATCCTCAGTCCGGTGACTGAATTGCTGAGCCCCCTGAATGCGGTCATCGAAGGGGTAGTCCTGCTCGCAGTGAACGCGGATGGCGCATTGTGCATCCTGAGGCGGTGGATGGTTGCGGCAATAACCATCATAGAAAGTGTCGCCACTGCGTTTAAGCAGAGTCTGTCGGGAGCAGCTACAACGGTAGGTCGCGCCGTACTCGGTCAGCTGTGTCAGAATATCATTGTAAATCGCGTGACGGTGGCTCTGGCGAATGACTTCACCGTCCCATGTCAGGCCAAACTGTTCGAGGGATCTGAGAATGCTGTCAGTAGCCCCAGCCACCTCTCTGGGAGGGTCAAGGTCTTCAATGCGTAGTAACCAGTGGCCATTATGGGCACGGGCGTCAAGATAGCTGGCAAGTGCTGCCAGAAGGGAGCCAAAGTGGAGCGGGCCAGTGGGTGACGGGGCGAAACGACCTGTATAGACCATTGCAAAAGCGACTGACTATTAAGTCAGCCTCGATCAGATCAGATACCCAGCTGTTTCTCTTTGATCTCAGCCAGGGTTTTGCAGTCGATACAAAGCGTTGCTGTAGGACGTGCTTCCAGACGGCGGACGCCGATCTCTACGCCACAGGCATCACAATAGCCATAATCATCTTCGTCGATGCTTTCCATCGCTTTAGAAATTTTGCTAATCAGCTTGCGCTCCCGGTCACGGGTACGCAGTTCCAGGCTGAACTCCTCTTCCTGGCTGGCCCGGTCGCTGGGATCGGCAAAGTTGGTTGCTTCTTCCTGCAGATGGTTAACGGTACGGTCTACCTCTTCCATTAGCTCCTGTTTCCAGGAATTCAGGATTTGGCGGAAATGATCTTTTTGAGCATCGTTCATGTACTCTTCGCCATCCTTAATAGGATAGGGTACAAAGTGGGTGAACTGTGTTTCTTGATTCGGCATAGTTCTGCCTCGCTTCTCTCT
>NZ_CAKZLP010000089.1 GCF_937127095.1 uncultured Amphritea sp.
TTGTATCTGGCCATGAGTGGGGCGCGGGAAAATATGCGCTCTCAACAGGCTCATGCGAACAACCTTGCGAATGCGACTACGACGGGTTTTAAAGCTGATTTTGCCCAGGCCCGGGCGATGCAGGTTGAAGGCGATGGCTATGCTTCCAGAGTCTATGCGATGGCAGAGCGTCCCGGAACCAATCTGTCCAGTGGCACATTGATGCAAACGGGTCGTTCTATGGATGTGGCTATCGATGGTGATGGCTGGATGGCCGTTATCGATGCCGATGGTAATGAAGCCTATACCCGCCAGGGCGAGCTGCAGGTAAATCAGTTTAATCAACTGGTTACCCGTTCGGGTCACCGGGTAATGGGTAATGGCGGTATACCGATTACCCTGCCACCGTTTGAAAAAATGGATATCGGTGGTGACGGCACCATCACCATTAAGCCTGCCGGTGAAGCAGCGACGGAGCTGGCGATTCTCGATCGGATTAAACTGGTTAATCCAGAGCAGGGTGAGTTGTTTAAAGGGGTCGATGGGATGATGCGCAGCGGCAATAATCAGCCGCTATTGCCGGCCAATGAGGTAAAGATGCGCTCCGGTTTTCTCGAGTCGAGCAACGTGAACTCTATTTCAGAGCTGACATCCGTGATCGATCTGGCGCGTCAGTTTGAGATGCATGTGAAGATGATGAAGACGGCTGAAGAGAACTCCTCTGCAGCAACGCGCATCCTGTCACTGCAATAACAGCATAATCATGAATAAAACAGGCGGAGAATAAGTATGCATGGTGCTCTCTTTGTTGCCAAAACGGGTCTGAGTGCGCAAGACACCTCCCTGAAGATTATTTCCAACAACCTGGCAAACGTCAGTACCGTTGGATTCAAAAAGGATCGTGCGGTTTTCGAGGATCTGATGTACCAGATTCAGCGCCAGCCAGGTGCGCAGAGTGCTGAAGCTTCGCAGCTGCCTTCGGGGTTGCAGCTCGGGTCGGGTGTACGGGTTGCGGGTACGCAAAAGTTGTTTCAGGAAGGCGAACTACAAAACACAGGAGAGTCGTTCGATATCTCTATTCAGGGACGGGGCTTCTGGCAGATTACGATGCCGAACGGTGATACCGGCTATACCCGTCATGGCCAGTTTCAGCTGAACGCCGATGGTGAGATTGTTACTTCAGAAGGTTATCTGTTGAATCCGGGGTTAACACTGCCAGATGGCGTCCAGTCAATGTCGGTGAGTGTGGATGGTATTGTCAGTGTTGTGCTTCAGGGCGATCCCAACCCGCAGCAGATCGGGCAGCTGCAGCTGGCTGATTTTGCGAATCCGCAGGGGCTGCAAAATTATGGTCAGAACCTGTATCTCGAAACAGCGGCAAGTGGTAATGCTGTGCTGTCCAACCCGGGCGAAGGTGGTACAGGTCAGTTGCGACAGGGAATGCTGGAAGGCTCTAACGTCAATGCGGTAGAAGAGCTGGTGAATATGATCACTACCCAGCGGGCCTATGAGATGAATTCTAAAGTGATCTCAACCGCAGATCAGATGCTGTCCTACGTGACACAGAATCTGTAAGTGTGAGTTGAGGAGGTAACCGATGAAACAGTTGCTATTATTACTGACTACAACTCTGATATTGGGTGGTTGTGTCAGTACGCCACCCAAGCCGGATAGTCCCCATTTTGCGCCCGTGCGTCCGCAGGCTATGCAGGCACCTCAGGAAGTTACTGGTTCAATCTTTAATGCGGCCACCAGTAACAGTCTTTATGGCGACGGCCGGGCGCATCGGGTTGGCGATATTATTACCGTTGTGTTGCAGGAAAGTACCTCCTCCTCGAAAAGCAATAAAACGTCTGTGGATAAGTCGAACTCACAAACGCTGGCGTCACCGACTATTATGGGCATTCAGCCTACCGTATTTGGTAAGCCTCTGAGTGTCAGTACCGGCGATTCAAACACCGCGTTTGATGGTGAGGGTAAATCCGATATGAGCAACAGTCTGGATGGCAATATTACTGTCACAGTGCATGAAGTAATGCCTAACGGGTTGATGATAGTGAAGGGCGAAAAGTGGCTGACTCTGAATCAGGGAGATGAATATATCCGTGTCAGCGGTATGATCCGGCCTCAGGATATCTCTAGCAGTAATACGGTGTACTCTACCCAGCTGGCCGATGCCCGAATCACCTATAGTGGTTCCGGTGCCCTGAACGATTCCAACTCAATGGGTTGGTTGTCAAAGTTCTTTATCGGTCAGCTGTGGCCATTCTGAGCGGATCAAACGGAGAAAAATGATGAAACGTTTTTGGATGATCGCTTTGACCGCAGTGTTGTTTAGCAACACTGCTTATGCAGAAAGAATCAAAGACCTGACCTCGGTTGCCGGGGTACGTAGTAACCAGTTAGTCGGTTATGGTCTGGTGGTGGGTCTGGATGGTACCGGCGATAAAACCGCGTTCACTTCAGCGACTTTTCGCAACATGCTGAATAATTTTGGTGTCGCTATTCCGCCGAGTATCGACCCTAAATCAAAAAACATTGCGGCAGTGGCCGTCCATGCAGACCTGCCTCCCTTTGCTAAGCCCGGGCAGACGATTGATGTCACAGTGTCGACAATTGGCGATGCAAAAAGCCTGCGGGGAGGCAGCCTGATTATGGCCCCGCTGAAGGGTGCCGATGGACAGGTTTATGCTATTGCACAGGGAAACCTGGTGGTCTCCGGGTTTGGTGTACAGGGGGCAGACGGTTCAAGGTTGTCACTTAATGTGCCCAGTGTTGGGCGTATTCCCGGTGGTGCATCAGTAGAGCGTACCGTGCCCAATGCGTTTTCTCAGGGCGACAGCCTGGTGCTGAACCTCAATTACGCTGACTTTACCACTGCCCGACGTGTGGCTGAACAGATCAATAGCTTACTCGGACCGGACATGGCAAAGGCAATTGATGCCACGTCTATCCGGGTGTCTGCACCGCGTGATCCGAATCAGCGTGTGTCCTTTTTGTCCGTGCTGGAAAATCTCGAAGTCCAGCCTGCACAGGAAGTGGCGAAAGTCATTATTAACTCACGTACTGGCACCATCATTATTGGCCAGAATGTGCGGGTTTCGCCGGTGGCTATTACTCATGGCGGAATGACCGTCGCGATTACGGAAGACCTGAACGTTAATCAGCCCAATGCGCTGGCGAGTGGTGCAACGGTTGTGACACCTCGTACCGGTATCGAAGTTGATGCTGGCAGTGGTCATATGTTCGAGTTTTCTCCGGGTGCCTCGTTACAGGATATTGTCGAAGCGGTTAATCAGGTCGGCGCGGCCCCTGGCGACCTGATGGCGATTCTTGAAGCGCTGCGTCAGGCCGGTGCTCTGAAAGCTGAACTGATCGTTATCTGAGGTAGAAGATGAAAACTGATTCGACTCAACATGCGCAGCTGTACACCGAACTGGGTGAGATGAATAAGCTGCGTCAGCAGGCTAAGGATAAAGATCCGGCCGCGTTACAGGCAGTGGCTGAACAGTTTGAACAGCTGTTCTTGAATATGCTGGTTAAAAGTATGCGAGAAGCCAATGCCAGCTTTGCCGATGACAGCTATTTCAACAGCTCGCAGGTCGAGTTTTATCAGCAGATGGGGGATACCCAGCTGACCAAAGAGATCGCTGAAAACAAAGGCTTTGGGCTGGCTGAAATACTGGTGCGGCAATTGGGCGGCAATATTGATCCGCGCATGTTGAATGATAATGATAAAGAGGACAATCGTCTCAAGCCTCTGTCTGAATCTGAACGGATGTTAAACCGTACCGTTGATAACGCCGCCAGTATGGCAGCGTCAGCTATATTGGGGCAGGCGCAGGCGAATAGCCGTGCTCTGGAAAACGCTCAGATGTCGATGCAGAAAGCGGTTGAGCCCGTATCAGAAGATGAGATGCCGCCAGTTAACCGTCATATCACCGGGTCTTCTTCAGATGCAACGGTTAAACCACCATCTACGCCAGTCACAGGGAATACTCAGCCGCAGCGCTTTGACACACCTGAGCAGTTTGTCGCAACGCTGCTGCCGCTGGCAGAGAGTGTGGCTGCTGAACTGGGGGTTGACCCTAAAGTGCTGTTAGCACAGTCCGCCCTGGAAACCGGCTGGGGGCGTTATCTTATTCAGCGCCCAGAGGGCGGCAGTAGTTATAACCTGTTCAATATTAAAGCGGATAGTCGCTGGTCTGGAGATAAGGCGCAGGTAGGCACGGTTGAATTTCGTGATGGTGTCGCTCAGAAAGAACGCGCTGCCTTCAGGGTTTATGATTCCTACGAACAGAGTTTTCGCGATTATGCTGAGTTTCTGACAAATAGTTCCCGCTACCAACAGGCGTTGGAGCAGGCGGGTGATCCATACCAGTACTTGAGTAGCTTACAGCAGGCGGGTTATGCAACTGATCCTGAGTATGCAGCCAAGATCAGCAGAATTTTTGATGGGGATGTTCTGGCCGGCCTCAGTTCCGATCTGAGTGCGGCTACAGGCACTAAAGAAAGCTAGTGTCTGGCCGCTATAGAGAGCAGTATCTAGGTGAAACCTGTCTGCTCCCTGCTTTGCCGATAGAGTGTTCCCGGGAGTGATTATATGTCCAGTTCCAGTTTATTAAGTATAGCCAGCCAGGCCACGCAGGCCAACAAGACTGCGTTGAGTGCGATTGGCCAGAATATCAGTAATGTGAATACCGAGGGATATACACGCCAGCGGGTAAACCAGGTAACCCGTCCCGATCTGTCCGGGGTGTTTGTTCAGGATATTGAGCGGATTACTGACAAGTTTCTCACTCAGCAGGTCTGGACTGATACGTCTTCATATACGCAGGTTTCTACCTATGCCGGTCTGTCAGGCAGACTGGATAATATGTTGGGTGCGAGTGCCAACAGTGTATCGACGGCACTGGATGATTATTTTGGGGCGTTGCAGAGTGTTGTCGATGACCCAACTTCTTCGCCTAACCGCGAGTTGTTTATGGCGCAGGCTGATGCTCTGGTTAAGCGGTTTAATAGTCTTGATGCGAATCTTAAGAGTCAGGAAGGCACGATTAATGCGCAGATGGATAGTTATGCCAGCCAGATCAACACGCTGACAGCGAGCATTGCCGACCTGAATGGTAAGATAAGTGTGGCGGCGAGCACGAACCGTTCGGCGAACGATATGTTGGATCAGCGCGATGTGTTGACTGATAAACTTTCTGCCATCGTCGGTATCACCGTGGTTGATCAGAGTTCTGATCAATACAGTATTTTTATCGGCAATGGGCAGCCACTGGTGATTGGTTCGACAGCTGAAACGGTTGTCTCTGTACTGGGTGATAGCAGTTCTCAAAAAGAGCTTGCTCTGGTGAACGGCAGGGAAACTGTCAATATCAACGATGAGCTAACGGGTGGTCAGGTCGGAGGGCTGATTCAGTACAGGGAACAGGCGTTGAGCGAGGCCCGCAATCAGCTAGGCCTGATTGCTATTGGCTTTGCTGAAAGTATGAATGAACAGCATAACCTGGGTATCAACCTGAATAATGATTTTGGTGCAAACTTGTTCACTGATATGAACAGTGACTTTTTACAGCAAAAGCGTATTACCCCCAACAGCAACAATCAATCGGTGTTGTCAGTGGCTCGCGTAGAGATTCAGCAAACCGATAAGCTTCAGGCCAGCGATTATGAATTAGTGGTGGGTGACAGTGGCCGATTAACACTTTATCGCAGCAGTGATGGTACGCAGGTGCGCGTTGATCAATTAGAAAATGTTGACGACCCTGCGTCACCGCTGACACCCGCGGATGGTGTTTATAAAGTAGGTCAGGATCAGTTTTATCGCGACCCTGATGGCAAATCGTTATCTTTTGCGGTGGATGGCATCAAAGTAACCATTGATACCGGTTCAAATCTGATTAAGGGCGATCGGTTTGTGATTCGCCCGGTCATCAGTGGTGCTGAAGACCTGAAGCTGACGATTCATGATGGCAGGCAGTTGGCGCTTGCATCGCCAATACGTATAACCCCTGACAGCGGTAATAATGGCACCGGTATAGCAACAGCGATGGCAACAGATGCTAAGGCTGCATCCTTTGCGACACCGGGCACGCTATCACCGCCTATCTCCATCGTGTTTAATGCGCCAGATCTCGGGGCAACAGACCCTCAGATGACCTATACCGTTTATGATATGACTGATCCTGCCAACCCTCAGCCATGGCCACAAAGTGCTCCGTTGTCAAATCAGCCATTTGAATCCGGCAAGAGTATTCAGCTGGATGGGTACGCGGTAACTATTAATAACCTGCCCCAGCCCGGAGACCGGTTCAGCTTTGGTTTCAACCTTGATGGGGTGTCGGATAACCGCAATGCCATCGCGTTATCGAATTTGCAGCAAGCTAATCTGTTTGACCGGGGTTCCTATCAGGATATCTATGGCAGTCTTGTTGAAAAAGTGGGGACTCAAACAGCGTCCGCTGTGATTTCAGAACAGGCGGGTAAGGTGGTGCTGGACACAACCACGGGGGCTAGGGCCAGTGTGTCCGGCGTCAATCTGGATGAAGAGGCTGCTAAGCTGGTGCAATACCAGCAAGCGTATCAGGCGTCGGCCCAATTGATCCGGGTGTCGCAGACTATTTTTGACAGTCTGCTCAACAGTATTTAAGAGGACGGTTGAATCATGCGTATATCAACCCAACAGCAATATCTGCAATCAATGCAGAGTATGCAGCAAGGTCAGACCAGACTGGCTGAATTACAGGAACAGATTTCCTCGGGTAAAAGAGTGGTTCGTCCATCGGATGACCCTGTTGCTGCGGCGCAGGCGATTAAGCTGGAGCGAGAGTTAGCGCAAAGCGAAAAATATGACGAAAATATAAATGTCACGCAGCGACGGCTTGAACTTGAAGAAACCATACTCTCAGATATCAATGTTGCCGTTGATCGGATGAGAGAGCTGACCGTTCAGGCCGGTAATGGAACCCTGGGTGATCAGGATCGTGCGTCTATAGGTAATGAGCTTTATCAGTTAAAGGATTATGTCGCCGGTTTAATGAACACCAAAGATTCACAAGGGGAATATCTGTTTGCCGGAAGCAAAGGCTTAACCAAGCCCTATATAGAATCAGGTGATGGAAGTTATAGCTTTACCGGTGATGATGGCCAGCGGGTGATACAGGTGGGTAGTGATCTGTTTGTGCCCTCAAATGATTCAGGTCAGTATCTGTTTGAGTCGATTGAAGGACCGTTGCAGGTCAACCTCACGGGTCAGGCGGTGTATAATGCGGATCTGGCATCAACGGATCCTTTTATGCGTAACGTTGCTTTTGCGAATACCAGCGCAGAAGATCAGTTTAAACTGGCGACTCAGGGGTTGGGCGATTTAACCATCAGCGTCACCGAAGCGTCTCCCGGTGCTTTTGTCTACAGCATAGAAGATAGCGGTGGTAATCCGGTCATTGATGATAATGGCGATCCTATTACTGATATCCCGGCAGGCGATCTTTCTACCACACCGCTAGCCCTGAATCTGTTTGGTATGCAGTTTGATCTTACTGCACCGGCAGACCCGGCTGCGAATGAAATTACCATCAACACCTATACTGAAACCAAAAATATCCTCGATGTTGCTGTTGAGCTGGCTGATGTGCTGGTTAAACCCGTCAAGGGGACAGACGGGCAGGCCGCTCTGAATAAAGCGATTGCTTCAGGTCTGACTCAGTTTGAAGAAGGGGCAGAGCGGATGCTTCAGGCAACCTCAGTGTTGGGTTCCCGGTTAAAAACACTTGAAAATGTTAGTAGTTCAAATCTGGATTTTCAACTGCTGACGCAGACGACGCTGTCAACGCTGGTGGATGCCGATCTGGCTCAAGTTATCAGTGAGTTTAAACTTCAGGAAGCAACACTACAGGCCTCACAGGCAACCTTTGCCAGGGTGAGCAGTCTGTCACTGTTTAATTATATTAATTAAGTAGTAGGTTGGGCTGAGCGCAGCGATGCCCAACAAAGATTAACCAACCCCTCGATATCAATCACAAGGAATGTAATTGATGCTGTCTGTTTACAGCAGTAGGTTGGGCCGAGCGAAGCGATGCCCAACAAAGATTCACCAACCCCGCGGTATCAATGACAAGGAGTGTAAGCGATGCGTTATCGACGCAGCGATATTGCCGGCGGCACCTATTTTTTCACAGTGAATCTTTGTGATCGTCGCCAGCATCTTCTGGTTGAGCAGGCCGATCGGCTCCGCTCGTCTATAGCCAGAGTTAAAGCGCGTCATCCGTTTACCATCGACGCAATGCTGGTGTTACCTGATCATCTGCATGCTATCTGGACCTTACCCCAAAATGATTGTGATTATGCGATGCGGTGGATGCTGATTAAAGCCGCTTTCTCCCGTGGGGTCGATAAGAATGAATCAATCAGCGTGAGTCGGCAGATTAAGAGAGAACGTGGCATCTGGCAGCGCAGATATTGGGAACACCTAATTCGTGATGAAAACGATTATGCGCGTCACGTGGACTACATTCATTTCAATCCGGTAAAGCATGGCTATGTTAAAAGGGCATTGGATTGGCCGTTTTCGAGTATTCACACGTTTATCGGTCATGGCGTGTTGAATAGGGATTGGGGTGGCGAACCAGATAACGATGGTATTTATGGTGAACGGTGATGTTGGTTTTTGTTGAAGTGGTGTTGTTGAAAGGGAGTTGTTGAAAGGGGGCTGTTGGGCATCGCTGCGCTCAGCCCAACCTACGAGGCTATCGGTTATCTTGATAGGCTTTGTTCATCTTGCGGCCTTTGTTGTTTTTTTGTGTCTCTTCGATAATAGACTGCTTCTGTTTTAACAATAAAGGCAGGATGCGGGCGTCCAATGCCTGAATGTTGTTAACAAGTGCTGATAGCTGTTCTGACGCCTCCTGGTTTTGCGGTGCGGGTAGTGTCTCTGTCTGCTGCATCAGTTGTTCGCGCTGGCGTTGCAGTGTTTCTACTGCTGGCCAATCGCTTGTCTCTGCGGCAGAAAGAATTTCTTCTGTAAGTTCAAACACTTGTTTTATCTTGGCGTACATTTGCTTAACCTGATTATTTTGTTAAAGCCATTAGAAATGCTGCCGATGATAAGGTTATCACTTGGCCAGAAAAGAAACAGCTAAGAGATTCATAAAGAGACACTCAGTAGTATCAGGAACGTCTCGCCAGAGCTTCACAGAAGAAACTCAAATTAACACGAAAAGAATCTCTAAAGTATCTTCAAAAATGGTCGATAAACTATTCAATACTCGATGACGCTCAGTTTTTAAATAGTTGGACGGTATCGAAAATATGTAAATTAACGGCCAGTCAGAACTGGTTGATATGAGGGGAATATCTCATGGCTATGGTAATTAATTCCAACATTATGTCGTTGAACGCACAGCGTAACCTGACCAGTTCTCAGAACGAACAGAATCAGGCGATGCAGCGACTCACCAGTGGTTTGCGTATCAACTCTGCAGCGGATGATGCTGCCGGTCTGTCTATTTCCAGCCGTATGACTTCTCAGATCAGCGGTCTGAACCAGGCAGTACGTAACGCTAATGACGGTCAGTCTCTGATTCAAACTGCAGAGGGTGCGCTGGGCGAATCCACTAACATTCTGCAGCGTATGCGTGAACTGTCTATCCAGTCTGCCAACGGCACCTACGATAGCGGCAACCGTACAACGATGAACGCAGAAGTTAAACAGCTGGTGGCCGAACTTGACCGTATCTCACAAACTACCAGCTTCAATGGTCAGAATGTGCTGGACGGTAGCTTAAGCAGTGTAACGCTGCAGGTTGGCTCTGAAGCGAATCAAACCATTGAAATGAAGCTGGGTGCGATGGATTCCAAATCATTGGGTCTGGGTTCAACCAGTGCTGATGTCATGGGGTCGGCAATAACAAAGGCTAGTGTTGCTCTTTCTAATAACTCTGTGACTATCAACGGACAGTCAATTATGGCGATCGGTGAGACCTACGATGGCTCCACAGATAATTTGGGCGACTTGGTTGATGCTATTAATACCAATGTCAGTGGTGTGACTGCCTCTACATATGCTGAGGCAACGGCTTCAACCGCAGGTACAGGCGTCCTGGTTGAGGGCACTGATACGCTGACAGTCACTTTAACCAAACTGGATGGTGTTGATGCAGCAATCAGTGTGACCGGTACCGATAGTCTTGCTTCTTTAGTTGATAAGCTGAACGCAGAAGGTGGCGGTCTATTAAGCGCTTCTATCACTGACGAAGGTAAGCTGAATATTAGTGCTGAAAATGTTACTGCAATTGCATTTACTGATGTTGCCGGTGCAACTGGTACTCTGACTGATGCTGAAGCTTCGCTAGCGCTATCCTCTGATGCAGGTGCTGATATTGTTATTGAGCGAGGCTCTGCCGGTAACTCTGCTGACTTGGAAGCCCTGGGCTTTCGTGAAAGCAACGTTTCTGGGGTTATTGAAGGTGCTGCTAGTGATGCCGGCACAACTACCCTGGCTGCCGGAGATGTGACTATCAATGGTGTGAAAGTTGGAGCAGGCGAGAGTGGTGCCCTTCAAGACACCGTTGCAGCCATTAACAAGGTGAGTGATGAGTCTGGTGTAACAGCCAACGCGTTTACCTCTGTTGAGGTAGATACAGCGACTAACGCGACAGGTGCCGGTACAGCAGCAGCTTTTACTATTAATGGTGTGATTGTCGCTGCAGGTGCTGATGCTAAATTGGCAACTACTGTTACTCAGATTAATGCTCAAACCGCTTCAACCGGTGTTACTGCAGTGCTGTCTGGAAGCCAGCTTCGCTTAGAAGGCGATGTGTCATCTATGACATTTGGTACTGCTACCGGAGTATCTGATAATGGCGCTGCATTCGCTGCAGTGTTGGGAGCAGGTCTTGCTGCTGGTACTGATATTGCTGATGGTGTTGGTGGCGTGAAGCTAACATCCGATAGTGGTTCCCCAATCAGTGTTGATGTAACCGCTAATGGTGCGCTGGCAACTGGTTTGTTAGATGCTAACAATACTTCTAATGGTGCCTTCGGAGCTTCACTTAGCAGCGTTGATATCTCTACTGCTGCAGGTGCTCAGAAAGCGATCGGTATCATTGATAATGCCCTCGACACTATCAACTCTACCCGGGGTGATCTGGGTGCGGTGGCTAACCGTCTGGACTTTACCGTCAGTAACCTGTCTAACGTTGCAGAGAACGTTTCTGAAGCGCGGTCACGTATTGAAGATGCTGACTTTGCCCAGGAATCTGCTAACCTGAGTCGTGCGCAGGTGCTGCAGCAGGCGGGTACTGCGATGCTGGCACAGGCGAATGCTTCACCACAGCAGGTTCTGTCACTGCTTCAGTAAGCGTTCAGGGGTAAGATAACCTAACGTTAAAATCCCTCACCCACCGTTGGTGGGGGATTTTTTGTTTCAGGAGATGAAAAATGTCAGTTGAATCGATGAATGCAACCAGCAGCATCGCCAGTGCGCAGCCCGCGGCAGCCCGCGCAGCGCAACCAAGCGATACCGCTGGGGTGAAAAACATACAGCCGGTTACCGCTAATACTGTTGATGTCAATCCACAGCAGGAGATGACCGCTGATGAGATGCAGGCGGTCGTGGATAAGCTCAATGAGTTTATGCACAATGGTCAGCGTAATCTGAACTTCTCGGTGGATCGGGAAACCGATGAAACCGTTATTAAGGTGATGAACAGCGAAACCCAGGAAGTTATTCGTCAGTTTCCCTCAGAGGAAGCACTGAAGCTAACGCAGCATATTGAAGGCATGATGGGGTTAATTTTTAACGATCGTGCGTGATTTGTTGTAAAATACTACATTAGTCACCCGTTGATAGTCGCTGTTGAAGCGCAGATTCTGTATTGAGAAGAGAGGTTTGTTATGGATACCAGTATTGTTTCCGCATTAGGGGCCGGTTCAGGTATCGATACCGTTGCGCTGGTAAAACAGCTGGTTGAAATAGAGAGAGCCCCTCAGCAACAGCGCCTTGATTCCAAGAAAGAGACCCTTGATGCTCAGATTTCTGCATACGGGACATTAAAAAGCAGCTTGTCAGCATTTCAGGAAATACTAAAGCCGTTATCCAGTAATGACACCTTTAGTGCGCGTTCTGTTTCTTTTCCTGAAACCGATGTTGTCACCCCGAATAGTCTTGGCACCAATGCCCAGGTGGGTAGTTATCAGCTGGAAGTGATTGATGTTGCTCAGGCGCAGTCTCTGGCGATCAATACCACCTATGCGAATAAAGATTCAGCCATTGGTGTTTCAGGCAGTCTGACTATTAGTCTGGGCACCTGGACCTATGACAATACCGACCCGAACAATCCCCTGCCGCAGTCTTTTGCTGAGAATGAAACGCAGCTGGCATTCGATGTAGAGGTTACATCTGATGATTCACTGCAGGATATTGCCGATAAAATTAATGCGGATAAATCGGATGTACAGGCATCCGTTTTGCTGGTTGATGGTAATTATCAGTTGATGATCTCCGCGCCTTCCGGCAAAGACAATGCGCTGCAGATAACGGCAGATGACCCCAGCCTGGACCTGTTTAATTTCAACGCGACTAATTATGCAAATGTATCTGAAACTCAGCAGGGCCAGGATGCACATCTGAAACTCAATGGTCTGAATGTCTATCGCGACACTAACGAAGTTGATGATGTGATGCAGGGGCTGTCATTCTCAATCAATAAAGCCAGCCCGGGTGAGAAGTTTACTTTTTCTATCTCTGACGATAAAAATACCGCGGAAACGGCCATTCGTAACTTTATTGATGGTTATAACAGTTTATATACCACGATGAAGTCGTTGACGGGTGTAAGCACCGATGCTGAAACCAATGTCGCCTCTCGGGGGGAGTTAGCCTCAGACGGTACAGCTAAAAACCTGTTGGCCAGAATTCGCAGTATGATCTCTGAGGCGGTGCCGGGTGTGAGTGAGTTTAATGCCCTGACCAATGTCGGAATCCGAACTAAGCTTGATGGAACTCTGGAGATAGATACTGAAGACTTTAATGCCGCGATTAAAGATAACTTTGATCAAGTCGCTGCGATTTTCGCTCCTCAGACCTCTTCTACCAGTAGTGGTGTAGACGTTGTTATCGGTAGTTACGCATCCAAAACGGTGGCAGGCACCTATAGCGGTTCTGTTACCACTGCACCTAGCAAAGGGTCGGTGGTCAGTGATGCTGTCTTTGCCGCGTTTGATACAACTGCTCCGGCCGGTGATTATACCTTTGCTGTCACCGTAGACGGGACAACCTCCGAAGCGTTAACCCTGTCCGGGAGTTTTACTACGGTAGAAGAGTTTCGTGCTGAACTGCAGTCATTGATTAATAATGATGCATCTATATCAGCTGGGAAAGCTTTTGTTGATGTAGTGATTGATAACAACCAGATACAGATTCAATCCCGCCAGTATGGCAGTACATCCAAAGTGGCTATCGACAGCGCGGGAACGGAGTTTACCAGCGCCACCGGTTTGTCATCGGCGTCGGTATCGACTATTGGGGTTGATGCGGCGGGTACTATTAATGGTGCCGCGGCGTTCGGTTCCGGCGAAGTGTTGCTGCCTCAGATTGATAGTGACCCTTACGGTCTGAATCTGACCGTCTCAGAAGGTATGTCTGGTGATTTTAGTTTTACCTTCTCTCGAGGCTTTGCCGGTGAATTGTCGTTGCTGATCGATAGTTTTCTGTCTACTACCGGAGTTATTAAATCGAGAGAAGACAGTATTAATAGCCAGCTTGGTAGCATTGTTGATGATCAGGAGAGTCTTGATCGAAAAATGACGATTAAGAGTGATCGTCTGACTCAGCAATACCTGGCTATGGAACAGATTATTGCCAGTTTTAATGCTACCGCAGACTCGTTGACCGGGCTGACTGATCGATTGCCCTTTACGTATAAAAAATAATTTGTAACGCTTTTGGAGTTGTTAAAGATGAGTGTTAATTTAAATGCATTAAAGCAGTATAAAAGCGTTGGCCATGCAGCCGCTGTTCAAACAGCGTCACCCCATCAGCTGATCGTGATGTTGTTTGATGGTGCCCTGACTGCCTTAGCAACAGCGAAGGGCTTTATCGAGCGGAAGGATATTCAGGGGCGTGGTAAGCAGCTGAATAAGGCCAGTGATATTATTCTCGGTTTAAAAGACTTTCTTGACCATGAGCAAGGTGGAGAGATCGCAACTAATCTGGATGCGCTCTATGACTATATGGTGCGTACTATCTCTCAGGCTAATCGCAACAGTGATGCTGAGAAAGTTCAGGAAGTGATTAACCTGTTGCTGGAAGTTAAAGCGGGTTGGGTGGAGATGCAAAAGCCAGCTTAAGCGCGCCAGCTTCTCTGTCAATTGTTTGTCAATATCTGTGCTTATTATATGTGCTTATTATATGTGCTTAGATCAACCTCTCGATATTAGTTTAGAAAACTGAAACCGCCTCTGGGCGGTTTTTTATTGTCTGTCCCAACGGCTGTAACGTTGATGGTCATCTGTTGTTGCAATGGATTGATTGCTGCTGTGTCAAAAAAACATCATCTTCTTTTGTTGTGTTTTCTCTTCTTATGTCATAAATTTGACGTAACCTGTTTTAACACAAGATCTATTGCAATTAATTCCTGAGTGAAGTTGATTTGGTAACCCTATGAACAGCCCGCTTCAGATAATATATATTGATGACAATGCTGAAAACCGCACACATCTGTCAGAACGGCTGGGCTTTGCGGAGATCAATCATACAACCACCGACTATGTGTCATGGCTGCAGGGTGATATTACCGAGCCTGGCAATCGTTCGGTTGTCTGGCTGGGGCAGTGCTCGTTGCCGATTTCGCTGGAAAAACTGATGCAGCAGTTTGACCGTCTGGATGACAAACTGCCGGTGATCGCTGTTACCCCCTGGCCGGAACTGGAACAGCTGCCAGAAAACCTGCAGGAAAAAATTATAGGCCGGTTAAACCCGGATGCGACGTTGGAAGCGCTGACGGTGATGCTGCACCGGGCGCTTATCTACCGTCAGTTACAGCTGCAATATGCCGGTCAGCCTGATCTTTTTTCACCTAAGTCCGTTGCCAGTCAGTTTGAGGGGATGGTAGGGCATAGCGAGGCGATGGCGCTGGTGCGCAAGATGATCAGCCAGGTGGCCGGGCGGGATGTCAACGTGCTGATTACCGGTGAAAGTGGCACCGGCAAAGAGATCGTGGCGAATAACCTGCACCGGGCATCAAAACGATCAAACGGGCCTTTTGTGCCGGTTAACTGCGGTGCTATTCCGGCCGATCTGCTGGAAAGTGAACTGTTTGGCCATGAGAAGGGTGCGTTTACCGGGGCGATCAACTCCCGTGCCGGCCGTTTCGAGCTGGCCAATGGCGGTACTCTGTTTCTTGATGAAATTGGTGATATGCCGCTACCGATGCAGGTGAAACTGCTTCGAGTGCTACAGGAACGCTGTTTCGAGCGGGTTGGCGGCAGCATCACCATCGATTGTGATGTCAGAATCATTGCCGCCACCCATAAAAATCTGGAGCAGATGATTATTGATGGCAGTTTTCGTGAAGATCTTTACTACCGTCTTAATGTGTTTCCTATCGATATGCCGCCCCTGCGTGGACGGGTAGAGGATATCCCCCCGCTGGTGGATGAGTTTGCCCGCCGCCTTGCTAAAGAGGGGTTTGGCCGTATCCGCTTTCATCCTGCGGCAATCCGTTCGCTGCAACAGCATGACTGGGCGGGGAATATCCGAGAGCTGGCTAATCTGGTGGAGCGCCTGGCGATTCTGTATCCGGATGCGGTGGTGGGTGTGAGTGAGTTGCCGCCAAAATTTCGCCATATAGCGGAGCCTGACCCTGAGATGTATCTCGGTGCTGCGGATGTAGCAGCGGGTGAAGGAGAGGCGGAGAATCAGAATCTGGTTGAACTGCCTGAGCTAGGTATGGATCTGAAACTGCATATTGAAAACATCGAGCAGACGTTAATTACTCAGGCGCTGGATCAAACTTCCGGGGTGGTTGCCAGGGCGGCAGACCTGTTGCAGATCCGCCGGACCACGCTGGTGGAGAAGATGCGTAAATATGGAATTCAGCGAAAATAGATGATGACAGACGCAAACAACAGAATTGCACAACTGGAAGCGGAAAATAGCCGGTTGCGGCTGCAACTTGAACAGAGCCTGCAGACCAGTGTCGAAAAACAGGTGGAGCATGAGCGCCTCTCGGGGCGCTTGGAGGATCTGCTGGATCTGCTACCCGCAGGGGTAGTGGTCATCGACAGCCGGGGGCGGGTCGCGGAGTGCAACAGCGCCGCTGAGCAGTTGCTGGGATTACCGCTAAGAGATGAAAACTGGGTAGCGGTGATACAGCGCAGTTTTGCCCCCCGTAGCGATGATGGTCATGAGGTCTCACTAAAAAGTGGCCGACGCGTGAGTCTGTCGACCAGTACTCTGGCGAATGAGTCTGGTCAGTTGCTGATGCTCACCGACCAGACTGATACCCGACTGCTGCAAGGGCGTCTGGCGCATTATCAGCGCCTTTCTGAGATGGGGCGGATGATGGCATCGCTGGCGCATCAGGTGCGCACGCCGCTCTCTGCAGCGCTGCTCTATGCCGGGCATCTGATGAAGCCGGAACTGCTGCCGGAACAGCGGATCAAATTTGCCGGAAAAGTGAAATCCCGTCTGGAAAATCTGGAGCTACAGGTGCGCGATATGCTGATCTTTGCCCGGGGGGAAACCCGGCTGGAGGATCGTATCAGCATCGGCCAGCTGTTTCGCGAACTGGAAGATGCGCTGGATATGCCGTTGCACAGCTGGGATGCCGATTGCGACTGTCTTAACCGTGTGCCTGAACTGACGTTACAGTGTAATAAAGACTCGTTGCTGGGGGCGATTATGAACCTGGTTAACAACGCCCTGCAGGCGGGAGGCAAAGGTACAGAGCTGGTGATCGAAGCGCAACTGATCGGTGATAAGTTGTGTATTGAGGTGCGGGATAATGGTCCGGGAATGGATGCGGAGCTGTGTAATAAAGTGATGGAGCCATTCTTTTCGACAAAGTCTCATGGCACCGGATTAGGGCTTGCGGTGGCGCAGGTGGTGGCGAAGGCGCACCATGGCGAGTTCCTGCTGCGCTCGCAGTTAGGCGTGGGCACTCAGGCTGCATTTCTCATTCCCTATCAAACGGGCAGTCAGGCTGGAAGTGAAAGTAGCGATACAGATAATGACAGTAGCAATGGGTAGTTTATGAGCATTCAGGTATTAGTGGTTGAAGACGATGCAGATCTGCGCGAAGCACTGGTCGACACGCTCGAGCTGGCGGGCTTTGATTATCTGGAAGCGGACTCAGGGGAACGCGCGCTGGAGGTGATTGCCGAGCATTCGGTGGATATGGTGGTCAGTGACGTCAACATGGGCGGCATGGATGGACACCAGCTGCTGGAAAAAATTCAGCAGACTCAGCCCTGCCTGCCAGTGATGCTGATTACCGCTTATGGTCAGGTGAATAAAGCGGTGGATGCGATTCGCAGCGGCGCAGTGGACTATCTGATGAAACCGTTTGCGCCGGACGCGCTGATTGAGGTGATTAAACGTTATACCGGCACACAGATTAATGAACAGGACAGCGTTCAGCCAATTGCGGAAGAGACCAGCAGCAAGCAGCTGCTGCAAGTCGCCCGGCGCGTTGCTGAAACTGATTCTACGGTGTTAATTACCGGTGAGAGTGGTACTGGTAAAGAGGTGTTGGCGCAGTATATCCATATGCACTCTCCCCGGGCGGACAAACCGTTTATCGCGATCAACTGTGCCGCGATTCCGGAAAATATGCTGGAAGCAACGCTGTTTGGCCATGAGAAGGGCGCATTTACCGGCGCCTATACCAGTAACCCGGGTAAGTTTGAGCAGGCCAATGGCGGAACGATTTTGCTGGATGAGATCTCCGAGATGGATCTGGGTTTGCAGGCTAAATTGCTGCGGGTGCTGCAGGAACAGCAGGTGGAGCGGGTGGGTGGCCGCAAGGTGATCAACCTCGATGTGCGCATACTGGCAACCACCAACCGCAAGCTGGAAGAGTATGTCGCTGAGCATAAGTTTCGTGAAGATCTGTATTACCGCCTGAATGTATTTCCGTTGCAGTGGTTGCCGCTACGTGAACGGATCGGCGATATTGTGCCCCTGGCACAGCGTCTGCTGGCTAAATACTCCCGCAAAATGAACCGCACCGCGGTATCGCTGAGTGAGGAAGCGCAGCGCGCCCTGCAGGCCTATCACTGGCCCGGCAATGTGCGTGAGTTGGATAATATTGTGCAGCGGGCGCTGATTTTGCAGCAAGGTGCGTTGATTGGCCCGGCTGATCTGCATATTCAGCCAGGTAGTATGCAAACCTCGGAGATGGCGGGTCGCATCAGCTCGGTCAGTATGTCTGTTGATGAAAGTAGTCAGCTGGGCAATGATATGAAACAGCATGAGTTTCAGTTGCTCATTGAGACACTGCGGGAAACCGGTGGCAGTCGTAAAGATGCAGCCGAAAAACTCGGTATCAGCCCACGAACACTGCGTTATAAACTGGCCCGGATTCGTGAGGCCGGAATTGATCTTGATGCCCAGTTAAAAAACTAATTCATCATTATTTCGCTGTTTTGTGCGTCTAAAGTTGTAGTAAACAACCTTGCTACGACTAATGGCCTGTGTCGGATAGACCAATGTCTAATTCAGCAGGAATCGGTCACTTCGGTATAACATTAACCACTAAAAATAATAGTTTCAGAAGTTTGGTTTAACTCGGAACATGAAATACCTGAAATACTCGCCGCAATAACAATAATATCGGTAAAACAGGGATAGGGAGACGTGGTTATCGGCTTTTTGATAGCTATAGTTACTGCAAAGAATAATTAACAAGCTAAGGGCATCTCACATGAGCGATTCTAAGTTATATCCGGTTAGCGAAGAGCTGGCTGCGACTGCGCATATCAATAATGAAAAATATCTGGCGATGTATGAGCAGTCAATTAATGATCCTGATACTTTCTGGGGTGAGGAAGGTAAGCGTCTTGATTGGTTCAAGCCATATACCAAAGTTAAAAATACCACCTTTGATCCGCACAATGTTGATATCCGCTGGTTTGAAGATGGTACGCTGAACGCCTCCTATAACTGTCTGGACCGCCACCTGGAAACCCGTGGTGATCAGGTTGCGATTATCTGGGAAGGTGATGATCCAAGTGATTCTGAAAATATCACCTATCGCGATCTGCATGAGCGCGTGTGTAAGTTTGCCAATGCACTGAAAGCCCGCGGCGTTGAAAAAGGTGACGTTGTTACCCTCTATATGCCGATGATTCCTGAAGCGGCTGTTGCCATGCTGGCCTGTACCCGTATCGGTGCGGTGCACTCAATCGTCTTTGGTGGATTCTCTCCGGAAGCGCTGGCTGCCCGTATCGAGGGTGCTGAATCTAAGGTCGTTGTAACCTCTAACTACTCTCTGCGTGCCGGTAAGTCTGTACCGCTGAAACTAAACGTTGATAAAGCGCTGAAACACGAAGCGGCTAAAGCCCTGGTGCAAAGCGTTATCGTTGTTAAGCGTGTCGAACAGGATGTTGCCTGGGATGACAGCGTTGATGTCTGGTACGAAGATCTGGTTGCCAATGCTTCTGCAGACTGCCCTGCCGAAGAGATGGAAGCAGAAGCTCCCATGTTCATCCTCTACACTTCCGGTTCTACCGGTGCACCAAAAGGTCTGAAGCATACGACCGGTGGTTACATGGTGTATGCGGCGATGACCCATGAGTACGCCTTCGATTATAAAGAGGGTGATATCTACTGGTGTACCGCTGACGTGGGCTGGGTAACCGGCCACAGTTATATTGTTTATGGCCCGCTGGCTAACGGTGCAACCTCGCTGATGTTTGAAGGTGTGCCGAGCTATCCGGATAACAGCCGTTTTGGCCGTGTTATCGAGAAGCATAAAGTTAACCAGTTCTACACTGCGCCAACGGCGATCCGTGCGTTGATGCAGCAGGGTGAAGATGTGCTGGGTGATTCAGACCTGTCCAGTCTTCGCATTCTGGGTTCAGTGGGTGAGCCTATCAACCCTGAAGCCTGGGAATGGTACTACCGTATTGTCGGTCAGAACCGCTGCCCAATAGTTGATACCTGGTGGCAGACTGAGACCGGTGGCATGATGATTCTGCCGCTGCCGGGTGCGACTGCCGCTAAGCCGGGTGCGGCTTCCCGTCCGTTCTTTGGTGTACAGCCTGCGCTGCTGGATGCCGAAGGTAATGAGCTGGAAGGTGCAACTGACGGTAACCTGGTGATTAAAGATTCCTGGCCGGGTCAGAGTCGTTCCATCTGGGGCGACCATGAGCGCTTTACTCAAACCTACTTCACTACGTATAAGGGTTACTACACTACCGGTGACGGTGCCCGCCGTGATGAAGATGGTTACTACTGGATTACCGGTCGTGTCGATGACGTTATCAACGTTTCCGGTCACCGTATGGGTACAGCTGAGGTAGAGTCTGCGCTGGTTGCGCACCCTGCCGTTGCTGAAGCTGCCGTTGTTGGTTATCCCCATGAGCTGAAAGGTCAGGGTATCTATGTTTATGTAACCCTGCAGTCTGGTTTTGAACAATCTGAAGAGCTGCTGCAAGAGCTGCGCTTACATGTGCGTTCAGAGATCGGTCCAATCGCGTCTCCCGACCTGATTCAGTTTGCGCCGGGTATGCCTAAGACCCGTTCGGGTAAAATTATGCGTCGAATTCTGCGTAAAATTGCTGAGAATGACTTTGATGCGCTGGGTGATACCTCCACGCTGGCGGATCCGTCGGTGGTCGATGATCTGATTGAGAATCGTATGAACCGTAAGTAATTGTGCTACCGAATTAATTTCGGACTACAATTCCCTTACTCCCTCCCGGTTTTTTAGGTCGGGGGGGAGTTTTGCTTTAAAAGTGGTGTTAATATAATCAGGTGCAGCCGATAGGCTGGCACTCTATAAGCGGATATATTTACCTGTTTTCGCAGGCTGAAAACAGGTAAGGAGGGAGATTAGCTGAATGCAACTGGCGCAGAAGATAATCATTGCGGATGACCATCCGTTGTTCCGAGCGGCGCTGAAACAGGCCGTTACTCAGGCTGTTCCTGGTGTAGAAACCGTCGAAGCCGATTCCCTGGAAGCCGTTCAGGCTGCTGTTGAAAATAATCCTGATGCTGATCTGGTGTTGCTTGATCTGCATATGCCAGGCACCAATGGATTTACCGGTTTGGTTTTCCTTCGAGGAAAAAACCCCGGCATTCCTGTTGTGGTCGTTTCCGGTAGTGAAGAGTCATCCGTGATGAAGCGTGCGCTGGACTATGGTGCTTCTGGCTTTATTCCTAAATCCTCTACGCTTGATGTGATCGCCGAAGCGATTACTGCGGTACTTGAAGGCGAGGAGTGGTTGCCTCAAGAGGTGGCTGAGGGAGTTGTTGATGTCACAGCGGAAGATCAGAAATTTGCCACCAACCTGGCGTCATTGACACCGCAGCAGTTTCGGGTGCTGACGATGCTGACCGAAGGTTTGCTGAATAAGCAGATCGCCTATGATCTGAATGTGTCTGAAGCGACCATTAAGGCACATGTGACTGCGATTTTGCGTAAGCTGGGCGTACACAGCCGAACTCAGGCTGTTATTGCCGCGCAGCGTCTGTGTGTTGATCCGCCTAAAACTGAGATGAGCTGATTTTCGTAAGATGGCGATTTCTTTAAGATGAGAGTATTGCCACCGGTTGTGAATAAAAGCGTGTACCTTCGGGGCGCGCTTTTTTTGTGCTTGTGTGATGATTTGTAGCGCTAAAAATGAGCCTGGTTTTGGTCAGGCTCTGGCTGTTATGGCCTGTTATGACTTGGCGGTAGTGATCAGCTTGCTGATAACGGCTCTTAACGCTGCCGGTTTTATCGGTTTGTGCAAAATCTCAGCCTGAGTCTCGGCGATCTCCTCTTTGACTGCATCGGTCCGGTCTGCGGTGATAACAACCGCAGGGATTGGATGGTGCCAGAGCTCTCCTAGTTGCTGTAGTGCCATGACCCCGGTGCGGGTTTCGTCGAGGTGATAATCCGCAAGGATAATGTCGGGAATAAATTCCTCTTCTATGACCTGAACTTTGGCTTCTGAGGCAGAGATGGCGGTTAGTACGGAGCAGGACCATCCCCGTAAGAGGGCGCTCATCCCCTCGAGTATTTTAGGCTCATTATCGATTACCAGTACTTTGATCCCTTCCAGGCCTTTACTGCGGATCCAGCCACGCTTTTCGGGTCGGGGCTTAACGGCTTTGGCTTTGTCTCCCAGGGGGACGCTGACGCTGAATACAGTGCCGTTGCCGGGCCATGAGCGAACATTGATTGGGTGGTTTAGCATTTTTGCGATCCGTTCGGTGATCGCCAGCCCCAGTCCGAGTCCGTTTACCTGAGAGTGTTTCGGGTTGTCGATTCTGCGGAACTCTTCGAATACCTCGCCGAGTTTGTCTTTGGGTATGCCGACGCCGGTGTCCCAGACCTCAATGCGTAAGTGACTCCCCTGGCGACGGCAGCCCAGCATGATTTTTCCCTGCTGGGTATAGCGGATCGCATTGGAAAGGAAGTTTTGCAGCACCCGGCGTAGCAGTTGCTGATCGGAGTGGACGACCTGACAGCACTTAACAAAATCGAACTGCAGCTGTTTCTCTTCCGCCAGTGCGGTGAATTCGGCGCTCAGGTTGTCGAACATCCCGTTGATAGAAAAATGACTGAGGTTTGGCTCAAGCGCTCCGGCATCCAGTTTAGAGATATCCAGGATGGTGGTTATAAGGCTTTCAGCGGCCTTCAGTGAGCCGTCCAGGTTGTTGACTAGCTGGTGGGTCTCTTCCGTGTGTTTTTGCTGTGCCAAGGCTGAGATGAACAGCCGTGCTGCATTTAAAGGCTGGAGGAGGTCGTGGCTGGCTGCAGCGAGAAAACGGGTTTTACCCAGATTGGCAGCATCAGCATCAAACTTGGCTTGCCGTAACTCATCTTCGATCAGGGCGCGTACCGTATTTTCTTTACGCAGCTCTTTGTTGACTACCGACAGTGTGTGGGTTCTTTCCCGGACTCTTTGTTCCAGATTCTCGTTGGTTTCCTGCAGTAACTGCTCCGCTTTCCGGCGCTCAGTAATATCCTGATAAAGTGTGAAATACCCCAACAGTTCGTTGTTTTCATTGCTATGGGGAATGTAGGTAACTTCGGCATATTTGAACTTACCATCGATCGAGGGAAGTTCAGTCTCAAAGCGTTGTCGTTCGCCCTGCAATACTTTGCTGACATAGGGCAGGCGCATCTCCAGTTCCTCCTTAGAGAGGATGCTGTTGCTGTTGACGCCGGCGATGTTGTGCCGGTCAAGTCCGAAGGTGCGGGCATAGGCTTTATTGACGAAGCGGAAGTTGCGATCGGTATCCAGAAAGGCGATCAGCACCGGGACGTTATCAGTATAGGTTCGAACATTCTGTTCGCTTTCGCGGAGTGCCTCCTGTACCCGTTTGTGTTCGGTGATATCCATATAGGTGTTAACAAAGCCACCATTCGGCATGCGGTTGCCCCGGACCTCCAGTACCGACCCGTCGGTTCGAAGCCGTTCATAGGAGTGCGCCTTACCTTCTTTGAGTATTGTCAGACGGTTTTTAACCTGTTCTTCTGCATCGCCCGGACCATACTCACCTTTGGTGGCGTTGTAGCGGAATATGTCTTCAATTGGGCGGCCTACGCAGATCAGTCCGTCAGGGTAATCGAACATATCAATATAGCGGCGGTTCCAGGCGACCAGGCGCATCTGTTGATCAACCACGCTGATGCCCATGGTGATATTTTCGATGGTGGATTGCAGTAGTGAGCGGTTGAAGCGGAGCGCCTGGGATGCCTCATCGACAATGGTGACGACATCACCGATCTGCATATCTTTACCACGCAGGGTGGAGGCAAGCACGATTCTGGCAGAGGATGCACCGATAACCCCGGCCAGCAGTCGTTCGGTGAACTGGATCAGTTCCGGGCTGGCTTTATCCCCAGATAAAGGCGACTCGATTCCAGCCTTCAGTGCGAAACCGGTAAATGCGTGCTGGGTGCGGCTGATCCCGAGAAAACGTTCGGTGAGAATCTGTAGATCACCGACGGTGGCATGGCTGAATACCCGGGAGGGTTCGGACAGATCTTTACTATAAACATCAACAAAGGCGCTTGCCTGAATCCGGTCGACCAAACGCTGGGGGCTGTAACGGGAGATCAGAATATACAAAAATGCGTTAATGGATACGCTCCAGAACGCGCCATGGGTGAGTGGGTCCATGCCGGTCAGACCAAATAGCTGGGTTGGTCTTAGCAGTTCAGAGCCAAATAAACCGCTCTGGAGGAATGATGTGGGCATCAGTCCGGCGCTGGCCATAGTTGGAAACACCAGCGTATAAAGCCAGATCAGAAAACCAGCGCAGAGGCCAGCGAGAATGCCGTGGCGTGAGCCGGTTTTCCAGTAGACTCCGCCGAGCAGTCCCGGTAGGAACTGGGCGGCGGCTACAAAGGCCAGCAGGCCAAATGAGGCCAGCGTGCCCTGATCACCGAGAATACGGTAATAGAAATAGGCCATGATCATCAGGCATATAATGGTGATGCGCCTTACCCGCAGCAGCATTGCACCCAGGTCTTTGTTTTTTGACAGCTTTAACCAGGACACTCTGAGCAGCAACGGCATGACGATGTCGTTGCACACCATGGTGGACAGGGTGATGGAGGCAACAATAACCATACTGGTGGCTGCAGATAGTCCGCCGATAAAGGCGAAGGTGGCCAGATCCTTATAGCCTTCGTGCAGGGGGAGCATCAGTACGAACGTATCTGCATTAATATCCTGGCCGGCGAACAGGGTCATGCCGGCGGTAGCAATCGGTAGTACAAACAGCGACAACAGCACCATATAGAGCGGAAACAGCCAACGGGCAGTTTTCAGATTTTCAATCTGACTGTTTTCGACGATAGTGACGTGGAACTGGCGTGGCAGGCAGAGAATCGCGGCGCAGGCCAGTAGGATTTCGGTAAGGAAGCTGTTGCCGAGAAAGTTGCCCTCCAGCGGGCTACTGAAATTATCGTTGTGATATAGCTGGTCGCGAATGTTGACAATCAGATCAGGTACACCATCAAAGATCTGAAACGTCACCATCAGACCCACAGCTATAAAGGCGGTCAGTTTAACAATGGATTCGAAGGCAACGGCCAGTACCATACCTTCGTGGTGTTCGGTGGCATCGATGTGGCGGGTACCAAACAGAATGGTAAACACGGCCATAATCAGGGCAACAAACAGCGCAGTATCGTTACCTTTGCTCAGTGCTTCGGTGACACCCGGTGCGATCGCATCGTAACTGATTGCCACCGCTTTCAGTTGCATGGCGATGTAGGGGATGGTGCCAAAGACGGCGATAACCGTTACTAATACGGCTAATGCCTGGCTTTTGCCATATCGGGATGAGAGAAAGTCAGCAATCGAGGTGGTGTTCTGCTGTTTGCTGACCAGAATGATCTTCTCGATAATTCGCCAGCCAAAAATAAACACGATGGCCGGGCCAAGATAGGTGGCCAGGAACTGCCAGCCGTTGACTGAGGCGCGACCGACTGCGCCATAGAAGGTCCAGGATGAACAATAAATTGCCAGTGATAGCGAATAGATGACCGGATTGCTGGCATAGGATCGCCCCTTGGCGCTGCGATCACCAAAGTAGGCGATAGCGAAGAGCAGACCTACATAGGCCAGTGAAATCAGAATAATTGAACCGCCAGAAAGCATAGTCGGGTCTGCCTGTTGTTACTGTACTGGAACACATAGTGTAACCGAACTCGGGGGGAGAACCCTATTGCTCTTATACCTTTGTCTAATCCTTTGAGTTATATAGGTTTTTCTTTAAAGGCTCGATGTGGCGCAGGGCTTGGGCTGGAGCCTGTTTTTCATGGTTTTGACATGTTTGATCAGACCAAAGTAGGGGATTTGTTTGCCAGAACACTTTGTTAAATTCTATCAGTCCACAACTTTTACTTAACCTTTTAATAACAAAAATAAGGATGGTGCAAATGTCTACTTCTTCACAAGACAATGCTGATGCCTACTGGGCTGAAAACCTGCGCATTATCATAACTTACCTGTCAGTCTGGTTTGTAGTGTCTTTCGTAGCTGGAATCCTGTTTGTCGATCAATTGAACGCAATTCCGTTCTTCGGTTTCCCTCTGGGTTTCTGGATCGATCAGCAGGGTGCAATCTTCGTATATGTAGCTCTGATCTGGATGTATGTATCCAGTATGAACAAGCTGGATGAAAAATACGACGTTCACGAATAAGAACAATTACAATTGAGCTGAGGATGACAATATGAGTCTTGATCTACTAACTTACATCTTTATAGGGGGTTCCTTTGCTCTCTATATTGGTATCGCAATCTGGGCCCGTGCCGGGTCTACAAAAGAATTCTACGTAGCGGGCGGTGGTGTACACCCAATTGCTAACGGTATGGCGACTGCGGCTGACTGGATGTCTGCTGCATCGTTTATCTCTCTGGCAGGTCTGGTATCGTTTATCGGTCGTGACGGAGCCGCATACCTGATGGGCTGGACTGGTGGTTACGTGCTGCTGGCGATGCTGCTGGCGCCTTACCTGCGTAAGTTTGGTAAGTTTACTGTGCCTGACTTCGTCGGTGACCGTTATTACTCGACTACTGCACGTGTCATTGCGGTAATCTGTACTATCGTAATCTCCTTTACTTATGTAGCAGGTCAGATGCGTGGTGTGGGTATCGTATTCTCCCGTTACCTGCACGTTGACATCAATACCGGTGTTATCGTCGGTATGGCGATTGTATTCTTCTACGCTGTTCTCGGTGGTATGAAGGGTATTACCTATACTCAGGTAGCTCAGTACTGCGTACTGATCCTGGCGTTCATGGTGCCTGCAATCTTCATGTCTATGCAGATTACGGGTCACTTCCTGCCTCAGCTGGGCCTAGGTGCGACGCTGGATTCTGGTCTGTCTGTACTGGCGACACTGGATAAACTATCAGTTGATCTCGGCTTCGCTGAATACACGTCCGGGCAGAAATCAACCATTGATATCTTCTGTCTGACCGCTGCTCTGATGGCGGGTACAGCAGGTCTGCCACACGTAATCGTGCGTTTCTTCACTGTGCCGCGTGTAAAAGATGCGCGTACCTCTGCTGGCTGGGCACTGATCTTCATCGCTATTCTGTACACTACCGTTCCGGGTGTTGCTGGTTTCGGCCGAGTAAACCTGATTCAGACCCTTAATGGTACTGATGAAGCGAATGTGGGTACTGAGTATGCGAAGATGCCTACCTGGTTTAAGAACTGGGAAAATGCGGGTCTGCTGGGCTGGCACGATTATAACGGTGACGGCAAAGTACAGTACTCTGCTGGTGCAGCGTTTGAAGGTGGTAAGCCTGCTTGGGATGGTGAAGCTCGCGGTGAGCACGGTGAGCGTGCTGTAACCAATGCTAAGGTTAATCCTGCTCCGGCTAAAGGTGCTCCGTTTGTCAACGAAGTATACGTTGACCGTGACATCATGGTATTGGCTAACCCTGAGATCGCTCAGTTGCCTAACTGGGTAATCGCCCTGGTAGCAGCGGGTGCGGTTGCGGCGGCACTGTCTACTGCAGCGGGTCTGCTGTTGGTAATCTCTACAGCGATTGCTCATGACTTGATGAAAACCTGTATCAACCCGAATATCTCTGAGAAGCAGGAGCTGATGTACGCACGTCTTGCGGCTGTCGTAGCGATCTGTATCGCAGGTTACTTCGGTATCAACCCGCCGGGATTTGTGGCACAGGTGGTGGCGCTGGCCTTTGGTCTGGCATCCTCCTCTGTATTCCCTGTTATCGTGATGGGTATCTTCAATGCTCGTATGAACAAAGAGGGTGCAATTGCAGGTATGATCGTTGGTCTGGGTTCAACTATGGCTTACATGATCTACTTCACCTTCATGGGTGGTTCAAAAGACGACCTGTTCCTGGGTATCTCTACCGGAGGTTTCGGCTTCGTCGGTATGATCCTGAACTTCATCGTCGCCTACGTTGTGTCTATGATGACTCCGCCGCCTCCTGCTGAAATTCAGGAAATGGTTGAGAATATCCGTGTACCACGTGGTGCTGGTGTCGCTCACGCGCACTAAGATCTGAACAGATCTAGCTAAACGCAAGGCGCGCCAGCGAGGGTTGGCGCGCCTTTTTTTATCAGGTTTTTCTGTAGGCATTAAAGTTCCGGCTTAAAGGGTTGTTGTAACTCTTTAATCAGGTGCTTTCAGGGTTATTTCTGGTTTAGAGGAGTATTTATGCCATCATCTTTTAAAATCGAGAATATGCCGTTCAGTCTGCTCAGCGAAAAGGAGCAGGAGATACTGCGTTTAAGTCTGGATATTGGCTATTACCAGTCGGGTGAAACCATTCTTGCTGCCAATAGTGTCCCTGAGGGGGTGTATGTCATTCTCAAAGGCCGTGTTGCTGAGAGTGATGTGCCCGGTGAGGATGATGGGCAGCAACATCTGTACGTCCACTACACCAATGAAGATTATTTTGGCGGCTGGTCAGCTATCCGGGGTAAAGCGATTCATAACTTTATCGCGGTTGAGGAAACCATCTGCCATATTCTGCCCACCCGGGTGCTGCTGGATCTGTGCGCTTCTAATAGTCGTTTTGCTGACTACTTTCAGCAGAGCCTGTCTGCCAAAACCGAGATTCAGGCCCAGGAGGGTGGGGATCAGGATATGGCGGAATTTATGCTGGCGCAGATCAAAGATGGCCTGATTCGTGAGCCGCTGGTGGTGCTGGAGGGCACCACCATTACTGAAGCGACGATGATGATGCGCGAAAAGCATGCCGATTGCGTGCTGGTTAAGCGCGGTAATCGTTATGGTATGGTGACGGGCACTGATATTCTGGATGCGGTGGTGATTAATAAGCTGGATATGGATTCTGATGTGGCTGAAATCGCCAGTTATCGTCTGATCTCGACGACCTCGGATGACTATCTTTTTAATGCGCTGATTACGATGACGCAGCAGCGTATTGAGCGTGTGGTGGTGATGGATGAAGGTCGCCTCACCGGCGTTATTGAACTGACCGACGTATTGAGCTATTTCTCCAGCCACTCCCATGTGATTGGCTTGCGGATTGAGCGGGCACAGACGGTTGAAGACCTGTATGAGGCGGCGCATGGTCTGAATGATCTGATTAAGGCGCTGGTGTCGCAGGGGGTTAAGGCTCGCTTTGCGATGGAGTTGATTGCGGCGATGAATGAGCGGGTGATTGCTAAGCTGTTTGGTCTGGTTATTCCCCGTGATATGCAGCCGCATGTTTGCCTGGTAGTGATGGGTAGTGAGGGGCGTGGTGAGCAGATTATCAAGACCGATCAGGATAATGCGTTGATCTATCGCGATGGACTGATCTGGCCTGAGATGCAGGAGACTATGAATCGTTTCAGTGAAACGCTGATCTCGTTTGGCTTTCCGAAATGTCCCGGCAACATTATGGTGTCAAACCCTGCCTGGGTTAAGTCCATCGGACAGTGGACGCAGCAGTTGAGTGACTGGTCTTACCTGTGTGAGGGTGAGGCGCAGATGAATCTGGCGATTGCGGTGGATGCGCACCCGGTTGCCGGTAATGCGGCGTTATTTAAAACGTCAAGAAACTGGTTTCTGCGTCATCTGAAAAATAATGATGTGTTCTTTTCTCACTTTGCCCGTGCTGCTATTGAGTTTGATACCCCGCTGACGTTCTTTGGTAACCTCAAAGACAAGGGTGAGCTGGATGTTAAGAAGGCGGGTATTTTTCCGATTGTGCACGGCATTCGTACCATGGCGCTGCAGTTCAGGATCCTTGAAACCAACACCTTTAAGCGGATTGAGGCGCTGGTTGAGATGGGGCAGATGAAGCAGGAGCACGGGCGTGAGATGGCTGAGGCATTGGCATTGTTTATTCAGACACGTCTGAAACAGCAGGTTAAACGTATAGATGGGTCTGAAGACGGCATAGACCAAACGCCTAATATCCTGGAGTTGTCATCATTAGATAAAATGGAACGAGATCTGCTGCGAGATGGCATGCATATCGTTAAGGGTTTCAAAAAGCATCTGACACTCAGGTATCACCTGGGAGGCTAAGCGGAATATGATTATTCCCAGAACTATAAGAAAAATGAAAGATCGCATGGATCATAAAAATGGTCCGTATGCTCACCTGTTTGAACCTTATGAGGGTGATGAAGTGGTCTCGCTTGATTGTGAAACCACCAGTCTGAATGTAAAAGAGGGTGAGATTCTGTCCATTGGTGCGGTGAAAATTAAGGGTCGTAAAGTGATGACCAGTGAGCGGCTGGATATAAAGCTTAAGCCGCCCAAAAGTCTCACCGGTGATTCGATTAAAATTCATAAGATCCGTGCAGCTGATCTGGTTGACGGCGTGTATATGGATGAGGCACTGGAAAAGGTGCTGGAGTTCGTGGGTAATCGTCCGATTCTGGGCTATTACGTTAATTATGATGTGCGCATGTTAGAGAAGTATCTGCGGCCCCGTTATGGCTTCGGTCTGCCTGGTAAGGCGATTGAACTGTCCCATGTTTACCACGATATTATTAAGTGGCGTTACGTTGGCGGCGATATCGATCTGCGTTTTGATACTATTTCAAAGCGTCTCGATATTCCCATGCTGGAACGTCATACCGCGCTGGGTGATGCGATCACTGTGGCGTTGATGTATGTGCGCTTGAAGTATGGCGAGCCGCCTGCAGCGGGATAATATTTAAATTATGTCAAAAAACAAACGAGCCTATGGCTCGTTTTTTGCTTTATACAGTGTTGAGGTTAAAAATTGACACGGTTTTGTGTCATATTATTGGCGAATAAGTTGTTTTGTTGCTTGCTAAGTGGCTATTCAAACTTATAATGTCAATATATTGCCATTTCAGAGGTATCTATGGTTGTACGTGCAGACATAAACGCAGTGCTGCAGCAGATGCGTGAAGTCAAAATGCAGGCCCAGCAGGGTATTTCGCCTGAAATGCAGCGCCCGACTGGTATTCGCAGTGTTGCAGGTGAACAAAATGGTGAAAGCTTTGCTGATCTGTTTAAAGGGGCTATTGATGGCGTCAATAATTCGCAGGCTCAGGCAAAAAGCCTGGTGACGAGCTATGAGCAGGGCGTTGCCGGTGTTGATCTTCACCAGGTGATGATCAGCATGGAAAAGGCTTCGGTCTCTTTTCGGGCGTTAACTCAGGTGCGCAATAAAATGGTCAGCGCATATGAAGACGTTATGAAAATGCCGATCTGATTGGGTTGGTAAACACAATAATGTGCAGTCGTAGCATCAGGGTGTCAGGTTAGATGGAGAGCGCAACAGTGCAGGCAGGAACAGGTGGGTCGGTAGCCTTTGGCTTTAACCGCTTGGGGCTGGTGCGTCAGTTAGGTCTGATGGTGGGGCTGGCAGCCACTATTGCGATCGGCTTTGCTGTTGTGCTCTGGTCGCAGGAACCCGATTACCGGGTGCTCTATAATAATGTTTCCTATGCTGATGCGAATCAGATAGTCGAGCAGCTGCAGTTTAATGCCATCCCTTATAAATTTGATTCAACCGGACAAAATATCCTGGTGCCTGATGAATATCTGCACAGGGCTCGCTTGCGCCTGGCTGCAGAAGGCTTTAATGGCGATAACACGGTTGGTTTTGAGCTGCTGGATAAGGAGCAGGGGCTTGGTACCAGTCAGTTTATGGAAAACGCCCGCTATCGTCGTGGTCTGGAAGGTGAGTTAGCGCGTACTGTCACCAGTATGTTGGCGGTGCGGAGTGCCCGGGTGCATCTGGCGCTGCCAAAGCAATCGGTGTTTGTCAGAGATCAGCGTAAGCCAACTGCCTCGGTGTTTCTTGATCTGGTTGCCGGTAAGCGTCTGGAGGCGATTCAGGTCGAAGCAATTGCTAATCTGGTAGCATCCAGTATCCCTGAATTGTCCAGCGAAGACGTGACCGTGGTCGATCAGAAGGGGCGTTTGCTCAATACCCGGGATATGGATACTGATGTTGTGCTGGCGGCAAAGCAGCTTGAGTATACCCGCAGGATTGAGGAAACCCTGGTTAACCGGGTCAATAGCATTTTGCAGCCGGTTGTCGGCTTAGGACGTTATCGGGCGGAAGTGTCTGCCGATATTGATTTTACGGCAGTTGAACAGACCGATGAGATCTATAATCCCGATCTGCCTGCGTTGCGCAGTGAGCAGGTGCTGGATGAAAGTACCGTTGGTCAGGGGGCTGCTGCCGGTGTGCCGGGGGCGCTGTCAAACCAGCCGCCTGGAGCCAGTGCTGTACCAGAGGTTGGTGCTAATGGTTTGCCATTACAGAATGAGGGTGTAGTTGCGCGCCCTGAAGGTCCTAAAAATGCCCGCTCTCAGGCGACCCGTAACTATGAACTGGATCGCTCTATTAGTTATACCAAACACCAGATGGGGCAGATTAAAAGGCTTTCTGTTGCCGTAGTCGTTGATGATATACCGACCGCTAATCCTAACGGAGGGGAAACCACTCGTAGCGCCTGGGATCAGAATGAACTGGATCGGTTGTCTATACTGGTTAAAGATGCGGTGGGATATTCCGCGGTACGGGGTGATAGTGTCAGTGTTCTTAATTCACCTTTTGCTGTGCCTGAGGTTTATCAGGAGGAAGAGATTCCGATCTGGAAGCAGGAGTGGGTGCTTAATCTTGTGAAACAGGTGGTAGGTGGGCTGTTTGTGCTGCTGCTGGTGTTTGGTGTACTGCGACCGATTATGAAAAATTTGGCGGTCAGTGCTGCGAATAAAGCAGCGGCTGATGGCGCTTCGTCTAAGACTGAATCCAATATGGCTTCAGAGCTCGAATCGCTGGATATGAGCGGTATTTCGGCCGACAGTGTAACCTTTAGCGGTATTGATAATGCGTTGGCGCCGACGCCGAATGAAACGTATGAATACCAGATGAATGCGATTCGAAGCATGATAGCCGAAGATCCGGCTAAAGTTGCGCAGGCGATTCGTCAGTGGGTGATTGAGAATGAGTGATGCAAAAGAGTCAGGTATTGAGCTGACCAATGTTCAGAAGGCCGCTGTGTTGCTGATATCACTGGGGGAAAGTGATGCGGCTGAAGTGTTGCGTTATCTCGGGCAGAAAGAGGTGCAGCAGCTGGGTTTAACCATGAGTAACCTGGATAATATCCCGCAGTCTGCGGTTGAGGCGGTGATGGCTGATTTCATGGAGGCGATCAGTGATCAGACCAGTATCGGGATCAACAATGATCACTATATCAAAGAGATGCTCAGTCAGGCGCTGGGGAATGATCGGGCGCAGACGCTGGTTGATCGGATTCTGATGACCACCAATACGTCTGGTCTGGAAAGCCTCAAATGGATGGATTCCCGTCAGGTCGCTGAGATTATCCGTTATGAGCATCCGCAGATTCAGGCGGTGGTGCTGGCGTATCTTGATCCTGATCAGGCGGCTCATGTGTTACAGCGTTTTGATGAGAATGTTCGTCTGGAAGTGATGATGCGGATCACGTCGCTTGATCAGATTCAACCGTCCGCTCTGCAGGAGCTGAATGATATTCTTGAGTCTCAATTCTCGGGTGCAAGCAGTCAGAGTGCGAGTCTGGGTGGCCTGAGAACAACCGCTAATATTATGAACTATTTTGATACTAATATTGAGCAGGAGTTGATGGAGAAAATTCGCGAGGTAGATGAAGCGCTGAGCGATCAGATCTCCGAGATGATGTTTGTATTTGATAATCTGATTGATGTCGAAGATCGGGGTATTCAGGTTATTCTGCGTGAGATTAATACCGATACCCTGGTGGTTGCACTGAAGGGTGCGGAAACAGCCTTGCAGGACAAAATATTCAAAAATATGTCGAAACGAGCGGCTGAGCTGTTGCGTGATGACCTGGAGGCAAAAGGTCCGGTACGTGTCAGTGAAGTTGAAGATGCTCAGAAAGAGATTCTCAATGTGGCACGCCGTCTCGCCGATGAGGGTGAGATTATGCTGGGTAGCGGCGGCGAAGAGATGATGTAATGCGGATGAAGGCAATCGATAAATCAGTCATCAGAATACGTGCAGAAGACGCCCGGGCGGCGGCTCTCTGGACGCTGCCTGTGATGCAGAGCCATCATTTGGTGGGGCTGCAGCGTAAGCCCGAGCCGGTTGTAGAAGAGGTGGTTGAGGAGTTTGTGGATGGCCGCCTTAAACTGTCAGAGCTTGAAAAAATCCGTGAAGATGCTCACCAGGAGGGGCTGCAGCAGGGCCGTGATGAGGGGTTGCAACAGGGGCTTGAAGAGGGGCGAGCTAGCGGTCATCAACAAGGCCTGGCAGCGGCGCGGGCGGAGATCGATGCGCAGTTGTTGCTCCTGAACGCTTTGCAGCAACAGCTGGACCAACCGTTACAGCAGGTTAGTACGCAGGTGGAGCAGGTGGTAATTGATCTGATCACCGAAATGGCTCAGGCGGTTATTGGTGCGCAGATTGAACTGGACAGTACTGCGGTGATTAAAGCTGTTGAAGATGCTATCGCTCAGCTGCCGCAAGCGGGTGCCGATATTAAAATTATTCTCCACCCGGATGATGTGCCGCTGCTGGAACCGCTGCTGGCGCTGAATGAACGCTGGAGCCTGGTCGAAGAAGCGACTATCTCCCGTGGTGGCTGCAAAGTTGTCAGCGGTTATGGTTTGCTGGATAACACGATTGAGCGGCGTTTTGATGCTGCAGTCGCCAGCTTGCGCAATGCTTTAGTACAGGCAGTCGATGAGGACCCTGTGTCACCGTCGGATCAGTCGCCGGATATTCATGAGTGATCAGCTACTCAAGCGCCTGTCCCGACTCCGCGGACTTGATTATCAAATTCCTGCGCCTGTTGCCCACGGACAGATAACCCGCCTGATCGGTCTCACTCTGGAAGCTGTTGGTATTAAAGCCTCCATGGGGGAGTACTGTCTTATTTATCCTAAGCATGGTGAACCGGTTGAGGCGGAAGTAGTCGGCTTCTCCGGCGACCGGATCTATCTCATGCCTGTTGATCTGCTTGAGGGGTTATCACCGGGTGCGCGGGTGAGTCCGATGCAGGGGGGTAATGAAGTCGCCGTTGGTTTTGAGCTGTTGGGGCGGGTTATCAATGGTGTGGGTAAGCCGTTAGATGGACTTGGTCCGTTGGGCTGTAAAACAACGGTGCCGCTGCAGGGACGCAATATTAACCCTCTTAGTCGTCAGCCTATCAGGCAGACGCTGGATGTGGGTATTCGGGCAATTAATTCGTTATTGAGTGTTGGCCGGGGGCAGCGTCTGGGGTTGTTTGCCGGGAGTGGTGTGGGTAAAAGTGTGCTCTTGGGGATGATGACCCGATTTACTGAGGCTGATATTGTGGTGGTTGGCCTGATCGGTGAGCGTGGCCGGGAGGTAAAAGAGTTTATTGATCACAGTTTGGGTGAGGAGGGTATGCGTCGTGCGGTAGTGGTTGCATCCCCTGCTGATGAGTCTCCTTTGATGCGACTCAGGGCGGCGCAGCTGGCAACTCGTTTGGCTGAGTATTTCAGAGAGCAGGGTAAAAATGTTCTGCTGCTGATGGATTCGCTGACCCGTTACGCTCAGGCTCAGCGCGAGATAGCTTTGGCGGTGGGGGAGCCCCCGGCAACCAAAGGATATCCGCCTTCAGTGTTTGCCAAACTGCCTAAATTGGTTGAAAGGGCGGGGAATGGCGACAGTGGTGGAGGCTCAATTACAGCTTTTTATACCGTGCTGACCGAAGGTGATGATCAGCAGGATCCGATTGCGGATTCGGCGCGGGCGATTCTTGATGGTCATATTGTTTTATCGCGAAACCTTGCAGAGCGGGGGCACTATCCGGCGATTGATATTGAGCAATCAATCAGTCGGGCGATGCCTCAGGTGGTCAGTTCTGATCATCTTAAAGCGGCCATGGGGTTTAAACAGATATACTCTAAGTTTCAACAAAATAGCGATCTTATCTCTATTGGTGCTTATGTGCGGGGCAGTGATGCGGAAACCGATTTTGCTGTGGAGCGGATGCCGCTTATGAATGCTTTTCTGCAGCAGGGTCTGGATGAGTCGTTTGCCTTTCAGAAGAGCCTTACCGACCTGGCGATAGTGTTAACCCCTAATCCTGGCAATGCGAGTGGTGCACAGTCGGGGCAGCAAAATATCGCCATGGGTAATCAGAGACAGTGAAAAAGAGATCAATGCGGTTACAGGTAGTACTTGATCTTGCAGAGCGTAAGCGCAAACAGGCGGATCAGTGTTTGAGTCAATCGCAGGCAAAAGTGCAGCAGGGTGAAGCAACGCTGGTGCAGTTGAGGGAATATTCGGCTGATTATGCGAATAACTTTTATCAGGTCGGTGCTACGGGTGTATCGCCGGGGCAGATGCAGACGCATCAGGCATTTATGCAGAAGTTGAGGCTGGCAGTTCAGCAGCAGGAAGATGCGTTGCGGATGGATCGCGCTCAGCTGGAAAAAGTAAAAGAGTATTGGCAAAGCGCCTATCAGCATTTCAAGGCGGTTGATATGTTGGTAGATAAGTTGAAGCGTCAGGAATCGCAGCAGGCAGACAAAATGCTGCAGAAAGAGCTAGATGAGCGTTCACAGTTGATTCGTCCGCCCTTTATCTGACTTTTCTGGCACCGATTATGCATTGTGTGAGTAGATAAAAGTCTGCCGGGGAATGCAGTATGAACCAAACACTTTCGACCGCTAACGGGGTCGGGTCATTATTGAATGTCGGATCGGTGTCCACAAGCACCATCGCTGGCGCTGTATCGACTGTGACGGGTGGCAATGCTGGCGCTGTTTTGCCGTCGTTTGGGGATTCTTTGCGGCAAGCACAGCAGGGACCGGTGGTTGATGGGCAAAAAAGTAGTGGGCAGGTCGGTTCGGCACTGCAGAGAGACGGACAGAACTTGCCGGGCAGTGGCCAGTTATTGCCAGCTGGCGGGGATGATTCGGCAGAGCGCCTTGATTCTCAGGTGATTGTTGGTCCCGTTGCTGATGTTACCGCTGAGGTCGCTATACCTGTTGGTGAACGGGGTAAGCTGCAACAGTTGGAAGAGCGCTTGAAGCAGCAGTCTGCCATCGATTTAGCCGTTACTCAAGCGAGTGGCGAATCGGGTGATGATACTCTACAACAGATTGATCAGTACCGTCGTGCTGATCTCGCAGTGGCGGTAGACTCGGCATTGAAACAGTTAGGTGGTGTTGTTAACGCCAGGCCTGTCGAAAATGCTGGCTTTGCAGAGTCTAATGGGCGTTCAGTCGCGTCTACTGCTGCAGCTCTTCCTTCAGCTGTCTCGCCATTTGAGTCTCAATGGTCACTGCCGTCCCAGGCGCGGTTTAATACTCAGGCTACGGATGTGACAGGTCCGGCTAAACCGATCCAGACACCACAGAGAACTGCAGTTTCTCCGGGTGAAATGAGCTCTGCACCTCAGATAGTCGGTCAGACTCAGTCGGCTCATGCGGAACAAAGCTTCACTTCTGCAGGTAAAATGGTGTCAACCTCTCAGGCTGGGGGACAGACTGAGTTGATTCGAGCACAACAAAACGGCGATGCCGTGGATAAAGTGGCGCCGACCTCTGCTGCCGTGGATGGTTTTGCTCCAGTGGTTGATGGAGCTGTGGTTGCAGGACAGGCAGGTCCGGGTGTGGGTCAGTCATCGATAAGTCCGTTAGCTTTGAATTCATCAGCTATTCAGTCCGATGCACCGTCACCCATGCAGTCAGGTGTTAGTCAGCTAGTGACCAGTAATGCTGTGGATAGCTCTGCAGAGCAGGTTGTTCGACAACGAGAAGCTGTGTTAGTCCAGGATCTGCAAACGGAAGAGATAAAGTCAGGAGCGCCAGTATTGCAGAATCCTGTAGCAAGTGAGATTGCGGCCCAGACAACATCGGTCGTACAGGCTTCGGTAAAAAGTGTGGCTCAAAACGCTAATCCTGTGCTGCAGAGCCGTACTGAGAAACAGCAGCGAGTTTCACTTGAGGGTGTGCCGCTTCAGGCGCAGCAGGATCAGAATAGCCAGCAGTCTGTGCGGCAACAGAACGATTCTCTTTTAGCGCCTTCTTCTTCGCCGCAGTCGCAAACCGCTGCAGGTCAGTCTATACCTCAGTCTCAGCTGGATAGTCAGGTGAGTGCCGATAGTATTCGGGAGAAACTGAAAACTGTCGGAGCCGAGGGGGATAAATCCTCCAGCAGTATTGAGTCTGCCGCCCGTTCAGAGGCGCGACCAGAGAGCCAGTTGACCAGTTTTGCGGACTCGCTGGCGGCGGCATCCAGAACGGCACGCCCGATGCAGGAAGCGTCACAGTTAATCATGCCTCATGGGGCTAGACCAGGCGAACCTGTCTGGAGTCAGGCGGTCAATGATCGGGTGATGGTGATGGCGTCAAAAAATGGTCAGTTTGCTGATATTCAACTCGATCCGCCGGAACTGGGGTCTTTGCAGGTGCGGTTGCATCTGAAAAATGACCAGGTCAGTGTGGTATTTAACACTCCCCATGGAAGTGTGCGTGAGGCGTTGGAACAGAATATGCCAAGGCTGAGAGAGATGTTTGCTGACCAGGGGCTTAATCTGTCCGATTCTTCAGTGGAAGATCATAGTCGCGGACAGCAGCGGGATGAGTCGGGATCAGATTCCCGGTCCTCATTTGCGGGCTATCAGAGTGATACTGTAGATGATAGTCGGGTAGAGATGGTTCAGGCTGAGAGTCTTTCTCTGGTGGATTATTACGCCTGATATACTTCCGGCAGGATAACTTGCCCCTAATGTGAGGTCGTCTGCTTCCGCAGCTGAATCAGTATGTTATATTACGCTCTGGGTTGTGATTTAATGCATCCGCCGGTTTTTCCGGTTGGTTGACTGTGGGGCAAATAATGGCTGAAGATACGACTGACACTGGTGAAGCAGGTGCGAAGAAGTCAGGTAAATTAAAACTGATCCTTATCATCGTTGCCGGGGTGGTTCTGGCTGCGGGGATAGGCGGTGGCGTTGCAATGTTCCTTATGGGCGGCTCTGATACAGAGGTTGCTGCAGATAGCGCAGCCCCGGCTAAGCCTGCTCAGGCTTTATATACCAAGATTCGAACGTTGGAAGGAAGTCCGTACTTTACGGTTGTTGTTCCCAGTAATGATGGCCGTACACACTATATGCAGCTCTATGTTGAAGCAAAAAGTCGCGAGGCTGAAGTTGATTCTGCGTTGACCAAGCATATGCCGAAGATTGTATCGAATCTTAATCAGTTGTTTTCCCGTCAGTCGTTTGATGCACTGCGCACGCCTTCGGGTAAAATGATGCTTCAACAGGAGGCTCTGGTTGCGCTTCAGGAGGTTATGCAGGAGAAAATTGGCAAACCCGGGGTCGAAAAAGTGCTGTTTACCGGATTTATAATGCAGTGATGGATATGCTTATATGACAGTCAAAGACCTGCTCTCTCAGGATGAGATCGACGCGCTGCTTCATGGTGTTGATGATGGTGATATTGAGACCGAAGAGGGTGTTGTCGAAGATGAGGGGGCGATAAAAACCTATGATCTCGCCAGTCATGAACGTATTGTTCGTGGCCGGATGCCTACCCTTGAGATGATTAACGAGCGTTTTGCCCGTCATACCCGTATCTCTCTGTTCACGCTGTTGCGCAATAATGCTGATGTATCCGTTGGCGGCGTGCAGATTATGAAATACTCCGACTACATACACACCCTTTATGTCCCCACGAGTATTAACCTGTTGCGGGTATCTCCGTTGCGGGGTACTGCGTTGCTGGTGATGGATGCTAAGCTGGTATTTAAGCTGGTAGATGGCTTTTTTGGTGGTGATGGGCGGCATGCCAAAATAGAAGGGCGGGAGTTTACACCGACAGAAATTCGTCTGATCAATAAAGTTATTGCTCAGTTTTTTGTCGATCTGGAAGGCTCCTGGGAGCCGGTAATTCCGCTCAAGTTTGAGGTGCTCGGGCATGAAGTAAACCCGGCGATGGCAAACGTTATTAACCCTTCAGAAGTGGTCGTCGTAAGTCGGTTTGAGGTGGACATGGAGGGCGGTACGGGTGAGTTTCATGTGACGATGCCCTACTCTATGCTCGAGCCTATCCGGGATGTTCTGATATCCGGCTATAAGCCTGTTGAGGAAGCGTTGGATGAGCAGTGGCTGACCTCCCTCAAACATGACATGTTGGGGGCTCCAGTCAATCTGGATCTTATTATTGCTGAGCGTAAGATGAAATTACGCGATGTTATGCAACTGGAGGCCGGAGATATTATTCCTATCGATATTTCTGATACGCTGAAGTTAAAAGCTGCCAGGGTGCCTATCTTTAATTGTAAACTGGGTACATCCCGTGGGAATCTGGCGGTAAAAATTATCAGCCGGACTAAAAATGATTA
>NZ_CAKZLP010000090.1 GCF_937127095.1 uncultured Amphritea sp.
CGTCTATTAGGGACCGAATTCCGTCTATTAGGGACCGAATTCCGTCTATTAGGGACCGAATTCCGTCTATTAGGGACTCGGTGAATTTGTAACTTGTTGTTTTATAATGATGAATTCATGTTTTTTACGGTCTAAATCTTATTAAAACTGAATAAAACTTATTAAAACTGAATAAAACTTATTAAAACTGAATAAAACTTATTAAAACTGAATAAAACTTATTAAAACCCGTTTGGTCAGTAGGACAGTTCAGCTCTGAGCCTAAAAACAGCTTCAAAAAGTGCCTATCGGCACGCCTACCCTCCGTTCGCTTCGCTCTCTTCGCCCCGCCGCTCCGCGTCGGCCTAATTAATGCCTGGCCAAAGGCCAGTAACTCTTTTTATGGCACGGCTTGCCGTGCCGGTGCCAACCCTACCCCCGGAGCCAGAAAAAGGCCCTGTGCCTGTTTCTAACCGTTCTGGAGGTATCCGCACGTTGTTAAGCCAAGAACTAGCCACCATAGCGACTGAAAGGCCGTAGAAAACAGGTTAATCAGGGGGGAGTGGCTGCTAGTGCGGTGCCAAGGACTGGATACCGTGCCGCCGGTTGGTTTCGTGGAAGGTTTCAACGCCAAAAGGGAAGTGCCGCAAGCATCGAGCATCGAGCCAGAGCCGGGCCGCAGGAGCGCCGGAGAGGCCGCAGGAGCGCCGGAGAGGCCGCAGGAGCGCCGATAGGGCGCAAGGCAAGGGATTGCCATGCCCAAGCCAAGAAAAGCGCCCAGAAGGCCGCACAGTGCGCGGTCTGACCTACCGCCCGGAGCGATCCAAAAGCCCGCGGCATCCAGGAAGCGCCCCCGTCTAAGAAAGAGGCGGATCAGGGCTAACCCATCCCCTTAGAGCACTCCAAACACACCAGAAGGGAGGCTAGAGCAATGGCAAAGACAGCAGTGCCGACACCGGAGCAGGCGGCGGAGTATCTGACCCCTGAACAGATAGAGGGTTTCGAGAGCTTGGCGAGCAAGCTAGAAGATGTATTCGGCCCGCCACCACAGGGCTTGTATATGGTTGGTTGGCTTGTGGATTCAGGTAGGTAAGGCAAAGCGGTTGGGTGTTGATTCGGAGGCGCTGACAGAGATGCTAGATAACGCATATTTGGAGATGGTTAACACAGGTACAGACCCCGCTATCTACCTGTAGAACCGCTACCGTTTCCCCTTTGGCGTTAAAAACGCCGGGCATGGCCCGGCTGATTGATGTTGTGATGAGTCTCCCTGGCTCAGGCCGATGGCTCCTGTGGGTGTTCCTCAGCACGGGCTGCGGCAGCATCGCGTCTGAGTTGCGGGTAAAACGCTGTGCGCCACCGCCATTGGAGTACGCATACAGCTATTGCACCTACGCTCACAATCAGAGCGCTGGCAGCGTCCCCGTCTCCGGTTAGGGTTCCCCATAGCATGGTTGGCAGTTCGGGGATCGAGACCAGGAGCAGCACGATACCTGTCACCAAAATCAATCCAGCTATTCCCAACTCCCATGCTCGCTTAAGACGCGCCCAGCGTGTCCGCCAGGTGTCGAACCATTTGCCGTCCATTGGCATTACCCTCCTGTAATTGTGTTGCCCGCGCCAAAGCGCTTCTGATAGGCAGCATACGCCTTTTTAGCTCCTCGGTATGGTGCTGTGGCCGCGCTGCCCGCAAGTCGAGCGTCACGCTGGATACCACGATACTGGCGTCGGATCGTAGAGGGGCGCATAGCGTTCATTGTAGAGCTGAGGGCTCCTTGTGTAGCAAGAGCAACACCACCACCAAGGGCAGCTGCCATATTAGGTACTTGTTTTAAAAACAGAGCTGATAGACCAAAAAAACCTAAAAGCAGCATTGCTGCCCAGACCTCTGTGAAATCAGCGCTTGCTGCCATTTTATCGATAAAAACATTGCTAATATCTAGTATCAAGCGGCCAATTGCTGAACCCAGCACTAGAACCATTCCGAAGTTAATCACCATACCTAGCCAGCTTTCAAAGAAGCGCTGTGTTGAATTAAATAGCAGCATAATGATGAATAAAGGGCCGATGGCGAGTAAGACAGTTGCCGCCATTTTCCCGACCAATATCAGGAATGCTATTCCAATCGTAACAGCCAAACCTCCGCCCATTATTAATAGAGCAACTATGTATAAACCGAAGTTTCCGCTCATGACACCGGCCTTGTTCCAGGCGTCATTGCCTATGCTGAAAACCCGGTTTAAAAGGTTGTCTAAGATCACAGCAGAGTTGTCTGCGGGAGATCCTGTTATGACGGTAGCAATTTCTTCAGGGCCATTAGATAGAACATTAACGATGACATCCATGTAAGTGCCGACCGTTAGCCCTAACGTCATAATGAAGCCGATTCGGATAATTCTGAAAAGGCCCTCTTGGAGCGGTTCACTTACTTTTCCGAGCATCATTAAGTAGCCCCAAATAGCGATCCATATAATCAACATGCTGCTAAAGATTGGGCTGATGAAGGAAATTAAGTCACTGGCGGTGCTGACAACATAAGTATCCAGGCCTTCGTCAACGAGTTGGAAGGCACCCTGCCACATATTCATAAAGCCTCCTTACCACTCGATGTCTTTAGGCTTGCCGAAAGACTGTGCCCGCTCAGCCTGGAGTGCGTTGATACAGTTGGCATCGTCTTCCAGCTCACCGGGGTTATTGGAGCAAAGTTTAAGTATTTTCTGGCGTTCATCATCGTGGGCCTTATACCAGTCCACTGTCTTCAATGGTCCTGTATCCGGGCCTTTATCAAAGCACCCGGTCAGCGCGAAGCTGACCAGGACCATGAGTGCAATTTTTCGTGCACACGAAATTCTATAGATCTTCATGTGGCCTCCTTACCAATCAATGTTCTTAGGCTCGCCGAAAGACTCGATAGCCATTTGTTGGATGCGCTGCTTTTGTATCGCCTGGTTGGCTTCGGCCTGAGAGCGCAGCATAGCCAGCTTCGCTTGCTCGTTTTGAAGGAATACCGCTTCGGCGCTGATACGGGCTTGAAGGTCCAGAATGTCCTTCTGGTCCGGGCTGGCATTAACCTTGGCGACTAGGCCGGTCAGATCTGCGAAACGCTCCTGGGACTGCTCCAGGGATTTCTGGGACTGGCCGAGCCAGAGCGCGGCGTCTCGGTTGCTGCTGTCGTACAGATTGGCCACGTTACCGGACAGGCCGTGATCGGCTGCACTCTTGATACCGGCGTTAGCCAGCACTGAATCGGGATCGACGTTAACGGCAACGTCATACGCCGTATCAACAACACTAGCGAGCCCACGCGAACCACTCATGCCGTCCAGGGTTTTGTTGGCGGTTTCGAGCTGGGCTTGCAGCTCTTGGATCTGACTCAGCATGTGCTGTACCTGCAAAAGCTGCTGGGTCAGATTGGACACATCTATGACAGGAATCCCGCCCGCCATCGCGGGCTGAGACAGGGTGATGGCGGTTGCCAGGGCAACCCCCGCTATTTTTCGTGCGCACGAAATTTTCTTGATCTTCATGGTAGAGCCTCCTATTGGCAGTTCTGGCGGGTCGCTTTGGCTTCCAGGCGGCGTTTTTTCCGCTTGAGCGCGACCGTGCGTTTTTCAAAATCCAAGCTTTTCAGGTCGATGGATTCCATGAGTTCCTTCATCTCTTCGATGCAAGAAAAAAAGTCCTCGGGTAGGGCGTCCTGCCCGACGGTCAGAACGTCGCGGGCATAACCGGCAGTGATCATCAGCGTTTGAATTTCTCGCTCGATGGCGAGACGTTCGACAGCGTGTGATCGGCACAGCCTAGATAGGCCGCTGTCAATAAAAGTGGGTGTGGTAAACTGGTTATCAGCCATTTTTGCCTCCTATTCAGGCAGTTGTGGTTAGGCGCGAACGGGGCCGCAATCCCCGTTTAGCGCCGACATTTCTCGAATCTCTTTTAGCCGTTTCCTCAGATCGTGATATTCCCTATCCGTTAGCCAGAAGGAGCGCTGTCGTCGGCCCATTTCCCGTTGCCTGTCAGAATATTCACGCTGTCGCTGGGCGGCCGTCTTTGGCTCTGTTTTCATCCCTATCCAACATCCAGGTCTAATAAATAACTTGATAAAAGGTTAATTACTTATCACTACTAACGCAATAATACCGCTGCTGTATTATATTAATGAAATCAAAGGCTTATAGGTTTGTAATTATATGAAAACAATGCGGTTTTTTATTTTAATGGCGTCTATTTCCTAGTTTTTTGGATTGTACAATCCAAAAAATAAATATCTTTTTTTAAGATAAATTCATGTTCGATGTGTAAGCACGCTCTATACAGGTGGTGGTGCTACGTCTGGTGGCGGTCGTGACGGCATATTGGTGCTGTGGCAACCATGCCGAAGGAGGCGATATGCACATTGAACCGAACGACTTAGGTCTATTTCTTCAGCTCATCCAGATAGCGATCATGCTAGTGCCGTACTGTATGCGCCGGGGGTAGCTGTGCCTACGTGATGCAGATGTATTGCAAATCTGATGCCTCGATCGCGCAGACCTGGTGCATTGCTATGGCAAGAGTGATGCACTTCAGGGAGGGCGGTGCTGTTTAGCCTGGCCCTCTCGTGATTCCCTGGAACACAGGTGAGACAGGTTCGTGCGTATGTCAGGTGAGCAACGGTTGCCGGTCGAGGCGTTCAGAAGTTCGTGCGTACTTCTAATGGCGCAGCCTCATGGAAGGCTGTTTTTTTGGCAGGAACGGGAGAGGTAGGTTTTGGGGGTATCCTATACGCTCGTCACTGGGATGGAGGGTTATAGATGAGTTGTCAGCGTCTGACAGAGCAAGAGATAGAAGGTCTCAGGAATGAGATGAAGCAAGCAGGAGTTATTGTCAAATCTGGTGTACGGCATCAGGCCGCGTTCCTGTCTGATTGATCCTGTACTTGTTCGCCGTCCTTGAACTTCACATTGTTGACCACGAGGGTCAGCAGATTAAATCCCTTGATCCGCTTCCAGTTCTTCTGTGCTGATTCCAGCAGCTTGTAGACCATCGCCAGCGTGGTCTCTCGCGAGCCGCAGTTCCGGGCTCGTTTGGTTCTCAGCCGGACAGTCGCGAACGTGGATTCGATCGGATTGGTTGTCCGGATGTGAACCCAATGCTCTGCCGGGAAGTCGTAGAACGCCAGCAGTTCTTCCCTGTCTTTACGTAGGCGCTCCATGGCACCAGGATACTTCGACTCGAAGCGCACCAGCGCCCGGTCAAAGGCCTTGTGCGCATCGTCTTGTGTTTCTGCCATCCATATATCATGCAGTGCAGCCTTCACCTTGGGTTGAACAGACTTTGGCAGTGCCGACATGATATTGGCTGTCTTGTGCACCCAGCAGCGCTGATGACGGGTATCAGGGTAACACTTGGCAAGCGCTTTCCAGAACCCAAGAGCACCGTCACCGACCGCCAGCTTAGGACTTGTCGTCAGGCCTCGCTCACGCAGGCCCAGCAGCAGCTCTGACCAGCTGTCTTCTGACTCACGAAAGCCGTCCTCAACGGCGACCAGTTCCTTGTGCCCGTGCTCTGTGACGCCGATGATCACCAGCAGGCAGAGGCGATTATCCATGCGGACGTTGCTGTAGATGCCATCGGCCCACCAGTATACATACCGCTTCTGGCTAAGATCACGCTGACACCAGCTGCGGTGCTCGTCAATCCAGTGCTGCTTCAACCGACTGATGGTGTTGGCGGAAAGCCCCTTGGCCTGATCGCCCAGCAACGCGGACAGCGCATCCTGGTAATCGCCCGTACTCACGCCCTTCAGATACAGCCAGGGCAGCAGTTCCTCGATACTCCGGGCGCGTTTCAGGTATGGCGGCAACAGAGTGCTGTTGAAGCGGACACCGGAGCCGCTGCGGTCCCTGACCTTTGGTACCTTGATCTCGACATCGCCAATACCCGTCTGAACAGTGCGTTCGGGCAGATAGCCATTGCGTACCACAGCCTTGCGGCCATCCGGCAGCCGATGTTCAGCATGCTGCTCCAGCAACACCTGAAGTTCAGCTTCAACGGCTTGTGCGATCAGTTCGCGGGCACCATTGCGCAGCAACTCAGTCAGCGGATCTGTCACCTGTTCTTCTGGTTGTGAAAGCGCTCTCAGTGTAGACTTGGTCATGGCGTATCACCTTCTGTTGATTGAGATCTTGGTCGTGATCAATCAACAGGATACGCCATCCTTCTATCTCCCCATACACCAGAAATCACCATAGCTCAGCAAGCAGGAAAATGGGCGAAAGAGGAACTCAGGCGCCGGAGGCAGGGCAAGTCTCCAGATGTTCAGGAGAAGAGTTATTCAGCTGATCCAGGCCGTGATTCTCGCCGGGCGTGAAGTGCGACGTTTTTCGTGCGTACGAAAAGAATGGGGGGATTTAATGACTATTGCAGGAGTCGTTAAGCACTGGCGTATGCCGGGATACTTTACTATAATCCCCCATATCCCCCCCCATTCCACCGGTTGAGAAAACAGGACGATGCCGCGAGTTGAAGCCCGACTGACTGATGCTGAAAAGCACGCCTGGAGCCAGTTTTGCCAGGCCAACGGCCTACGTGAATCGGAGATGCTGCGCCGTATGATTCAGCGCGTCGCCGGTATCGATGCAGAGATCGAGGTGCCCGCGAGCGAGGATCAGCAGGAGACCAGGACACGCAAGCTCACCATTCGTCTGTCTCCCAGCCAGGAGCGACAGTTATCCCTTCGAGCCCACGCAGAGGGCTATCCCAACCGGACCAGTTGGGTCACGGCCATGGTGCTGGCCGAACTGCATAATGAACCTGTGCTGACGGATGCCGAAGTGGGGGCCTTGCGTGAATCTAACCGGGAGCTGGCCGCGATTGGTCGAAACCTCAACCAGGTGGCCAAGGCGTTGAATGTGGAGTTTCGCGAGAGTGATAAGCTCAAGCTAGAGGGCATTGAGGCGATGGCTGACCGCATCGAGCAGCACAGAGAGCAGGTAGCGGGCCTATTATCCAGGAGCATGAACCGGTGGAGGGACGATGAGTAAGCCGGAGGTATTTGTGCGCATCGTCAGCCATTCACACGATGCTAACCAGGTAGAGAACGATTTGCTGAGCATCAGTAATCATGGAGCTATAGAGCTTGAGGACGAACGAGGTTTGTCCTGGTTCACGGAGGCGATGGTGCGAGATCTGGCCAAAGACTGGTCGCAGCTCCAGGGCAGGCAACGGCCAGGCACCCGACTTACCACCAATATCGTCCTGTCGATCCCTGTCGAAATCGACCTTGGCTCATTGAGAGAGGCGGCGTTGGCGTTTGCCAGACGGCAGTTTGGCAGTAACCATCAATACGTTGTGGCGTTGCACACCGGATCGACTAACCCTCATGTCCAACTGACTGTTCTAAATTTTGGCCACAACGGACGCCGACTTCATGTGAAGGATGGAGACCCGCAGGCTTGGCGAGAGATCTTTGTCAGTGAGTTAGAGCGGTATGGGGTGGCAGCACAGGCAACGCTGAGAACTGAGCGAGGGTGACATAATGGGGAGTCTGGCAGACGACACCATAGCCGACCTACTGGAGGGCAAGGTAACGCACAAAGGCAGTGGGGCCAATCGAGCACGTGCCCGGCGTATTGTGAATCATGCCCCCGAGGTCATGGTGAAGGTTTCCGGAAACGCCAAAGGCGGCGCTCATGTTCAAGCGCACCTGGACTATATCAGCCGGAACGGAAAAATCGAGATCGAGGACGAACGCGGAGACGTCATCAAGGGGAAAGAAGCGGTCAGGTCCCTAGCTAAAGACTGGGCGCAGGACGGCGGCAAGCGCAGGAAGAACAGCCGTGATACCACCAATATTGTGATGTCGATGCCATCCGGTACGGACCCGCGTGATGTTAAGGCGGCCGCGCGATCGTTCGCCAAGCGGCAGTTTGGTGAGAACTATCAGTATGTCATGGCGCTGCACACCGATACCGACAGCCCACACATTCACCTAACGGTTAAAAACCTGGGGTATGACGGCCATCGTCTGACGGTGAAAAATGGCGATTTTCAGAAATGGAGAGAAGCCTTTGCCGGTGAGTTAGAACGGCGAGGGGTCGAAGCGGAAGCTACACCCAGGGGCACCCGTGGTGTTATCAAGAAAGGAATCAGCCAGGCAATCAAACACATGCGCGACAGGGGTCAGACTCCGGAAGTGGATCAGGCCAAGATCCGTGAGATTGTCCAGGGCTTTGCTGATGAGCGGGCCGGAAAGGAGCCGCAGCCACGACCATGGGAAGAACGAATCAAGGAACGGCAGACTTACGTCCGTAAAGCCTGGCTAACGGCGGCAAAAGATCTGATTCAGAGCGACAGCACCGAGGATCAGGAGCTGGGCAGAAGTATCGCGACGTTCGTTAAGGATATGCCGCCGATGAAAACGGAGCGCCATGAACTCCAGGAGAAGGTTGCCGAGCTACAGCAGCGAAACCAGGTACAGCATCCCCGAGATCGAGGGCAGGACCAGGACGAAGAGCGCTAGATAGTGGTATTAAGGAGGTAGTTTTGGACGACGATCACAACAAGCCCGCTTTTTTGGATGGCAATGAAGCCAGTATCGAACCTGACCAGGATATAGAACCAGCCTTTCGCAGGCTGACACCTGATGAGATAACCAATCTGAGGCGGGAAGCAGCCGAAGCAGGGGCTTGGATGCGTGCTGAATTAGCTCTCAGGAAGAAAGGTGGCGCATCATAAAGCTATGCAGCTAGTGCTTCTTGGCGTACTTTTACTTTCAAAGGCTGCTGCCGTCCCGGTACAAACTGGGGCTTGATCCGGTAGCCAAGCTTAGCAAGGAAGCTGATCAGCTTGTCTGCGCTGAAAAGATCTAACTTCCCTCTGAGTAGCTCGCTAACACGTGGCTGAGCCACGTCCAGGGCTGCTGCTGCTTCTTTTTGTGTCCACCCTTTTTGCTCGATGATCTTTCTTATCACTAAGAGCATATCTGCGCGGAACTCCATATCAGCGGCCTCAGCGGCGTCATCTGTAATGGCTTCGAATATGTTGTCGTACTGGAGACGTTCCATGCTTATCACTCCTCATCTATCTGGTTGCATGATGGTTGAAGTATACGTAATTACGTATAAATTGGCAGTGAATAATTTTCATGGTCTATAGCTAGGTATTAACGTCTCTTTCTTTTCCTTTGTGTCTTCTTCCCCGATTTGGGGGCTTGCCGTGCCTGTGCCTTAGCTTGGCGCTCTGCTGAGCGGACTTCTTCCATCATATCCTTGTAGCGTTTGCTCGCTGTATCCATAGCTTTACGATCAACGCCGTTGGTTGTCTTGGTGAAGGCATGTAGGATGAAGACCGTATCTATGTACTTGGCACAGTAAATCGTCCGGTAGGCTGGGCTACCGTTTTCGATTAGCTCAATAGCCCCTTTCCCAACACTGGATGACAATTCTTTGAAATCAGAGAACGGTGTCTCGTCTTGGCAGACGGCGTTCAAATCTGTACTGAACTGCTGCTGGATCTCTTTAGGCAGTGCCAGAAACTCTCGCTTGGCTGCTGCGTTGATAAACTGAAACTTCTTCGGCATATTTTTGTTTTCCTCGTGTTTGTTTATTTTTAAAACATTGATATTCAGATATTTTTCTCATTTTGGCCGGTAAAAATACTGGTCACACCTTCAATCCACGCAACGTGTAAACGTTGTGGCGTCCCTTGAACTCTCCAGGGTCTGTACCCTCGTTAACTGAAACCCGTATCAGCGAATGGTTGATTAGGATATCCAGTGCTGGGCGGACATGCCGGGTTTGAATCCCGGTTTCTTCCCGAAGCTTTTCATGCTTAATCGGTACTGAAGCGCTGTCGTTCGGACGAATAGATGCCAACAAGAAGTAAATCTTCAGCGCAGACAGTGTAACCACTCCCCGGTTGGTGATTTCAGGCAACTGCTTGCGAAGGAGGTCATAGGGTAGCTTGCACCAATACTCATCCTTTTGAGCCACAGTCATTTCGTACTCGCTTACGTGGCCACTGCGGTCAACTCGTAATATTGCCTTCTGCTCCAGTTCCTGGATGCCTCTCAGTACCATTGGCTTTGATAGACCTGTCAGCTTCTCTAGATCAGAGAGGCTGTTGCGGGCCTTGCGTGTCCGAAAGTCTGCCATTAGCGCAACGGCCATCAAGACCTTGAGCGCAGCGATAGAAGATCCAGTCTGCTGACCGCCAATAAAAGTACTTAAGCCTAGATCCCGTATCCACCAGGTTCGTACGGCACTCCATTTGGCCATTATTTATCCTCCTTGCTACCCAGAGCCTTAACGCATTCAGCTATGACCAGTAGTGCTACAACGCTAACGACAGTAATCAATACAGCAGGGTCAGCATTAGTAAGACGGTCTAATAGGGTGATGAGTGTATCCATGAGAAAGCCTCGTATCCGACAACATGCTTTACATGATGCACAGATCAGATTTTTTTATCTAGATATAGCGATATTATGTTTCTGTAAAAAAATCATCATAAGTGTTTGATTTAAAAACAAATAATTAAATTTTAATATGGTTAATATTATTCTCATAATGGTAAATGGTAGAATGATTTTTTACGAAAAATAGTAAATGATGAGAATCTTAAAGATTCATATCAGTCAATGGCTGATGGATTTTCGTAGGTAACTCATTCCTCTGTCGCACATAGTCTGCTTCAGATGATGTGGCAGATGATGGTTGTAGTTCCGCACTGGGCTCACCAGTATGCTGGTTTGTATGCGGGTTTCTTTCTGGTGGGTACCCGTTGTGGAAACTGGTGGGTCTCTAGTTCCAAAAGAGTAATGTGGCGCCTTAGCCAGTGTGAGTGATTTTTAAGAGAACCTGGGACACCACGTTCAATTCCTTCTCGGTGCGGTAGAATGACCCCTAATGTGAGATCGGGGAAGTCTTCCTGTAATGCCCTTAACGCGGGTCCCATATCCGTGTCAGCAGATACCAGAACCATTTGTTGGATACGTTCGTGCTCTAGCCGGGAAGTCTGCCTAACCGCCATGCGGTACATGCTTAGAGCGATGTTAACGTCGGTTTCTTTCTCTTCCAGCTTCCATATATCAACTTGGTCCTGCCGAGATGGGAGCGTATCTTGGTCAACATAGCGAGGAGCCTTCGCTGGATCGAGGCGGTGCCGTCCTTCTATGACATTGACCCCATGCGCTTTAAGTGCCCGAAGGTAGGTATCTTGAGCATGCTTCGACTGCTGTCCGCGTGTTGCTAATTTGGGCAACACTGGAGCTGTGAAGTAGTGATAAGAGTCAGGTTCAAATGAAGGGTTCTCGACTCGTGCAACATGAGCTAGTAGGGCTGGAAGATTTAGCCACTTATACTCAGTGCCGGCCAAGAGGCCGTAGAAGAGGTTATAGCCGTCGATAAAGAATGCTGTTCGCACAAATTTCAATCCCTAGACGCGAAAAAACCGGCACTGGGCCGGTTTCTTCACCCTAACAGCCAGCGAACTGAATCGCTGCGTACAGGGTTAAGTAGTGTGTGTATAGTGGTTGTTTGTGTGTATGTTGTCAATCAAAAATGACTAATTTCCCCTATGGCGCAGTTTCTTACAACCTCGTGGGTGTGGTGCTGACGTGTCGCAAAAGTCCTAAGTTGTGCGACAGTGTGCGGGGTAGGCTGTGTTACCTGGTTTACCTGGTGTTCTCGTGTTCCTGGTTTTAGTTGCATAATTACGAATATACGCGACTATAACCGGAGACAGAACTATGAAGCATGAACCCAATTCCTTGGATCAGGTGGGCGGAGGCCTGTTGTTGGGCTATGCCCGTGTCAGTACAGATGACCAGGAGCTAGTAAGCCAGCGGGCCGAGCTGGCTGCTGCCGGATGCTCTCGCCTCTTTTCCGAGAAGGTGACCGGCACACGACGTGACCGCCCCGAGCTGACCCGCTTACTTGATCACTTGCGACCAGGTGACGTTGTAACCGTGACACGGCTCGACCGGCTGGCCCGCAGTACCCGCGATTTGCTCGACATAGCCGAACAGATACAGTCGGCAGGCGCGGGGCTTCGCAGTCTGGCTGAGCCTTGGGCTGACACGACCAGCCCTGCCGGGCGTATGGTGTTAACTGTGTTCGCCGGCATTGCCGAGTTTGAGCGTTCGCTCATCATCGACCGCACCAGGAGCGGACGCCAAGTGGCCAAGGCCAAGGGCGTGAAGTTTGGCCCGCCCCCTACCCTCACCCCGGAGCAGATCGCCCACGCTCGCGCCCTCGTTGACCAGGAAGGACGCACCGTGAAGGAAGCTGCGGCCCTATTGGGGGTGCATCGCTCGACCTTGTACCGGGCGTTTAACAAATAGTGACCCGGCGAATGAGCCCCCTACTCTTAGGATTGCCACAACCTGGCTGTGTCTCGTAGTTCTGTCAATGCCGCACGGCGAGGGCCTCTTTCGAGATCCGTTAGCAGCTGATTACATTCGTGCTCTATAGCTTTGTAGTCCAACCGTTGTATGGAGAGCCCCAGGGCTTCAAACCCGTCTAGATTTGAGAGTAGGCGGGCGGTTTCCCAGGTCAGGTTCGGTTCATTCATTTTGCTTTCCCCCAGTTCGTGCACACGAAAAGTCACGCTATATTGGTCCGTTAGCTCTGCTCTTTTGTGCTGAAAATAACGGTGTATGAATATTCATTTTCTATTGACCAAGTGTATTCTTTCTAAGATACTATAAATCTTATTTGAATATTCAAAAAGGTGTAAAGCGTGATTATAGCAATAGCGAACACTAAAGGCGGAGTTGGGAAAACCACTCTTGCCGTTCAAATCGCTGTCAGCCGCGCACTAGCAGGCCGGGATGTGTGGCTAATTGATGGTGATCGACAGGGTACGGCTGCCGCAGCTATCGCTGCCAGATCCGAGGCTGAACGGGCACCTGGTATCGCGTGTGCCCAGTATCCAGACGGGCCACAACTGCGCTCCCAGGTTCAGCAACAGGCACATAAGTGGGGTGACATCATCATTGATGTGGGTGGCCGTGACTCGACTGCGTTGCGGGCTTCATTGATTTTGGCGGATGTCCTCCTAGTTCCATTTGCCCCACGTTCGTATGACGTATGGGCTTTAGAAGATATGGCTTCGTTGGTGGATGAAGCCCGTAGCGTTCGTGATGGACTGAACGCTTACGCACTACTGAATATGGCTGACCCTGGTGAACGATCCACGGACAATTCCGAAGCCGCTGAGGCTGTAGTCGACGTTCCCCAATTTACCTATTTGCCGACAGTGATCCGCCGTCGAAAAGCATTCAGTAACGCGGGCGGGTCGGGGTTGGCTGTGTCTGAACTAACACCGAAAGACCCCAAGGCTATCGCTGAAATGGCCGCGCTTATGGATATCATTTTTAACTGACTTTGAATATTCAAAGACATTTGGGAGTAAATTCGATGGCTATTCAAAAGAAGCCTAAGCCGCAAGACAAAACGGAAGCCTTCTTGACTGGGGCGCCCGATGCAGGAGCAGTAACAGGAAAGGATGCTCCGTATGAGAAAGGCATAACAAAAGGGAACAAGCGGCAGATCAGTATCACCATAGCACCAGAGCTTCTGCGCCAGGTGGACGAACGGGCTGAGGCTATGGGGACGGGCCGATCCGCGTTTATTTCAATGGCCTTGTATAAAGCATTGAATGAATAGCTTTTTAATTTTCTTTGAATATTCAAAATAAATTTAAATAATATTCTTAATCGGCTAATGGAGGACCGCCACATGATCAAAAAATCAGGGCCGAAGCCAACCGGTGAGGAAAGTCTAGAAGGGGATCTTTTTGATAGCGCTTGGTCTGAGCCTGAACAGACGGCAGCACCAACATCGAATATTCGCACGCCGCCACCAGGGGATAGCCAACCCGATTTTTTCGTACCAACACTCTATGACGTGGGTACCCGTGACAGCCGCAGTATCATGGACGTGGCCGTGTTCCGCCTGTCCAAGCGGGACAAGAGGGCAGGTGAGCTGATCCGCTATGAGCTGCCGGACGGTTATGTGGAGGTTTCAGCAGGCCCCTATGGGATGGCGTCTATATGGGATTATGACCTGGTGTTAATGATGGTTTCACATATGACCGAAGCCATGAATCTCTATCGGGAAGGGAAGGGCAAGAAACCAACGCGTATCTACCGGCCACACGTAAAGTCCATTTTAAAATTCTGCCGTCGTGGTGATGGTGGACGCCAAGCAGATGAGATCGAAGCGGCGCTAGATCGTCTTTTGACTACCACTATTAAGAACGTCCGCAACCGCAATCAGCCATCAGACGACGGCCAGGATATGCTTGATAATAAAAAGTCTCAGGGGCTGATAAGTAGCTACGGAATAAAGTCTCGAAACAAGAGCGGAAAGATTGAACAGGTTGAGATCGAAGCTCCAGAGTGGCTTTTCAATGAGATCACCGCAGGTAAGCGTCCAGATGTGCTGACAGTACACCCCGAATACTTCCTGATTGAACCAGGTATTGGGCGCTTTATCTATCGGGTAGCTCGGCGAGCGGCTGGCAAGGATCAAGCCGTGTGGGCTTTTCAGACTCTTTACCAGCGCAGTGGTAGCACTGGCACACGGAAGAAGTTCACAGAGAACCTGCGTAAGGTCATAGCTGCAAATGATCTGCCCGAGTACCAACTGGAGGAAGAGCAGGGTCAAAGTGGCCCCTTGCTGGTAATGACTCACCGTGCATGGTTGGCTGAGCTGGATGGACTCGGGGCGTTGGAGTACCTGGAACAGTTGATAGCAGATGGCATGGATCGGTCGGCAGCAGCCAAAGAGGCAAGGTCCTATGCCCGTAGGCTACGCCAAAATGGTGATAGCGGTCCCTAATAGACGGAAAGACGACACCGGGCTGATAGGGTGTCATGCCCAACACGGTTTTGGCCTTGGCATCACTACTAACAACAGGCTAATTCCGTCTATTAGGGACCGAATTCCGTCTATTAGGGACCGAATTCCGTCTATTAGGGACCGAATTCCGTCTATTAGGGAC
>NZ_CAKZLP010000091.1 GCF_937127095.1 uncultured Amphritea sp.
GATTTAAAATCTTTCTATAAGCAGCGTTGGCATATTGAATTAGACATACGCAACATCAAAGGTACTCTGGGAATGAACATTCTCAGTTGCAAATCTCCAGAAATGGCGAGTAAAGAGATTTGGATTTACTTGCTCGCTTATAACCTAATACGACTGATGATGGCACAGTCATCGCTGTTGTCAGACCTGATGCCAAGGCAGCTCAGCTTTAAACACAGTCTGCAACTTTGGAGTGGTTATTTGCAGACAGCAGTGATTTTTAACGACGAGCAATTTTATAATTTGTTTATGTTGATGAGCGAGAAAATAGTAGGAAATCGTCCTGGACGAATTGAGCCCAGGGCGGTAAAGCGAAGGCCAAAACCGTTCCCGTTATTGATTAAGCCCCGCAGCGATGCCCGTGAAGATATTAGAAAAAACGGGCATCCCAAAAAGGTTAAGTAAGTGCCATTCGGGTCAAAGCCCTTTAATTGCTCCGTGCTCCGAGGCAAAGAGAAGGTCGGCGCACAATGGTTAATGTACTGCATGGTGCATAATATTGAGAAAATCGCGACGCAGGGTGAGGTTAGGCATTAAGTGTTAGGATATGAGGTAAACAACGCTCATATCAGGTTAAAAGAACAGATACAGAGCGTTTGAACTGAAGGGTGAAAGCTCAATCTCTCCAGTGAAAAAATGCTAAAACGAACAGGGAAGGCTGAGGTAGATGGATATTTTTATGTCAAAATGTCTAATCCGACAGTCTCGTTAGGTTTGTTATTCGTGGCTCTTTTAGGTGTATGTTTTTTTGTTGCGTTTTTACATGGCATATGAGAATGGGCATAACAAATCAATGTCGCCTCACGGCAGGGCACAAAGCTAAACGTTAGGTATCCACGATGAAGCGGAACACTATTCTGACCCTTCAACGTATATTTTCAACGCCTCCAGGCGATTGTTCCGCTGGCGCTCAAGTTGAGCGATGAATTCACGTGCAACCTGAAGCGAATGCTTGTTTAGGGACACGTCAGTTTGTCTTCCGCATTGTTTAAGGGTCACAATATCCGCGTTCACCAGCACTTGAAGTTGTTTTCGTGCGCCTTGTCTGGAAACGCCAAGGTTTGTTGATAGTTCGCCTACCGTGCAAGTTGGTTTGGTAGAGAGCCTTTTAACAATTTCCAGCCTGATGGGGTCGCCTAAAGCTTTGTAGATGTTAGCTGCATTCACCTGATCAGGCATCAAAGAATTTCTCCAACCGACCGAGCATGAAGTCCCAGCCTCCAGAGTTTTGCCTGAATGCGGTTTCAATAAGTTCTTCAGGCAGGCTTGCAAACCCCGATTCAGTCAGTGTTACTTTGCAAGCGCCGTCTGTGTGTTCGGTGATATTGAATTCTACCAATGTGTTCGGTACTGAAAGCACATCGCCAAGGTAGTGATTTGCTCCCGGCACCCATCGAAAAGCGAAATAGTCATAGGGGCTGGCAGCAACAACGTAAATTGGGTTTTTGCCATTCTCGCCGAAGCCAAAGATAGGTTGGGAGCCGACGGTATATTCGCCCTCAAGCGTTTCTGGGAACCACTTTATTACTTGTTCAGGATTCGTAATTGCTTCATAGATACGCTCTTTCGATGCATTGATAATGATTTCCCGGCTAATAGTATCTGTCATGGCGAGCTCCCAGTCTGATGAGATAGACGTTGCGCATCGAGGTAGTAAAGCATGGTGCTTTGATAAGAGCAACCATATGGTTGCATATTGCTTGAGTGGATATATTTGTGGTGAGTTCGAAATTGTCTGTGTAATCTGGCCCCAGCGAATGACTTTAGTGGTTTATGCCTGACTCTCATCGGTTGTTACTATAAGGGTATTAAACTTAAATGGGAGCCAGTGTTTTGGGCTAAACGTTTAATCAGCAATCTAATGGCGCACAATGGAGAAAATTATGGCTTCTATCGTTTCGGCAGATCGCATCCGGTTTCTCCTGAATCGCCTCCATGAAAGGCTCTGGGTGAGACCGCTGGCTGTTTGTCTGTTATCGATCGCTGTGGCATTTATCGCAAAACTTGCTGATGGCACTCAATTACAAACATTAGCGCCTGACATTTCACCGGGCTCTATTGAGACGTTGTTGTCGGTTATGGCTTCCAGCATGCTGGTGATTGCCACTTTTTCAGTGGGGTCGATGGTGTCGGCTTATGCCTCGGCAGCTAATATCGCAACACCGCGTTCTTTTCCGCTGATTGTCGCTGACGACGCATCGCAAAATGCCCTTTCTACCTTTGTTGGTGCCTTTATTTTCAGTATCGTGGCGCTTACCGCAGTCAAGAACGAATACTTCGGGACAGCCGGACTGTTTGTCCTTTTTGTTCTGACGGCGATTGTATTCGCTATGGTGATCACTACGTTTGTCCGCTGGGTTGATCGCATCGCTCGCCTCGGACGTCTTGGATCGACGATCGATAAGATTGAAAAGGCGACGGCTACTGCTCTGACGCGACAACGTCATGCGCCAACCCTTTGTGGTATGCCTGTGCAATCTGAGCCAGGTGGGCGAGCTGTGTTCGCAGTGAGTGTGGGGTATGTTCAACACATTGACGTTGCGGCACTGCAGTCGTGGGCTAAGGAAGCACAAGTACGGGTGCGAGTAGCGATATTGCCGGGCGCATTTGCCTCCCCGGACCAAGCGCTGGCATACGTAATATCTGACGCGGGTGACCAGAGCGAAATTGACTACGACTGTGTTGTCAAAGCGTTTCAGATCGGCTGCGATCGCCTTTTCAGCGATGACCCGCGGTTTGGTTTGGTGGTTCTGTCGCAAATTGCTGGTCGTGCATTGTCGCCCGCCGTCAATGATCCGGGTACGGCGATCGATATTATCGGTACTCTGGTACGACTTTTTACGTTATGGAGTGAGGCTGAAGTCGATGAAGATACGCTGATCTACGACCGTGTAGAGGTGCCCGAGGTCTCGGTCAGGGAGATGTTCGATGATGGTTTTACTGCAATCGGCCGGGACGGTGCTGGCTTGGTCGAGGTATCAGTGCGACTGCAGAAAGCGTTGCACTCTCTTGCATTGATGGGTGACGCAGAAATGCGGGAAGCGGCCGTGTACCATGGGCGGCTGGCACTGAAACGGGCACAAATAGCGCTGGATATATCCGAGGATGTGTCAGCGGTTCGAGACGCAGCTAAATTCGCGGAGTCAGCCGTTGCGTCAGACTCTCAGCAGGCTTGATTATTGGATCGAGACTGAAACGTATATTGCTTATCAGGTCGTGCGCATAAAAAAATACTACGCATAAGAAAATAGTACGCATAAAAAGATTCAGAGCCGTTCGTATCGATATCATATCAGGCCCTGTAGGTTGTCTGATCTGTTTTTCTGATCTTACCCGCTTTTTGTTTAGCCCCATTGACTGATATCCTAGTGGCGATTTTTCTCATCAGGATTATGTTCATCGGGCGGAGCAGATGCGTCACTTAATCACCTGATTGCGAAAAGTTATTCTCAGGCTGTCATCCGAGCTCGGAGACAGGCCTGTTTTTCTTCCAGTCTGCAAGTCGCGTCGCGACCTCTATTAAGCCGCAACGCGGCAAACTAAGGTGTGTTATGGGTTATTGGTTTCTGGCGTTTGCTATTGGTGCTGAGGTGATTGGTACGTTGGCGTTAAAAGCGTCCGAGGAGTTTAGCAAACCGTTTGCCAGTGCGGTGTGTGTGATCGGCTATCTCACCGCGTTTTATTTTCTCTCGCTGGTACTTAAAACCGTTCCGGTCGGCGTGGCTTATGCCATTTGGGCGGGGATGGGGATTGTGTTAATCGCTTCAATCAGCGCAATCATCTACAAAGAGGTTCCTGATCTGCCCGCTATTATTGGCATGGCATTTATTATTCTGGGGGTGGTGATTATGAATGTCTTTTCTAAAACTGCCGTGCATTGACGACTGACGAGAGTATTGGTCACTATTTAACCATGCAGCAGTGCTAACAGCCACTTCAGCCCCGGATCATTCGAGTACAGCGGGTGGTGCAGGCTAACCATCTCGATCTCTGGCATCCGCTGGGGGGGCGTTACCAACCTCACGGGTAACATCTCAGCAAACAGCAATGCCATCTGTCGCGGCAGTGTCATCACAGCTTCGGTGGCGGCAACGATGCGGGCACCCGCCATATAGTTAACGGTGCAGGCAATAAAGTTTCGTTGCCGTTGCTGCTGCGCTAGCCACTGGTCGATCTGATCTGAGCTTACCCCCGCCAGATCGGAAAATATCACATGTTTCAACTGACAATACTGCTCCAGAGAGAGGTGTTGATCCACCTGGGTATTGCCCTCAGCAACCAGGCAGGCAAGGGGTTCTGTATACCAGGGGCGGCTGATCAGTTGTGGGTCAACCGGTTGTTTGGTGTCCAGCCCGACAATCAGATCTACCTCGCGGTTTTCCAGTTGTTTCAGATTACCATCCTGACGAATAACCTCGATCTGAATACGGATGCCGGGCGCCGTGAGTTGCAGGTTCTGCATCAGCGGTGGCAGGATCAGCGCTTCAAAGAAATCGGTACTGGCGATGGTGAAGCAGCGATCTGAGCTGGACGGGTTAAAGGGTTCCGGCGGGCTTAGACTGTGCTCGATCATACGGATCGCCTGACGGATATCCGGCAGCATCGTTTGGGCTCGGGGGGTTAGTTTAAGGCCGTTACCGGAACGCACCAATAGCGGGTCATCCAGTTGCTGTCTGAGTCGGTTGAGGGCGTGGCTCATGGCTGACTGACTGAGGAACATCCGCTCTGCGGCCCGACTGACATGACATTCCGTCAGCAACGCTTCCAGCAGGAGTAGCAGGTTCAGGTCAAACTGGCGTAGTGGTTTCATCAGGACGGTCCTGGAATTAGGTCTTAGTATTAATGTCGTGCATGTAGTTATTATAACTATGCATTTCAATAATTATAGTCAGAATAGTAAGCTGGTCTGAGTTAAATAGTTGAGGGGTGAGGAATGTCTGATATAGCAAGTACCACGGCGAATGCTGATCTGCCGATCTATGGCTCACTGGGAATGACTTTTATGGAGTTTCCGGTGGTGAGTGATCTGACTTCTTCTGATGCGGAAGTGATTGTGGCCGGGGTGCCGTTTGACCTGGCGACATCGGGACGTTCCGGTGCCCGTTTCGGGCCACAGGGTGTACGTCAGGCGTCATCCCAACTGATCTGGGAAGGAGCGCGCTGGCCCTGGCAGTTTGCCCTGGATGATCACCTGAAGGTGGCGGATTCCGGCAACGTGCTGTTCAAACATGGTGAGCCACAGACCATGGTGGACAATCTTCAGGGGCATATCAGTTCAATTCTCGATGCGGGTAAATCATCCCTGACCTTTGGCGGCGATCACTTTATTACTCTACCGGTGTTGCGTGCCTATGCTAAAAAACATGGCCCGCTGGCGCTGATCCATTTTGATGCCCACACCGATACCTATTCCGGCGGCACTAAATATGATCACGGTACGCTGTTTCATCACGCCGTTGAAGAGGGACTGCTGGATACTGAGCACTCCATTCAGATAGGAATCCGTACCGCCTATGATGTCGAGGGACACCCCTTTGAGGTGCTCGACGCTGCCTGGGTGGGTGATCATGGTCCGCAGGGGATTCTGGAACGTATCCATGCCCGGGTTGGCGATAAAAAAACCTATGTCAGTTTTGATATTGACGGTCTTGATCCCGCGTTTGCGCCGGGTACCGGTACGCCGGTTGCCGGTGGCATGAATATGGATTGCGCTCTGAAAGTGATCCGTGGTTTGCAGGGGCTGAATCTGGTGGGGATGGATGTGGTTGAGGTTGCGCCAGCCTATGACCATGCTGAGATCACTTCACTGGCCGGTGCCACGCTGGCACTGGAATATCTCTATGTGCTGGCAGCAAATAAGATGGCTGCAAATAAGTAGAGCCCACTATCTGCACGTTTGAACTCTCTGTATAGGCTGCATCTCAATGTGAGGTGCAGCTTTTTTGGTTTTACAGATGATGCTCCAGAACTGACTTCAGTAAAGCTAATCCGGCGTCTATCCGGGCTTCATCATAACCACCAAAACCGATCACCAGTCCGTTACGGGGGACTTGTTTGTCATAATAGTAAGACAGCGGGCGTATTCCCAACCCTACCTTCATCGTCTGTTCGACAATCGCTTTGTCATTGATGCCCGGAGGCAGCAGAAACACGCCATGCATCCCGCCATCACTGGGTTCCCATATCAGTTGGCCGTTAAAGATCTGCTCTACCTGTTGTAACAGGTAACTGCGCCGGGTTTTATAGAGTTTACGCATCCGTCTCAAATGACTGGCAAACGCTCCCCGGGCCATAAAGTCTGCCAGTGCCAGTTGTGGTAACGCAGACAAGCCGCCATCCATAAAGCCGCGCATGCGGTTAAACGGCTCCACCAGTGCGGGTGGCAGAACCAGGTAGGCCAGCCGTATAGCCGGGTGCAGAATACGGCTGAAGGTGCCGGAATAGATCACGGTGTGTTCGCCATCCAGGCCCTGAAGTGCGGTGAGGGGCGGGCCGTCAAAGCGGAACTCACTGTCGTAATCATCCTCGATAATGCAGCAGCCCTGTTGCCGGGCCCACTTAAGCAGTTGCAGGCGGCGTTCAAGACTGAGGGTATAACCCATTGGAAAGTTGCGTGACGGGGTGATAAAGGCAAGCCGGGCGTTTTGTTGATTGTGCAGGGCGATATCGGTACGAAAACCGTTATGGTCAATGGGGACGGAGAGCTTAATCCCGCCCGCGTTACTAATGGCACCGTCGATACCGGGAAAGCCCGGATCTTCCACCAGAACCCTGTCGCCAGGGTTAAGCAGCATGGAAAAAGCGAGCTGCATCCCCTGTTGCGAGCCTGAGCAGATCATCACCTGTGTCATATCGCAATGAATTCCGCGGGTTGCATTGAGATAGGCGGCAATCTCAGAGCGAAGTGCTGCTTCCCCCATAAAGTCACGTTCAGCATGAAACTTCATCTGCCTGCCAGCGTGGGCCACCGAACGTTGCCACTGTTGCCAGGGAAACTGATCCAGTGCTGGAACCGCGGGGAGCAGCAGTTGTTGCTTGTGCTGCTGGTAGAGCGGCCGGATCTGCTCCAACTGTGCGCTTTTGGCTGAGAGTGTGATTGGCCGGGTGTGCGGATCAGGGGTCCGCTGTGTTGTGCTTCGATTCAGGGACAGTTGAGGCGAAACATAGCTGCCATCCCCATGCCGGGTTTCGATATATCCTTCAGCCTGGAGCATCTCATACACCTGCTTTACGGTGTTGCGCGAGAGGCCCAGCAGGTCAGCCAGCTCGCGGCTGGAGGGCAGGCGACTCTGTGCTGGCAGCTCCGCAGATAGAATCCGTTGCTGAATATAATTAAACAGCCCTCGGTAGAGCGGACGCTGAGTTTTACCTTGTTCGAGGAAAGGGGTAAAGCGTTCTGAGTGGGGCGTTTTATTGTTCAGATGCGGTTTCAAATTGGGCCTTAATAATATCTATAAATTGGATCTTAATAAGATCCACTATAACGGCTAATCTCACTTTATCGCAAACCTAAAAGAGCGCTCAAGACGAGTGCTTAAAACAGTAAGGACAGGCTATGAGTGAGATTGAAGTGACGGAACGTACCCGGGTAAAACGGGGGCGGAAAATCGCGAACTACGACCGGGACACCATCTACAGCATTCTTGATGAAGCCTGGGTGTGTAATATCGGTGTCAGTGTCGATGCTGAGGCGATGGTGCAGCCCAGTTCCCACTGGCGAGTGGGAGATGAGCTGTTTCTGCACGGCTCGGTCAAGAACGGTCTGTTTCAGCAGGTGATTAAAGGGCAGACTGCCTGTATTACGGTGTGTTTGCTGGATGGACTGGTGTTTGCTCGTTCCGCCTATCATCACTCCGTTAACTTCCGTTCGGTGGTGGTTTACGCTAAAGGACGACTCGTGGAAGACCCCCGGGAAAAGCGGGCAGCGCTTGATGCTATGCTGGATAAATATAGTCCGGGTCGGTCAACGGAAGCACGACCGCCTAATGAGACTGAAATGAAGGTAACGGCGGTGTTTGCTTTCCCGATTGAGGAGGTTTCGGCCAAGATTCGTGTCGGTGGGCCTAACGAAGAACCTGAAGATATGGCGCTGAATGTCTGGGCGGGTGTTAAGCCTGTCACATCAGTGGTGGGAGAATTGATCCCGGATTAGTTAAATCTGGTCGGTAGATGACAGAGCATCGCCTATACTGCCTGTTACAGATGCAGGAGGCTCAATGGTTTACTACACGAAATGTCGATATACCCTGATAGGCTCATCTTTGCTGATACGTCGATCTCTGCTGCTAGTGATAGCTGTGGTTGTAGCTTTGCTGTCGGGTTGTAGCAGTTTTCCCGATTTCGGTGCCGATTTAGCGACCCGGGTGCAGAATAATCCTGACATGGCTAAACAGCAGTTTAGTCAGGGGCTGGATGTGACTCAGGGGCGGGGCACTACTCAGGACTATCAGCAGGGCGTTGAGCTGTTTAAGGATGCTGCGCTGAACGGCTCCTCTGAAGGTGCGTATATGGCAGGGATGTCATATCTGACCGGCAGAGGGGTCAATACCCGCTTCTCAGATGCAGCAAACTGGCTGGATCTGGCGGCCAGAAAGGATCATCCCGGCGCGCTATATCAACTGGCTGTTCTCTATATGAACGGTCGGGGGGTTAATAAAAACCGGCTGTGGGCGGGCTATCTGCTGAGCCGGGCTGCGGATCTGGGCCATAAGCAGGCTATTTTTGATCTGGGTGTGGTCTATGCGAGAGGGCTTGGCCTGCCTCAAAGCCCTGCTGCAGCCTGGTACTGGTTTACTCAGGCGGAAAAGCGCGGGGTGCCGCTGGCGACTGAGTTAAAAGGGCGCATGTACGCTCTGAGTAATGCGGCATCCCGGCAATATGCCAGTCGCACACTGGCATATCATGCGGGACGGATTGATCGTTCAACGACTCTGTTTATCCAGCTCCGTCTTGATGAGTTGGGATACCCGTCCGGTCTTGCAGATGGCATATGGGGGCTTAAAACCGATCATGCCTATCGTCGTTTTATCCGACAGGAACTACAGCTGAGTGATCTGGAACTTGACTGGCAGAATCTGCAGCTGATCAGGGATCTTTAACCTCATGCCTGAGTAACGCTGTCTGGTGCCCCCGCATCAGAGTTACCGGAGTCCGTTTCTGGCGGAGCTGTTTCCGGCTCCGTGGCAGTGTCAGGCTCAGGTGCTGTTTCAGGTGCTATTTCAGGTGCTATTCCCAGTAGGTCATTAACCGCTGAGACAACCTCGGTATTGAGCTCTTTATTAGCGGCCTGACCCAGGAAGTCCATGGCTGTTTGTTCCAGTTCGGCGCGCTCCTCTTCAGTCGGCGCTTGCCTGGCCGCATAGACTGCTGCCTCATATTGTGCGATCAAGCCGACCGCTGAATTGGGTGCTGCATGGGCGCGTGCGGTGGCCGATGCATGGGCTGCATTAAGTCGTCCCAGACTGGCAGAGACCGACTTTTGATTATTTCCAAGTCCACGGCTATTGCTCAGACCGTTACTTCCGGCGGTAGCCGACTTTCCAGCGCCATCATTGCTTTGGCCATAAGCGTTTCCGTTACCCTGATGACCGTTGCTGGAATTGCTGTTTCCACCGCCATTTCCACCGCCGTTTCCACCGCCGTTTCCACCGCCGTTTCCACCACCGTTTCCACCACCGTTTCCACCACCGTTTCCACCACCGTTTCCACCACCATCGCCACCTTTGGCTACTGCCTGGCTACCAAGATCGAGCCCTGATAGTTGCTGGGTAATAATCGGTGTAAGGCTGAGTGCAAGTGACAGGGTGGAGACCGCAGTTGCTGAGACAAGCGTTTTACTTGACAGGGTATTGCGCAACGCTGTTATCGTAAACATAAGGTGCAGCCTCAACAGGGTGATTGCCTTCAGCTTAATATGCTTAGTGCAGCGCTACAAATGAATATTATTCCACCCGGTTGGCACTTTTTTCAATAATGCGACAGAAATGATTCAGCAGATAGGGGTCATGCTTTGTACCTGAATCCCGGTTTATCTGCTCAATAATTTGCGCATGGGTATGGCCTTCATGGTAAGAACGGGTGAACGCCATTGCATCATAACTGTCGACGATGCTGATAATTCTGGCGCCCACGGGAATCGCCTCACCGGCAAGTTTATCCGGGTAACCGTTGCCATCAAAATGCTCATGGTGGTGACGAATAATATGAGCTGTTTCAGACGCTCCATCCAGCTCTGTTGAGAGTACGATCTGCTCGCCAATCGCGGGATGTTTATGCATCACCTCCCAGTCATCGCTGTCCAGCTTGCCGGGTTTCATCAGAATGCTATCAGGAATGCCGATCTTGCCGATATCATGGAATTTGGAACTTATTCGCAGGGCGCTGATCTGACCTTCACAGAGTCCGGCGGCTTTACCAAGTTCGATTGCCAGCGTCTGTACCCGGTCAGAGTGATCAAGCGTAGACTGATCTCTGAAACCCAGTGCAATCGCGAGTGCTTTAGTGCGGCCTTCGAGTGTCTGAAAGGTAAATTTTTCAGCAGGGCTCATGGAAGAAGCTCCTTGGTTTCATAACGCCTGATATGACCTGATTGACTATTTTATGACCTGTACTCAGGATAGTCCGTGTCTGGTCGTTTGTTTGATTCATATTAATGTATTGATCTTGCTGATGTAATCTTTAATTCAAGGGATAGTAACAATGAAGATGCTACAGGTTATGCCGTCGTTCGCTGTTAGCTTGGTACTGCTGACCAGTCTGGCGGGCTGTTCCTCTATGGGTACTTTTGGATCCGAAAACTATATAGTTGATCTGGATAAACAGCAGTATTGCATCGAGGGTCGTTCAGATTGTCGTTCGCTTGCACTGATTGGTCCTTCCTTTAGGGAGGGATGGATCGCTGATGCTTATGCGATGCCGAAACAGTCTTACAGCTGGGATGCCAGCGAGTTGAGCAACATTCTAATAGCGCCACCGGATAACAGTTATCAGCCTGAGCTGATTGGTGGCAGACAATACCGGTTGCCGCCGACCTTCGCAACCCATATGGTCTGGGATGTGCTGGCGATGGAGGATTACACACTCTACCGTGATGATGATGGCTATTTTTCCCTGAAGGACAGCCGGCCTCAACCGCGCCGCTTTTCAGTTATAAAGTAGAGTGGTCATGCTATTCGCTTAGCCGAATGCCAGCCAGATGCCAACACCAATCATCAGTGAACCTGCAATCCGGTTCATCAGTTTGACATTGCCGCGGTCCAGTAACAGATGGCGTAATGCTTTTCCGCCGCTGGCGTAGATCAGCAGACAGCTGAACTCTAATGACAGAATTATCGCAATCAGCAGCGTCAGCTGCGGGGCAAGTGGCAGGCTCTGATCAAGAAAGGGGGGCAGCAGGGTAACAAAGAATGCCCAGCCTTTCGGGTTTGCTATCGCAGTAATGAAACCGTTGAAGGCTAACTGCAGGTTACCCTGTTTTTTTACCTCTGTACCCGGTTCAGGCATCACTAGCTTGCCTTTTGATTGCCACATCTGAAAACCCAGCCAGCCGAGATATGCCCCGCCGCCAAGTTTGAGGAAAATAAACGCCTCTGGAAACTGCAGCATTAACGCAGCAACACCTGCGGCAGCGGCTGTAGCTACAAGGCCTACGCCGATCAGCTCGCCCCACATCATATGCAGACTGCGCCGTACACCGATCGACATCCCCAAACTTAAGGCCAGAGTCATACACATGCCGGGCGTGATGGAGACAAAGAAAAATGTAGGTATGAAAATTGAGAGTATAGCGACAGACATCCGTGCCTCTTAACTAGAGAGTTGAAGCGGGATTTTACGCTCTGTAAGATGAATAAAAAAGACCACACAGAATATTCTGTGTGGCCCGGCTCAGGCAGAAGAAGGGGAGCTCTGTACGTGCCTGATGCAGATGTTAAACAGGCTTAGAAAGTGCGTGATACGCTTAGCATCAGTGTATTGTCATTGCGGAATGCACCTTTATCTACCTCTTCAGCATTGTCGATGCTGTTGAACAGATAAGTCGCTGACAGGTCCAGACCTACAACAGAGCCCGAGATACCGACAGAGTAGTCCTGGTAATCGTCGATATCAACTTTACCCCAGTAATCACCGGTGCTGTAACCGGCATGCAGATCGAGGCTAACGGCTTCGGTGATACCATAGCTGTAATCAAGGCCGAAGTATTGTGCAGACTCTCCGGAGTTAAAAAAATCGTCGGAATACGCCATGGTGAAGCCAACGTCACCGTAATACAGTGCCAGAGCCAGTTCGCCGTATTCCGCATCGGTGTTATAGCCAGGGTAGGTATAAAAACCATAGGAAACGTCATAGCTCAGGTCGTCATTGATATCATTGGCAAAGCCAACGTAGTAATCAATTTCCAGCTTGGCATCATCATCAAAATCAACGTTGCTGCCCCAGATGCCCGCATAGACACCATTATCAAACCCTACATCCAGACTTCCCTGAACGGCTGGATCACCTGCGGATTGTGAGATGCCACGGAAACGGTAATCATTGGTGAATGATACGGTGCCGGTTACGTCAGCAGCCTGAACGGTAGATGTCAGGGCCATTGCGGCGGCCAGACCTGTGAAAATCTTCTTCATCGATTTTTCCTGTTATTTTTTATGAATCTTGATTATGTGTAAAGCCTGATGCCGGAGGATATACCCAGGGGTAGGTATCTATTTGTGAGTATCCTGATGGAAAAACGGCGGCTAGCCCGTTAACTACCTCTTCATATATATAGAGGCGTTAAAAGGATAACGAATATACTGGGAGTCAATATGAATCGATGGATAGGCGCCGCCTGGCTTCTGATTCTGATAGTGACGAACGGATATTGCGGAGAAGATAATCGATGAACAGCTACGCTGAATGGCAAGCCCTGAGTGAGACGTTAACTTTCCACCATCAGGCTTATATTAATGGTGAGTTTCGCCCCGCGGTGAGTGGTGATACGTTTCCCTGCATCAATCCGGCGACTGAACAGTCGCTTGCCGATGTGGCCAGTTGCGATGAGGCAGATGTGAATATCGCGGTTGCCAATGCCCGTGACGTTTTCCGTTCAGGTGCATGGTCTGAGATGCCCCCCCGCGAGCGCAAAAAAGTGATGCTCCGTTGGGCGGATCTGATTGAACAGCACAAAGATGAGTTTGCCCTGCTGGACACTCTGGATATGGGCAAGTCGATCTCTGAGATGGTTAATATTGACGTACCGGATGCTATTGACTGTATCCGCTGGACCGCTGAGAGTATTGATAAAATCTATGGTGAAATTGCACCCACTGGACATGATACGCTGGCGATGATCCACCATCAGCCAGTGGGTGTGGTCGGTGCGATCACGCCCTGGAACTATCCGCTATTGATGGTCAGCTGGAAAATTGCTCCGGCGCTGGCTGCGGGTAACTCTGTGATCCTCAAACCCTCTGAAAAATCACCGCTGAGTGCGTTGCGTCTGGCGGAACTGGCGGTGGAGGCTGGTATGCCTGCAGGTGTCTTGAATGTATTGCCGGGCTTTGGTCATACCGCAGGCAAAGCGCTGGCGCTGCATATGGATGTTAACGTGCTGGCTTTCACCGGCTCAACCCGGGTTGCGGGTATGCTGATGGGCTATGCCGGTGAGTCGAATATGAAACGGGTCTGGCTGGAAGCGGGTGGTAAATCGCCAAATCTGGTGTTTGCTGATGCGGATATTAAAGCGGCCGCGGCGGCATCTGCGGCGGCTATCTTCTGTAATCAGGGGGAGGTATGTATCGCCTGTTCCCGTCTTTACGTTGATAAGAGTATCAAAGAAGAGTTTGTTGCCGCGCTGGTTGAAGCCGCCGCCCGGTTCCAGCCCGGCGATCCGTTAGACCCTGCCACGACGATGGGGCCAATGGTTGATGCTACTCAACTGGCAACGGTTGAGCGTTACATCCGTTCCGCTCAGGAAGAGGGCGGTCGGGTGATTATGGGTGGCGTTCCTGAATACCAGCAAGGTAAAGGCTTTTATGCCAAGCCGACCATCGTTGATGGCGCTAACAACGCTATGACCTTTGTCAAAGAGGAGATCTTCGGGCCGGTACTGGCGGTATGTGAGTTTGAAACCGAAGAGGAAGCAATTGCACTGGCCAATGATTCTGTTTACGGTCTTGGCGCAGCCGTCTGGACCCAGAACCTGTCTCGCGCACATCGCGTCAGCCGCAAGATCGAAAGCGGTATGGTGTGGGTGAATACCTGGGGTGAGGGCGATACCACTGTGCCTTTTGGCGGTGTTAAAGCCTCCGGTAACGGTCGTGATAAATCGCTGCATGCGCTGGAAAAGTATACCGACATCAAGAATGTTTTGATTCGGTTGTAAAGCAGGGTCTGGTTTGCGACTTTGCCGCTGGCTAGATGTCGCTTCGCGACGTGTCAGTCGTCGGCAGAAGAATCGCTATCAGGCCAGGCTATTACGCATTCGTGTTGCTAGCTGTATATAACGGTAAAGAGCTATAGGTCAGACCTATGGCTCTTTTGCTGGCTGTGTTATTTTGACAGTCAAAAGCGGAGATTGTCAGCCGGGCTGAATCAACCTTTTTTAAATTGAAAATGGTTAAATGCAGGCATAGAAAATCATGGTGATCTATTAAACTGCACTGGTAAATGCCGCTTTACTCTAAGCGATAAATTTTAATCTTAGTACGCTGTTCTTAGTTGCACTGTGTATGCTTTCAGCCTGAAACTCAAAGCCATATTGAGAATAGAATTTACGTCCAATACTGTTTTTCTTGAAAACTTCAACTTCAAGCTCTTTATGAAGTGTATGTGCTTTGTCCATTAAGGCTTTGCCAATACCCATACCATGGAACTCTGGTTGCACAAACAGCCCTCCAATCTCATTACCTGCAAGTGCAATAAATCCAATTACCGCTTCATCTATTTCGGCTACCCAGGTGTCAGTATTGGGCAAGTACAGATTGATCATGTCGTAACGTACTTGTTCGTGAAACTCAGATGTTAGAAAAGGATGGGCTAGTGTTGATGCAGCGTGCCATGCTGAAAGCACCGCTTCAATATCTTCTTCTGAGTACTGTCGGATAGTAATGGTCATGTAATTACCTGTTAGGTCTGATTGATTTCAGATTTAAGGGTAATGATCGAAAAGAGTAGAAGATTGAACAATTGCGACAGTTTGCAGGGGCTACTCAAAGTCTCCGTATACATCGATTGTTAAATCACGCTGCTTAAGATAGTTACCCGGTGTAGAACTGATAGCGGTTTTCAAATATCGGATGAGATGGGGTTGATCACTGAAGCCAAACTTCGCTGCCACATCTGCCCAATCAGGAGAGCGGTCTTGATATTGGTAGAGGTAATAAAGGAGCTTATCCAACGTTCGCATTGCCTCATACTGTTTCAGGCTTAGTCCGGTCACCCGACGAAATGCACGTTCCAGTGTCCGTCGAGAACAATGTAAGTTCTGCGCTAAATCTGCTAATTCAGTATGTTCAAATATGGCGGCAGCTTTCTCTGTCAGTTGACAGTATCTGTCTTGGTACACATTTTTCAATAATGGGTGCAACCAGTTATCAAGCTTGATTCTCAGCTCATTGATGGCGTCAGAACGAGTCGCGGTAGACGGTTCTGGCGGTAAAGTAAGAGTGGTTGCTGCTAAAAAATCCGAGAGGTTAATAATATCATCCAGCATCGGAAAATCTGCTGTTTGAGCGAGTGAATAGAGTGCTCCAGCTTTGAACTTGATGCCAATAATCAGGAATGGATCAAGATGATGAACGTCAATTGTACCGGTATTAGGTAATAGCAGGTGTCCCCCATAACCCTTTTTTTCAACCCCGTTTAAGGTGTAATGATATGGCTGCTCAGTAGGAGCAAGAAGCAGGTGCGCTTCTGGGCTTGGGTTGAGTTTTGGGTGACTATAACTGTTATCGCCCGGGGTTTTCTCAAGATACCAGTAGCAATCAATGTACCGGGCTATCTCAAGGTCACAGGGAGGGCGTTTCCAGTTATTCATCAGGCTACCAGGTTGAATATTCAGTGAGATTCTAGCACAGGCTAAATACCTTTCCGGGCTTTTCCGCAGCACTCGCAACTGGTCGCGAACCAGTTTCCCGTCTGGCGGTTTTTTAATATTGGAACGCAGAACTATATTTTTATAACTTTGGTGTTTGCTAGCAGGTCATGCAGGCAGCGGTTTTCTTTACTGAAGATAAACAGTGAGTCGATGATGCCGATGAACTGTCCGGCAAAGGGGATCTGGCTAATGACAAATATAGGCAGGTAACGGATACCAAAGACCTTCGAGAAAGGCAGTAATTGATTGGTATCATAATCAACCACCCGGATATTAAACATCTTTTTGGCAATAGTCTGGCCGGACGTGGCTAACAGATAACCGTTGAGAAGCAGATAGGAGAGCAATATTCCTACGCTCATCATCAATTCGGATGCTTGAGGTAGCTGGTCAAGCGTTAACAGGCTGGATACGCCGAGGGCTACCTGGACAACAATGAACAGTAGCAGAATCAGAATCGTATCGATGAGAGCCGCCCAGAATCGTGTCCAGCGACCAGCGAGAACAACCTCGTTCTTGCTATATACTTCCAGATTTGCGTGTGGGGTGGAGTAGATGTTTTCGTCATTCATAGTGACTATCCTTAGTGTTCTATGTGTGTTTGGCTGAATCAAAGCCTGCCTGAAAACAAATGCCCTGGCAATTGATACTCCTGTATTTGCGGCTTATCCTAGCAAGGAAAGCGAAGCTTTACGTCTAGCTCCTAGCAGGCGCAAAGCGCCGTTCTAGCAACTTTTACGCATTAGCCGTAGGGTCCAGTTCTTTGAGGTGGGCCAGGAATAGCGTAAAGATATCGGACTGGGTGGAGGTGTTTAGCCGGGTGTGGATATTCTTGCGGTGGACTTTTACAGTGCCCAGGCTGATATCCAGCATATTCGCTATGGCTTTTGACGAGTGCCCCTGCAGAATCAATCCCGCAATCTGCTGTTCTCTTGGGGTAAGTACGCCGCTGCCGAAGGTGCTGATCGCTTGATTCATAGCGCCCTCTGATTTTTCGTATTTAACAAACTCCTGGGACTGCGATAACCAGAACTGGCGAATGATCGATTTGACGACGGGATAGATATTATTCAGACGACTGAGTTCAGCCCGGGTGATGGTGCCGCGGCTGGTTCTGCGCCCCAGTGAGATGGCGCAGCTGACTTTAGCGTCCAGTTCTATAACCAGATTGATCTCATCAATCAGGTCAAACTCTTTATAGCAGTTTTGATAATATTCAGTGGTTTCAAAACTGTCGGGAGCGATGTCGATCAGCCGGCTGACGCCCTCTCCCAGGCTGCCGCTGCGGATGGCATTAAACAGGGGGTCGAGAATGTAGGCCCGGTTGATATAGTTGTGCAGTGTCAGGCTCTGCTCTGCCGGGTCAGTGGGATGAAGAATGAGTGGTTTCAGGGATTTTCTGAAAGTCACAACCAGCATGCTATCAAAGTGGCACTGACAGGCGAGAAACTTTTCCAGCATGCCGCCAAAACTGGGCAGGCGGATGGTGTCGATAAGCGCAGCAAGATCCTTTTGCCAGTTTTCAGACGCGGTGTGCTGTGCACTGATGCTTTGCATAGCGGGGCTCCTGCTCTGGGCTTTGAAGTGTAAAAAGATCCGACTGCCGTTATCCGCAATGATTAGTTACGCATAATTGGCAAGACGCAATACCGGTAATATTGATCTTGTGCAGTCGAATAATGGAGGTCAGAAATGTTCATTATTTCTGACCTCCGCCTGCATAACGATAGTGAAAGAATTATGCAGTTTAACGGTGAACGGGCTGATCAGCTGACTGACTTCAGGGTCAGGTCAAAGCACAGGCGTACTTTTTCGCACAGCTCATCGACTTCTTCATGGCTGATAACTAGCGGTGGTGATAGTACCATCCGGCTGCCAACCGCACGCATAATCAGGCCGTTATTAAAACAGTGGTCACGGCAGATCATGCCGATATTAACTTCATCGGCGTACAGCTCTTTTGGCGCTTTGTTTTTCACCAGAGCAAGACCTGCGATCAGACCAATACCTTCAATATGGCCAACCAGTGGGTGGTCGGCAACCGCTTCACGAAGTTTATTCTGGAAGTAAGGCCCGATATCTTTGGCAACATACTCAACGATGTTTTCTTTCTTCATCAGTTGAATGTTGGCAATGGCAACAGCGGCTGCAACCGGGTGCCCGGAGTAAGTGAAACCGTGATTGAAGTCGTCATTATGCTCAATAAAGGCATTGGCAATACGATCGCCAATAGCGACAGCAGCGATCGGCAAATAACCTGAAGAGAGGCCTTTAGCCATGGATATAATGTCGGGTTTAAAGCCAAAGGTTTCACAGCCAAACCAGCTTCCGGTACGGCCAAAGCCACAAATGACTTCATCAGCCGCCAGCAGAATGTCGTACTTATCGCAGATCTTCTGAATCTCTGTCCAGTAGTTGGCCGGTGGCACGATGACACCTCCCGCCCCCTGAATCGGCTCGCCGACAAAGGCTGCAACATTATCAGGACCCACTTCCAGAATTTTATCTTCCAGCGCTTTCGCGCAGGCAATACCGAACTCTTCTTCGGTCATATCACCGGCTTCACCATACCAGTATGGCTGGCGGATACGGGTGATGTTTGACACCATCGGGCCGCCCTGTTTGTGCATTCCACTCATGCCGCCAAGGCTGGTGCCGCCCAGAGTACTGCCGTGATAAGCGTTTTCACGGGCGATAAGAATGTTGCGATACGGTTTGCCTTTGATAGCCCAGTACTGACGAACCATGCGGATAATCGTGTCTATGGCTTCAGAGCCAGAGTTGGCGAAAAAGATATGATTCAGGTCGTAGGGGGTGACACTGGCGATCTCTTTGGCTAGCTCTGCCGCAGGTGTGTGGGTGGTCTGAAAAAAGGTGTTGTAATAGGCCAGCTGCTTCATCTGCTTGTCGGATGCTTCAATCAGTTCTTTTCGGCCGTAACCCATATTGACGCACCACAAACCCGCCATACCGTCGATAATTTTATTACCTTCGCTATCCCACAGATAAACGCCCTCAGCATGGGTGATTACCCGTGCTCCTTTCTTGTTCAGAGCACCCGTGTTGGTGAAGGGGTGCATATGATGGCCTGCATCGATGGACTGCACATCTGCGGTAATTGATGTGTTGCTGTTATGTTCGTGCATTGAGTCTCTCCCAACCAGACACCGGATGTAAACACTTTGCCGGTGCATAAATAAAACGATCAAAGGAATCGAAATAATCTAGTCGATTCTATTTTGTGATCACTATTTTGTGATCACAAAAATATAATGTCAACAGAAAAAATCCCGAAAGGTGAAAGTTACCTTCCGGGATTGGGTGTTGTGTTGCTGCTTGATCAGGCGGGTTGAGTGTGTCAGATGAGGCTTAGTGGGCTGAGTTTTCAATGAAAGTGTGCAGCATTTCGGGGGTTCCGGCAAAGGCGATGCCTTCACGGATATCGGCTGCAATCGCTACTTGCAGGGCGTAAGCGTCCTTTTTTTCGATAGCGGACATCGCTTCATTGTGCCGGTCAACCAGATAATGTTCTTCCAGTTCGCTGGTGGCCATGCGCATAAAAGGTCCCAGTTGTAGCCACAGACTTTCGATCAGTGGCAGGGTGACCTGATGTGGGTTGGCGGTATAGAGGGCGCGGTGGAAGCTTTGGTTGAGTATGCTGATCTGCCCGAGATTGTCCTCTTCCTGTGCCTGATCGATCAGACCGTCAATAGAGCGCAGCTGTTCCAGGCGTTCACTATCAATATAGGGAAGGGCGCGGGCTGCTGCGTGAGACTCAATAGCGATACGTGCTTCGCACAGTTCATTGAATTTCATCGCTGTCATTTTTGGCACCATCACCCGGCGGTTGCCTTGAATTTCCAGCGCATTTTCCGCAGCTAACTGGCGCAAGGCTTCACGCACAGGCATGGGGCTAACATCCAGAATGCCGGCCAGTTCGCGGATGGTAAGTACCCTCCCGGGGAGGATCTCACCGTACATAACGGCGTTGCGCAGAGTCTGGTATACCCATTGGGTGATAGTTACAGACTCGTTGCGTTCAGTTAAGGTTATTTTAATCGGAGATTTCTTGTCCATAATCAAAATTGGTTCTGGCCTTATTTCTCTGGGAACCTCAAAGTAGGTTCTCTTGTTGTAATGCGATCACTAAATAGGTTACATGACATTTTTAACAGATGTCATTGTTGACCGCCACAAAAAAATGTGATCACATTGTTTTATTGATTGTGATCACAAAAGCCTGTAGCTAAGCTAAAATGATTGCAACGGTATGTTGTGACCCGCCAGAGGGTGGGGATGAAAGATTTCGAGCGAGAATCTTATGAAGTTTAAGAAAGAAAAAGATAAAGAGTTTGATCTGTTTATAGCTGACCTGAATGGTAATTTACGGGGTAAGCGGCTACCAGCCAATGCAGCTGTTAAGGTATTTGACGAAGGCGTGAAACTGCCTCGTTCGGTTTTGGGGTTTGATTTCTGGGGTGATGATGTTCTGGATAACGGCCTGGTTTTTGAAACCGGTGATATGGATGGTATCTGTATGCCGGTGGGTGATCGGGCGATACCTGTTCCCTGGTCTGAGGATCCTCGTGATCAGATTCTGGCAACCATGTTTAACCCGGACGGTACGCCGTTTGGTTGTGATCCCCGTCAGGTGCTGGCCGGTGTGGTCAAACGCTTTAAAGCGATGGGGCTGACCCCGGTTATGGCGACCGAGCTGGAATTCTATTTGATGGATGGCGAGTCCGAAGAGACTCAGCGTCCGCAGCCGCCAATCCTTTCTGAAGGGCATGGTCGTCGACTGAGTGAAACCGATTGTTACTCCATCGATGAGATGGATGGTCTGTCCTCTTTCTTTGCTGAAGTGCGTGAGGTTTGTGAGATTCAGGGGGTTCCGGCGGACACCATTATTTCTGAGCTGGGTCCGGGTCAGTTTGAGATCAACCTGTTGCATGTCAATGATCCGCTAATGGCGGGTGATCAGGCGATTATGTTTAAGCGTCTGATTAAAGGGATCTCGCGCAAGCATGGTTATTCTGCCACCTTTATGGCGAAACCCTATTCAGATAAAAGCGGTAACGGCTTCCACGTGCATTTTAGTCTGCTGGATGAAGCCGGTAATAATATCTTTGATGATGGCGGCGAAGATGGCACTGATATTCTTAAAAATGCGGTTGCTGGTCTGATGCACACCATGTCTGACAGTATGCTGATCTTTGCGCCGCATATGAACTCCTATCGTCGCTTTATGGCGGGTGCGCATGCGCCAACGATTGCCACCTGGGGTTATGAGAATCGTACGGTGGCGATCCGTATTCCTGAAAGCCCATGTGAAGCCCGCCGAATTGAACATCGGGTATCAGGTGCCGATGCAAACCCTTATCTGGTGTTGGCGGCTATTCTGGCGGGCGCGTTGTACGGTATCGAAAACAAGCTGATGCCACCGGCTCCGATGGAAGGTGATGCGTATGCAGACGGTGATCAGGAGATGATTCTGCCGAATAAGTGGGATATCGCCACCGAGCTGTTTGCAGAGAGTGGTGTGCTTGAGGAGTACCTTGGTGAAGAGTTTATCCGGGTGTTTGCCGCAGCGAAGCGTCAGGAGCAGCGGAAGATTAACGAGCAGATCTCTGATATAGAGTATGATTCGTATTTGGGTCTTCTGTAACCTGTTGATATTAAATCATTAGTTTATGATACCCAATGAGGGGTATATAGCTGACAGGGAGGTTGAAGTACATTTTTACTAGTTGCAGAAAATACTGCGACAGTCTGAGAAGCTTAAGTGCTGCCTTCCTGATCAGAGGAGGCAGTCATGACAATAACAACAAAAAAAATGTGGCTCTGATGAGCGCCGCAAAAACGGCATCTGCAGAGTTAATGCTTAGATCATGCAACAGCGAAGCTGCGATCTAAAGCACCAGAAATGGAGTAATAAAATGAATCCGAAGAAACTTGGTCTTGCAGTCGCTCTGGCTGCATCAGTATCCACTGCTGCCATGGCTGAAGAACAGGTTGTAAATTTTTACAACTGGTCCGATTACATCAGTCCGGAAATATTGGAAAACTTTACTAAAGAGACCGGAATCAAAGTTAACTACGACGTTTATGATTCAAATGAGGTGCTTGAAGCTAAGCTGATGTCCGGTGGCACGGGTTACGATGTCGTTGTGCCGACAGGCTCTTTTCTTGAGCGTCAGGTGCAGGCAGGGATCTATGGCGAAATCGATCATAGTAAGTTGAGTAACTATGGCAACCTGGACCCTGTCATGCTGGAGAAAATTGCCCGTCATGATGCGGGTAACAAACATAATGTTCCCTATGCCTGGGGAACGATTGGTCTGGGGTATAACGTTGATCAGGTGAAAGCCCGCCTGGGCGATATGCCAGTTGATACGCTGGACCTGATTTTCAAGCCAGAGATCGTTGCAAAGCTGAAAGGCTGCGGTGTAACTCTGCTTGATTCGCCTGCTGAGGTTGTTTCTATCGCGTTGAATTATTTGGGGCTTGATCCGAACTCTGAGAGCAAGGCAGATCTGGCCAAGGCAGAAACGCTGCTGAAATCTGTTCGCGATAGTTATCGGAAGTTTGACTCTTCCGCCTATATTTCTGATCTGGCAAACGGTGATAGCTGTGTTGCGCTGGGTTATAACGGTGATGTTTTGCAGGCTCAGGGGCGTGCGGAGGAAGCGGGGCAGGGTGTTAACATTGGTTACGTGATTCCGAAAGAGGGCACCATGGTGTGGTTTGATCTGTTGGCAATGCCTGCCGATGCCCCTCATAAAGAGTCTGCTTATAAGCTGATTGACTATATTCTCAGAGGAGACAGTGCTGCATCGATCTCTAACTTTGCATATTACGCGGTAGCCAATAAGGCGGCTGAACCGATGGTATTGGAGGAGGTGTTGAATAATCCCGGTATCTATCCTTCAGATGAAGTGAAGGCCAACCTGTTCACTCAGAACGCGCACACCGCTAAGTTTGATCGTTTGCTGACCCGCACCTGGACCGGTATTAAGACTGGTCGATAAGTTTGCCTCTGGTGGGTGTTAATGCCCGCCGGGGTGAGTTATTCAGTAAGCCTTTGGGTTCTGTTCACTGAAGGCTTTATAAATAATTCTGGGGTTTGTTTCAGAACTCAGTTTATGAATATGTATTAAGGTGTCGTATGACTTCAACCTCAATAATAGAGCCGCAGAGTGACATCATCGCTGCGACATCACTTAAAGATTCCAGGTTGCCTCTTTGGAAGCAAGCGGGTGCAGAGCCTTTCTTGCGGATAGACAGCATCACCAAGAAGTTCGGTGAGTTTACCGCTGTCGATAATATCTCTCTGGATATCTACAAAAATGAACTGTTCTGCTTGTTAGGCGGTTCCGGTTCCGGCAAAAGTACCCTGTTGCGCATGCTGGCAGGTTTTGAATCTCCCACCAGTGGTCGCATTATTATTGATGGTGTTGATATGGCGGGTATCCAGCCATGGAAACGCCCGGTCAATATGATGTTTCAGTCCTATGCCCTGTTTCCGCACCTGTCGGTAGAAGAGAACGTTGCCTTTGGCTTGAAGCGTGAAGGGCTTGATCGATCTGAAGTGAAACAGCGCGTCGCTAAAATGCTCGATATGGTGCAGCTGGGTCACCTCGGTAAGCGTAAGCCTGATCAGCTTTCGGGCGGTCAGCGTCAGCGTGTTGCTCTCGCGCGCTCTCTGGTTAAGCGGCCTAAGTTGTTGCTGCTGGATGAGCCTCTGGGGGCTTTGGATAAGAAGCTCCGTGAAGAGACTCAATTTGAGCTGATCCGTATTCAGGAAGAGCTGGGCGTGACCTTTGTGGTGGTGACCCACGATCAGGAAGAGGCGATGACGCTGGCGAGTCGGATCGGTGTGATGAACCACGGTCTTATTGTGCAGACCGCAGAGCCTCATGATGTGTATGAATACCCTAACAGCCGTTTTGTTGCTGAATTTATCGGCTCGGTTAACCTGTTTGAAGGGGTGGTGATAGAAGACCTGCCGGATTCTGTGCGGATCGACTCTAAAGATGCTGGAGCAATACTCTACGTTAACCACGGTATCAGCTGTGCGCCGAACCAGAAAGTCCATGTAGCGCTGCGTCCTGAGAAGACTCAGATCAGCAAAGAAAAGCCGGAGCAGGCTGAAAACTGCATCCGTGGTGTGATCGAAGAGATCGCCTATATGGGTAGTCTGTCGGTTTACCGGGTGCGTTTGCCGAGTGGTAAGGAGGTGCGCGTCACTCAGCCCAATACTACCCGCGAACTGGGTGCCCGGCTCACCTGGAATGACGAAGTCTATCTTTTCTGGGATGTTGACAGCAGCGTGGTATTAACATCATGAGTACTCCAACCGGTTCTGCTTGGGTGGAGGGCTCCGGTTCACGCCTGGCAAAGTATAATTTGCTCAATCGTATCAGCTGGGGGCGGTTTTCAGTTGTCGCTGTACCGATGCTCTGGTTGGCGGTGTTTTTCTTTATCCCCTTTTTGGTGGTGTTTAAGATCTCGCTGTCAGAAACCGCGATTGCGGTGCCTCCCTATACTGCATTGTTAGACTGGAATGTTGATGAAGCGTTTATCAATCTGAAGCTTAATCTGGGAAACTATCTGTTTCTGTTTGAGGATTCGTTTTATATCGACGCCTATCTGAGTTCGATTAAAATTGCTTCTATCTCGACCGTATTGACGCTACTGATCGCCTTTCCGATCGCTTATATGATCGCCCGCAGTAAGCCAACAACCCGTGCGTTGCTGTTGTCATTGGTGATTTTGCCGTTCTGGACCTCATTTCTGTTGCGTGTCTATGCCTGGATGGGCTTTCTTAAAAAGAATGGTCTGATTAATGAGTTTTTACTCGGTGCCGGTATTATCGATCAGCCTCTCATCATGTTGCAGACCGATTTTGCGGTTTACGTCGGGATCGTCTATACCTACTTGCCTTTCATGGTTCTGCCGCTCTATAGTGCGCTGGAAAAGATGGATATTACTCTGTTGGAAGCGGCCGAAGATCTGGGCTCCAGGCCAGCAACCAGCTTCTTTCTCATCACGGTGCCGCTGGCGATGCCGGGTATTATTGCTGGCTGTATGCTGGTGTTTATCCCTGCGGTGGGTGAGTTTGTTATCCCTGCGTTGCTGGGCGGATCGGACACTCTGATGATTGGGCGGGTGTTGTGGGATGAGTTTTTCCTCAATCGGGACTGGCCGATGGCCTCAGCGGTTGCCGTGGTAATGCTGATTGTGCTGGTGTTGCCCATCATGTTCATTCGCAACAGTCAGGGTAAAGAGGAGACGGTCTGATGAAACGTAGATCTCTATTTTTAAATACCACCGCGACCATGGGGTTTATCTTCCTGTATGCACCGATGATAGCGTTGGTGGTATACAGTTTTAACAAGTCTAAACTGGTAACGGTCTGGGGTGGTTGGTCGCTGAAGTGGTATGGCGAGTTGTTCCGTAATGATCAGATTATCGATGCGGCATTGCTTAGCTTCAAGATTGCTTTCATCAGTGCCAGCGTTGCGGTGGTTCTGGGGACTATGGCTGGATTCGTTCTGAGTCGTTTCAGGCGCTTTCGGGGCAAAATGCTGCTGGCGGGCTGGATCAGTGCGCCGCTGGTGATGCCTGAGGTGATCACTGGCCTTTCTCTGCTGCTGTTGTTTGTGGCGATGGAGGGGGCGTTTGGCTGGCCATCAGGTCGTGGCACCAGCACTATTATTATTGCCCATGTTACTTTCTGTATGGCGTATGTCGCAGTGATTGTTCAGTCGCGTTTATCGCAGTTAGATGAAACTCTGGAGGAGGCGGCGATGGATCTGGGTGCTAAGCCTTCGTCGCTGTTCTTTCTGGTGACGCTGCCTCTGATCATGCCTGCGGTTATTTCTGGCTGGTTGCTGTCTTTTACCATGTCTCTGGATGATCTGGTTATCGCCAGCTTCGTATCCGGTCCGGGTAATAGTACGTTGCCGATGGTGATCTTCTCCAAAGTCCGTTTGGGGGTGTCGCCGGAAGTCAACGCGTTGGCGACACTGATGATCGCTGTAGTGGCCATCGGTGTAATCGGGGCGATGTATCAGATGCGACGTCAGGCGAAGCTGATCGAGAAGCAAACCTAGTAAAGGGCATTATTTCAGCGCCCACTCTGAGTGGGCGTTTTTGTTTGAGGGTGAGAAACAGATTATGAAAATTGGTATTCTGGCGACCGGTATTACACCGGATGAGTTACTCGGGCAGTATGGTTCTTATGCAGATATGTTTAAGCAACTGTTTGCATTGGTTGACGCTGACTTTGAATATGATGTATTTGATGTGCGTGATGGGGTTTTTCCTGGCAGTGCTGAAGAGTGCGATGGCTGGGTGATTACCGGGTCAAAGTTTAATGTTGATGAAAACCGCGACTGGATGCAGAAGCTTAAAAAGTTAATTCTGGAGATCGATGCCTGTAAGCGTCCGCTGTTGGGTATCTGTTTCGGTCATCAGATTATTGCTGAAGCTTTTGGCGGTAAAGTTGAACCCTATCAGGGAGGCTGGGGTGTAGGACTGCACACTTATCAGTTACTGGGTGATAACGCCTTTATTAAAGATGCTTCTGAGTCGTTTTCCATTAGTGCGATGCACCGCTATCAGGTGACTGAAAAACCGGGGAATGCCCGCACTTTTGCGCAGTCTGAATTCTGTCAATATGCCGGCCTGGTCTATGGCGACAGGATTCTAACCGTGCAGGCGCACCCTGAATTCAATCTTAGTTTTGAAACTGATCTGGTGGCGCTGCGAGCCGGTGCGGTGATTCCTGATGACGTTTGTCGTGCGGGTCTTGATCAGTTGCGGGCTGAAAATGCTGCGACCGACTCTAAGCGTGTCGCACGCTGGATGTATGATTTTATAACCGCGTCATAAGGGCGGATCTTTTTTGTTAAACCGCTGCCTGCAGCGGTTTTTTTATATCGGGAGTGGTCTGACATGAAAATAGGTATTCTCGCAGCGGGAACCAACAGTGGTGAACTGTTGGATCAGTTTGGTTCGTTCGCGCACATGACTGAGCAGATGCTTGCGGATGCTCAGTTTAATTTTCATCAATGGGATGTCAGGCTGGGTGAGTTTCCGCAATCAGTGCATGAGTGTGATGGCTGGGTGATTACCGGCTCACCCTTTAGTGCTTATGAGCCGCTGGAGTGGATTGCTAATCTGGAGTCTCTGGTGAGAGCGATTGATCAGGCGGGTATTCCACTGATCGGTATCTGCTTTGGGCATCAGTTGATCGCTCAGGCGCTGGGTGGGGTTGTCGCTAAGGCGGGTTCTGGCTGGGGGCTTGGCGTAGATTTGTATCAGCCCACCGCGGCGGGTCAGGCGCTCTTGGGTTGTGAGCCTGTACGTTTGCATATCATCCATCAGGATCAGGTCACCGAGCTGCCAGAGCGGGCTGAGTTGCTGGCTGGGTCATCCTTCTGCAAGAATGCTGTACTCAGTTATGGGCGTCATATTTTTACGTTGCAGGCGCATCCTGAGTTCGGTCGCGAATATATGCTAGCTGAACTGCCTGCTATTGTGCCGGACTATCTGACACCTGCAGATGCAGAGAAAGGTTTGAGGTCGCTTGAGCTGCATCAAGCTGATTCAACTCCCGTAGTTGATGCGATTGTTCGGGTCTTAAAGGGTGATTCGCTGTAATACCTATACTATCTTTTGTTGCTGCTTAAACTGTTCCCAGGATTGACTTATCCCCTCTGTCTGTTGGCGCAGCCAGTGTTCAAATCGCTGAACTTTCGGCCGATTGAAATGGTGTGGTGGCGCGACCAGGTAATAACTGAAGTGAGTAGGCAGGTAGATAGGCACGGGGCAGATAAGCTGTTTTCGTTCCAGCAACTCATACACCAGGCTGAAGCGGGCCGCCGCCAGCCCCTGTCCGCTGAGCAGGGCTTCCACCAGAATATTTGAATCTGAAACCTGTAGTCTTGGGCCTTTTCCTGTCTTTGATAGTCCGAGTACAGTGTCAATCAGGGGCCATAGATCTGTCATGTCAGGGGAGTCATCCATCAACAATGGAAGCATTCTAAGTTGCTCTTCTGTCGGGCGCCTCTCATGGGTAAGCAGTGGAAGTTCTTCTAGCTGTTCTTCTGCCGGACGTCTGTTATTTATCAGGGATGGGTGACACACCGGTATCATGTAATCCCGCATCAGTAACTTGCTGCTCAGGCCTGGGTAGTTTCCTTCACCAAAGCGGATAGCCAGATCAAGAAGGTTGTCATCAAAGCTGTCTAATTTGATACTGGGAGATATGTGAATATTGAGACTTTCCTCCTTGGCCTGAAAACTTCCTAGTCTGGGAACAAGCCAGCGGCTGGCAAACGATGGCAGGCTGCTGAGGGTGAGTCGATGAGGGTTTGGGTCATCATTCAGATGGCTGACACCCTGTTCCAGAGAGATAAATGCTTTGCTGATGTATGGTAGCAGTTGTTGCCCTTCGCTGGTGAGTTCGACTTCTCGCGTTCGCCGATAAAATAGTGTTACTCCCAGTTGTTGCTCGAGTGTTTTGATCTGTTGGCTGATAGCGGCCTGACTGACGAACAGCTGCTCTGCTGCCAGCTTAAAGCTTTTCGTCTCTGCAGCGTGCCGGAAGGCCTGCAATGCTTTGAGTGAGGGAAGGCGGGGCATGGTCGCTTCCTGTGTAGTTTATAGATAAGGGTGTATGTGTAGAGCTTGTAAATAAGAGCTTGAAAAAGAGCTTATAAGTAAGAAAAGCTTAATTATATGATCTTAAAAGTCGTTTGTCGTCAGTCGTGTAAACCCCGAATATAGGCTGCATAAGTCTGTTAATAAGGGATTTAAAGTGAAAACGATAATGATTATTGAGAAAGAGTGTGAGGCGTGTACACAAGTAAATCTTAATTTAAAGGGTGTTTGGAAGCGCTGGATGCACAACTATTCTAGCCGTCGTCAGTTGTTGCAGCTGGATAGGACTCAGTTGAAGGATATCGGTGTTACGCGGGAGCAGGCGCTGGAGGAGGCACGTAAGTCTTTCTGGCAGAAATGATCTGGAATAGAATGGGGCGGTTGGGTATCCTGCAGACACAAAAAAGCCTGATCGTAATCAGGCTTTTTTCTGGAAGCAACAGATCATAGATCTGTCAGCTTACACGGTCTCAGATAGCAACGATGTTTTCTGCTTGTGGACCGCGTTGACCTTGAGTTACAGAGAACTGTACCTGCTGGCCTTCTTCAAGAGTTTTGAAGCCGTTGCTCTGGATTGCACTGAAGTGTGCGAATACGTCAGGGCCATTTTCCTGCTCAATAAAACCGAAGCCTTTGTCAGCGTTAAACCATTTAACAGTACCGGTTACAGTAGCCATGTTAGTTGTCCTATTTTATAAATAATGTTTTGCCATCGAGATGGCGGTGATGCAGGAATTTTTACTATACATTATGGAAACAGGACGAGAAGCTGAAACAGGATCTTCGAAATGATGCATAAAAATACGGTGAATCTTCAAGCACATTTAATATATACATTTAAATTTTTATTATCAACACTTTAATTCATTTATTTTCAGGGTTTGCCGGTTTCTGCCGCTGTTGATGGTGATCCCTCGACCCGATTGCGTGATTTTGATTTAGCCCGGTATAGCGCTCTGTCGGTACGGTTGAACAGATCTGTTCTGGATTCCGGGCTGCTGTATTGGGCTATACCAAAGCTGGCAGTCACGTTAAGGCTCATGCCGTCAACCGTCTGTAATGAGGCTTCTATCTGTTGACGCATCTTTTCAGCTACCAGCCGGGCATTTTCCTCGTTGCAGTTTGTCAGGGCGATATAAAATTCATCGCCACCCCAACGGCATATGCTGTCGGATTTGCGCAGATTCTCAGTCAGTATTTCTGCTACCTGGGTCAGAACCTTATCACCTAACAGATGTCCCTGGGTGTCGTTGAATGTCTTAAAGTGATCGATATCGACCAGGATGGTTGATACCGGGTGTTTGTGGCGATCAGCAAAGTTGAGAATCTGTTGAAGCATCGATTCAAAGGCATGCCTGCTGGCAGTGCGGGTCAGGGGGTCGGTATTTGCCATAAACTCCAGTCGACGCTGATATCCGCCCAGGGTGAAGTGTTGTAATAACAGGACTATCAGAATAACCACCAGGCTGATGCCCAGATTGATCCATAAGGTTGCTGTAATTTGAGATTCACTTTTCTCAGTATGTTCTACGATCAGATACCAGTTTAGCTCCGGAACAAAGCGGGTCTTAATCAGGTATTGCTGGTCACCGTTGCTATAGCTGTATGAGCCCCCCGGCTTAGCCAGGATCAGAGGCGCAATATCCCGAAGCCCGTTAACCTTGTGAATATCGTCAGCGCCTTGAAACTGGCTGCCCTGCAGGGTGACCTTGCCCTCGCGGTTGATGAAATAGACCTGGCGACCATAACGTGTCTGATAAACCTCAATCAACTCTTGTATTTTAGTAGAAGCCAGGCCAACACCGATAATTCCGAGAAACTTGCCCTGTTCATCCCTGACTTTGTGGTTGACGAACAGGGTGGTGCTGGAGCGGTCAGCCGTATCCTGGTCAATATTGATGTCGAACTCTGTTGGGTTTTTGCGGCTGCTGTAATACCAGTTATCTGCCGGATCGGTTACTGAGACCTGCTTGAGAATTCCGCTGGTGTGGTAATAGTTAGTGGTTTGTTCTGAGACAAAAAAAGCAGTGAATGCCTGGTAGCGTTCCTTAATTGCTTTCAGGTAGCGTTGCATCTGTCCAGGGTCCAACTCCCCAGCCTCAATCCAGTCATGGACAAAGGTATCATGTGCCATCAACGATGAGACCAGCACGGGCTGTAACAGATCTCTCTGTACCTCTGAGTAGACTGTGTCACTGGTCAAGGGCAGGGTGTTGGTTTTGATATGCTGGTTGAGGGAACTGTTGGCGACATAGTAGCTGGTCAGGCTGATTGCTGTGAATGCCGCAGCCAGCAATAGACTGCTAATGATTATAAAAGAGGGTTTACGTATCGTTATATGGCTCATTACATCTTATCTGTCGGATATGGAAATAGTTGGCCGACAGCCGAAATCATCCCTGGTGTCGATGGTTTAATTTTATCAGAACCGCACAGGCTACTCACCCGAGAATATGAATGTACATCTGATCTAATATTAAACAGTGCAAAGTGCACAACGAAAGTGGGCAATAGGGGTTAATTAAGTCAGAGCAGGAAAAAAAACCGCCCAGGGAGGGCGGTAATATGGAGTAAGGCGTTACTGCTAATCAGTAGTGCTACTTAGTAGTGCTACTTAATAGTGCTAAGGTGACAGATCAGTTGCCTGTTTTAATATTGGACCAGGTGCGGCTACGTACCCGGGCAATTTTAGCTGGCAGAGTTGCTGGCATGTAAAGGCGAGAGTATGTCTCTGCATCCGGGTAGATGGCGGTATCCGAGGTTATTTCAGGGTCTACCAGGTCAGTAGAGGCCTTGTTCGGATTTGCATACCATACGTAGTTGGTAATTTCCGCAATGATCTCGGGACGCAGCAGGAAGTTGATAAACTTGTGTGCGTTCTCGGCGTGTTTAGCGTCGGATGGGATGAGCAACATATCAAACCAGATCTCAGTTCCCTCTTTCGGGATGCTGTAACTGATCTCTATGCCTTTGCCTGCTTCTTCCGCCCGGGCTTGTGCCTGGAAGATATCTCCGGAGTAGCCGATAGCAACACAGCTATCGCCATTGGCTAGGTCGTTAACATACTGTGACGAATGAAACTGGCGCACGTAAGGGCGAACAGCTCTGAGTGCATTGGCCGCCGGGCTATCACTCGTATGGTTTGCTTTTGTTATGTCTGTAGAGGGCTCTCCTGCGTAGAGCAGTGCCAATGGGTATATTTCATCCGGTGAGTCCAGGAACGTGACACCGCACTCGGCCAGTTTTTTCATGTTCTCAGGGTTGAATACCAGCTCAAGACTGTCTACAGGAGCATCTTCACCCAGTACCGCCTGAACCTGCTCCAGGTTGTAGCCGATCCCTGTTGTGCCCCAAAGATAAGGGACGCCGTACTGATTGCCGGGGTCTTTGTTAGCCAGCAGTTTCATCAGAGATGGGTCAAGATTACCCAGGTTACTGAGTTTGTTTTTATCTAATTGTCTGAATATTCCCGCTTTGATCTGCTGTTCCATGAAGTGGGAGCTGGGTACTACCAGATCATAGCCGGAATTGCCTGCCAGCAGCTTCGCTTCCAGTGTCTCGTTGCTGTCGTAGACGTCATAAACCACTTTGATACCGGTTTCAGCTTCAAACTTAGCCAGGGTGTCTTCAGCGATATAATCGGACCAGTTATAGAAGTTCAGAACTTCCTCTGCCTGTGCCAGTGGTGCCGAGATTGCCAGGCCAAGCGTCGATATCTGAAGCATTTTTCTGAACAGCGAAGGTACAGCTTTTGTCATAAGGAACTGCCTCTTTTAGATGTTTTGTTATGAGTGTTTGGTAATCTATCTCTTTAATCCTTAACCTGCTGTGATGCAGGTTAAGGCTGTGTTAGTTATGATGGTTGAACCAGTTTAAACCGTCAGCAATAGATATTCCCGTTCCCAGGAGCTGATCACCTGGTGGAAGGTTTCAAACTCGGCCCGTTTCACGCCCAGATATGCTTCAACGAACTCTGTGCCCATAATGTCGCATAGTTCAGGGCACTCTTCTAACAGGTGTAACGCTTCACCCAGAGAGCGGGCGACTTCAACGGTATCATCTTCATCTGCCGCAAGGTCTGTGACCGGCTTAGTGGCGGACAGTTTCTGTTCCAGACCGAGATAGCCGCAGACCAGGCTGGCTGCAATTGCCAGGTAGGGGTTGCAGTCAGAACCCGGGAAGCGGTTCTCAATGCGCGTGGCCTCCAGCGGTGCGATAGGCACCCGAAGTCCGGTTGTGCGGTTATCAATACCCCATTTAAAGTTGATGGGGGCAGCGATATCCGGTGCAAAGCGGCGGTATGAATTGACATTCGGTGCATAAAACGAGATCGCCTGAGGGGTATATTTCTGTAACCCGCCCAGATAATGGTAGAACCGTTCAGAGAACTGGTTTTCAGCGTCTCCGGCAAAGATGTTCTTGCCGGTTTCAATGTCGATCAGGCTTTGGTGTATGTGCATCGCACTGCCGGGTTCATGCTGCATCGGCTTGGCCATGAAAGTCGCATACATATCATGCTTCATGGCGGTTTCACGCAGTGTCCGTTTGAATACAAATACCTGATCAGCCAGATCCAGTGCGTCGCCGTGAAGGAAGTTAATTTCCATCTGCGCGGCACCCGATTCATGGATTAGCGTATCTACATCGAGTCCTTGTGCTTCACAGTAACTATAAAGGGTGTCGATGACCGGATTGAACTCGTTAACTGCGTCAATACCGTAAGACTGGCGTGCGGTTTCCCGACGGCCTGAGCGTCCTGTTGCGGGTTTCAGTTCGTAATCCGGATCGGTGTTTTTCTGAATCAGATAAAACTCTACCTCTGGCGCGATAACCGGGCGTAGTCCCTTTTGCTCATAGAGTTTCAGCACCCGGCGAAGAACAGAACGGCTGGATAGGGGGTGTAACTGTCCTGCATTGGTATAGCAGTCGTTGATAACCTGTGCTGTTGGTTCGTCTGCCCAGGGAACTAAGCGCAACGTATTCGCGTCGGGCACCAGCACCATATCCCGGTCAGCCGGATCGACAATGTCATAGTGGTTATCCGCCCATTCGCCGGTAACGGTTTGTACCAGCAGAGTCTCAGGGATTTTGCCTCCTTTCTCTGCCAGATATTTTTTAGTGGGGTAAAATTTACCCCGGGCGTTGCCAGTCATGTCCGGCAGGGTCGATTCGACCTCGGTAATCCCGTTTTCTTTGAGAAACCTTTCCACGGCTTCCATAAATCACCTATACGTATTGTTTATCTGATTGCCTGCTATTCACTATAGAAGTTATGAATATATGTGCAGGGTCTTCTCTGAGACTATTCGAATACTATTTCGATTATATGATTCGCTTGTGCTCTGTTGCGTGCTCATTAGTCGAAACATTATTCGGGTTTAGATTATTTCATGAGATTTTAAAAATCAACATGAATTTCATTTTAACGACAGTTTTTCGGGCTTGTTGTTCGATTAAATTAGAATTATTATTCGGTTTATGGTTTTTGTATTGATTGTTTTATTGATTGTTCTGTTGATTAGTCATATGTATGGTCAGTAACGTTTTTATGTGTAACTTGTGTTTTTATGGAGACCCGCTTCATGAGTCTTAATCGCTTTCAGCCGTCCTACTATGTTGATTCGGCCAATGCCAGTCCTGAATATCCCGCATTAACCGGTGAGCATCAGGCTGATATCTGTATTATCGGCGCCGGCTATACCGGCCTTTCCGCAGCACTGCACCTGGCAGAAAAAGGCTATAGCGTTACGTTGTTGGAAAGTGAAACAATTGGTTGGGGCGCCTCTGGCCGTAATGGCGGACAGGTGTGTCCGGGTCACAATATGGGTCATGCTGAACTGATTAAAAAAGTCGGCAGGGAAGCTGCAGATTCATTGTGGGATATGTCACTGGATTCGGTTCAGCTGGTGAAGGATCTGATCGCTGAGCATCAGATCAGTTGTGATCTGAAACAGGGGGTTATGCATGTTTCTGCCAAACCCGGGCACGTAGCAGAGATGCGTGACAGCGTTGCCTATAAGCACAAGGTTCTCGGCTATGACAAAATCCGTTTTGTTCCGGATGATGAAGTACAGGCGATGCTTGGGACTGAACGTTATTTTGGCGGTGAATACTGGGAGGACGCGGTGCATCTGCACCCGCTTAACTATGCGTTGGGGTTAGCCTCGGCGGCGGTAAAAGCCGGTGTGACGATCCATGAGCACAGCAAGGTTACCGGTTATACCAGCGGCAATAATGCTGAGGTACGCACCGCGAGTGGTGTGGTGAAAACACAGTATATCCTGCTGGCGTGCAACGGCTATCTGGGTAAGCTGGAACCCCGGGTTGCCGGTAAGATTATGCCGATCAATAACTTCATTATCGCCACCGAACCGCTTAGCGATGAACTATGCCGGACGATTAATCGTGACGATGTGGCGGTGGCCGACTCACGATTTGTTATCAACTATTTTAAATTATCCGGTGATAACCGGTTGCTCTGGGGAGGCGGTGAAAACTATAGCAGCCGTTTTCCCAGTGATATTCCTAACTTTGTCCGGCCTTATATGCTGAACTTTTATCCGCAACTGAAGGATGTGAAAATTGACTACGGTTGGGGGGGGACGCTGGCGATTACGCTTAACCGGATGCCGCATTTCGACCGTATCAACGACAACCTGTTTGTTGCCCAGGGCTATTCCGGACATGGTGTGGCACTGGCAACCCTGGGAGGCAAGCTGATGGCCGAGGCGATCAGTGGTTCAGCTGAGAAGTTTGATACCTTCAGACGGGTGCCTACGGCAACCTTTCCCGGTGGCACGTTACTGCGCTGGCCCGGCCTGGTTGCCGGCATGTTGTATTTTTCACTGCGTGATCGGTTTTTCTAGGACTATTGCTGTCCCTGTGAGGTGAGAGTTGTTGCAAACGACCTGTTCAGAACCGGGATAGTTCAGTCTATAATGCCCGCCATCCAGATGCCGCTATCGTAAGACGGCATTGAGTTGCATGAGCAGGAGAACACATTGACAGAGAATCGCCGGGTAAAAACAGCGCAGGATCTGGCACCGCGAAATGCGCCGGTGCAGGGGCGCTCTAAGCTGCGCTCAAAGCAGATTATTGATGTGACTGGCGAACTGCTTGAACGGGTCGGACTGGATGATCTGAATACGATTCTGATCGCCAAAGAGGTGGGTATCTCAGTTGGTTCTCTGTATCACTACTTCCCTAATAAGCATGCAATTCTTTATGCGATGGGGTCGCGCTGGCTGGAAACGGTGGAAGCCGCGCTGGATGAGATTGGCCGCTGGCCGATTGAAGATCTGCCGATGGAAACGCTGGTGGTGCAGATGCTGGGGCTGAAGCTGAAAACCTATAAGCAGCAGAAAGCGATTCTGACGCTGGTGCAGGCGATGTTTTCTGTGCCGGAACTGCGCGAGTTGGACGAGCAGCACGACGAACTGGAAATTTCGCGCATGGCTGAAGTGTTCAAACGGATGGGGATCAACCGTCACCTGAGAGAGCGCGAGCGGCTGGCCCGACTCTATCTTGAAGTCACTCACAGTGTGATGCTGGTGGTGGTAAATCAGAAGGGTGACCGGGCGAAACGCACCCTGGCTGACCTGAAGATGATTATCTGTAATCTTCTGGCTCAGCATTCACCGCAAAATCATTAAGCCGGATAATCATTAAACCGGATTAAGTTGCAGCCAGTGAGTCAGGGCTTCGTTGACCGCCTTGGGTTGCTCCATGGTGCACATGTGGCCGGACTGCTCAATCGCAATCACTTCACTTCCGGGCACTAATGCCGCCATCTCATAGTGACGTTCAAGCGGGCTCCAGCTGTCCTGATCACCGCTGATAAACAGGGTGGGGCAGCGCAGTGACTGCAAGACATCGGTGGCATCGGGCCGTTCTATCAGCGCGGTTTGCTGATGCTCAAATTGTTGCACTGTTTTCCGCTCAATCATGTCGAGAATAGCATTACAAAGCTGGCTGTCCTGTAAGTGTGCCGGGAGCACCATACCCTGCATCCACGCTTCACCCATCACCCGCATCCCCTGTTCACGGGCCATTTCAACCAGCGCCAGTCGTCCGGACACTTCCTGCTTGCCCGCGTCACCTTTGTTCAGGGGTAGATAGCCGGTATCCATCAGAATCAGATGAGAGATCTTTTCCGGGACACGGCGCGCTACTTCCATCGCTACCCGTCCTCCCATGGAGTGGCCGATCAGTATAAAGCGCTCCGGTGACTGCGCTATAGCGATCTCAGCCATACGGCCAAGGCTGTCGGCATCACCATAGTCGATTACCTGGTTGCTGATCCCCTGGCGGGTAAACAGATCGCTTTGATCAGACCAGACTGCAGCATCACAGATCAGTCCGGGTAAAAAAATGGTAGGCGTCATATCTGTCTCCAGGTGTAAAGCATGGCGTGGTCTTCGTTCGTATTGTAAGTACTGTAACAGCTGTGGGAAGGGTGATGAATACTATTTTGTTTCATCCTGAATTCAATGCCTTAGGTGATTTATATCATATTTTCAAGTCGAATTTTTGGAGGCTAAATCGGATTCTAAGAACTACACTGGATATGACAGACTTGTTTGACGTTTCAGACATTTTCCGATCAGAGGGGAGTACATATGCCACAGTATATGATTACCTATATCGGCGGTGATAAGCCATCAACAGTGGAAGAGGGGCAGCAGCATTATGCCCTGTATAAAGACTGGCTCAGCTCGCTTGGCCGAGCCGTTCTGAACCCTGCAACACCCTTTAAAGCCACCAGTACCGTCAACCCGGATGGCAGTGTCAGCAACGGCAGTGTTTCTGCCATGTCGGGCTATACCTTGATAGAGGCGGACTCGATGGAAACCGCTGTTAACGCGGTTAAAAGCTGCCCGTTTCTGGCTATTAACGGGACGATGGAGGTCTCTGAGCTGATTCGCTAAAGCTTATTCAAAAGAGCTTATTTAAAAGAGCTTATTTAAAAGAACGAAAAGCCGGGACTGATTCAGTGTGAAGCGGAAGCCCGTTGCAATGCCGCACGGCTAAGCGGATTTGGTCGGCTTACTCATATAGAGCTCAAGAGGGTCTCTGTTGGGCTCCTGCTCAAAGCAGCTTAACGAGCTTAAAAACAGGGAAAAAAGTTCTGCCTGTGAGTTGATATCCAGCTTGGCGTAAATATTTTTTCGGTGGCGGCGTAAGGTTTCTATCGATATTTTCAGCTGTTCTGCGCAGGCCTGAGTACTATAGCCTTGCAGCGTCAGCCCCAGCACATCCTTTTCCCGGCCGGTTAATACTGAGCGTCCAAACAGATCAAATGCCAGGTTGACGCTTTTTTCAAATCCCGGCGCAACTTTGAGATCCTGCTCTTCCTGACGAGAGGTTTTTAATGCCCCCCAGTGATGCAGACAAAGTTCTCTGATCACGGCTTCAATACAGCGAAGAAATTTCAACTCTTTATCACTGAATTTAGATGAGCTTTTATTTCGCATCAGCGAGACCTGCAGACAAACATCCTCATCGGCTTCGATGATGTAAACAATTTCGTCCTCAGTGTCACATTCAGCGTAATAGCTGCGGTAATACTCGCTTTGCTGGAACCCTTTTGCGCTGAGTTCGGTTATCCGGTAGAGCCCCGGAGACTCCTTATTGATCAGTGCGGCAAGGTAGAAGGGGTCCAGTTGATAGGAGCCATCAATATAGGAATCTATCTGTGCTGAACGCTCTTCACGGCTTATTTCGAAATAGATCGCTTTGGGGGCTTTATTACGGCGATATATCCACACCTGCGGATAATCGATTTTCACCGCGTTTCGCAGCGTCGCTATTAAACAGGGGAAAAACGACTCCTCTCCCAGATTTTTTACCAGGTGGGCTAACTGAATATTCCAGTGCTCAAAACCGCTGGTTGATGCAAGAGAAAGAGAGCTCATCGGTGCTCTCCGTACAGATTAAATCGACAACTGACCACTGGATATAAACCTGAATTTAGCTGGAAATACGGGGTTTGAAACTACGGTATGTCCCTGACAAAGTCAAATGCGTGTCGGCGATTTCAGGCTGTGTAAACGTAACGGTATTGAGGTTGTTCATTGGTTCGTTTGCCTGGGCATTCAGCGTCATCCATTCAACTATGTCAGTCATGCACTTAGCGCTAACCCCTGATTTCAGCATTGCATTCTATCTAACCAAGGTTGGGTATATAGAACCCGTCTCTCTCTCGCTACACTGAAATTCAGATCAAAACGCAGATAATTTTTTCACTGCGGAGATTTTCAGGGTGATGTTATGAATGTTATGAATCAAGAGTTGTTACAAGAGAAAGCACGAGACCATCTGTGGATGCATTTCACCCGGATGGGGTATTACCAGAACCATGATATCCCCATTATCACCCATGGTGAGGGATGCTATGTTTATGATACTCAGGGCAAGAAATATATCGACGGTCTGGCCGGATTGTTTACCTCGCAGCTGGGTCATGGGCGGGCTGACATTGCTAAGGCTGTCGCCGAGCAGACTGAGAAAATCGGCTTTTTCCCGATCTGGTGTTATGCCCATCCCGGTGCCATTGAGTTAGCGTCGCGTATCGCTGATCTGGCACCTGGCGATCTTAACCGGGTGTTCTTTACCAATGGTGGCGGTGAGGCGGTCGAAGCCGCGTGGAAACTGGCCCGACAGTATTTTGCCGAAATAGGGCAGCCCCGCCGATATAAAGTGATCTCCCGTAACCTTGCCTACCATGGTACCAGTCTGGGAGCGTTATCCATCAACGGTGCCACCGGTATTAAAAATGTGTTTGAACCATTGGTTCCCGGTGCCCGACATGTAGAGAACACCGACCTGTATCGCAACAATAATCAGGATGATAGCGTTTCATATGGGAAGAAATGTGCATTAGAGATTGAGCGTGCCATCGTCATCGAGGGGCCGGAAACTGTCGCCGCGGTATTCCTTGAACCGATTCAGAATGTTGGTGGCTGTATCGTCCCACCGGAAGGTTATTTCCAGGAAGTCAGAAAAGTCTGCGATAAGTACGGTGTTCTGCTAGTGTCGGACGAGGTTATCTGCGCTTTCGGCCGTCTGGGATATATGTTTGGCTGTGAGCGATTTGATTACCTGCCCGATATCATCACCTGCGCTAAGGGACTGACCAGTGGTTTTGTGCCAATGGGGGCGATGATCTGCCGGGACTTTCTCATGGAGCCTTTTCTGGAGGATGAAACGAAACAGTTCCTTCATGGCTCTACGTTCGGTGGTCACCCGGTGGCGTGTGCAGCGGCGCTGGCCTGCCTGGATGCCTATGAAAATGAAAACCTGTTAGCCAATGTGCGTGAAAACGAAGCGTTCTTTAAGAGCGAGCTGGACAAGTTGCTTGAGCTACCGATAGTCGGAGATGTCAGGGGCGCGGGTTATTTTTACGGTATCGAACTGGTTAAAAACAAGCAAACCAAAGAGCATTTCTCCCATGAGGAGGCGGAAAATGTTTTGTTCAAATTCCTTTCTCCCCGGTTGTATCAGGAAGGCTTGATGTGCCGTACAGATGACCGGGGGGAAGCCGTTATTCAACTGTCGCCGCCACTGGTTGCCGGGCGCAAAGAGATCAGCGAGATAGCGCAGATACTATACAAAGTGATCGCCGAAGCGTCAGAGCTGGTGGCTACTCATTAATGTCGGTCACTCAACAAAGTCTGTGTGGTTGATTGAATCACAGGCGATCTGAATACAGACCGTGTAAGGGGAAAGAGCATGACAAAACAGCTTTATATTGGCGGAGCGTGGATTGACTCCACGTCTTCTGAACATATTCCTGTTATCAACCCTGCCACTGAGGAGGTTTTCGATTACGTGACTGCGGCTAACGCGGATGATATTGATTGCGCGGTCAGGGCTGCCAGAGAGGCTTTCGATAACGGCCCGTGGTCAAAGATGAAAGGCTCTGAGCGAGCGGTAATACTGCGAAAAATTGCTGCACGGATCACCGAGCGCAAGGCTGAGCTTGCTCGCCTGGAAGTCATGGATAATGGCAAGCCTTATCCGGAAGCGGAATGGGATATTGAGGATGCTGCGGGCACCTTCAGTTTTTATGCGGATCTGGCAGAGTCGCTTGATGATTCTGATGAGGTGATATCCCTTGCAGATGATCGTTTCAGCTGTAAAGCGGTGAAAGAGCCTTTGGGGGTTGCCGGTGCCATTATTCCCTGGAACTTCCCTCTGTTAATGGCTGCCTGGAAAGTGGCTCCGGCACTGGCTGCAGGTTGCACTATGGTGTTGAAACCCTCTGAAGTGACGTCACTGACGGCGCTGGTTTTAGCTGAGATTGTCGATGAGGTGGCGTTACCGACGGGTGTGCTGAATATTGTCACCGGCTTTGGTGCGGAAGCTGGCCGCGCGCTGTCAGAGCATCCCGGTGTCGATAAGCTGGCGTTTACCGGCTCGGTGCCTACCGGCTCAACTATTATGCGTGCGGCTGCCAAAGAGATAAAAAATATCAGTCTGGAACTGGGCGGCAAGTCCCCGTTCATCGTGTTTGCCGACAGTGATATTGAGGCTGCCGTTGAATGGATTATGTTTGGCATCTTCTGGAATCAGGGCCAGGTGTGCTCGGCAACATCCCGGGTGTTGGTGGAAGCGTCCATCTATCCTCAGTTGCTTGAGCGCCTGGTCGAAGAAGCAGCAAAGATAACCATCGGTGCAGGCAGCGACGAAGGCATTCTGCTGGGTCCGTTGGTCAATGAAAGCCAGTACCTGAAAGTACTAACGGCCATTGACGAGGGGGTTAAAGAGGGCGCGACTATCGCCTGCGGTGGTAAACGTCCGGAGGGGTTAACGACCGGCTACTACCTGCAACCGACCGTGTTGGTTGATATGCAGGAGAATAACCCGGTGTGGCAGGAAGAGATATTTGGCCCGGTGGTATGTGTCAAATCGTTTACAGCGGAAGCGGATGCCGTGCGCATGGCAAATGATTCCCGCTTTGGCCTGGCTGCAGCGGTGATGTCTAAAGATGATGAGCGCTGTGACCGGGTTGCCCGCCAGTTAAAGGCCGGGATCGTCTGGATCAATTGTTCCCAGCCAACCTTTACGGAAGCTCCCTGGGGTGGCTATAAGCAGTCGGGTATCGGGCGAGAGCTGGGGCACTGGGGATTAAACAATTATCTGGAAACAAAACAGATTACAAAGTATGGCAGCGATCAGCCCTGGGGTTGGTATATCAAGTCTTGAAGAAGCGGGTCAAGTTATTGAAAGCGAATGATTCAGATAAGAATGATTTTAGGATAAACAGGCAATTCGGATGCCGCTGTACCGTTTGACTGATCACAGAAAATACTGTGACAACCTGAGAAGCTTAAGTGCTGTCCCCTTAATCAGAGGGGCAGCCACTATAAAATATATAAACGATATGGGTCTGATAAGCGCCGTTTTACGGTATTAATGAGTTAATGCTTGCACGATGCGACTGCTGAAATTGCGCCATCGGAAGCAGCTTAAATGGAGCAATACTATGAATCCGAAGAAGTTAGGCCTCGCTGCTGCACTCGCTGTGTCAGTATCCACCACGGCTATGGCAAATGATTCGATCAAATTTTATAACTGGTCTGATTATATTGCCCCCGATACGTTGACGAATTTTGAAAAAGAGACCGGTTTATCGGTCACTTATGATGTGTTTGACAGTAACGAAGTGCTCGAAGCGAAGCTGATGGCGGGTGGGTCAGGTTTTGACCTTGTCGTGCCAGGCTCTCAATTCCTGGGGCGTCAGATTATGGCGGATGTGTTCCTCCAATTAGATCGCGAAAAACTGCCGCATTACAAAAACCTCGACCCTGATCTGATGAAGGTGCTGTCAGAGGTCGATCCGGGTAACCTCTATGGCATACCCTATCTGTGGGGCACGACTGGTATTGGCTATAACGTCGAGCAGGTTAAGAAAGCCCTGGGTGAAGATGCGCCGGTGAATAGCTGGGATCTTATTTTCAAACCGGAAAACCTGGAGAAACTGGCTTCTTGTGGTGTGGCCCTTCTGGATGCACCGGCCGAGATTCTGCCGATCGCGCTGAACTACCTGGGTAAAAACCCGAACAGTACCGACAAGGGGGATTACAGCCGGGATTCTGAGCTTGGCAAACTGCTATCGTCCATCCGTCCAAGCATTACCTACTTCCATTCATCAAAGTATATTAATGACCTCGCTAATGGCGATATCTGTGTTGCCGTGGGCTGGTCTGGCGATATTCTGCAGGGAGCAACCCGGGCAGAAGAAGCCGGTAACGGTGTTAAGGTTGCCTATACCATTCCTAAAGAGGGCACTGCAGTCTGGTTTGATATGCTGGCAATCCCGTCAGATGCCAAAAATCCCGAAATGGCCCATCAACTGCTCGATTACCTGTTGCGTGCCGATGTTATCGCCGGGGTTTCAAACTACGTTGCCTACGCCAACGGTAATGAGGCTTCCACCAGCTTAATCGATGCCGAAATTACCAATGACCCAACCATCTACCCAAGCGATGATGTTAAAGCAAAACTATTCTCGCTGAAGGTGATGCCGAAGAAAATAGACCGGGTTACTAGCCGGCTATGGATCGATTTTAAAACCAACCGTTAAACCCGTCTTCTCCGGGGGGGATATCCCCTCGGGGTTATCTGAATGATAACAGCAGTCGCTAGATGTTAGACGTGACTGCGCCACTTGCTAGAAAAAGCGGGATCGGTGCACGGGTTAAGCTTTTTGTAGGAGGCGCGCTGGTATGCCCTCTGGGTACCTCGCGGCGATATAGCAGAGCTGGGATAGTGGCTAGTTGTAAGACGTGACTGCGTCACTCGCTAAGAAAAGAAAAGTGGGGTTGAGCAGGGATTGATTTTATGTCAGGGGGGGGGGCAGTCCCGGGCACCTCAGGAGGCCCCGGGGACGGAGTTATGCCGCTTTTTTAAGCTTTTTCTTCAGTGCTTTCAGCTTGGTTTCGTGCTTAGCAATTTTTGCAGTACGGGTTTTAATGCTTTTTTTCAGTTCTTTCACTTTCTTAGACATCATTTATCACCTTGATTAGTGTTAGCGTTCATAAAGTCACGAATAAAATGCCTGATCTCACGGGCAGCGCTGGTATCCAGCTGTTCGCACAACTGAACAAACGCATCGCGATCCTCGGCATTCATTCGAATCACTAACTGACTATCCTTCTTTTTGGCTTTTTGCCGTCCACCCATAGCGCATCTCCAATCAAACTGAGAGGGTAGTAAAACCGGACACCCTGTTAGCAATATAACGTACAGCCAATGGCTAGTCAATGTATATACGTTATGACAAGTAAAACAAAGATTTAGCATTTAATCCAATGAACAGAGCAATCTTCATCAAAATGTCATATAGGGGCCGTTGCTAGAACGTCGCTTCGCGACTTGCTAGTTGTTAGACGTGACTGCGTCACTTGCTAGAAAAAGCGGGTAGGTTTCAGGGACGAGTCTTTTGTAGGAGGCGCGCCCTCGCGGCGATAAGGCAGAGCGGGGAGAAAAGGGGACAGATCTATTTATCCTATGCGTGGATCACTGGCTACCACAACTCGATTAAACGGAGCAAAAGTTCCACAGGGTCATGTACATTTATCCAATCCCATTAACGCATCTGGTAAGGGGTTAAGGTCCTAGCTTGCAGGGTGCGCTTTGGATTTGTTGGAGGTGTATGCTTTAAAGTAGTATCAGTGCTTTCAGTTGCTAGAGGTTCCTTGTGAATACAACGACAGATACGATTGATCCGGGTTTGTGTCCTCTATGTCGGCAGTCTAATGAGTGCGGCAATATAGCCTCCTGCGGTTCTGATGCAAGTTGCTGGTGTAGCTCGCCTGGCATTACTTTTCCGGATTCGCTATTAGATAAGGTGCCTGCCGCGGCAAAAGGCAAGGCCTGTATATGCAGATCCTGTGCTGCAAATAGAGTTAACTGACTATACTTGAGTAACCAGAGTTATTTGATCTATAGTCAGCGATACGGGTAATCAGATGGTCTTGTTTCGCCTGCTGCTAAAAGCCTGAGGAATTGGAAATGCCTAAAAATACGCATAAACGAAAAGCGTCTGTTCACTCTAAATCCAAAGTAGTCAAAAGTGCTAAATCATCAGGGAGAACGTCAAACCCTAAAATATATGTGTTAGGTGGTTTGTTCTTTGTTGCCGTAGGTCTCTATCTTCTGCTGTTCAAAGCTCATGGTAATGCCATGACTGGCTTTGCTATGCTCGCAATTATTATCGGGGTGGTGACGGCCATCATTGCCAGTTTTTCTGCGCCTAAGAAAAAAGCTGGTTAGATAGGTGTAATGCGATAAATAAAGACCTGCTATTGTGTCGTTCGCAGCTCTGATGCGCCGCGGTTAATCGGCATTCACAATGCTTTATTTGCAACCTGGCTATTTTGTTTCGGGGAAAATGAATGATCAGAAAGATGACGAAATCAGACTTTGAATCTTTCTGGCTTGTGTTTTCGAGTGTTATTCAAGCGCAGGAAACCTACGCATTCGACCCGGATATGACGCTGGTGGAGGCATATCATCTGTGGTGCGAAATGCCTTTGGAAACCTATGTGTTTGTAGAAAACGATGTGGTTTTAGGCTCCTACTACATTAAGCCAAATGCAATGGGGCCGGGTAAGCATATTTGTAATTGTGGTTATATGGTTGCCCCTGAAGCAAGAGGTAAGGGTATCGCCCGCAAAATGTGTGAACACTCGCAACAGCAAGCGTTTTCACTGAACTTTGATGCGATGCAGTTTAATAGTGTGGTGTCTACCAATGAAGTGGCTGTCCAGCTTTGGCAAAAGCTGGGCTTTACTATCATTGGTACGATTCCTAAGGGTTATAAACACGGTCAACTTGGCTATGTTGATAGCTACGTTATGTACAAACAGCTAGGAACATGACTCATGTTTCTGGCAAGCGGCGCAGCCGCGTCTAACCACTAGCAAGTGACGAAGTTACGTCTGGCTACTGCTTCAAAGAAGCATCTCTTCTTCGATTGGAAAAAACTCAGTCGCTGAGCTGATCAGTGAGTTTGCCGTCAGGGCTGGCACCCCATAGACCTGGGCTTTTACCCCATATTTCCGTTTTATCCGTTCCAGCAGCAGATCAAAGTCGCCATCACCGGATAGCAGAATAATGGTATCGACTTCCGGCGCGGAGTCCATCACATCGATGGCGATGCCGACATCCCAGTCGCCTTTGGCAGAGCCGTCACTGCGCTGAATATAAGGCTTCAGTTTTACACTAAAGCCGATATGTTTCAGGGCGTTCTGAAACTTGAGCTGGCTGTCATCACCCCGATGGATGGCGTAGGCATTGGCGATGATGATCTCGCCCTCCTGACTGATCTTCTGCCACAGTTTGCGGTAGTTAAACTGCCGCCCGTAGGCCTGACGGGTGGTGTAATAGATGTTCTGCACATCCACAAAGACAGCGATTCGGTTCACAGGTGTTCCTTAAGTTTTTAATCTTTTTCTAGCAAGTGACGCAGTCACGTCTAACAGCTAGCCACTTTCATAACTCTGCCTTATCACCGTGAGGTACCCAAAGGGCATACCAGCGCGCCCCCTGCAAAAAATTGTCTCTGAATTGTCTCTGGCACCTACCCGCTTTTTCTAGCAAGCGGCGCAGCCGCGTCTAACCACTAGCAAGTGACGAAGTCACGTCTAGCTACTTTTTTCAAGCTCCTCCATAAACGCATCCCGGATCAGGTTGTTACGGGCGCCTTTACGGGTGATGGCGGTGTAGTGGGTGGTGAAGCTGCGTTTTTCCGGTTGAATCGCTTTAAGCCGTCCCTCTCTGAGCCACTGTTTGGCGTAGTGGGTGGGCAGAAAGCCGATATAGCTGCCGCTGAGAATGAGGAAGGCGATCCCTTCACGATCGGTAGAGCTGGCGCTGGCTTTGAGCAGTGCCTGTTGCAGTTTTATCTCGGCTGATTGAGGGTAGGCGGGTAGCACCGCGTCATATTGAGACAGTTCGCTATCACTCAGGGAGCTGTTGTCGTGATCAAACAGTGGGTGTTCATTGCTGCAATAGAGTACCGACTGTTCGTCATACAGAGGGTAGTAGTTGAGGCCCGGCAGGCTGCGTTGTTCGGATACCACGCCGACCAGTAGCTGTCCGTCTAGTACGCCGGACTCTATATCCTTGGGCGGAATCATGCGGATATTGATAACGACTTCCGGACCCCGTGCTTTCAGTGCTGCCAGAGCGCGGGTGATGCGCATCTGGGGAACAGTGACCATATTGTCGGTGATGCCGATGTTCAGTTCGCCTTTTAGTTCGGTGTTGATGGCGTTGATCCGGGCGCGAAAGTTTTCCAGACCACCCAGCAACTGCAGGGTGGCGTCATACACCTCTTCGCCCTGTTCTGTCAGTGCAAAACCGGCGCGGCCACGGTTACAGAGGCGCATATTGAGCAGGCTTTCCAGCTCAGATATGGCTAAACTGATAGCAGGGCGACTGATATTCAGCTCCACCTCGGCGGCAGAAAATCCACCGCTTTCAACAACGGCTTTGTAAATACGCAGCAGGCGTATATGGGCATCACCAAGCTGGCGGGGTAACAGGTTTTCTGAACGGCTCATTGTTACGTAATATTATGATTAACTTTAAATTAATATTTGTGAATTTAATAAACTTAATCGTTGGCGATAATAGAGTCAACAAGTAATAACCCGAGAATAAAATGATGACTGATGATCTGAAACGTTGTGGCCTTTCCCAGGAGCAGCTTGATGCTCACTGGATGCCTTTCACAGCGAACCGTAGCTTTAAACAGGATCCTCGCCTGATTGTGGCGGCAGAGGGTAATTACTACACCACTGCGGATGGTCGTAAGATTTTTGATGGTTTGTCAGGCTTGTGGACCTGTGGTGCCGGTCATAGCCGTCCTGAGATCACCGAAGCGGTGAGCAAACAGGTGAAAGAGCTGGATTATTCTCCGGCGTTTCAGTTTGGTCATCCAAAATCATTCGAGCTGGCTCACCGTATTACCGAGCTGATGCCGCAGGGTCTTAACCGGGTGTTTTTTACCGGTTCCGGTTCTGAATCCGTTGAAACCGCACTGAAGATCGCCCGGGCTTACTGGCGTAAAAAAGGTCAGGGTGGTAAGACCCGTCTGGTGGGCCGTGCCAAGGGCTACCACGGGGTTAACTTTGGTGGTATCAGTGTCGGTGGTATCAGTCCTAACCGGGCGATCTTCGGTCAGGGTATCGATGCGATCCATCTGCCCCATACCATGCTAGAAGAGAACCTGTTTACTCAGGGGATGCCTGAAACCGGTGCTCATCTGGCAAACGATCTGGAACAACAGATCATGGTGCACGATGCGTCGAATATCGCCGCTGTAATTGTTGAGCCGATGGCCGGGTCTACCGGTGTAATTCCGCCACCGGTAGGTTATCTGAAACGTCTGCGGGAGATCTGTGATAAGCACAATATTCTGCTGATCTTTGATGAAGTGATCACCGCGTTTGGTCGTGTCGGATCGAATACCGGTGCAGAGGAGTTTGGTGTCACCCCGGATCTGATGACGGTTGCTAAACAGCTGACCAACGGTGTGATTCCGATGGGGGCTGTTATCGCTAAACAAGAGATCTACGATACCTTTATGGCTGAGGGCGGCCCTGACTACATGCTGGAACTGCCACATGGTTATACCTATTCAGCCCATCCGGTTGCCTGTGCTGCCGGTCTGGCGTCATTGGATATTCTCGCCAATGACAAGCTGATTGAACGTTCGAAGTCGATAGCACCTCAGTTCCAGGAGATGGTTCACAGTCTCAAGGGCACGAAGTATGTTTCTGATATCCGTAACTACGGTCTGGCTGCCGGTCTGACCATTGAGGCCGCACCGGGTGAGCCTGCACTGCGTCCTTATCAGATCGCGATGAAGTGCTGGGAAAAAGGTTTTTATGTTCGTTACGGCGGCGATACCATTCAGTTGGGTCTGCCGTTTACCGTTGAGATTGAAGAGATTGATAGCCTGATTAACGCGTTGGGTGAGTCGATTAATGAGTTGAGTTAACAGCGCTTTTTTTTTAACAGAGCATTTATTAAGAGCGCCTGAGTTAAGGGTGCTTTTAAAGGCTGGTTTTTTGATTTTGCTGCGCCATCGGCGCAGCAATGCAGAGTAAAGAGATATTATTATTATGACAGTTGTAGGCCATTTGATTAACGGTGAGATGCGTACTGACGCTGCCCGTACACAGCCCGTTTATAATCCAATGTCACATTTAGTTTACGCAATAAGCCGTTTACAAGTCAGTGACGTGTGGGTTGCGGGCAAACAACTGCTGAAAGAAGGCAAATTCACCCAACTAGACATCGAGCAGGTGGTTGCACAAACCAACCAATGGGCTAATAAAGCAAGACCTTTTAGTAAAAATAACACCGTCACAACGACAGAGAAAGTGTAATGCACCCCAAAGAAGTTACTATTGTTGAGGTGGGGCCGCGCGACGGTTTACAAAATGAATCTAAAAACATTCCGACCGCGTTAAAAATTGATTTTATTAATCAGCTTTCTACTGTCGGGTTAAAAATCATTGAAGCAACCAGCTTCGTATCACCGAAATGGGTGCCACAAATGGCCGATCACAACGCCGTGATGACCGGCATTCAACGCCGCCCTAACGTGCGCTATACAGCACTTGTGCCTAACGAACAAGGTTTAAAAGACGCACTTAACTGCGACGCGCAAGAAATCGCGGTTTTTACCGCCGCCTCAGAAACTTTCTCACAAAAAAATACGAATTGTTCTATCGAGGAAAGTCTAAACCGCATTGCCGCTGTGATCGCGGGCGCTAAAAAACACCCTATTCCTGTGCGCGGTTATGTGTCGTGTACGCTAGGCTGCCCGTTTGAAGGTGAAATTAATCCGCAACATGTACAACGCATTGCAGAAAAATTAATAACGCTAGGCTGCTATCAAGTTTCACTGGGTGACACCATCGGTGTCGGCACCCCCCATAAAGTCCAAAAATTAATTGACGTTGTCAGTCAAAAAATCCCGCTTGACACATTAGCCGTGCATTTTCACGATACTTACGCCCAAGCACTAGTAAATATTTACGCCGCGTTAGAAAAAGGAATTACCACCGTCGATAGTTCCGTTGCCGGTCTTGGCGGCTGCCCCTATGCACCTGGAGCCGGCGGCAATGTGGCGACTGAGGACGTGGTCTATTTATTAAATGGTTTAGGCATTGACAACGGCGTCAACCTAAAAAAACTCGCCGCCATTGGACGAATGATTTGCGATCATCTTGCTATCACACCGCGTTCAAAAGTATCGATCGCGTTAGCGGGAGCGACTTACTAAAATAATAGCCTTGATATCCTTTGCCATTCTTCAAAATCCAACTCCTGGCGTATAAAACTATTTAATGGCATAATCGATTGCCATGAAGAAAACACAAACCTGTTATAAATTATTAGAATTACTCCGTGACGGTCAGTTTCATTCTGGAGAAACCCTAGGAAATGCACTGGGAATATCGCGCAGCGCCATTTGTAAAGCTGCCAAACAATTGCATGATTATGGCATTGCTATAGAACCCATCCACGGCAGGGGGTACCGCATCCCGTACAGTATTGAATTACTGAATCAGCATACGATCGAGCAGCAACTCGATAACACCGCTAAGGACAGGCTCGATGATTTAATCATTCTTCATACCACCCACTCTACCAATGATTATTTATTGGATTTAAAAAACTCACAACCCAATCAAAACATTGCTTGTTTTGCAGAATACCAATCTAACGGTAAAGGCCGCCGTGGCCGGCAATGGCTCGCACCATTTGGAACTAATATCTACCACTCATTACTGTGGCATTTTAAAAAAGATCCAGCGGAAATTGTGGGCTTAAGCCTCGCCATCGCATTAGCTGCGGTAAATGCTTTAAAGCGTTACGGCATTGTAGACGACATCGCCGTCAAATGGCCCAACGATATCCTCTGGCAAGGACGAAAGTTAGGAGGAGTTCTTTTAGAAATGGTCGCCGAACATCATGGTTATTGCGCGCTAGTGATCGGCATTGGGCTTAATACCCACATCGCAAATAAATTTGCGCACTGTATAGACCAGCCTTGGGTGGATATTCAGCATATCACCCAATCACAACCACGCCGCAATCAATTAGCGGGTTTACTACTGAACGAGACAATTCACACCCTAATCGCTTTTGAACAACAAGGGTTGCAACCTTTTCTTGACGCTTGGCAACCATTAGATTACATGCTAGGTAAAATGGTAACGCTTTACACCGCCAACGGTAATATAAACGGCGTGATGAACGGCATATCCGACAAAGGCGAGTTAGTACTATTATGCGAGAACAATCAGCAGAAGCGCTTTTTTAACGGCGAACTGAGTGTTCGATTAGCAAAAGAAAAACCAGCAGCATGTTAACGACAAGCGGATTAATCGTACTCATCATCGTCGCATTACTCATTTGGTTTTGGGAATCATCAATGCGCGCCAAAGAATTAGCCATCGCTGCTAGCAAGAACGCGTGCCACAAACGAAATTTACAATTTCTCGATGGCACGACCCATTTCCAAAAAATCAGTTTACAACGTAATGAATCGGGCCGCATACGCTTTAAACGTCGTTATGGGTTTGATTACTACGATGGGCAAGGACGTTGTAGCAGCAGCATCATCATTTTTGACGGTCATGTAATGGATATCGATTTGACGCCTTGATGCACTAAAAAAATCTATGCTAAACTGAATAAAAGGAGTATTTCTAATGCTATACGTTAAAAGGAACAGCAAAAACCGCATCGTCGCTATCTACAACAGC